>CAZSRS010000036.1:0-40182 GCA_964609625.1 uncultured Desulfovibrionaceae bacterium
ATACTTATTTCATTGCTATTATTCGGAAAATAAGGTCTGTGGGGCGAAACTCCTGGTAGATGCCATACGCAAGAAACCCGACAAGATCGTCGGGTGAGCCAAGGGCAACATGCAGTACATGTCCAGAAAGATGGAGTGGGAGGAGATGTCGAGGAGTGACGAGATGGACGCATTTGACAACGTTCCTTGACGAAAAAGGCTGTCAGTGGTGGGGCATAACTCCTTCTCCAGACCGGCATGCCCTGTCCGTCAAACCTGCGGTTCCACGACCGGCAGCAGGCCGTGGCGTTGGTAGATCTCCATGGCCGGCATCGAACCGAGAAAGTCGAGCAGGCTCCGCCCCCAGGGGCCGCCGTCACACACCAGGCCCATGTGCGTGGTGCCGACAACGTTTCCAGGCAGGGGGGCGGGTGCGTCGATGCTCCCTCCAAGGGGCACGGCGTCGAAATGCTCCGGAAATATCCGCAGGTAGCGCAGGGCCAAGTGATAAAAGACCACCGCCACGTCCACCGCTCCTGTCGCCACGGCCTGGGGCGCTTCTCGGTGGTGGATGCGTTGTCCGAAAAGAACCCGGCCCTGGGCGATCTTCACGTCCAGGAAGTCCGACAAGGCTCCTTGCGTGGCGGCCAGGGCTTTCAGAGTGCGGGAGTAGGCCATGAAGCTGGCCTTCTCTGTTTCCGGATTGGAGAGGAACAGCCTGACGTCCTCGCGCGTAAGATCAACCACGGAGGATATCTGCTTGGGGTTGCCCTTTTGCACCAACAGGACGTTGCCCTGGTTGCGGACAAAAGGCGCATGGCAGGACATGAAGCCTTGGGTCACGAGGGCGTCCAGTACCTCCAAGGGGCTGATGAACACGTGGGGGGCGACGCTGATGATCAGATTGCCAAGGTGCAAGCCGCCCGTCTTGAGCATGTTCACGATGGGGGCGGGTGGGGTGGTGGCGTAGAACACGCCGAGTCCGCCGTTCTGGAGTTGGAAGAGATCCAGGCAGTCCCTGAGCGCCATGTGGTGGTTTCCGTCGGAAAAGACCACCAGTTGGGCCGTTGTCGGGTCTCCGTGGAAGTCGAGACAGATGTTCGATTTGGGTTCTGACCAGCGGACAAACCGGGTGGCTGTGCCGGTCCGCTCCTCTGGCCAGTCGAGGAACGTGTCCTTGAACTGGGTATTGTCATGCTGCATCGGGCACCGTCCGGGTTCGGAGCCGGGGAATGCCGCGCTCCGGCTCCGCTGTCGCGTCGTCTGGGGCAGGCCTGGGGTTTCGGCCCGGGCACCGCTCCCCGCGCGGTTTTGAAGACAGCATACGCGGTTATGGCCAACAAGGCCATTTCCACGGGGCGGCTGGAGAACATCGAGGGGTACACGCCCTACTTGGCCGAGGGCCAAGCCATGGTTTTTTCGCCCTCGATCGTCTCCAAGGCAACCGTGGTCTTGAATTCCGCCGAATACTTCCTTCTTGTGGACATCCTGGTGGTTCCTCAGGGCTTGTGGAATCCACCTTGGCACGCTGTCCGAAATTTTGGAGCACCTGGCGGCCATGACCGGCTTCTGCCAGCAAACCATCAGCGATCTGTTGGCAAGTATCAGGATGAGGGGCTGATCCACATCCAGCGTCGCCGCATCGCCACTCAATCCTCCGAAGCTGCTGCGGAAGACGGAGATATTGACGCCGCGTGGCCGCGAGTCGATGAGTGAGCGCGGGACATTCGGGAGACAATCTGTTGCAAGGTTGCCCGCAGGCCTGGATTCTTGCGCAGTTGGGTTTCGAAACGCCTGATGGTACTTCCCGCCGAGCTGTGCCGCGCCAGACCGCAGTGTGCGGCGATGTCAGCGAGGGTCTCGCCGCGCAGGCTGCGCAAGAGGTGCATGTAGGCCGCGCGGGCTTGGTTGCGGATTCCCTGACCGCCCCGCATGAGGGCTGCCTCGGTGGTACCGAATGCCGCGCAGACTGCTTGGCGGATGACTTCCCGGCAGATACGCGGGTCTGAGGCGGATTCGGCATGTATGTGGCTTGCGGTGTTCAGGCATCGGGCGATGAAAGCGTCGTCCCCCAGGATCAGGGGGAAGGCGCCACGACGGTAGCGACAGGCGAATCCCGGGTCTTCGGGCATGGCCATGAAGCGTCGAAATGCCTGGCGCCGTTCCCGCGAGTCCCCGGGAAGAAGCTCCAACAGAGTTTGTTTTGCCAGCAGGCGGCCGGTACTCCCCCCGAGGTAGGCCTTGTAGCTGCTCCAGGGGTACTGGAGCCCCTCCTCGTGGTGGTGCCTGAGGGGAGTCTGGTGCACACGCCGGGCAACGACGAGCAGGAAATGCTCAGGGTCCAGGAGCGTGACTTTGTAGCGGTTTCGCAGTATACGGCCCTCTAGCCCACGGAGTCGCTTCATGCGGCGGGCGAGTCCGGAGTTGATCTGGAGCATGCAGTGGGCGAGATTGGGAAGTGCGGTTTGGAAGAGGAGATGGTAGCAGTGGGGCGCGAGGCAGTAGGCCGCGATGTTCAGGCTCCAGGTCTCGGCCACGCCGCGCAGGAGGACCAGAAAGGCCGAGTAGTCGGCTGGTGTCTGGAAGAAAGGGGCGCGTCCGGTTTGCACGATGTGGTACCAGGCGCCCGGGAGTTCGATGCGCGGCGGGTTCATGGGCACGATGCAAACGTATCCGTGTGCGTTGCCGGCGTCAACGTGGGCCTGGGGTTGGTCTGGAGTAGGCCTGGGGGTATGCCTTGGGCGGGCCTGGGAAGCTGGAACACAGGATCGGGCTCTGGAAGTCATGTGCAAGCAGCGCCCGTTCCGCCCGGTTCGACGTTTCAGGATTGTTTTTTCTGGATCGGGCCTCGGTTGACAACGCCGCAACGCAAGGTGTACATCTACCTATCTTTTGGGACGGCAATACAAAACCGGAACAACGGGCTTCGATCCCGCTTGTTTGTTCAGGTTGGCTTGTTTTTCATGTCGATCAGCCTCCGGGCCAAGCTGCCAGTCTGCCGGTTGCCTCGAGCGGGAGCGAACCTTGATACGACGGCAGTGCAGGTCAGAGACAAGAATGGCAAGCAGACCAACCCCAGGAGTCTTTCGCGCCTCGAACCGGCTCTTGCGGCGCCATGAGGCGCTTTTCAAAATCAATTTACCAGATCGATCCCCATGGGTGGAGATACTGAGGAACAACCATCGTCATGAGAGTGCAGCAGCGCAGTAAGGCATTCGCCCGGATGGTAGCGGGCGCCAAACAACAGCAGTTCTACCCGTACTTTCAGCCGATTTCACGGTCATGGGGCCCAGAGGTCGAAGTGGGCGGCAAGCGTTTGATCATGGCCGGCTCCAACGACTATCTCGGCTTCACCCACGATCCCAGAGTGGTGGAAGCAGCGTCCGTGGCCCTGGCTCGATGGGGCACCGGACCCGGCGGATCCCGATTTCTTTCGGGCAACATGACCCTGCACGACCAGCTCGAGGAGCGTCTGGCCGCTTTTGTGGGCAAGAAGATGGCCGTGGTGCACACCACGGGTTTTCTGGCCAATCTGGGAGTGCTGGGCAGCTTGGTCACACCCGAGGATGTGCTGATCTGCGACCGCGAGGATCATGCGAGCATATTTGAAGGATGCCGGGCCTCTGGCGCCAAGATCATTCCGTTTCACCACAACGACAGGCTTTCGGCCGCGGAGAAAATCCGCGGCGCCATGAAGCGCTACCCCAATGCCACGGTGTTTTTCATTACCGAAGGTGTGTTCAGCATGTCCGGGGATGTGAGCGACCTGCCTGAACTGGTGAAACTCAAAGAGGAATTCCCGGACGTTGTGTTCTACCTTGACGACGCCCACGGCCTCGGCGTCATGGGACGAGGAGGGCGCGGCACGGCCCACCATTTTGGTCTGGTGGACAAGATGGACTTCATCATGGGGACCTTCAGCAAGGCCTTGGCCTCCATCGGCGGGTTCATCGCCTCGGATCACGAGGACATCCTCGTGTATATCAAGCATCACTCCAAGACCCTGATTTTTTCCGCCGCGTTGCCGGCTTGCAACGTGGCCACGGTGCTCAAGTGTCTGGACATCATCGAATCCGAGCCCGATCGTGTCGAGCGGCTCTGGGAAGTGACCCGCAAGGTGCGCAAGGGATACAGTGACCTCGGCCTGATCTACGGCACGGCGGAGTCTCCGGTGGTGCCCATTTATATCGGCGAAGAGGAAAAGGCCTTCCGCTTCGCCGCAGCACTGTTCAATGCTGGCGTCTTTGCCCTTCCGGCCGTGTTTCCGGCTGTTCCCAAGGGCAAGGCCCTGATCCGCACCGCGTTCATGAGCACCCACGAGGACAGGCATCTCGACCGATTGCTGGAGGTTCTCGACACGCTGGCCGGGCAATTCAAAATCCGGGCCAGCGACCTGGTGCTGGAGGAAACGGCCGTTGCGCCTCAGTTCGATTCCTCTCTGGACGACAGTTGCCAGGCAACGGGAATCGGCATCTGACCCAGGACCCGCGGCTGCTCATCGATTTTGCTGTCGGGCCGGCGGCTGACAGCTCTTGTTGCCCGGAAAGGGCGAACGCTCCATGGGGAAGATGACTTTGTTTCGTTTGGTGGATCTGCTGCGCGTCAGCGCGCGGCAGGTCATGCGCCAACGCCTGCGCTACATCGGGGTGCTGATTTCCATCGCCCTTGGCACGGGGGGGGTGATCGTGATTCTGACCATGGGCCGTATCATCAAGCAGAATCTGGACAACGATTTGACCATGATCGGCGGTGCCACCATCATCCAGATGTTTTTCGAGGCCAAACTCACCAGGCAGGACACCATCGACAGGGTGCAGTGGTTCCACGAGGGGGCGGTACGTGAGCTTCGCGCCCTGCCCGGGGTTCTCGGTCTGAGTGAGACGGTGACCAAGCACGGTCCCTCGCAAACTTCCCTTGACAACAGGGTCATCCAGTTCCCCCTGATGGGCGTGGACAGCTCCTACTGGCTGGTCACGGGGCAGCGGGTGTCACAGGGGCGTGGATTCGATCCGGAAGATGTGAGCGAGCGCAGGCCGGTCTGCGTGCTCGGCGAGACGTCGGCGAAAAAAATGTTCGGTGCGGATGACCCCGTGGGGAATCACTTGCGCATCGACAACTCCATGTATACCGTAGTGGGAGTCATGAGCGCCGAGATTTCGGTGAGTATGGCCGAGGTCGTGTTCCTGCCCATCACCACGGCCAAGGACAGGATCGTGGAATTGCCGGATTCCAACAGGTTGATTCTCCGCTGCCGCGGCCTGGACGACGTGCAACGGGTTGCCCAGGCTCTGCCGGGGATTATCGACAAGTACCAGAGCGTGGACAAGCTGCGGGTGGATGTACCCGAGGCTCAGTTGAAGCAAGTCAAGCGTATCGTGCTCTGGGTGGAAAGTTTCATCTACTTTTCGGTGATCGGAACCCTTCTGCTCGGAGGATACGGTATCTGGAACGGCATGATGACGGCGGTTCGGCAACGTATCCGCGAAATCGGCCTGAAAAAGGCCATGGGCGCACAGGACCTGGACATCCTCACGCAGTTCATGGCCGAAGCGATCTGCCTGTCGGGCGGTGCGGCGGTGGTAGGCGTGGGGCTTGGCCTGGGCGCGGTGAGCTTGGCCAGCGACCTGATGGGCAAGGCGCCCAGCCAGGAAGAGGTGTTGGGTTACACGGCGCTGAGCTTTTTCTTTTCATTGGCCATGGGCGCAGTGGCCGGATTTTTCCCGGCGTTGCGCGCCAGCCGCATGGAAGTAGTTTCTGCGATTCGTTATGAATGACATGATGGCACTGAACCGAGAGCCTCTCATCCAGGTGCGGAACCTGACCAAAGAGTACAGCAGCGGCTCCGAGGTCATCCACATCCTCAAGGGCGTGGACCTCGACGTCATGCCCGGCGAGATGATCGCCATCATGGGCCCCTCGGGCATGGGGAAGTCCACTTTTTTATTCATCCTGGGGCTGCTGCATCCCCCAACCTCCGGTTCGTACTGGGTCCTCGGCGAGGACGTGCTCAAACGCGACCGGGGATCCCAGGCTGAATTCCGCCGCAATTTCGCTGGGTTCGTCTTCCAGAGCTGCAATTTGTTCGAGCACACCACGGTTTATGAAAATCTGGAATACCCCTTGATTTATGCCGGCGTTAGGCGCAAAGAACGTCCTGAGATGATCCACGATGCCCTGGACAAAGTGAACTTGGGGCACCGCATCCACCACCCGGCGAACAGGCTCTCGGGCGGCGAGCAGCAACGCGTATCCATTGCCCGCGCCCTGGTGAACCGTCCCCGGGTCATTTTTGCCGATGAACCTACAGGCCAATTGGATCGCAAGCACGGCGACATGGTCCTGGATCATTTTCATGAGTTTATCTCCGGTAAGGAAACGGCTATGGTGCTCGTGACACATGACCCGGAAATCGCGAAACGCTGCACGCGGGTGTGCCATTTGCGAGACGGCAACCTGTACCCGGAGTAAGCCCAGGAGTAGCCTATGCTGACAGGCCTGAGCAAACGGACTGATAAAAGGACATCGCATCCTTGTGAACTGGGCGGACAGGCCGCGCGTTTTTTTCGCCGCGCGGGGTTGCTGTTCCTTGTCGCGTGGGGTCTGCTGATAATCGCCCCTCAGGGCTCACATGCCGCCGATGACAACAACCTCTCCCTGTTTCGCAGGCAGACGAACAAGGCGCCCGAGACCCCCCCAGACCAAGCTGCCCAGGCTTCCCGGACAACCCAGACCACGCAAGGCGAAGTACGTTACGCGCCCATTGACGAGGCCAATTCCGACGTCACCACAAAGGAGCAGAACGCGACAGCCTCGCCGCGGGTAATCGACCCGGCCGAAAAGGTCGCCGAACGCGCCCAGGCCTATCGCCTTTCGCAAAGCATCGAGGAAGGAGCGGCAAGGGGTGGTATCGCCACGCCCTCGAAGATCGAAGCCGACACCGAAGTGGGCGATCCCACCCCCGTGCACCTGGACCATCCGCTGACCTTTGACGAATGCGTACATTTGGCCCTCAAGCAATCCCCATATTTCGTCAAGAGCGCCATGGAGATCCAACTCAAGCGCATCGACGAATCTGACAGCTGGTACAAGCTGCTGCCCAATCTGCTGGTGAGCACGGGCTATGTCCTGAACATGCCCAAGACCGCCGACAGCCGTTTCAGCCTCAGCTTCACCACCGGGGGGTACGACCCCATTGCTGCCGGCTTTTCCATCGAGGCCACCAAGTTGCTCACGGAGATCACCATCCTCGGCCATATGATGACCATTTCCAAGGGGCTGTACGAACTCGGCCAGATGTTCCTGCAACTCGGATCCTTCGAACAGATGCTGGTGATTCAGAATGAACTCGTGGCCCTGGCCAGGCATGAAAAGGCCTATCTGAACAATCTTCTGGAAACTGGCGGCACCAATCCTCTCGAGGTGCGCATCGCCGAACAGCAGGTGGAACTCACCGAACTGGAGCGCGACCGCCTCGAGGCCCTGCGCACGGAAATGATCGCCGATCTCAAACAGTTTCTGGGACTGGACAGCGCCAACAACCTCGAGCTGGACTTCCGTGACTATCCCGATCAGGTTGTGGGAACCTTCATGCCCGATCAGGTGACGGTGGAAAATGTCGTGGCCAACAACATGGAGTTGAAGATCGAAAAGCAGAAACGGGAGATACAGGAGTACGAGGTCATGCTCGCCTGGTCCCGCTTCCTGCCCAAGCTCTACTTCCAGAGCCGCACCGCGGACCCTATTGACAACATCGACAACAACGACAGATCCAATAGGCTGTATACCAGCGTGGGTTTCACCTGGACCGTCTGGGACTGGGGCGAGCGCACCAGGAATATCCGACGCCAGCGCATCAAGGTGCGCAAACAGGTGGTTCAGGAGAATCTCTTGGCCATGGATGTGCGCAGCGACTGGGCAGCCGGCTTGTCAGCCAAGCGGCGTACCTTGGCCGCTTTGAAGGTGGCCCGCTCCCAGGTTGAACTGGCCGGTCTGCGCAAGCGGCAGAGCGAAATCAGCTATCAGAGTGGTATGCAGCCCTTCCCGGTCTATCTCGATCAGATCAGGGAGTATTTCCGCTCCAGGCAGAATGCTTTGAGCAAGGAGCTTGATGACGACAACTCGTTGCTCGAGCTGCGCTATCTGTCGGGAAACCTCTTCAAGTCGTACATCAATGCGAACGATTATTAGTCTTGCCGCGCTGTTGGTTCTGGTGCTGTGGCTGGCCCCCCTTGGCCTGACAGCATCCTCCGAGGGACAACCCGCCGAGCAGATGCCGCCGCCGTCGCGCTCCTTGGGCAAGGAGATCGTGTTCCAGGGTAAGCTGTATTCCTCCCTGAAACGGTTGGTGCCGATTCCCTACAAAGGGATCGTCACTGACCTCAAGGTCCAGGCTGGGCAGCGCGTCCACAAGGGCGACGTGCTCATGAGCTACCGGTTGGCGGCGGAGGTCATCGCCAAGTTGCGGCGTAGCATCTCGCCCCAGGCCACGGGCGATCTGGAAGTCCGCATCGCGAACATCAACGGCAGTTTGGCTCCCCTGCGTACCAAGCAGAAGGAGTTGCAGCAACTTGCCCAGCAACGCATGGCCAGCGGTCAGAATTTGACGCAGATCAACCTGGAGATCGAGTCCTTGGTGCGCCAGCGCGAGGCATTGGAAGAACAGCTCGAAGTGCTCAAACGTTCGGCCCAGGACGACCTGAACGCCCTGCGCGAGACCCTTGGCACGGAAGTCAGCTTCAACCATATCCCCGAGGAGATCCAACTCACGTCGCCCATTGACGGCCACGTCCTCTGGATCCATCCCGACATCAGGGTAGGCTCGGAAATGCCCTCGGGAGAGGGCCTCGTCGTCGGTGTCATGGACCCCATGATCATCAGGGCGAACGTTTTCGAGATCGAGGCCAGCAGGTTGTCCATCGGTGACAAGGCCACCGTTTCCTTGGCCTCCATACCGGACAAGACCTTTGACGCGACCCTCTCTCGTATTTCCTGGACACCGGTCACTCCTGGACTTGGTCAGCCCTCATATTACGAGGTCGAACTTCTGGCGCCAAACCCAGACTTCGTGCTCAAAGAAGGCTATAAGACCCAGGCCACCATCATCTCTTCCAAGTAATTGGAGTTTTTGTTGCATACTACCGCCTCGTCTCCGCAGCTCGACATCGTGACTGTGGAGGACAAGAACCAGTTGGATTCGTTCATTCGCCTGCCCTGGAAATTTCAGGCCCAGGATCCGCTTTGGGTTCCCCCCACCATCAGCTACATGAATAAGGTTCTGGACAGAAAACGGGGGCCGTTTTTCGAAGTCGGAGAGGCGGAGTACTTTCTCGCCCTGCGCCACGGCGAGCCCGTGGGCCGCATCACAGCCCATGTCAACAGGCTGCACGACGAGATATACCAGGACGGCACGGGCTTTTTCGGCTTTTTCGAGTGTGAGAACGACCCGAACACCGCTACGGCGCTCTTCGAGACCGCGACTGCCTGGCTGCGCAAGCACGGCCGGAAGCGCATCCGCGGCCCCCTTAGCTTCGGCATCTACGACGAGGTGGGGTTGCTCGTGGAGGGATTCGACAGCCTGCCGGCCATCATGCACACGCACAACCCTCCTTATTATGTCGATCTCGTCGAGGGATACGGCTTCTCCAAAGCCTGCGATTGGTACGCCCTGAAGATCACCCGGGAAAGGGGCATCAAAGGAATGCAGGAAAAGCTTGACGAGATCATGAAAAACACCGGTCTCAGGCTTCAGCGTCCCAGGGTCAGGGACATTCTTCTCAGGCGCGACGAGGTCCTGGATCTGTTCAACGAGTCCTGGGAGCACAACTGGGGGCACGTGCCCTTCACCCGTAAGCATTTCCAAGGCATCATCAAGGAGTTGCTCCCCATCCTTCGGCCCGACCTGATGCGCCTGATGCTGGACAAGGACGACCGCATCGCGGCATTCATCATCACCGTGCCCGACCTCAACCCGACCCTCAAGATGTTCGACGGCCGGTTGAGCCCGCTCCAGCAGTTGCGCCTGCTTTACGAGGCCAGGATCAAGCCCCTGAAACAGCTGCGCACGCTGCTCCTCGGCGTGAAGCGGGAGTACCAGCGCAAACGCCTGCATCACGCGCTGATCCTCTGCAGCTATCTCGACTTCTACCAGCACGAGAGCATCCAGTCCTGTGACTGCTCCCTCATTCCGGAGCAACTGACCCTGTATATGCGCGCCCTGGGCAAATATGGGGCCACACGCTATAAAACCTGGCGCATCTACGACCGCGACATCTGACACGGAGCGTCCACCGATGCCCCTGATCAGGGATTCCGCCTCCATGCCGGCCGACCCTCTCCCCTTGCCCGGTCTGCTTCCGGCACTGCTGTTGACCGCCTGCGTCTTCCTCCTGGTGCACGGCTTCGCCCTGGGGCGTCCTTTTGTGGTCAACGACGACACCAGGCAACAGATTTTCTGGATGCAGCAGTGGATCGAACCAGGTCTCTATCCCGCGCGCGATACCGATGGCTGGCTAGCCGAGTACGCCCGGCGCTACGTCACGCACGGTGTGCGCGGCCTGTATCGGCTCGCGAGCCCCTTGCTGGATCCTTTCAGCTTTTCCAAGGTCCTCGCCGGGTTGGAATTCATTCTGCTCGGGGGGGTGCTGTTCGTTCTGGGACAGCGACTGGGACGTCTGGAAGAAGGAGCGGAAGGGGGAGGCGGCGGTCGTGGCGCCGGTTGGAGCACACTCTGCGTGTTCTGGCTGTCACCCTTTTTTCTGCACGGCGTCGCCGGCGGACTGGCCCGGTCGTTTGCCGCGCCGCTTCTGGCATTGTTCCTTCTGGCCTGGCTGCGTGGTTCGGCCCTGGGCATTCTGCTTCTTTTGTTGCTGCTCTCCCTGTTCATTCCGTATATCTACGCCCTGTGCGCCGTGGCCCTGGCCGTAGGCTGGATGGGTTGGAGGGTGAAGATTCTTCCGAAGCCTCCCGCTCCGACCAGGAGTTGGCACTATCCGCTCTGTGTGCTGACTGCCGTGCCGGCTTGGTTGTACAATCAAGAGCTGGGGGGCACCGGCTTCGGCCCGATGGCCGCTGCCGCCGACATGTGGGGCGATCCAGTCTTTGGTACCTTGGGCCGGTTTCCCATTCTGCCCGTTCCCTCCTTGTTTTTCGAGCTTGTGGCCCGCCCCTGGGAGCGAATGCTTCCCTTCAGGGAGTGGGGTGTGCCCATGGGAATCCTGTGCGCGATGCTCCTCGGCCTGGCATTGTTCCGAGGAGCGCGGCGGTTGCGTTGGGGGCGGCTCGGTCCGGTAGTGCCTCCATTCGTGTCCGTGCTGGTCGCTTCCCTCTTGCTGTTCGCCGCTGCCAGGTTTTGGCTGCTCAAACTTTTCATCCCCTCGCGCTATCTGGAATACACCACCAACCTGTTTTTCTGTATTCTCGTGGGGCTGCTGCTGTGGGCGGCACTGCGGCCCATGGTGCGGCGGCTCGGCCCAAGAGTGGGAACCTGGGCTGTACGGAGTGCCTTGGCCGGCTGCCTGGTCCTCACCGTCTTCAGGCTGCATGGGATCGGGCTGCACGACTACTCTGACGGAGCCGAACTCTACGACGCACTGCGCCGGACCCCGCGCGAAAGTCTGTTGGCTGGGCACCCCTATACCATGGACAACGCGCTTTCCTTTGGCCGGCGCAATGTGCTGGTCTCGTACGAGCTTGCGCACCCCTGGAGCACGGGTGTGTGGATGCGCATGCGCCCCGCGCTGGAAGACAGCCTGCGCGCCCTGTACGCCAAGGATGAGGGCACGGTGCGAAGGTTTGCCGCGAAGTACGGTGTGGATTACATGGTGGTGGACGAACGGACGTTTGAGACTTCATTCACCCAGGGGCGCAGACGACTGGTACCACTCTGCGAGACGTCCATGCCGGGCTGGCTCAAGAAACTCTGCAAGACGACGGGGTTGGCGTTGGAGGTGCTGGTGCGGGAGAGCAGGGTGCCTGGATTCCCCTCGGACCACCCCCTGTTCGAACCTTACGGGGAAATGGTCAGGGAACTGGCCGCGCAGCCTGGAAAATTCGTCCTGCTCGATGCCTCGGTATTTCCCTGTCAACGCCTGGGGGACCACTATCGTCTGATCCCCTTGAACACCATGATGCAAGACGGGTAGAGGCACAACCCGGCGTTTACATACCCGACGACACACGTCGGTACAAGCAAGGAGGCGTGATGCAGAGGATTATCAACCTTGTCACACTGCTGTTCGTGTTATCTATTGCAGCGCCAGCGGGCGCCATGGGCGAGGCCCCTGACCAGACTGCGGACCAGGCCCTGGAAGGGGAGATCAATTATACCGGAATCTGGGAGGGCCCCTGTCTGCTCTCCACGGTGGTCGCCCACGTCTACCACGAGGGGAACGTATTACGAGGCGTGGCTTTTGTGCATGCCCCGGACGGGGAGATCAACCCCTATCATTTCGAAGGGGAATTGCGCGACGGCGTGATCGTGGCAGGACATTTCCGGGGTCACACGTTCATCAGCTCCATGCTCTCGGCCGATGCCGTGGAGGGGACTGTGAAAACCGCCAAGCGGGGGTACGTCATTCCCCTCAAGGTCAAGCGCATCAGCGACACACCCACCGAGGAGTGACCCCGGAGCGGCGGCTGGAATCAGAGTATGCCGCGGGAGCGCAGGGTCTGAACCATGGCCTTGGCCACGAGTTCCCTGCCGTAGGCGGTGAGGTGCACGCCGTCGGGCTGGTAGGCCACTTCCTTTCGAGAGACGAGTACATCGCGGAAGTTCACGAAATAGGGTTTGGACTTGAGGTCGTCCAGGATGGCTCCGTAGACCGTGTTGAAGTTCTCACGCATGTTGCTGAAGCGGTCGGTGTTCACGAAGTGCCGTTTTTCCTTTTCGCTGACCTCCACGATCACTTCTCCCTGCTCCACCCATTGGGTGGGCTGCCAGAAGACAAGGAAATGCGCGCCATAGCAGGAGGCGACCTTGTTGACGAAGGAGTAGCGTTTGCCGACAAGTTCCACATGCTCCCGGAGGTCCGGTGAATCCGGGTCGATGGGCACCTGCACCTGCATCAACTTGTCGTAGAGTTCCTTGGCAAAGGAGGCCTGGATGGCCGCGTTGAGGGACTTGAACACCCCGAAGAAGTTCTTGTGGTAGCTCTCGATGAGCGCCTTGGCCCTGCGGTAACCGTGATGCGCCTCCGTGGAGCGGTGTTGTGCGAAGTATACGGATTCGTTGGCGCCGTCATAGAAGATGACGAGGTCCGGGGTGTCGTTTCGGGTGATGAGTTGCTTTTGGAAGGATTTTACTTCAAGCAACGAGTTGTAGGAATTCTCTCCGAAGTTGACAACGTTATGGCAGACGGAGGGATTGATTTGGTTCAGGTTCTGGGAAAGATAACTGGGAATTGTGGTGTCCGGATCGTCGGTCTGGCCGCGTGTCGTGGAGCCGCCAAAGACCCAAATGGTGAGTTCTCTGCTTCCTGGAGGAGCAGTACAGGGAGTGGTGGGTCGCAACCCCGAGACATTACGGAACAGGGTGTATGGATCGTAGACGACCCTGCTTCCTTCGCGGATGTGTCCGTAGATTATATAGTTGCTGACAGAAATGAAGATGAAGCAGATCATTTCTACGCCAAGTACAAGGAGCAACAGCCACTTGACCACGAAGAACAGTGCTTTGAATAGGGCCTTCATGAACTATCCTTCTATTCCTGTATCGCGGTGCTGGAAAAGAGGGGGCAGGAAACCAGTCCAAGTCGGGCGAGCCTGAACAGCGCCGCTGTCCGGAGACATCCAAACCCGTATTCGACGCTGCGTTTGAAGTTGATGGACGAGGACTCGGGCTCGTAGCGCGTGGGGCAAGTGATCTCGGCGATCTGATAGCCGTGCCAGAGTATCTGGGCGATCATTTGATTGTCGAACACGAAGTCGTTCGAGTTGTTCTCCAGGGGCAAGGTCTGGAGCAACTCCCTGGAGAAAGCGCGGTACCCGGTGTGGTATTCCGAGAGCTTGGCTCCGAGGATCAAGTTTTCGGTCAGAGTGAGCATGCGGTTGGCAACGTACTTCCAGATGGGCATGCCGCCCTTGAGGGCATAGCCGCCGAGAATGCGCGAGCCGAGAACGCAGTCGTAGAGCTGGTTGCCGATGAGGGTGACCATGGCCGGAATCAGTTTCGGGGTGTACTGGTAGTCGGGGTGGACCATGATCACGATGTCGCCGTCGTGTTCCAGGGCCAGCCTGTAGCAGGTTTTTTGGTTGCCGCCATAGCCCTTGTTGACCTCGTGGGCGTGAACAACGGTATTGGGCAGCTGTTTGGCCAGTTCCACGGTTTCGTCGCGGCTGCGGTCATCCACAACGATAACTTGGTCCACCACGCCCTGGTCCATCACCTCGTCAAAGGTCTTGAATAGTGTCTTGGCCGCGTTGTAGGCCGGCATCACGACGATTACTTTTTTATCTTTGAACATGAACAAATGACCCATGCGGGAGTTGAAGTTAACGGCGCCCGTGACAGCCTCGGGTGGGGAACGTGCGGCAACCGGTGCAGGCGCCTGACCCGGTGCGTGTACCACTGGAGCTTCAGGTTGATTCGGTTGGGTTTGTTCACAAGACGCCGGGGCCACGCGAGAAGACCTCCAGCGCCCCGGACTGTTGTTGGGGAGTTACGCCATTTGTCTGGTCCTGTAAACAGTGTCAGAGCGAGGCCACCACAATTTTTTGTTCCGAAGAATCGTAATAGATTTGACTGTGATGCAGTGGCTCGCTGACATTGAGTGTGACACCGAAACAGTTGATGATGGTGCCGGGGTGGATGGTCTTGTGGACCTTTACTCGGGCCTGTACCGCGCGTCTGATACGTTCCCGTTCATCATCGAAGGACGACTCGATTTCCTTGATCAGTTTTTCCGCTCGCAGTCTGGCCTTGAGCAGGCTGGCCACGGCCTGCCGTTTTTCGGGACGGGCCCGGGCGAGCAGGTCCTTGGGATCCCCAGAGCCAAGGGTGCCGTATATCTTCTGCAACACGGCCTGCAACTCGCGCTTCTTTTGCAGTTCCTCGCTGAAAGATCGGCGCTCGATACCGAGAAAGATGGTGGTTTCCACGCCGAGGTCGGAGCCGATTTCCTTGGCCTCGACGCCTTTGCCCGCACGGACCGTGGAGCCGATGATCTTGCCGCGTCCCTTGACCGCGATGACCTGCCGGCCAGCGAACACGATGCAATTGCTGAGTTCGTGGGCAATGTTCACGTCACCGTTGGCCACGATGGTGGCATTCTTGGCGTAGAGCGCCGAAATCCCGCCTTCGGCCGTGATCTTGCCTCCGGAGGTGTCCATGAGGATGCCACCGCGGATTTCGATGTCTCCGCCAGACGTCACCGTGGCGTTTTCAACCACCTCGTCCACCAGGATGTTCCCGGGGCACTGTACGGAGAACCCGGCCAGTATGGAGCCGCGGACATGGACCGAGCCCTTTTCGATACAGATGTTGCCGGTGCCCATGTTCACGTCGCCGCGGGTCTGGAAGACGTCGGTGACGCTGAGTCTGTTGGAGACGAAGAGAACCATGCCGTCGTCAGTCGCGGTGAACTGTCGTTCGTCGTCCGAGGTTTCGATGTTCTCGCCGATCTGGATGCCGAAAGGTCTGCCTTCGCGGGCCGGAATGATCTTGCCGTAGACGTCGCGACCGGGCACGCCGGGTTCCGGTTCATGGAGTCGGCCGAGTATCTCTCCCCGCTTCACCGCGCGCACCATGCCGCGTGAGCGGTAATCCATACGGCCCGTGTCGTCGAGTTCCCCCACCTGCGAGCGCTCGTCCTTGATCAACATCTCGAACCAGCCGTCCTTACCGTCCTTGGGCTCCAACCCACGGCAGATGACCACGTCCTTGACCGGTTCCTGCGTCCCGGTGGCCAATTCGATGGCGGTGATGAGCGACGGTGAATCGATGGCGCCGGTGATACCCTCGGTCTCCAGGGCCGAACGCATGCGGTCCAGGGTGAAGCGGTTGCCGCGATAATCCTTGGGATAGATCACGGCTGTCACCCGCATGAGGGATTTGGAGACCTTGAGGAGTTGTGCCGAGTCGATCCACACATCTTGTTGTTGCACGTGGGCGAGACCGAAGCGTTCGGAGCGGACCAAAAAGGCGGTCTGGTCTATGAAGCAGCCCCCGCCTTCCAGGAGGTTGAGTCCCCTGCCGCGTTCTCCTCCAGGAGCGTTCACTCGGGTGCTGGAGAGTGATTTGCCGGGTTTGGCGTTTGTGGCGGGGATCAGATTGCCGATGGGGTCGTTGGGAAACACGGGGTACTTCCAGTTGCCCAGTGGTTCGATTCGAGCGTCCTGGGCTGGTTCCGGAGGGATGCCACGCGCGATGACCACGTTCGCGATTTCCTGCCCACTGGACAGGGCATCCAGGACCTTCCTTGCGGCTTCCTGGAGGGGAGCGATGCGTACTCCATGGTTCTCGAGCGCCTCGGTCAGGCTTGTGGCATCGATGGACGCTCCATTGCCGCAGGCTGGCAGCGCCCGGGTGATGGTAGCCACCATGTTGTCTTCGGAAGTGGTGATCTCGAGTTCGGCATCGCAATTGATCAGGCGCGCCTCGAAGCGACCGTGTTCGCCGGATTCCACGAGAATGTTCTCGGGAGGAGTTCCCAGCTGAATAGCCGCCTTGGTGCGGGCTTCTTTCGCATTCCCTGCCAGGATCGAGATCGTGCGCGGACGCATGCCGCAATAACTCCCCAATGAAGTAAAGAGGTTGAAAGCCAGGAGTTGGTTCGTGAATCCATGCCGGCCCCAGAGTACAAGTGATGTATATAACACGATGTTGTGTTTTTCAATCGCCTGTTTTTCCTGAACCACCAGGCACTGCAGGCAGTATTCCGGGCTTTGGAACACAAGCGGAGACGTTTGTCAGGCACTGGCTTTTGCGGGACAGCCTTGATACATATCCGTGGAGCAATCAACGCCCAGGAGGAAGACCATGGACGGGAAGCAGGAAAAAGTGGTGCACATCAACAAGGGAGCGGAGCAGGAACTTCAGGAGAGACCATCTTCCACCGTGAACAGGGATTTGGGCAAAGCCGCCCTGTTCCTTTCGATCTTGACGGTGTTGCTGCTTGTGGTTTTCTTTTACGCCCTGAACCAGAACATGGCGGGGTTGTCCGACGAGGTTCGGGAGTTGACCAAGTTGCGCGGTCAGGTGGGTGAGCTGGATACGCGGATGGTCCTAATGGAGGACAAAATCGCCATCCTGGACAAGGTACCTGCCATCGCCAGGCGGACCATGCTGCGCTCCATGGTGCAGGATCTCTCGCAGCGGGCGGCGTTCATCGCCGACGAGGTCGAGGACGAAACACAGGGCAGGCAGTTGCGCCAGGCCATGGAGCTCTTGGACCAGGTGCGCCAGGGATTCGGGGAGTAGCCCTCCGGCCCTTGGCGCGCCAGTGCCTGGGCGGGCAAGAGAGCGCGGAAAGCGGGCTCATTCTCTCCTCTTGGAGGACTGGGCAATCTTGGAGACCATTCCGGCAAGGAGTAGGGCGAGAGCGTCGCTGGCCTTTCCGGCCTGTGCGATGACCTGCTCCAGGCTGGTGGGGGCCATGCAGTCAGGCAGGTTCACGTTGGTCAGGCAGGAGATGGCGGCGATTTCCAGCCCCATGTGCCGGGCCGCGATGGCCTCGATCACGCTGGACATGCCTATGGCGTCGGCGCCCAGGATGCGAAAGGCGCGGGTTTCCGCGGGTGTTTCCAGGTTTGGGCCACAAACGCCGATGTAGACGCCCCGCTCCAGTCGTATGCCTCGTTCCAGGGCGGTCTGTTGCGCGATTTCGCGCAGCATTGTGGAGTAAACGCGACTCATGTCCGGAAAACGAGGGCCCCAGTCGTCATGGTTGGGTCCAAAGAGGGGGTTGCGGCCCGTGAAATTGATGTGGTCCGTGACCAGCATCAAATCTCCGGCAGCGAACTGTGGATTCAAGGCGCCCGCGGCATTGGTCAGCAGCAGGGTGGTTGCTCCCAGGCAGGCGAGGGTGCGTACCCCGCGGCAGACCTCTTCAGGCGTGTAACCCTCGTAAAGGTGGAAACGCCCCTTGAGCACCCAGACCGGGATACCCGCCAGTCTTCCGAGCACGAGGGTCCCGGCGTGGGATTCCACGGTGCTGTGCGGGAAGCCAGGGATGACCTCGTAAGGAATGTTGGCCATCGCCTCGATGGCCGCAGCTGCTGGTCCCAGGCCTGTGCCCAGGACCAAGACGGTTTCTGGTTTGGTCAAATGTTCGGTTTTCTTGGCAATGAACCGTACTGCTTCCTGGACTTTTCTTTTGTTTTGCATAAGAATTAGAGCACGTTGGTAAGAGGGAGTAAACCGATTCGTTCATGCTGCCTCGGGGGGAGCGGAGACCGCGGTCAGCCATGCACGCGTGTATTTCCATTAACGGGGTGAGGGCACTGTAGGACGAACCTATGGATATAGCAACGTTTTTTGGCGTCATCGTGGGCTTTGCCCTGGTCATCGGAGCGATTCTCTGGGGTGGCGCCATTTCTGTCTTCATCAACGTGCCGGGAATGATGATCGTGTTCGGTGGCACTTTTGCCGCCATCTGCGTCACGTTCCCCCTGGAGGAGGTCATGCAGGCCTTCAACGGCGGCCTGCAGGTCTTCGCCACCAAGCGCGTGAAGCCTCAGGAAGTGGTCAACACCATGGTGCGCATCGCCGAGATCAGCCGCCGCGAAGGCCTGATCGCCCTTGAGAACATCCAGACCGAGAACGCCATTCTCAAGAAGGCCTGCCAACTCATCGCCGACAACGCCGACCCGGTTCTGATCCGCGATACCGTGATGATCGAGATGGCCACCATGCGCAGACGACACAACATCTCCATTGCCGTGTTCAAGCGATTGGGTGGATTCGCCCCTGCCTTTGGCATGATTGGCACGCTCATCGGTCTGGTGCAGATGCTGACCCGGTTGGACGATCCCAAGTCCATCGGGCCGGCCATGGCCGTGGCCATCCTGACGACCTTCTACGGCGCGCTCATCGCCAACCTGCTCTTCCTGCCCATTTCCGGAAAGCTCAAGGCCCGTACCCTGCAGGAGGAAGTACACCTGAATATCATCTTCGAGGGTGCCAAGTCCATTCTGGAAAACAACAACCCCAGGCTCGTGTACGAGAAGTTGTCGTCGTTCATCCCACCAAAGGAGCGCAAGAGTGCTCGATGACGATTTCTACATCTCCTACATACCGGACGACGACGAGGAAGAGGAGAGCGGTAGCGGGGAGTGGATCACGACCTTCGCCGACATGTCCCTGCTGCTGCTTGTGTTCTTCATTCTTCTATTCTCCATGTCGCACCTTGACGTGCAGTTGTTCAGCGACTCCTTCACCTCGGTGCGCCAGGCCCTGGGAGACAAGGACGCCAAGCGCCTCGCCTCACGCATCGGCATAGAGGCCGAGGGCTCCTTCGTGGAGTCCGTGCTCTTGCAAAAGCAGCTTCTTGAGCAACAGCGCCAAGTCTACGCTGAAATCAGGACCTTTCTCAACCGCAAGGGCGTGGAAGGGGTGGTGGGTTCGATTTTCGACGAGGGCGTCATAACCCTCAACGTACCCGGTGAGGTGCTTTTCCAGCCGGGGCAGGTGGAACTGACGTCGGCGGGCGAGGAACTCATGGACCTGCTCAATGACCTGTTCATCCAGCGCAACGACCAGATCATCAACATCCGGGGCTACACGGACAATGTCCCACCCTCGGACGGAGGTCGGTTCAAGGACAATTGGGAAATATCCGCCATGCGCTCCGTGAACGTGCTGCGCTATCTGCTGGGCAAGGGTATCGAGCCAAGCAGGCTGACGGCCACGGGCCTTGCCGATCTCAACCCTGTGGTTCCGAATACCACACCAGAAAATCGTGCGAAAAACCGAAGGGTTGAATTCGTGCTTGAAAAACGTATTGGCAGTCAGTAAAGAGCCGAGGCGAGGACGCTGTGGACGAATTCGATTTCTCGTTTCCAGGTGCCGACGAGCACGGTCGACGCGCCTACCGGACCTACGTGCCCGGCCTCGAGGCCTATGTTCATGAACGGGGGCGGGGCTTTGTCATCAAGGACCTGAGCGCTTTCGGCATGGGCATTCAGGTCCAGGACAAGGACCGGTTCTCGGTGAACGAAACTTTCACCTTTGACCTGATGCTGAACAAGAAGCTTTTCTTGAGTGGGATCAGGGCCAAGGTCATGCGCATTGCCGCAGACAAACTCGCCGGGTGCAGCTTCGAGGCCATGGACAAGCGCATGGAGGCTCGCCTGGACAAGCTGGTACTGGAAGTACAGAAACGGCTCATTTCCCTGCGCAAGGAGCAAAGGGAAGAAGAATGACGGTGCAAAGGCAGGTTTTGTGACAAGAGAAAAACACAAGATATTGGTGGCAAACCGCGGTGAGATCGCCATGCGCATCGTCCAGGCCTGCCAGTGGCTCGGCCTGGATTTCGTGTGTCTGTACACCAAGGAGGACGCGGAGTCCGAACACGTGGTCCTGGCCCGCAAGCATGGCGGTTCGAAGGGCCTGTACCGCGTCTCCTCCTATCACGACGCCAACGAGGTGCTCTCGGTGGCCGACGCGGCCGAAGCCACGGCCATACACCCTGGTTACGGCTTTTTCGCCGAGGACTACCGCTTTGCCCGACGCGTGGTGGAGCGCAAGCGAAAGCTCGTGTTCATCGGCCCTTCTTGGCCCGTGATCATGGAACTGGGCGACAAGATCAACACCAAACGCCTGGCCCGAGGCCTGGGTGTACCCACGGTGCCGGGATCCGACAGACCCATCTACGACGAGATGGAGGCGGAGGAGATCGCCGAGAGTCTCTTCAGCTTCCAGGCCGAGCAGGGCATCGACAAGCCTCTGGTGCTGGTCAAGGCTTCTGCCGGGGGCGGCGGCATGGGCATCGAGGAGGTCCATGACCCGGCCCAGTTCCGCTCCGTGTATCGGCGCATTCGTAACTATGCCATGCGCCAGTTCAACGACGAAGGGGTGCTCATCGAACAGCGGGTTTCGGCCTTCAACCATCTTGAGGTCCAGGTTGTCTCGGACCGCGGCGGCAAGAATCCCGTGCATTTCGGCACCCGCAACTGCTCCGTGCAGAGCACGGGGCGGCAGAAGCGCGTCGAGGTGGCCCCGGGATTCGTGCCTGGTGTCATCACCTATTCCTTTGACGCGGGTAGGGTCCTGGACGACATCGTCAAGCACTCCCTGGCCATGGCCAGCAAGGTGCGCTACGACAACGTCGGCACCTGGGAGTGGATCGTGACCCCCGCGGGGCAACCCTTCCTCATGGAAGTGAACACACGCATCCAGGTGGAAAACGGCGTCTCGGCCGTGATCTCCCGCATCCGCGGCAGAAAGGGCGTGGACATCATCGCCGAACAGATCCGCCTGGGACTGGGCGAACCCATGGGCTACACCCAGAAGGACATCACCTTCGAGGGTGTGGGCATAGAATACCGCATCATCGCGGAAGACCCCGGGGACCGTTTCACCCCTTGGGTGGGGCGCATCGAGACCTTTTCGTGGCAGGAGCAGCCCTGGCTCAAGATGCATACCCAGATTCCGGTGGACAGGCCCTATCAGATTCCCACCGAATACGATCCCAACCTCGCACTGGCGATCATCTGGGGCAAGGACTTGCAGGAGGCCAAGGAACGGGGAATCAGGTTCCTGGACACCCTGGTGTTGCAGGGGCGGAATCGTGAAGGCCAAGCCATGCGCACCAACGTCGGCTTCCTGCGCGAAAAGACGCATTCTTTGCTTGAATTTTAACCGCTTGTCACGCCGCGGCCATGCGTCGCGGCTTTCTTGCGCCACGCCCTATCCGGAGGCGGCGAAGATCTATGGATATTGAAAAGCGTACACAGATACTCACCGAGCGGCTTCGGTACATACAGGACATTTTCGGGCACAAGGAAAACGTCAACATCAAGCTCTTGGAATCCAAACTCAAGGAATTCAGTCTCAAGGAGCGGGAACTCGACGTCCCCGACAAGGTCAGGTTTCTCACTTCCCTCGAAGACCTCTTCGGGTTTCTGGAAAAAAAGCTGGAACGCGACCTCACGCCCATGGACAGGGTGCGTATCGTCCGCCACCCCCAGCGTATCTGCCTCAAGGACATCCTGGAAAACGTCTACGACAACTACACCGAGATCGGGGGGCAGGACGAATACAGCATCGACCCCAGCATGCTCATCGCGCGCGCCTACATCACCAGGCGCACGGGCAGGAGTGTCCATCACCAGCCCGTGCTGGTCATTGGCCAGGAAAAGGGGCACGGCCAGGAATTCCGCAACGGCGGCTCGGTCAAGCCCTGGGGCAATGCCAAGGCCCAGCATTACATGCAGGTCGCGGCCACGGAAAACATCCCTATTCATACGTACATCTTCACGCCCGGCTCCTACCCCATCGAGGACTATCCAGGCGCGGCGCAGCAGATCGCCCGCAACCTCTACACCATGGCCGCATTGTCCGTGCCCATCATCTCCGTGTTCTCCGAGGGCGGTTCCGGCGGTGCAGAGGCCATCGGCCTGGCCGACTGCAGGCTGATGCTCTCCCATGGGTATTATTCCGTCATCTCTCCCGAGGGCGCGGCCGCCATCGAGGGCAGATTGCGCGAAGGTGCCCGTGCCAGCGCGGAACTCGTGGAGCTATGCGCGCGGCAGTTGAAGATGACCGCCGAGGACAATCTCGCCATGGGCTACATCGATGGTGTGGTGCAGGAGCCCCCATTGGGGGCGCGGCCAGAACACTACGACTTCTTCAAGCTGCTGCGGCAGGAGGTCCTGCGCGCCACGGACGAGGTGGTGCTCGACGTCAGGGGCGTCAAACTCTTCCGCGCCATGGCCCTGCGTCGGCATCGCGGCGGCAAGGGCAAGCCGCCTCCGGACATGGACCGCATCTATGTCCGTTGGGACTTGAGTTCCTCCGCCAGGGAGCGCCTGTTGGCCAAACGCTACGCGGCATTCATGCGCAGGAGCCGACAGGCGGTGCTGGACAAGCGTCCCCTGGCCCGCAAGTTCTACACCTTTTGGCACGACTTCGGATGGTCCCTGTACTCCTTCTTCAAGTACGACTTCTTCCGCAAGCATCAGAAAAAGGTGGTCCGCACGGTTCAGGAACTCGGTGACGAGGCGCAGCTCGTCTGCGACCGCGTGTTCGCTCCTTGCCGGTCGATCATGCGCAAACTGTCCTCCTCCACTGGAGAGCATCTTGCCAAGGAACAGCAGCTCACCCAGCTTTCTGTCTGGGAGGGCAAGGGCGGCAAGAAGGGTACCTGGGTGTACATCAGCCCCAGGGCCAGGGAAGATCGGGCCGTCACCTGCCCCAACGCCGCCACGCACGGGTGCCTGGATCTCTGGGCGCCGGACCTGTTTGGTGAATTCGCCGGGGTCTGCTCCTATTGCGGTCACCATTTCCCCATGGAGTACCAGTGGTACCTGGCCAATGTCTTTGACCCAGGCTCGATCTTCGAGTTCAATGCCGAGCTGGAGTCGGGCAACCCGCTGGACTATCCTGGATTCGATCCCAAGCTGGAGCAGGCCAAAAAGCAGACCAGGCTCAAGAGCGCCTGCATGACCTTCGAGGCACGCATCGAAAACACCAAGATCGTGGTGGCCATGCTGGTGGGTGCGTTCAGGGGTGGGACCGTTGGCGCGGCCGAGGGCGAGAAGTTCATTCAGGCTGCCGATCGCGCCCGGCGCAAGCATTTCCCCTTTCTGGCTTATGTGCACGGCACTGCCGGAATCCGCATCCAAGAGGGCGTCAACGGTGTCATCCAGATGCCCCGTTGTACCCTGGCGGTACGCCGCTACATCGATGCCGGCGGACTCTATCTGGTGCTCTACGACACCAACTCCTATGCCGGCCCCCTGGCCAGCTTCCTGGGCTGCTCCCCCTACCAGTTCTCCATCCGTTCCGCCAACATAGGTTTCGCCGGCCCAGGCGTGATCAAGGAAACCACGGGCATGGACATTCCTCCCGACTACCACCGCGCCTACAGTGCTCTCTCGCGGGGGCACATCCAGGGCATTTGGGACCGCCGCGAAGTCCGACTGAACCTGTACCAGGCCCTCTTGACCATGGGCGGCCGCAACCTCTACTACAGATAGGGACAGGAGGAACCGCCCATGTTGGATGTCGCGTCGCTGTTGGAGGAAATCAAGGCCTCCCCCTACGAGGAACACGACATACTCGCCCCGCACACCGGCGTGGTCACTTTTCCGAAGATCAAGACCGGGGACAGGGTCCACGGACCCCAAGGAACCTGGAAGGAAAAGCCGGGCACCCTGCTGGTGACCATCGAGCGGGAGCGTAATCCCAAGCCCATCCACGCGCCCATGAAGGCCGAAGTGGCCGAGGTGAACGAGCAATATGCAGGGGTTTTCGTCGAGGCGGGAACTCCCTTGCTGCGACTGCGGCACTATCTTTCGCGAGACGAGGTGGTGGAACTCATTCTGAAAAAGGCTCTGCACCTGTTTTGCGCTCCGGAACGGGCCACCTATTATTTCGTTCCCGAGCTGGACAAGAAGATCAAGGCCTCCGGGCACAGGGCCGTCAAGGCCCAGGACGGCATGGAGATGTTCATCATGTCGCGCATGAAGCGTGAGGCCCAGGTGTACTACAGTGGTCCCGAGGGAGTCATCTACGCGGTCTATTTCCAGTACAACGAAGTCAAGGACGCCGGAGACCCGCTCATCGGCGTGTGCGCGCCGGACCAGCTGGACCTGATCAACGACGTTGTCATGCGCGTGCGCACCGAGTGGCGCGAACCCGAATAGCCCCTGCCCCAGGCGGCAATCAGGAGGCGACTCCATGGGCAAGTACCTGCAGATCCGAGTCATGGCGCAAACATTCGACCCCCTGGCTCCGGTAAGGGCCTGGCCGGTGCTCTGCGCCACTGCGCGGATAGCGGCCGGCGCCCAACCCGGCCCACCGCGGGACGTCACCACCGATATCCTCCTCCTGGTCCAGGCACTACAGGACAGTCTGAGCTTCGGCCCTTGGAGCAATGGCTACAAACAGGCCCTGGCATCCGGAGTGGAGGATGCCAAACACTGCACCAAGCGGCTCGAGGCCGCCCTGGCTGACTGGGACCCCAAGACAGCCGATCCCCTGAGCTATGTGCTCGAGGATACTTTGAACAAGCTCGAGAGCGTCGCCTCCAGGCATGACGACGCCCCCGAACCAATGCGCCCATAGTCCGTGCGTGGGCCGCACCAAGGAGATCACCATGGCAGGATCTTTGAACAAGGTCATGATCATCGGCCATCTCGGCCGTGACCCGGAATTGCGCTACACCCAGACAGGGACACCGGTGGCCACCCTGAATATCGCCACCAGCGAAAGCTATACCGACCGCTCCGGCAACAAGGGAGAGCGAACCGAGTGGCACCGCGTGGTGGTTTGGGAGCGGCAGGCGGAAACCTGCAACACCTATCTCAAGAAGGGCAGCCTGGTTTATGTGGAGGGCAGCCTGCAGACCCGCCAGTGGCAGGACCAGCAAGGGCAGACCCGCTACACCACGGAGATCAAGGCCCAGCGCGTGCAATTCCTGGACACACGCCGAGGCCAGCAGGGGCAGTATCCTGACGAAGGCTATCAGGGACCGCCCGATGATCGGCAACCCGCTCCCCAGCAGGGTGGACAGGGCCAGGGCCAGGGCTACGGCCCTGGAACCGGCGGTCAGGGCCCCAGGGACCAGGAGCCCATGGGACCGGCCTTTCCCTCGGAAATCGACGATATGCCTTTCTGAGCTGCCGCACGGCAGTTCTGCCGGGCCTCCACCCGCCTTGTACGGAGCCGGGGAACCCCGCCTTCAGCCGGTCCCACATCCATCAGGTCCGGACACGCGGGGATCACCGGCTCGCTCCTTTACAAGGCCTATCCCGCGGAGAAACCGTCCCCCTCTAATCTGCGAAGACAAGGAGACAATCATCTATGCGCAACATTTTTCTGAGCATGGTCACAGTGGAGGAGGCCTTGCAGGCGGCCAAGGCGGCCGTTTCCCGCGAGGATTTGGTCGCCGTGGAAAGCGTTCCCTCCGAGTTTGCCGCGGGCCGGGTCACGGCCGCTCCGGTCTTTTCCCGCCTGTCCTCCCCCACGTTTCACAGTGCGGCCATGGACGGTTACGCAGTGCGCGCCAAGGAAACCTTCCCGGCCCGCGAGGGCAGTCCCATCGCCTTGGCCAAGGGTGTCCAGTGCGTGCCGGTGAACACCGGCAATCCCCTGCCCGAGGGCTTTGACGCCGTGCTGATGATCGAACACGTCCTGCGGGATACGGACGCGGAGATACAGATCGAGCGCCCCGCTTATCCCTGGCAGCACGTGCGACGCATCGGCGAGGACATAGTGGCCACGGAGCTGCTGCTGCCCCAGAACCATCCGCTCACTGCCTACGACGTGGGCGCACTACTCAGCGCGGGAATCTGGGAACTCGACGTCTGGGAGCGCATCAGGCTGCACGTCATCCCCACGGGCGACGAAGTCCTGGACTTCCGCATGCGGCCGGAGCCAAAGCCCGGGCAGGTGGTGGACAGCAACTCCCAGGTGCTGCTCTCCCTGGCCAGGTCCTGGGGCTGCGAGGCCAGAAGCATGCCCACGGTGCCGGACAGGCCCGAGGCCCTGGAACAGGCCCTGGACGACGCCTTGGCCTCCGACGCCCACATCGTGATCATGGGTGCTGGGTCATCCGCCGGGAGCAAGGACTACACCCGCCGGATCATGGAGCGTTTCGGCCGGGTGTTGGTGCACGGCATCAACGTCATGCCAGGCAAGCCCAGCCTCATCGCCGTGGCGCGAGGCAAGCTGGTGATCGGCGCCCCCGGTTATCCAGTGAGTGCCGTGGTCTGCCACGACGAGCTGGTGCGCCCCCTGGCTGCCTGGCTCGGTCGCCGTCCCCTGGAGAAACGCCCGGAGATATCCGTGGAGCTGACACGCAAGGTTCCTTCCAGGCCTGGCATGCGGGAGGTACTGCGTCTGGCCGTGGGGCGCGTGGGGGAACGTTTCGTGGCCTCGCCCCTGGGCCGCGGCGCTGGCATGATCACCACCCTGACCAGGGCTCAGGCCCTGGCCCACATCCCGGCGGACAGCGAGGGCCTGGAGCAGGGCGCCAGGGTGAACGCCGAACTGTTGGTGCCCCGCGAAGTCCTGGAGCGCACTCTGGTGATCATCGGCAGCCACGACAACACCATGGACCTCCTGGCCAACGAACTCATGGGCCTGGCCGAACCCATCCAACTGGCCTCCACCCACGTCGGGAGCATGGGCGGGCTCACGGCACTGCGCAACGGCGCCACCCTGGTGGCGGGAGCGCATCTCTTCGACCCGGCCACGAACGACTACAACTTCCCCTTCATCGCCCGCCACCTACCCGAAACCCCGGTGCGGGTGGTGAACATGGCCATCCGGCACCAGGGCTTCATCGTGCCCAAGGGCAACCCCAAGGGTATCCACTGTCTCGGGGACGTGGTGGCCCAGGGCCTGCGCTTCATCAACCGCCAGCGTGGCGCCGGCACCCGCATCCTTTTGGACCACCACCTCACGGAAGAGGGGCTGATGCCGGAGGATCTGCGCGGCTACGACAAGGAGGAATTCACGCACATGGCCGTTGCCGTGAACGTGCTCACCGGCGCGGCGGACTGCGGCCTGGGGATACACGCCGCGGCCAAGGCCCTGGACCTGGACTTCGTGCCCCTGGCCAGGGAGCGCTACGACTTGGTCATCGCGGCGGAAGCGTTCGAGATGGATTCCAAGATCGCGGCCCTGCTCGAGCTGCTTCGCTCCGAGGCCTTCCAGGGCAAGATACTGAAGCTGGGCGGCTATGAGGTTGGATTGAGCGGCAGGGAGATGCAAGCGGGGCAAGGGCTGTTGTAAGTTATGGTCTGTTTTTGTAATCCATGGTGAGCAAACATCATTCTTTCGAATAGGATTTACTTCCAACACTTCTCCAGGTAAGTTCCGACAACGGGTGCCAGGACAAGGTTCCTTGGTCACTCTTTGTCGGAATCGTATGCAACAACAACCTGGAGGAGACGTCATGCGCACGCTGATCCTGGCCCTGCTTATCGCCTTTCTGACGTTGCCGGCCGCCGTGTCGGCGGAATCATTGATGATGGCCACCACCACCAGCACGGACAACACCGGCCTGCTGGACGTCCTGGCGCCGAAGTTCAAGGAAGATACCGGCATCGAACTGAAATGGACCTCCGTCGGCACGGGCAAGGCCCTGAAGATGGGGGAGAATTGCGACGTGGACGTACTGCTGGTGCATGCCCCGGACGCCGAGAAGAAGTTCGTGGAAGCCGGCTTCGGCGTGGAGCGTCGCGAGGTGATGTACAACGATTTCGTGATCATCGGCCCCGCGGCCGATCCCGCCGGCATCAAGGGCAAGTCCGTGGCCGAGGCCCTGGCCGCCATCGCCGCAGCCAAGGCAATCTTTGCCAGCCGCGGTGACGACTCCGGCACGCACAAGATGGAGCAGCAACTTTGGACAGGCACCGGCCTGACCCTGCCCGACAAGGAAGAGTGGTACGTCCAGGTGGGCCAGGGCATGATGCAAACCATCACCCTGGCCGAGGAGCGCGCGGGCTACACCCTGACCGACCGCGGCACCTACATCAAGTACGAGGACAATAAAAAGGGCTCCCCGCCGCTGTTGATCCTGGTGGAGGGGGACAACCGTCTCTTCAACCAGTACTCGGTCATCGCCGTGAACCCCGAGCGCTGCAAGGACGCCAAGTACGAACTGGCCACCAAGTTCTCCGCTTGGATGGCCTCTCCCGAAATCCAGAAGCTCATCGGCGGATTCTCCCTCTTGGGCAAGCCGTTGTTCACGGCCAACGCCAAATAGAGTGCTTGCCCCGACAGGGGCGTATCGGGTAGTACACAGTGACCGAGGGAAAGGAAGAAGTCTCCCCTTGGTCACTGTGTATTTCGAGTGACAAAATCCACCAAAAACCGACAAAAACTTACCGGACATCATGGACTTCATTCTCGAGGGCTTGCTACAGGCCTTAGTGTTGCTGCTCGACGGAGATCCCGAGACCTATTCGGCGGTCTACACGACCCTGCACGTCTCCACGCTGGCCATTGTCTGGTGTCTGCTGCTGGGGGCACCTCTCGGCTTCGCGCTGGGGCACTACCGCTTTCCGGGGCGGCGTTTTCTGCGCCTCGTCGTGGACACCCTGCTGTCCTTCCCCACCGTGGTCATCGGGCTTCTGGTCTACGCCTTTCTTACCAAACACGGTCCATTGGGTGGATTCGGCCTGCTGTTCACAGTTCCAGGCATGGCCATAGGCCTGACCCTGCTGGGCCTGCCCATTGTCACGGCGCTCACGGCCAACGCGGTGGAGGCCCTGGACGCGAGACTGCGTGTCACCCTGCTGACCCTGGGCGCGACTCCGAGGCAGATATTCCTCACCACACTCTGGGAGGCGCGCTTCAGTCTGGCACTTGCCGCCATGGCCGCCTACGGCCGCATCGTCTCGGAGATCGGCATCGCCATGATGGTCGGCGGCAACATCAAGTGGCACACCCGAACCATCACCACGGCCATCGCCCTGGAGACCGGCAAGGGGCATTTCGACATGGGCGTGGCCTTGGGTATCGTGCTCATGGTCATCGCCTTTGTCGTGAACCTCTCGGTGGTGGGGCTGCGCAGGAGGGCCAATTCGTGAATGCTCCCCTGTATCTGCTGGAGAATTTGCGGCAGCGTTATTCCGGCCGGCTGGTCCTGGACGTGGAGCGTCTGGAGATACCCGAGGGCGCCATAGTGGGCCTGGCCGGCCACAACGGCAGCGGCAAGAGCACCTTACTCAGAATATTGGCGTTTCTCGAGTCTCCCACGGAGGGGCGCATCCTGTATCGAGGCAAGGAGAACGGCGTGCGCAACCCCCTGCTGCGGCGGGAGGTGACCCTGCTCACCCAGGAGCCCTATCTGCTGAAGCGCACGGTGCGCGGCAACGTGGCCTACGGCCTCAAGCTGCGCGGCCAGGGCAGGGTGGAATCGCGCATCGAGAACGCCCTACGCATGGTGGGGCTCGATCCCGAGGAATTCGGCATGCGCAATTGGTACGAACTCTCCGGCGGTGAGGCGCAGCGTGTGGCCCTGGCCTCGCGGCTGGTGCTCGACCCCAAGGTCCTGCTCCTGGACGAGCCCACGGCCAGCCTGGACGAAGAAAGTTCGGAGCTGGTGAAGCGTGCGGCATTCCTGGCGAGGGAGCGCCTTGGCTCCACCGTGATCATCGTCAGCCACGATCGTGAATGGCTCGAGGCTGCCTGTGATTCCATCCTGCACATCGAGAAGGGGCGGATGGAAGGGTAGGGGAGCGAGGGACTTCCCTGGCGGACAACGCCGCGTGGTCAGAGGGAATTATTGCACGTGAAGGATATCTCCACTTTGCCCGGGGCAAACCCTTTGAGTTCCTGGAGCACGCCCCGGATTACTCCGGCAAGCACGCGTTCGGAGAAGGGGTTCATGGCCAGGGGGACGCCGTTGACGCTGCAACGGACTGCGGATCGAGCGGCCAGGCAGTCCGCTGGCGTGGCAGTGCCGGCCACGATCTCCCGCGCCAGGGCAGCGCAATCGTCGCGTCCGCAGGTGGAGCAGTCCAGCCCGGGCAAGGCGAATCCCCGCTCCAGGACCAGTGCAGCCAGTTCGTCCACATCCGTGACATGCGGCAGTCCAGGCGCCTGGACATCCCCGAAGGTGCACAGCGCGAGGCCCCTGTCCAACGCCTCGGCCTCTTCTGGTGCGCGCAGGACCAGCACCCGCGGTAGCCAACCCAGTTCCTTGCCCCCCTCCACCACAAGAAAGTCAGCGTCCAGCATGGGCGTCAGGTCGGGGATGAAGCGTTTGCGCCCCCAGAATATGGCGGATTGAGCAGTTGCCACGGCGGCGGTGACCGGGTAGACCTCGGCCAGTTTCTCCGTGTCGGTGGCGGGCTGATCCAGGTGGGAGTGATGTGTGCACTTGACAGCGGCGGCACGGATGTCCATTCTGGACATGGCGTGGCCGAGACGGACGCAAAGAGTTGTCTTGCCGGATTTTTTAAAACCAGTGACAGCGACTGCACGCATGGAACGGCCTCCTTGGCTGAATGGCAGTAGGTGTATTTTCAGGGTGTTAGCGGTCCAGTGGATTTATTTTCGCAACTGAATACAATTCATGGCATTTCTTTTCAATGCCCGCCCCTGGTCACGGCCGGGGCGAGACCACGAGGGGACACGATGACGATGCTTTCCACGGACGAAGAGACGCGACTTGTTCAGAAAAAATTCGAAGAACTGAAGAAAAAGGACTACCTCCCCACCGGATTGCTGGACCTCGTGGCCGAGGTCTACAAGCTCCAGATCGAGGCTCGAAACAAGGCTGTCGTCACCCCGCCAGAATTGGAAAACCTGGCTGCATACGAGCGCAGGGCCCAAGGTGTTCCCCTGCTGGAGCGCTGTGAATTCACCTATGATCTTGCCCAAGCCAGCGAGCTGTTCCGCGGTCTGCTGGCACTTGCTAAAAAAGCGCCCCTCCCACTGGGATCCGCAGCCTTGGAGGTCGAGAAAGCCCTCGACGCCGGTGAGCTGGACCTGGACAAGGCCTTTGCCGCCCATATCAACGAGGATGCCGGGATCGTCATGCGCTGGGCCGAGCGTACACCCGAGGCCCCGCGCACCTTGGGCTTCCTGATCCAGTCGTCGCTCATGCCGTTTCTGGCGGCCTTGGCCACGAGCCTGGAAGATCATGTCAAGTCCATGCAATCCTGGGAATACGGCCACTGCCCCGTTTGTGGCAGCCTGCCGCTCATAGGCTCCCTGCGGGAAAAGGAGGGGTTCAGGATGCTGACCTGCTCCTTCTGCCTGACCGAGTACCGTACCCGCAGACTGGGCTGCCCCGTGTGCGAGGAAACAAGCAGCGACAAGCTGGCTTTCTACGTCGTGGACGACGAACCCGGCTTTCGCGTGGATGTCTGCAACAACTGCAAGTGCTATGTGAAGATCGCCGACTTCCGCAAGCTGGACCGCAAGCACCTTCCGTTGCTGGATGATTTGGCGTCATTGCCCCTGGACATCCTGGCCACCCAGAAGGGATACTCCCGCCCCGCACTGTCCGCCTGGGGATTCTGAAAAGGAAAGGAACGCATGGCAACAACCCCCAACGGCCTGCACAGTACCACCTTCAGGCAGTTCAAGGATGGCGCCTGGCGTGATTTCGAGGATGTCGTCACACCGGAGGAACGGATAATATTGCACTGGCCGGGGCGAACTCCCAGGGTCCTGCTGGCCTTCCCCGAACATCTCGAGCAACTGGCATTGGGGCATGCCATGCTGGAATTCTGTGAGCCGGGGCAACACCCCCGGCTCGCGAAGATACAGGGCCGGGAGTTCTTTCTCGAGCCCGTGTCCGCACGGCCTTTGCCAGGTCAGGTGGGCTTTCCCCCTTTGCATCCTGAAACCGTACTGGAACGCATGGGCGAGTTCATCGAAGCAGGCGGACGCTGGGAGGACACGGGGTGCTTTCACCGCGCCGCATTGTTCGATCCCGCGGCAAGGGTATTCATCCGGCAGTTGGAGGACATCGGCCGACACAACTGCCTGGACAGGGCTGTGGGTCATTGCCTTGAACACAAGCTGACCACTAGCGGTCTGGCCTTGTTTGTCTCGGCCAGGGCCACGGGGTCCCTGGTGGCCAAGGCCGTGGCCGCGGGATTCCCCTTGCTGGTGAGTCGTTCGGCGGTCACCGTGGCTGGTTTGAAGATTGCCAGGGATGCGGGGATGTCCCTGCTGGGTTTTGCCCGGCAGGTCCGCTTCACGGTGTTTACCGACCAGGCCGGCCTGATTCTTGATCCTGGCGCAAACCCCGCCGTACACAAGGGCCTTGGAACATGAACACCCCCTTTCACCTCGATCGCGGATTCAAGGCCATGGTCCTGGCCGGCGGTAAGAGCCGTCGGTTGGGGCAGGACAAGGTCCTGTTGCACTATTCGGGTGTCACGCTGCTGCGTCGCTCGGTTGATCTGCTGCGCTCCATGGGGTGCGAGGTGGTGATCTCCGGTCGTGATCCCGAGCGGGCCGGGGCATGCGGCACCATCCCGGATGTGGACGCACCCTGGCTGCCCGACGAAATCCAGGGCGTGGGACCGATAGGTGGTATCATCTCCGGATTGCGGCACGTTGCCGCACCCCTGTTGGTCATTGCCTGTGATCTGCCCCTGCTGGATGCGACCGTCCTGCGACGACTGCTGGATTTCAGGAGGAAGCGGCCGGCTGGAGCGGTGATGAGTACCTTTGTGCAGATGGACACTGGCTTCATCGAATCCCTGGTGGCGGTGTACGAGCCCGCGGCCTTGCCGTTGTTGGAGGCCTCCTGCGAGGCCGGCATGTTCAAACTCAGCCGGGCAATCCCCCATGAGTTGCGGCACGAACTGCCCTACGGCGAAGATGAGCGCCATTTCTTTTTCAACATCAACTACCCCCGCGATCTGGACCAGTTGCGGCAGTTGGAATACGCACCCCAGGAGGCGCCATGCCCTTGAGGTTCACGCGTCAGTTCCGCCTGGCCCTGCTGCTGGTATTGGCATTGCTTGCAATGCCCTGGGGCACGCATGCCGGTGCTCCGGAAAAACCAGAAATCCGCACCATGGATTACTCCCAATTGATGCGCTACATCATCGACTGCGAAGGAAGCATGGTCTTGGTGAATTTTTGGGCCACCTGGTGCGGTCCTTGTCTCAAGGAAATGCCGGGGCTGATCAAGCTGCGCGAGGAGATCGCCGAGGATAAGCTGCACATCATGGGTATCTCACTGGATTACGATCCCAAGACCTATGCCGGGTACTTGGAACGCAACGCCTTGAACTTCCCGAGTTTCCTGGCAGCTCCCGATCTCATGAAACTGCTGGAGATCCAATCCATTCCCAAGATGTTGCTCTTCGATTGCGAGGGGATGGAGATCGTCAGCCACGAGGGGTACATTCCCCTCGAGGAACTGCGGCCCAAGATCGAGGACCTTCTCGCCGCCGTCGACAAGGACAAGTGCTCGCAATGAAACCCGATGCATATGGACGTACCGTCAGCTATCTCCGTCTCAGCCTGACCGACCGCTGCAATCTGCGCTGTTTCTATTGTCGCGGCAACGAGGCCTTATCTTTCTTCCCCCATGATGAGATCCTGCGCTACGAGGAGATCTTGCAGCTCATCGGCCTGGCCCGCGATAGCGGCGTGGAAAAGGTCCGGCTCACCGGCGGCGAGCCCATGGTGCGGCGCGACTTCATGAACTTCATCGAACGCGCCCTGACCCGCTTTCCGGCCCTGGATTTGCGCCTGACCACCAACGCCACGCTGCTGCCGGGCAACGCCGCCCGGCTCAAGGCCCTGGGACTGTCCAAGGTGAACATCTCCCTGGACACCCTGCGTCGCGGCTTGTACGAGGAAATCACTGGATACGACTTCTACGCTCAAGTCCGGCGCGCCATCGACGAATCCCTGGAGCACGGGCTCGGGGTCAAGATCAATGTGGTGGCCCTCAAGGGGGTGAACGAGCGGGATCTGCCAGGATTCGTGGACATGGCGACTTCACTGCCCCTGGACGTGCGCTTCATCGAATTCATGCCCATCGGCTCGGGCACGACCTGGAAGCAGGATTACTACTGGCCGGCCATGGAGATCGTCGAGCAGGCTGCCAGACTGGCCGATTTGCGCCCCCTGGACGAGACGAAGAGCGAGCGCAACCACGGCCCCGCCTCCATGTACACCATTCAGGGGGGCGAGGGCCGCATCGGCGTGATCTCGCCGCTCTCCAACCACTTCTGCGGCAGCTGCAACCGCCTGCGCATCACCAGCGACGGCAGGCTGCGCACCTGCCTCTTCTCCGACAAGCAATACCGCCTACGGCCGTTGTTGCGCCACCCCAAGCTGGGCATCGAGTTTGTGCGCAGGGTGGTGGAGCGGGCCAGACAACGCAAGCCTCTGGGGTATACGCTGCTCCAGGAAGCCCAGGAAGCGGCGCACAGGGCAGCGGTCTGCAGCACGAAGATGCAGGGTATCGGCGGGTAGGGCAGCCGCAGCGGTACCGTCCGTCGTTGCCCCGATTGGCGTTGTCTTGATTGTGGGGCCACGAGAGGCCACGTTCAGTCAACCGCGGGATGAAAGATCAGCCTGCCCACTCCCGGCAGGTCCAGGGTTATCCGCCGACTTCCGGTGTCTGCCTGCTCTAGGGTGCCCGCAAGGATGCCGCCGGACTTGGTGTGCAGTAATACTTCCTTACCACGCAATTCCCAAGACAACGTGGTGGTGACACCCTCCACGACCCACCCCCCTTTGCCCTCATCCGAGAGTTCAAGGGTCACGGCCGGGCTTTCAGGGCTGGCTTCGGCCACGTAGCGCCCTTTGATGTCCTCGCCCCCGGGGCACCCCAGGGCCAGTGGCATGCACAGGAGGAGCGCGGTGGCGAGCAGTCTGACAGGCAACGGGACAGGGGCAAGGAGGGGGCGCATGGTCATGTCTCCCTGAGCGCGAGCAGAAATCTGCGTTCCAACTGGAAAAACTTGTCGAAGTAGTAGACGTGGGCGGTCATGGCCAGCCAGATTAGGTCCCGCACCAGGGTCATCACGCTCATTTCGTCTTCGAGATTGCTGAAGCAGCCGCAGCCGATGGGCGTGCCACGGATCAGGTTGATTGCGATGGCTATGCAGAATACCAGCAGCATGCCACCGATGCAGATGGTTGCTGCCTTGGCGCGCACGCCAATGATCAGCATGGCGCCGCAGAGCAGCTCAAGCCAGGGTAGGGTGGCGGCGGCGAGATTCACCGCCCAGTAGGGCAATATCTGGTAGTTGGCGATGGTGTCTGCAAAGGTCGCGGCGTAGTTGATCTTGTTCATGCTGGCGTAGATGAATATCCCGCCGATATACAGCCTGAAGCCCAGCGCCAGCCAGGGCGAGGTGATCAACGCGCGAACAATACCCATGGTCACTTACTCCGCGGCTTTGCGGATGATCTCAAAGAGCGCGTCGATGTCCTCGATCACGCCCATCTTGGTATAGAGGATCTTGCCTTCCTTGTTTATCAGGATGGTGAAGGGCGTCTTGGGCTCCCCCAAGAGTTTGTGCATGCTGTAGTCCTCGTCCCGGAGGACGGGATAGGCGTAACTGGAGTGCTTGCGCAACTGCGCCACTTCCGGTTCGGTGGCGCCCGAGGCCACGGCCAGCATCTTCACCCGGTCGTCGAGTTTGGCGCGAGCCAGACGTTTGAACAGCGAGTTGAACAAAGGAGCCTGGATATGGCAATAGGGGCAGTAAACGCCCACCAATTCCAGCAGAAGCAGGGAGTAGTCCAGATCCTGGATGGTGAAGGTGCCGTGCGTGTCTAACCCGAGGTATTGGCTGTCTTTTTCCAGGGCCGGCGTGACAATGGTGAGTCGCGGCAGGGTCTCGCCTTCCTTGGGGAGTTCCGCGGCCTGGACCGGGCAGGTTGCGAGCAGGGTCAGGAGCAGGACAAACGGGACCGCGAGACGTGGCAGTATGGGCGTGCGCGTCCTTGTTGTTGGATTCGTGGCGTGAAACGGCATGAGGCCTCCTTTGTGGCGGGTGTCGCGGCTACACTCCGAACAGGCCGAGCCGGTGGTGACAAATGCCATGGATAATCGCCCGGCGTGCACTGCTAAAAAAAACATAGTCAGAAATACCAGACTCGAAGCCGGTGGGCAAGAATCCCTCAGCCAACTATTAATGATGTCCTAATAGACATATAAATAGCCATGATAATTGCAATCAGATCAAATCATGCGTATAAAGATTCCACACGCAATTTGGCACTGGAAAAGAGGGTATGATGGACGTCAATTCATTCTCTAATCTCATAAAATGCGAAAAGAGCGCAGAAAAGTATCTGCTGGAATTGTGCTGGAAAAACCATCAGCGTTTTTGTCCTCGTTGCCGTACCCGAAGACTGTACAAACTGGCGCGGGGACGGCGCAGGTGCTCCCGCTGCGGGTACACGTTCCACGACTTCAGCGGCCGGTTCATCAACACCGGCAAGCTCAGTTGCGTGCAGTGGCTCTGGTTGCTCAAGCTCTACGAGTTGGACGCATCGGTGGGGACCATGGCCACACAGCTCGATCTCACCTACAACACGGTGCACAAGGCCGTGGGCACTGTCCGTAGGGCCGTGCTCTGCCATGCCCTGGACGCCGCCTTGTACATCGATCTGGGCTTTCTGGATCCGAATGGACCGGCCTTCACCCCTGTCTTTGGCATCATGGAGCGGGAGGGGTGGGTCTTCGTGGACTTGGCGCCCGATTTGACACCACCGTCCCTGGCGCATTTCAAGGCCAACTTCCATTTGCGCATGGCCACCCTGGGCAGGGTGGTGTACACCGATCGCTATCGCCACTACGACACACTGTTGTTTCAGGCCCGCGACGGGGTCATGCTCGAGCCCTTCAAGGGGGGGCATGATTCCTTGCACATCGATACCAAATCCGGCTTCTGGCCCTATCTCCGCCAGCGGTTGCGCAGGAGTCGGGGGTTGAGCGCCAAATGGTTTCCATTTGTGCTCAAGGATCTGGAATTCCGCTACAACAACCGGCAGGAGGATATCCTGGCAAAGGTGGCGGGGTATCTTTGCAGCTTTGTGCCAAACCGCGAGTAAATGTATCCCAGCTCTTTTGACCCTTTGTCGTAAATCCGTATAGTCACTGTCCATACAGGAGAAATCACGGGCAACCGTGCATAACTGGGCAGAGGCAGGTATGGGAAATAACCGTCTTCATCAGGCAGGGAATCGGACGTCGCTTTGGGACATTCCGTTCGCCGGTCTGGGCTTTGATCTGGGCGCCGTGGTCAGGCGGGCCTCACGGCTCGAGTTGACACCTGTGTTTCCGGAGAAGTCCGCGGCCAAGGTTTGTCTTTCGGAGCGCCGGAAGCCTGTCGCGGGGTATGACCTGCTGCTCGCACAGGGCAGGGAAATCCGCGCCAGGTGACGTGAACCCCAAACAAGCGAGGTAAGGGCATGAAACTTGACAGGCGAGGTTTTCTCAAGTTCACGGCCGCGACCACCGCGGCAGCGGCCTTTGGCGGGCTCGGCTTCGACATGAAGCTCAGCGAAGCCAAAGCCGCGGAGCTGGAGAGCAACATCAAGGAGGCCAAGGAAACCACGTCGGCCTGCTGTTACTGCGCGGTGGGTTGCGGCCTCATCGTGCACACGGACAAGAACACCAAACGTGCCATCAACATCGAAGGCGACCCGGACCATCCCATCAACGAAGGTGCCCTTTGCGCCAAAGGTGCTGCCACCTGGCAGCTGGTGGAAGGAACCGACCGTCCCAAGGCGCCGTTGTACCGTGCGCCCGGCTCCGACAAGTGGGAAGAGAAGTCCTGGGATTGGATGCTCGACCAGATCGCCCAGCGCGTGGTCAAGACCCGCGAGGAAACCCTGGTTCTGAAGAACGAGAAGGGACAGGTGGTCAACCGCTGTGACGGCATCGCCTCGATTGGCTCCGCGGCCATGGACAACGAGGAGTTGTGGATCTATCAGGCCATGCTGCGCAGCATGGGATTATTCTACATCGAGCATCAGGCCCGTATCTGACATAGCGCCACTGTAGCGGCTCTGGCAGAGTCGTTTGGACGCGGCGCGATGACCAATCACTGGATCGACCTGAAGAACAGTGATTGCATTTTGATCATGGGCAGCAACGCTGCCGAAAACCATCCCATTTCCTTCAAGTGGGTCAAGCGGGCCCAAGCCAACGGCGCGATTGTCATCAACGTGGACCCGCGCGTGAACCGCACCACTACGCAGGCCGACATCTATGCCCCTCTGCGTTCAGGCTCGGACATTCCTTTCCTGGCGGGCATGATCAAGTACATCATCGACAATGACCTGATCCAGAAGGATTACGTGGTCAACTACACCAACGCGGGCTTCATCCTGGTGGACGGGTATGACTTCCAGGACGGTCTGTTCTCGGGCTTCGACCCCAAGACCAGCAAGTATGACAAGAGCACCTGGGCCTTTGTCAAGGACGACAAGGGAATCCCCAAGAAGGACACCACCCTGCAGGATCCGCGCTGCGTGTACCAGATCATGCGCAAGCACTACGAGCGTTACGACCTGGACACTGTTTCCTCTATCACCGGCACGCCCAAGGAAAAGCTGTTGGAGGTCTACAAGGCCTACGGCGCCACGGGCAAGCCGGACAAGTCCGGGACCAGCATGTACGCCATGGGTTGGACCCAACACACCGTGGGCGTGCAGAACATCCGCACCATGGCCATCGTCCAGTTGCTGCTGGGCAACATAGGCATGGCCGGCGGCGGCGTGAACGCGCTGCGCGGCCAGTCCAACGTGCAGGGCTCCACGGACCAGGGTCTGCTGGAGCACATCCTGCCCGGCTACTTGGCCACACCCAGGGCCTCGATCCAGAGCTTCGAGGAGTACAACAAGAAGTACACCCCGGCGACCACGGACGAGATGAGCGCCAACTGGTGGGGCAACTTCCCCAAGTACTCCGCCAGCCTGCTCAAGGCCATGTGGCCGGACGTGGACTGCAACGACAGCTTCATCTGGCTGCCCAAGGGCGAGGACGGCAAGGGCTACACCTGGCTGCACCTCTTCGAGGATATGTTCAACGGCCAGTTCAAGGGCTTCTTTGCCTGGGGCATGAACCCGGCGTGCAGCGGCGCCAACGCCCCCAAGACCCGCGAGGCCATGGGCAAGCTCGAGTGGATGGTCAACGTCAATATCGTGGACAACGAGACCGGTTCCTTCTGGCGCGGTCCTGGTGTGGATCCCAAAAAGGTCAAGACCGAGGTCTTCTTCCTGCCCTGCTGCACCTTCGCGGAAAAGGAAGGATCCATCTCCAACTCCGGCCGTTGGATGCAATGGCGTTATCAGGGGCCGGATCCGAAGGGTGAGACCGTCTCCGACGGTCACATCATCGTGGATCTCTACGAGCGCATCCGCAAGCTCCTGGAAAAGACTCCGGGCAAGCTGGCGGATCCGATCCTCAAGATGGATATCTCCCACTGGAAGGACGACCACGGCTTCAACCCAGACAAGACCGCCAAGCTGATGAACGGCTACTTCCTCAAGGACGTGACCATCGGCGACAAGACCTACAAGGCGGGGCAGTTGGTGCCCGGCTTCCCGAACCTGCAGGCCGACGGCTCCACCTGCTCGGGCAACTG
>CAZSRS010000037.1:0-39384 GCA_964609625.1 uncultured Desulfovibrionaceae bacterium
GACTTCAACCTTGGCAAGGTTGCACTCTACCACTGAGTTACTCCCGCTTCAAAGACGAACACTATGGACTGGTTACGTTGTTCTGTCAAGAGTCCACGTGCAATTTTTTCAAAAAGCGCGAGATGACAAACGGTTATTCCACGACAATAACCCGAGGAACCTGGTCTTCGACTTCCCCGGTCACTTGCCTTGGCTGCCCGCTCCTGACATGAAGGGCTGAAATTCGAGCATTGGAGGAGACGATGGCCGCGACATGGCGTTTGGATGATTTTTTTCCGGAATTCGAGGGCTCCGCGTATCGGGAGCATCTGGACTCCTTGGAACGGGGACTGGCCGAGCTGGAACAGGGCGCCACGGCCCTGGGCGCGATGACGAGCGAAACCGTGGACCAGTGGGCCGCGTTGTTCCTGCACGACGAGCAACTTATGGCAGAGTTCTCCCACTGGGCCGCGTATGTGGGCTGCCTGGCCGCGGTGGACGCGGGCAATGAGGCCTTTGCCACGGCTCAGGCCAGGGTCGCGGTCATGGGAGCACGCTTCACCAAGGCCTTCACTCCGGTGATGGACGCCCTGCGCAGGGTCTCGGACCAGGCATTCAATACCCTGGCCACCCACCCGGACTTGGCTTCGGCGCGTTTCAGGCTGGAGCGTTTGCGCCGGGAGGCTGCCTGGAATCTGGAGCCGGAGCTGGAAGTATTGGCGGCGGAACTCGGGGTGGACGGCATCCAGGCATGGGGGCGGCTCTACGACCAGGTCAGTGGTAAACTCACCTTTTCCATGCCCGATCCGGAAACCGGGCAGGAGCGGCAGGTACCCATGGCACTGAAACGCTCCCTGCTGGAGGACCCCGACTCCAATGTGCGGGGCATGGCCCTGGAGCGCTCCAACAAGGCCTGGGAAAGCGTGGAGCACGTAGCGGCCGCAGCGCTCAACGCCATCGCCGGCACGCGGCTCACGTTGTACAAACGACGCGGCCTTGTCGACTTCCTGGAAAAGCCCTTTTTCGACGCGGCCTGCGAGCCGACCACGGCGGAGGCCATGTGGCGCGCCGTGGAGGAGCGCCAGGACCTGGCCGAGCGCATCATGCGCACCAAGGCCAGGCTCTTGGGCACGAAGCGCCTCGGATTCCAGGACCTGCACTGCCCCGTGCCCCAGGCCGCGAGAGGGCGTTATTCCTGGGAGCAGGCCACGCAACTGATCGTGGGGAGCTTTACCAATGTCTATCCCGACTTGGCCGTATTCTGCTCGGAGATGCTCGCGGCACGGCGGGTGGAGTCGGAAAAACGCGCGGGCAAGCGGCCCGGCGCCTTTTGCACAACCTCTCTGCTGACCCGTAAGTCCTATGTGTTCATGAGCTTCGGTGGCGGACTGGGCGACGTCCAGACCCTGGCCCACGAATTGGGGCACGCCTTCCACGGCCGCGTCCTGGCCTCCAGGCGGCCCTTTGCCGCTCGCTACCCCATGACCCTGGCCGAGACAGCCTCCACCTTTGCCGAGCGGCTGTTGCAGGACGCGGTGCTGGACGCGCCCGGCACCTCGGAGGCGGAGCGACTGGCCCTGCTTACGGCGCGTTGCGACGACGCCGTGACCTTTATGTGCGACATCCGCATGCGCTACCAGTTCGAGCGCGTCTTCCACGAGGAGCGTGGCGCCGGTGAGGTGCCGGCGGGCAGGATCAGAGAGCTGTTGCTCGATGCCCAGAGGACGTGCTTCGGCCAGGGGCTGGATCCCGAGGCCCTGGACCCGTTGTTCTGGGCCTCCAAGCTGCATTTCTACATCACCGGGGTCTCCTTCTACAACTTCCCCTACACCTTCGGCTTTCTCTTCAGCCTGGGCCTGGCCCATCAGTTGCGAGAGCAGGGGCGGGCGTTCCTGCCCCGCTACGAGGCATTGCTGGAACTGACCGGCAGCGCCACCTGCGAGGAAGTTGCGGAACAGGCCCTGGGTGTGGACATCCGACAGGAAGACTTCTGGCGCGGCGCCCTGAAGCTGGTGGAGGACGACGCGGTCGGTTTCGAAGCCCTGGCCTGATGTGTCTGGGGGCAGAGTCTCCTTCCAAGCCCTGACCACATGTCCTGTGTGTAAATTTGGTTTCTGGGCCAGCGGAAGAAAAATATTGCAATAATCTGAAGAATTCATTAGATGTTTTGCACTTTTTTACGCAACGACGGGCCTGCGGCAAGGCCCGGACATCTCCTGTTTTCGAACGGCTGCCGGATGCCCATGCCGCTTTTCCCTCGTTTTTCATGTCCGTGCAGTCCGCGGGCTGTGGGATATATCGGGAGAGGGATTCCGCGCCGGGGGGGATGAGACGCCTCTGTACCGGGGTGGAAGTTGGTGTCGCCGGTCAGGCGACGGCACTGGTTATTGATACGGGGGTATCTCATGAAACGGAGCGCATTGTGTCTGCTGCTCGGCGTGTGTCTTGTCCTGTCCACTGCGGGGGCCGTCCAGGCTGCCGGTTTTGGTATCTACGAGTGGGGAGCCAGAGGCCTGGCCCTCGGCGGTGCCATGACGGCCAGGGTGGATGATCCCTCGGCCGTGGTCTACAACCCTGCCGCGTTGACCCAGGTGGAGGGTTTGCAGGTGCTCACGGGCATGTCCTTCATCATGCCAGGAGCCTCCGTGACCACGAGAAACCCCTATGGAGCCGGTTCAGCCACCAAGGATGCCGATGACAAGGTCTGGTACGTGCCGCATTTTTACGCCAGCTATCAGCTGAGCGACAAGGTCACCCTGGGTCTGGGCGCCTTCACTCGCTTTGGTCTGGGTAACTCCTATGATCCATCATGGTGGGGGCGTTACAATACCTACGACACGTCATTGACCTCGTTTTCCATCAGTCCGACCATCGGCTGGAAAGTCACGGACAACTTGTCCCTCGGCTTCGGTCTGGAAGTCATCCGCATGGAAGTGAGCATGAAGCAGGCCTTCGACGCCACCAGGATCGTGTACGGCGCCTTGGGCGTGCCTGCCGGCATGGCCTATCTCACGGCCCTGGGCCTGCCCCTGACAACCAACGATCCCACCACCAGGGCACTGGACATCCGCCAGGAGTTGGAAGGCTCGGGCTACGGCGTGGGGGCGAACATCGGCCTGCACTACAAGATCAACGACCAGTGGAAAGTGGGTTTGGCCTATCGCAGCCGCATGACGGTCGCACTCTCGGGCGAGGCGAAGTACAAGGTGCCGGCGCAGGTGGGGGGGCAGCTGGCGCCCATCACCGCCGCGGCGCCGAATCTTTTCCGCAAGACCGATGTCTCCACCTCCATCACCACCCCGGACTCTTTCAGTTTCGGCGTGGAATTCAAGCCCTTGGATAACCTGAGTATCGAAGTAGGGGCCATTTACACGCTCTGGAGCACCTATGACGAGCTTAGCATCGAGTTCGACAACCCGTCCCTGGGCGTGATGCGCTCCACGACGAAAAAGGAATGGAACGACACCATCCGCGTCATGGGCGGCGTGGAATACCTGCCGCTGGACCGGCTGGCCTTGCGTTTCGGCTACGTCTTTGATCAGTCACCCATTCAGAAGGGTTACGAGGACTACTCCCTGCCGGCCAACGACAGGCATCTCTTCAACTTCGGCCTGGGGTTCATGTTCAGCGATTTCACCATTGACGTGGCCTACACCTATCTGCACATCATTGAACGCGACGTGGCCGCCAGACAGGACGAGGGTTTTCTGGCCGGCTCCTTCCAGGACGGCAGGGCGCATATGGTCGCCCTCAGCCTGGGGTACAAGTTCTAGTCTCCCCGAATACGCTTGTCCGGGCGCTCCTCGCGGGAGGAGTGCCCGGACCTTCTGGAGAATCATGCACATAGCGCTCTTCGAGCCCGAGATCCCCCCCAACACAGGCAACGTGGCCAGGCTCTGCGCCGCCACCCGAACACCACTACACCTCATCGAGCCCCTGGGCTTCAGCCTCGACGATAAATACCTCAAGCGCGCCGGCCTGGACTACTGGCCCCATGTGCAACTCCAGGTCTGGGAAGACTTCGAGGCATTCATGACCGGAGCCGAGGAGGCCGCCAGATTCAGGCGCGAGCCGATGCGCATCGTGGCCTCCAGCAGCAGGCACGGCACCCCCTTGCATGAATTCGCCTTTACGCGCTACGACTATATCCTGCTCGGCCCGGAAACGCGCGGACTGCCCCAAGAGGTGCTGAGCCGGACGCCTTACCTGGTCCGGATTCCCATCTGGGGGGCGGTGCGCAGCCTGAACCTCTCCACTGCCGCCGGAGTGCTGCTGTACGAAGGGTTGCGGCAGACCGGAATGCTGCAGGAAAAGGACCGCCATGGTTTTTTCGTGGATAGTTGATTCCCAGGCAGCGTGGCTGCCTGTGCTGGGTGTGGTGGGGATTGCCTGCGACATGGCCTTCGGTGACCCGCGACTCCTCCCGCATCCGGTGCGGTTCCAGGGCTGGATGGCAAAACACCTGGAGCCGATGCTGCGGCGGGCGAGCCTCGGCCATGGGGGAGGAGACGGAAGTCTGCGTCTTGCCGGCGGCCTGGGAGTGGTGCTGCTGGCCCTGTCCAGCGGGGTCGTGGCCTTCGGCCTGGCCAGTCTGCCAGGCTTCGGCTCGCTCTTTGCCTTGTATCTGCTGTTCACCGGCCTGGCCATGGGGTCCTTGCTTGCCGAGGGCAGGCGCGTGTTCACGCTGCTGTTCGTGCAGCGGGACCTGCTGGCGGCCAGGGCCGGCCTGGGCATGCTGGTGACCCGCGAAACAGCCTCCCTGGACCAGCAAGGCGTGGCGCGCGGCCTGGCCGAGACGGTCAGCGAGAACGCCAACGACGGATTCGTGGCGCCCTGTTTCTATTTTGTGCTCGGCTGCGTCATCGGCAGGTCACCGGAGTGGGGTGCTGCATGGTTGTGGGCCTACAAGGCAGTGAGTACCCTGGATTCCATGTGGGGATACAAGACCGGTCCCTGGCGGGCCTTTGGCTGGGCGGCGGCGCGGACCGACGACGTCCTTGCCTGGCTTCCGGCCAGGCTTACGGCCCTGGCCATGCTCGCGACAACCGTCCTGCGGGGAGGGATGGGGTGGAAAGGGCTACGCTTCCTGGCCGAGAATACAGCCGCGGACGCGGTCAAGACTGCCAGCCCCAACGCGGGTTGGCCCATGGCCGCGGCGGCCTGGAGCTGTGGCGCTTGGCTTGGGGGGCCGGCCACCTATTTCGGCCAGCGCATGGACAAGCCGTTACTCGGTCCGGAGGGGGGGGAGTGGGACGAAAGGCGGATGTCGCGGTTGTTCAGAATGACCCGCGAGGCCTGCCTTCTAGCCGCGGCCGTGTTCCTTCTCGCGGGCACCCTGGCCTTGTGGATGTAACTGAAGCGCAGGGACGGACTACTTGCTGGCGACGTATTCTTCCAGGCTGGTGACTTGGTTTTCCTTGCTTACCCAGAATGCGGTGGCCCAGATCATCAGAGCGGTGGCCTGGGTGTCGTCCAGCCGTTTAAGCTTGGCCTCGATGCTGGTCTTGCTGGCGCTGTGCTTGGTGTGCAGCAGATCGAGGTCGCAGGCATCCTGCACCCGCAATTGCAGATAGGCCAAGCGCGACTGGTCAGGCAGCAATTTGATTTCCTTGTGCGCTTCCACAATGGTCATCAACTCGGGAACCGTGAACTGGCTCTTGATGGTGTTGAGAGCGCGGAAAAAGGTATCAACGGCCCAGGGAAGGATGAATTCGGCGCCGGCGCTTTTTGTCTTGAAAAATTCCTTTAGCCACTGTTCGTGATCGGGAGTTATTCTGGCGGCTACCTGCGGCATGGCTCCCCCTTGCAGAATAAGGGCCTGCGTCTGAGAAGGTTGTTGGGCGCTGCACACGAATGGCCCCGGCTCATTTTTTGGTCTGTGTAGCTCAAAACAGCGGTTTGATCAAGATTATTTCTAGATGGGATACTGTTTTTTTGGTAAAATAATCCGGCATGATAAAAGATTTTTTCCGTGACTCGGGGTTTTTCCTGTACTTTTTGCTCTAGATTATCTTGGGACGGAATGCGGGGTGCTTCTCTCCCGAGGACGCACGACGTCCATGATTCTGGTTACTCGTCGAAACCGTCCTTGATCTTGCGCAGCAGTACCAACAGAAAAGGTTCGGGCACAGGGTTGTCGTCTATTCTCAGGCTGGTCAGCTCCACCACGTTGTTGTGGTTGGGCGTCACGGTCTGGCGTACATGCAAGACGTGCTCGTGCTTCTGTCCGGTCTCCATGTCGTACGTATTGATGGTCAGCACCCAGTATCCGGACTCCCGAAGCCAGGCCAGGGCAATGCTCTTTCGGGTGTTGCCGTTCTTCTCGATGATCCGGATGAATTCGTTCAGGCTGAAGTGTCGTGTTTTTCCCGACACACCCAAATACTGGTCATCGTCTTTTCTGATGACCAGGGGCAGGTCGAGGAACATCTTCGGGGGGGCAGTGTGCGGCCCACACGCCTGGTTCATCTGCTCCAGCAACTCCTGCAGCATGCCGGCACGCTCCTCGCGCAAGGCCCGTACCTCTTCCTCCAACTGGGAGATGCGCTGCTGATAGTGGGCTTCCACCTCGCCGCGCTCCCTGCGCAACTGGACGATCTCGCCGCGCAGGCTGTCGATCTCGGCCCTGAACAGGGCTTGGTTCTCCAGGAGCCCGGACATCTTGTCCATGAAGCCGGCAAGTCCTTCCAGGACAGTGTCCTGTCCGTGGCCGTTGCCGCCACGGGGCGGCCGCGACACCTGGGCGCCGTGCCCCACATGTCCGAACCTGCCAGCCAGTGACTGCTCGATCTCTTCGGCGGACCAATTGTTTTCGAACATTGCCCGGATCTCCTTGAATATGGTTAGGGCCTCGGAGGGATACCGCGTGCGCCTGCCGTCGCCGTTATGCCGCGGAATATAAGGCCCGAAGCGGTCCTTGTAGTAGACCACGCTCGATGGTGGGATGCGCAGGCGTCGGCCGATTTCCCTGAGGCTGAGAAACGCCACCTGCGGCTTTTGAGCAGCGTTGTTGTTCATGGTTGTTGTTTTTTTGCGCAGCGTAGATCAAAACAAAACCTATGTCTAGACTTTTTCTATAAATTTTTTGTTTTGTATCCAGAATGATTGTCGGAGAGGGTGCCATGTCTGGTTGTTCATCAATTGCTGTTTATTGTTTAAAGTGGATTTGACCGATGCGCGAAGCGCCCTCGTGCAGCAGGAACTCCTGGAAGGCTCGGGCCACGGGCGAGAGTTCCTTGCCCGCGGGGTGCACCAGGTGCCACTGGCGCATGATCGGAAAACCCTGCACGTCGAGCACGTGCAGCAGGGAGGATTCTCCCAGCAGCGAGAGGGTGTGGACCGAGAGGATGGAGACGCCCAGGCCACCGGCCACGGCCTGCTTGATGGCCTCGTTGCTGCCCAACTCCATCCTGATGCGCAGGGGGAGATCGACTTCATGGAACAGCCGCTCCACGAGCTTGCGGGTTCCGGAGCCCGCCTCGCGCATGATCATGGGCTCCTGGGCCAAGCGGGCCAGGGGGATGTTCCGCTCCCCGACCAGGGCGTGGGTGGGGCAGGCCAGGGCCACGTGCGGGTTGTCCAGGAAGGCCACGGCCTCCATGTCCGCCCCTTCGGGGGGCTGCCCCAGGATGGACAGGTCGTCGCGGTTGCCCGCCAGTCGCTCCAGCAGGGCTTTGCGGTTCAGCACCTGGAGTTCGATGTCGATGCCGGGGTGGCGTTCGCAGAACGCTCCCAGCACGCGGGGTGCGAAGTACTCCGCCGTGGTCACCACACTTAGGCGCAAACGCCCCCAGGTGAGACCGGACATCTCGGCCAGGGTCATGTGGCAACGGTGCAGGGCGTCGAACATCTCGCGGCAGCAGGCATAGGCCACTTCCCCGGCCTGGGTCAGTGTGGTGCGCTTGCCCACGCTCTCGAACAGCGGATGTCCGAGGATATCGGCGAGCTTCCGCACCTGCATGGAGACCGTGGGCTGGGTGAGAAACAGGGCCTCGGCCGCGCGGGTGAAACTGCCCTTCCTGGCGACCATCTCGAATATCTGCAGTTGGCGCAGACTGGCGTTGCGGATGAGGTGTTCGACGTTCGCGGTTATCATAGATTATAGTCAATGGTTGATTGTGCAAGAATTGATTTGCATCCATACATGAACCTCCCTATAGTGTCCACAACCACGGAAACAACCGCGTCGCCAGTGGCTCCGGACGCCCCGGCACGCAGAGCAGCAGGAGGAAGGGACATGGCACTCTTCGATCAGACCAGACGCTACGTCAATCTGGACCTCACGGAACAGGAACTCATCGCGGGGGGCAGGCACGTGCTCTGCGCCTACGTCATCAAGCCCAAGCAGGGCTTCGGAGCCATGGAGGTGGCGGCGCACTTCGCGGCCGAGTCCTCCACCGGCACCAACGTGGAGGTCGTGACCACGGACGATTTCACCAGGGGCGTGGACGCGCTGGTCTACGCGGTCACTGACACTGGGCAGGGTGACCATCTGGTCAAGATCGCCTACCCCCTGGAGCTGTTCGACCGCAACATCATCGACGGTCGGGCTATGATCGCCTCGTTCCTGACCCTGACCATCGGCAACAACCAGGGCATGGGCGACGTGGAGTACGCCAAGATGCACGACTTCCACGTGCCCCGCGCCTACTTGCAGCTCTTCGACGGTCCGGCGCGCAACATTGAGGACTTTTGGCGGGTGTTGGGGCGCGAGATGCAGGACGGCGGCATGATTGTGGGCACCATCGTCAAGCCCAAGCTGGGTCTCAGGCCGGAGCCCTTTGCCCGCGCCTGTCACGACTTCTGGCTCGGCGGCGATTTCGTCAAGAACGACGAGCCCCAGGGCAACCAGGTCTTCGCCCCTTTGCGGGAAACCATCAGGGCCGTGGCCGACGCCATGCGCCGCGCCCAGGACAAGACAGGCCAGGCCAAGCTCTTCTCCGCCAACATCACTGCCGACGACCCCTTCGAGATGATCGCCAGGGGCGAGTACATCCTGGAGACCTTTGCCGAAAACGCCGACCACGTCGCCTTTCTGGTGGACGGCTACGTTGCCGGCCCCACGGCCGTGACCACGGCCCGCCGCCGCTTCCCCAGCCAGTTCCTGCACTATCATCGCGCGGGACACGGCGCCGTGACCTCCCCCCAGTCCAAGCGGGGCTACACCGCCTTTGTGCTCAGCAAGATGGCGCGCCTCCAGGGTGCTTCCGGCATCCATACAGGCACCATGGGCTTCGGCAAGATGGAGGGAGACTCGGCGGACAAGATCATGGCCTACATGCTGGAGCGCGACGAGGCCGACGGCCCCTACTTCCACCAGAAGTGGTACGGCATGAAACCCACCACCCCCATGATCTCCGGCGGCATGAACGCCATTCGGTTGCCGGGCTTCTTCCAGAACCTGGGGCACGCCAACTTCTGTCAGACTTCCGGAGGGGGCGCTTTCGGCCACCTGGACGGTCCCACCGCCGGCGCCTTGTCCCTTCGGCAGGCCTGGGAATCCTGGGCCAAGGGCGTGGACCTGGTCAGCTATGCCCAGGAGCACCGCGAACTGGCCAGGGCCTTCGAATCCTTCCCCCAGGACGCGGACAGGTTCTACCCCGGTTGGCGCGGCGCCCTCGGGGTGGAGTAGCGGGCACGGGATACAACCGTGGGGGAGTGAAGTCATGCAGCTCGCGGCACTGCTCTGGGACGTGGATGGCACCATGGTGGAGAGCGAGGACCTGCACTTGGCCGCATTCAACAGGGCTTTTGCCGAGTCCGGTGTCCTCTGGCACTGGGGGCGGGAAATCTACCGTGAGCTTCTGCGTGTCGCGGGCGGCAGGGAGCGGTTGCGGCATCACATGGAAGTCACGGGCCAATGCCCCCCCGCGGGCATGGGCATGGAAGACTTCGTTGCGCTCATCCACAGGCGCAAGACGTTTTTTTACAACCTGTTGCTGCGCGGCAAGGGTGCGGTCCTGCGCCCCGGCGTGCGGCGCCTGTTGTTGGAGGCGCGGGACCAGGGAGTGCTCCTGGCCATTGCCACCACCACCAGCCCGGCCAACGTGCGCGCCCTGCTGGAGTCCAGCCTGGCCCGAGAGGCCATATCCTGGTCCTGCATCGTGGCCGGCGACATGGTGCGGCGCAAGAAGCCCGCGCCCGACGTCTACAACTTGGCTCTCGATGAACTCGGTCTGCCTCCCGAAGCCTGCCTGGCCCTGGAGGACTCGGCCAACGGTGTCCAGGCTGCCCATGCCGCAGGGATTGCCGTGGTGGCCACCCGTAGCGCCTATACCCAAGGCGATGACCTCAGCCAGGCCCTGGTCGTGCTCGATCATCTGGGTGAGCCGGACCTACCCTGCCGCCTGGAGCGTGGCCCGGAGCCGCACACCGGATGCGTGGATCTGGCGACTCTGCGCCGCTGGCACGCGGAGGGGCTGCGATGACCTGGAAGAAATGAATCCGGGGAAAAACACGAACCAACGGTCTTTCCCCGTTGTTGCTACTGACGAGTCCTTGTGGGAGTAGGTCCGCGAGGTGGACTGAGCGCTGTTCAGCGCCTGAACTCGTGGCGGAATCTGGGAATGTCGATGTTGGCCCAGCACTTTTGCGAAAGTTCGGCACCTTGGGGCGGAAAGGCGCCATGCACGAGGATGCGCCCCTTTTGTTGCAGGAACTCCACGCAGGGGAGCATGTCGTTGTCCGAGGTCACGAGCACCGCCACGTCGTAGGCGTCTTCCCAGGCATAGCGGATCAGATCCGTGGCCAGGTTCACGTCCACGCTCTTTTCCTCGGTACCGAGCATGGAACTGCCGCATTTTGGGCATTGCTCGACGTTGGTATGACACGAGGGGCAGTTGGGGGGATTGCGCACGACCTGGCGGGGAGAGAAATTCACGTACACACCGGGAAAGCGCCCCACAGTCTGCCAAGCCCAGCGGGTGAGGTCCTCGTCCTTGGGGCTGTTGGGGTCATAGGAGCCGTAGACGAACATGCCCTTGAAGGCGTAGGGCTGATCCGGCGCCACGATGTGCATGGCGCCACGGGCGATGACATGGGGCAGCACCTTCCAATCGGTCTGGAATCCCATGCCGGTGAGGCGGTTCATGGTCAGGGTGAAATTCCAGAAATCCACGAATATCATAATCCTGTGCATAAATAGCCTTGTGTTGCAGGTGATGGGAACGAGATCGACGTTCGTCGCATGGTTCCTCTGGTAACATTCCACACAGTGACCGCGGTTTCAATACCCATACTGCGTATATTCCTTATCCTTCCGGTTGATGCCCTGGATGATGCGGTAGTTGCCCTTGACCTGCGCCTCTTCCAGCATGCGCAGGCCGGCGTCGTGGCACCGGCCGCATGCGTTCTGCGGAATTTCGACGCAGCAGGACAGCGGATTCACCGTGGACCAGGACTCGATCTTCACCACGCCGGAGCAGTCCGGACAGAGCAGCACGCTCTCCACTTGGCTCTCGCTGATCTGGTCCGTGTCGTAGTAGACGTCCTTCATGCGCGAGAATACGTTGTCCGTGATCTCCCCCTTGCTGGGGCGTTCCGGCGGATTGAAGTAGGACGCGCGCAGGAGGTCGCAGAGCTTCTTGATGTAATCCGTGATCTTGGCGCCCTGGCGCAGCTTGGCGGGTTCGAAGTCGGGCTCGCGGACCTTGGAGTAGTCCAGACCGGCCATGGCCAGGATGATGCCCAGGTTCACATAGGGCAGGGCGCCTTGGATGGCGTATCCCCCTTCGAGCACCGCGAGATCGGGGTTGAGTTTCTCGTTGAGCAGGGCATACCCTTGGGCCGAGAAGTTCATGTTGGTGATGGGGTCGGTGAAGTGGTTGTCCTGCCCGGCTGAATTGACCACGAGGTCGGGTTTGAAGTCATCGAGCAGGGGCAGCACCAGGTTTTCAATGACGTAGAGAAAGCCCTCGTCCGAGGTGTGCGGCGGAAGCGGCACGTTGATGGTCTTGCCCATGGCGTTGGGGCCGCCCAATTCGTCGGGAAAGCCGGTGCCGGGGTAGAGGGTGCGGCCGTCCTGGTGCAGGGAGATGAACAGGGTGTCGCGGTCGTGCCAGTAGATGTCCTGGGTGCCGTCGCCATGGTGGCAGTCGGTGTCGATGATGGCCACGCGGCGTGGGCCGTAGTGCTCCCTGATCCACTCCACCATCATGGCCTCGATGTTCACGTTGCAGAAGCCGCGGTTGCCGTGCACCACCTTCATGGCGTGATGTCCCGGGGGGCGTACCAGGGCGAAGGCCTTTTCCTCCTCGCGCTCCATGACCAACCGGGCAGCCTTGATGGCGCCACCGGCGGAGATGAGGTGCGACTTGGTGGTCACGGACTCCGAGGAGGGGAGGCAAAAGTGAACCCGCTCGACATCCTTGAGCGTGGCGACCTCGGGTTTGTGTTCGGTGATGCCGGGTATGTCGAAGATGCCTTCTTCGCGCAGCTGGTCCTGGGTGTAGAGCAGCCGCTCCTCGCGCTCCGGATGCGTGGGGCTGATGGCCCAGTCAAAGGCCGGGAAAAAGACCAGTCCCAATCGATTCTTGACTTCCTGCATGTCCTGTTCCCTTGTGCGCGGTTACTCCACGGAGATGCCGGGTTTGATCTGGCATTTGACGCGGATGTTGCGGCCTGAACCACCGTAATGGTCCACCATGTTGAAGGAGTTGGCCTCGATGGTTTCCACGGCGTCGCCGAGGCGTGCGGCTTCCTGGGGCATGATTTCTTCCAGGTAGGCGAGCAGGCGCTTTCTGGTGTCCTTCTCGGCCTGCTCCAGGGTGTAGCTGGAGCCGATACTGCGCTCCTCACCCAGGGCCGGGAAGAACAATTGGCGTTTCTGGGTGTCGGCGAAGAGTTCCAGATCGCAGGTGGTGCGTGTGAGTGCCGCGCCCACGGCGTTGGCCACGTCGTAGTTGTCGGGCACCTCCACCTCCAGACCGAAGGCCTGGAGCAGCAGGGGCTGGAAGGCCAAGGCCGGGCCGCCCATGACGTACACCCTGGTGGGGCGGATCTCCTTACCCGTGAGCAGTTCGTTGATGGTGTAGACGGGTTTCTGGTTGATGTTCCAGATCAGTTCGTCCACGGCGTTTTTGATCTGCTCCACGGCGCGGGCAATGGCCATTTCGGCCAACTTTGCCGGAGGCATGTCCCAGAGCGCGGCCATCTGTTCGATACCCTCGATGGATGCCTGCCGGTCGCCGTGTGCCGAGAGGCCTTGGTAGTTGAAGGCGTCGATGAGGGTGGGGCGCTCCCCGCCCTGAGCCATGGAGGGGCCTTCGCGTTCCGGTCCGACAAAGACCTTGTCATCGCGGATGCGCAGGATGGAGTCGCCCCCCACGCCGATGGAATGTGTCTTCAGGGCGCGCACCAGGGTGGGGTAGGAGCCCACCTCGATGCCCTTGTTCTCGATGATCGGCGCGCCGCCGGCAAATATGGCGATGTCGGTGGTGGTTCCGCCGATGTCCAGGATGGCGCAGTCCTCGCGGATGTCGCAGAGCGCGATGATGCCCATGACGCTGGCTGCCGGCCCCGAAAGGATGGATTCGACCGGACGTTTCCGGGAGATGCCCAGGGGCATGGTGCCGCCGTCGGCCTTGAGGATGTTCAGGGCGATGTCCAGGTTGCGTTCCGTGACACTCTGTTCGATGGCGTCGGCAAAGGAGTTGTACAGCCGCCAGACAGCGGCGTTGTAATAGGCTGTGCTGATGCGTCTGGGAAAGTTGAGCAGGCCGGAGAGCCGATGCCCCATGGTCACGAAGTCGGCGCCCTGGCCGAGGGCCTTGCGTATGGCCAGCTCGTGGGTCGGGTTGCGGGTGGAGAACTTGCCCACCACGGCAAAGACGCGGATGTCCATCCGCCTGCACGCCGCGATGGCCGTGTTCAGGTCCTCTTCCTGCAATGGAGCGATCTCGAAGCCGCGATGGTCCATGGCCCCGCCCACGATGTGGTAGCCCCGGCCGATGCGATGGAACTCGGGGTCGATACCCGGGCCGGCCGTCACCAGCACGCCCACGTCCTCGGTCCTGCCCGAGACGATGGCGTTGGTGGTGAGGGTGGTGGAGAGATTCAGCCTGGAGACACGCTCTCCCTTGACGCTGCCGAGCACCATGTCCAGTGCCGTGCGCACCGAGAGCAGGAGGTTGTCGTGGTCGGTGACCACCTTGCACGAGGCGGCCACCTGATTGCCACGCATGGCCACAGCGTCGGTGTGGGTGCCGCCCACGTCTATGCCGAGATGCATGGAAATTCCTTACTGTTTGGCTGTGATCAGGTTGCGGGCCAGGTTCAGGGCGTTGATCAGGCTCGTGCAGCTGGCGGTGTCTTTGCCCACGATGTCGTAGCCCGTGCCGTGGTCCACCGAGGTGCGCACAAAGGGCAGACCCAAGGTGACGTTCACCGCCTCGTTGAAATGCAGCAGCTTCAGCGGCGCCAGGCCCTGGTCGTGGTACATGGCCAGCACGGCGTCATAACGGCCCTGGGCCGCGGCGTGGAAGACCGTGTCCCCAGGCAGCGGGCCATGCACGTCCATGCCTGCCTCTCGGGCCTGTTCAATGGCCGGGGTGATGACGGCGGCCTCTTCGTTCCCGATGGCGCCCCCTTCACCGGCGTGGGGATTCAGGCCGCAGACCGCAATGCGCCCGCGCTTCAGGCCGAGGGTCATGAGGAAGTCGTGTGTCAGCTCCAGGCAATGCAGGATGCGCGGGGTGCGCAGCAGTTCCGGCACTTGCCGCAGAGGGGGGTGTGTGGTCACCAAGCTGACCCGCAGCGTCGGCCCGCAGAGATGCATACAGACGTCGGAGTCGGCGAGGCCGGCCTTGGCGGCCAGGAATTCGGTGTGCCCCGGAAAGGGAAAGCCCGCAGCCATGAGCATGGCCTTGTTCAGCGGCAGGGTGACCATGCCTTTGGCCACGCCGCGCAGGCAGAGGTCGCAGGCCAGATCGAGGCTCAGGCCCGCGGCGCGCCCCCCCAAGGGGGAGGCCTTGCCGGGGGTGGCGGTAAAGTCTTGCAGCTCCGGTGGTTGGTAGAGCCACATCCCGTGGGATTTTTCGAGAATTTCCTCGGGTGCCGTCAGACGCTCCCAGGGCATGGGCGTCGCCATGCGCGCGGCGTGCAGCCGCAGGGGCTGTTCCGGACCGATGATGAGCAGGGGGGCGGCTTCCACGGTAACCGGATGTTCCCGCAGAAGCCTGCAAAGCAGTTCCGGGCCGAGGCCGTTGGGGTCGCCAAGGGTGAGCAGAAGTGGTTGGCAGGTGTGGTGCATGCATCAGAGCATGTGCCAATTTTTGGAAAAAGTCAAAAAGCGGGGCAGGACCGACCCGGAACTGCCCATCCGGAATGCGGTTTCCCTCTTGCATTTTCGGGAGAGGTGCTCCCGGACTGCATACTACCTCAAACGACTGATTCAGGTCGTGGAGGGTATCGGCAGAATGATCAGGATATTCCGCAGCATTTCAGCACGAGACGGTGTTGTCCGCGCATCCGGGCAACAAGGCCATGCCGCGGTCCACAGCTCAGCTCATAATGCATACATCATGGCTACATCATTCAGGTGTCGGAGCATTCAGAAAGGCACAGACGTGCGCTGCGCTCTTGTCATTCTTCACGGCCTTCCTTGTATCCCTTGCCGAATTCATCCTTGGCCTTGGAAAAACTCTTTTTCCAGGTCTCCCAAGACGCTTCGAGTCCCTGTTTGAGCCCATCCCATGCGGAATCTCCCGCGTTTTGCAGTTCGGAGACTTTATCTTCAAGCTCCTTGCGTTTTTCGCGCAAAACATCGACTTGTTCATGGTACTTGATTTTGGCTTCGGCTTCAGCCTGATCCGCCTTTGCCGACAGCTTGTCGATCTCGGCGTTCCATTCGTCTATTTTCGCTTTAAGTTTCTGCGCATACGCATCTCTTGTCTCGGACATGGCAGCCGTCTCCTTGTGTGAAATCCTGGAACCGTGAGGGTGAGGTTCAACTCTGGCGTCCGTTCATTCGAGTTCCAGAGCGGGAATCAATCGTGTATCATGCCGCGAACGAGGGTCATAATCCTTTCTTTTCCAGCCAGATAAACAGGACCAGCGCGCCGAAGATGAAAACTGGAATGACCACCCAATGGCTCACTCCCAGGACCTGGGGCAGGGTGATACGTCCAAGGTCGCCCCATGTGTACACGGTGCTGTTGATCAGGGGATAAACCTCCGCAAACAACGCCGCCCCGGCGATCATGCCAAGGATGCCCCAGAATGCGTCCACACGCCCTTCACCGAGCGCGCCCATGGATGTGCCCGGACAGTAACCCAGCAGCCCCCAGCCCAGGCCGAAAACAAGGCCGCCGAGAACGACCGGCCCCAGAATGGTGGCCTTGATGGAGAGTTTGACCAGACCCAGGTCATGGAGCAGGTAGATGCCCACCATGCCCACGATGATGCTGGAGAGCATGAATTTCACGATGGTCATGTCTTTGAGGCGCAGGGCGCCCAGTTGCTTGTCGTAGCGCAGTACGCGCCCCTTCTGCAGGAGAAAACCGAACAGCACACCGGTAACGAGACCATAGGCAAGCATTTCCATGGCTATTTTCCTCCGTACATCAGGCGGGCGACTATGATTCCGCCGATGAAGAAACAAACCAAGGCAACGAATCCACTGACAGCCAGTTGGAGCGAACCGCTCAACCCGTGCCCGCTGGGTCAGCCGTCGGCCATTCTGGCTCCGAACATGGCCACGACTCCTCCCGCAAAGGCGACCAGGGCCCGCTTGGTGGTGCTATTCGCGCCGAAGCGTTCAGCCCACATGTCGGGCACGGCCTGGAGCTTGAACGAGCCGGAAGAAACGGCGGCGATCAATGCCCCCAGGAAGATGCCCACCACAAACATCCACTGCCAGTCGATTCGGGGAGTCACCTTGATGAAATACTCCATTTGTGCCACCCGTCCGGGACCGAAGAGTTCTTCTATCAGCCCCGCCGTGCGTACGAAGGAAGTCGAGGCCCCGAAATAATTGCCGGCAATCCAGACGGACAACACGCCGACCACGCCGCTGAGCGCTCCTGCCAGATAGGGATTCCAGCCGTAATCATTTTTCTTCATCGCAGACCTCCTGGACGTGTTGGTTTCCCAAGTTCTTTGGTTTTCACCCACCGTGGTTCCAGAACGATATTACCATTTTTTAGTAGCGGAGAATACCCGAGGGGCTGCATACAGCCGAAAAAGGTCGCATGTTCCATAGGGCGGGAGGAGGCGCTTTCCAGGTCTTTCAGTCGCCCAGGGTCTTGGTGATATGGGCATCCTGCAGCGAGGTCGCGTCCATTCTGTGTAGCACGCGAACCAAGGCCAGTCCGTTAGGAATCCGGCTCGCGGACCGACTAGCAATCATCAGGGGGGCGGCATATGGCTATTCAGGCCACGAAACGCACGCGGCGATGCGCTCCGTCGTGCTCCGCATGCGTGGCATTCTGTCGGCTGTACGCCTCGTGCACTATCTTGTGCGGGGAGATCCCGTGGTTCACGGGCCGGGAATCGGCAGAGGGCATGAGAGAGGCTATGGTGGTCGGCTCATCCGGGATATCGCCTCCGGATTGAATCGCGGCCAACGCTTCAGGAGGGGAAGTCACGGCCGCACCCGGCAGGCCTTGGTCCAGAGGCGTGACCCGGGAGTGGTTCGCGGTGCGCTCCTCTTCGGCCTTTTCCAGGCGTGCCTCGGCTTCCATCTGGGCGGCTTGGGCCGCGACCATCCGATCCTGGGCGGAAGGCAATGCCGGGGCCAGCGCCGCCCGGCGGATGGTCTGGGCTTTTTCCATGGTGTCCTCCGGGTTGTTGGGCACGGGCGAGGTGTCGATGCCCACCTCGCCCCCAACGGCGTATTGTCTTCCGTCCGGGCCCGTCTCGAAGGTGTAGGAGGCGCCTCCAGTAACCACCGAGCCGCCGGCACCGATGTGCGCCTGTTCGTGGGAGCGGACTTGCCGATCTCGCTCCTGTAATTCGCGCAGTTGCTCCAGTTCCACTGTATCCAGATCCCCTGAATTGGCAGTGGAGACTCCGGCTGCTGTCGCGGCGGCCTTGGTCTCATCGTTGCCAGCACCGGCTTCGGTTTGATCGCGGGTTTTTCCCACGGACTGCATGGCGCCTTCCAGAGCGGCGGCAGCGGACCTGGGCGTATGCTCCGGTTGCATGCGCTCTTCCTGCTCCTCGCGCAACTGCTCCTGAAGTGTGGGGGGAGTGGAGCGCGTGAACTCGTCATCACCGCGGTTCACGGCGAAGGAGGGTACCGTAAGAGATGTTCCTGGCAGGACTGCTTGTTCTGAAAGCTGCGAGGCCGTGTCCACCGTGCCGCCGCAGGATGGGCAGGGGGCGGTGGTCCCGGCCAGACCGCTCCGTCCGCAATGCGGGCAGGTGAAGAACCCGAAGCCCGTGTTCGGGTAATTGCCGATGGCCTCGATCATGGTGCGCCGCCACGTCCTTCAGCCAGGGAAGTCGAGGATCCCCGGAGTTGTGGGTGCGGGAGGGTCTCCTCACGGAACAAAAGATTTCTGATCGTCTTATCGGCGAAATGTCTTCCCAACTTTAGGTGGGAGAGAAAAAAAGTAGGTCATGCGCGTGAGATGTCCGCTTGGGAAATGGGGGGATTCGATCACTGTTGCAAGGCACTCGAACCGCGCGGCAGGGTGTTTCTGAAGGATGCAACTCGAGGAAAGAAAGCATGATGCAAACCGCTGCAGCCAGCGTCGTGTCTGCGACATTCATGGTACTCTGGTCCATGCGTCTCTCTTCTGGGTTCCTTCACCTGCCCTGTAACAGTAGTGACCCCAAGCGGGTACGACATGCTGCTGTGTATTCTCCTTTGGGAAATGACATGATGGGTAATCATGCGGGGGATGATACTCCGAGACCATGTCTGGGCAATGATTCGCGGTTGGGGAAGAGCAGGAAAAGCAGCTGGGCAAATGGATAAAAAAAATTCAAACTGTACATACACTATCGTGCATAATCCTCTTGTCCAGGGATCAGACTCTGTGTAAATATTGTATATATAGTGGCATCATTGATGAATGAAACTTGAGCGTAAGGCTTATCCAAGAGATGAACGTTCTTGGGGGAACCATTGTCAATTTACTGGTGCTGACAAAACCTCTGAGGTTTCGCTCCGGTTTTGTGCAGCGATACCTGTTGTCTGCAGCTATCTCGGATTTGCTTGCGCAAGGGGGAATGATCATGCTACATTATATGCAAGATAGAATGGCGTGGCTTCGCCTGTAGAATGGACAAGAGCCATGAACAAGAACAAAATTTTCTACTCTGGCAATAGAAATTCTCTTGTGGACGAGGAGAAAACGCACACAGAGGCGCTCGAAAATATCGAAAGGGGTGAGGCTGGAGTACCGTCCAGAGTTCCAGCGGAAATATCCGTTGCCGACAGACGCATAGGAACTCTCTACAAACCCGTGAAACAGCGGGTCACCATCAGGCTGGATGCGGACCTGTTGGACTGGTTCAGGGAAAAATCCCGTGGCAAGGGCTATCAGACCATGATCAACCGCGTCTTGCGGGAGTACATGCTGCAAGAAATGTCTGGCGACGGCCGGGACGAAGAGGGATTCGCTGATTCGGGGAAAAGCTGTAGGGACTGAACAGCCTTCACCAGGGCATGAAGATTGTTGCCCAGAAGAGGGGGCATGACGCGCAAAGTTTGCCGTGAATGTGTTGCAAGGGTGCATAGCCCGCGGCAGTCGGAGGCGGAAGGGTTCATCTCGGGAGTGTTCAGTCCTCATGCACCTCGAGGTGCTGGAAGATGTAGTCCCTGAGCGCCTGCACCCAGGGGCGGGGCGTGTGGTTGGTGGTGGCGATGTATTTTTGCAGCGAGAGCACGGAATACGCCGGCCGTACGGCCTTGGTGGGATATTGGTCCGTGGTGATGGCGTTGATGGAGCAGCGTAGCCCGGCTAGATGTACAGCCTCGGCCGCCAGTTCGCACCAGCTTGCCTGTCCGCTGTTGACCACGTGGTAGATGCCCTGGGCTTCAGGCACGGCCAGGAGGCGTAGGGTGTTTTGCGCCAAGTCCACGGTATAGGTCGGGGAGCCGATCTGGTCGTGCACAACCCCCAAGTTCCCACGCTCCTTGGCGATGGCCAGGATGGTCCGTACGAAGTTCTGCTTGCCGGGGCCGAACAGCCAAGCCGTGCGCAGGATCAACAAATTGGGTAGGCCGGCGCGCAACAGTGCATTCTCTCCGGCAAGCTTGGTCTTGCCATAGACAGACAGCGGGTTTGGCTCGTCCGAAAGGGTGTAGGGAACGGTGTTGCGGCCGTCGAAAACGAAGTCGGTGCTGTAATGGATTACCCGGAAATGCAGGCGGGGGGCGAGTCGCCCCAGCGCTGCCGGGAGGTCGCGGTTGAGGCGCATGGCCACGTCGGGCTCGTCCTCGGCCTTGTCCACTTGGGTGTAGGCCGCGGCGTTGAACACCACCTCCGGCCGTACCGAATCCAGGTAGTCAGCCAGTGCGGTGCCGTCGGTCAGGTCCACGTCCTTGCGACCCTGGGCCACGGCGTTCCAGCCCGCCTGCCGCAGTTCCTCAATCAGGGCCTGGCCCAGCATGCCCGTGGCCCCTCCAAGGACGAGGGCCTTGCGCGGTGCGGCTTGTGGTTCGTTCATGCCCGCTCTCCGTACCAGTGTTTCATGAATTCCAGATACGCTCCGCTCTGTACCGACTCCAGCCAGTCCATGTTCCCGCGGTACCAGGCGATGGTGGTGGCCAGCCCGGTGTCGAAATCCAGGGAAGGTTCAAATCCCAGCTCCCGTCGCGCCAGGGAAAAGTCCATGGCGTAGCGCAGATCATGTCCGGGTCGGTCCGTGACAAAGGTGATCAGGCTCTCGGGCTTGTCCAGCAGCCGCAGGATGGCCCGCACCACCTCCAGGTTGGTCTTCTCGGCGTTGCCACCGAAATTGTAGACCGCGCCGGGGCGCCCCTTGAGCAAGACGAGGTCCACGCCGGCGCAATGGTCCGCCACGTATATCCAGTCGCGCACGTTGCGGCCGTCGCCGTACACGGGCAGGGGCTCGTTGCGAATGGCCTTGAGAAACATGAGCGGGATGAGTTTTTCCGGGAATTGGTAGGGGCCGTAGTTGTTCGAGCAGCGGGTGATCAGGACGGGGTAGCGGTAGGTCTCCCAGTAGGCGCGCACCAGGAGGTCGGCGCCGGCCTTGGACGCCGAATAGGGGCTGTTTGGTGCCAGGGGGGTGGACTCGGTGAATGCGCCACTGGGGCCGAGACTGCCGTAGACCTCGTCCGTGGAGATGTGCACGAAGCGCTCCACCTTCTGCTCCCGCGCGATGTGGAGCAGGTTCTGGGTGCCCAGGACATTGGTGGTCACGAAGGGTGCGGGATCGTTGATGGAGCGGTCCACGTGGGACTCGGCCGCGAAGTTGATCACGGTTTCGATCCTGTGTTCCTCGATCACGGCGCGCACGAGGTCGGGGTCGGCGATGTCGCCGCGCACGAAGTGATAGCGCGTTCCGCCGTGTTCTTTTTCCAGGGGCGCGAGATTCAGGGGGTTGCCGGCGTAGGTGAGTTTGTCGAGGTTGACCACCACGTCTTCGGGGTGGTTTGCGATGCGTTGGGAGATGTAGTTGCTGCCGATGAATCCGCAGCCGCCGGTGACGAGTAGCCGCATTGACACCTCTGTATGTCTGGAGTTGCAAAACCGACTTGTAGCCCCATGGGGTGGACAGGTCAATCCCGCAGATTATTTGCTGATTTAGAGGGTTGTGTCGTGAGGCTGGTGAAAAAGGGCAAGGGCGGGGATGCGCGAGGGACAGGGAGCGACCGAAGCCATTGGCGACGGGCGTCATAGGAATGTCAAAAAAGTGCTTGCAATCCCGGAAGGGAATATCTATGTTCATGAGTGGGCGGTTAACTCAGCGGTTAGAGTGCCATCTTCACACGGTGGAAGTCCGGGGTTCAAATCCCCGACCGCCCACCACTCGCAGCAAACTGCCGGGACATCTCCCGGCATTTTCATTTGTGCGGGCGGCCAGGGTTTCGACAGCGGGTCCCGAAGCGATCCAGCCGTGGAGATCGCGCAACGGGGCGCGGACCTTGACAAGCGCGCGGTAAGCTGTGAGAATTGGTTTACAAAAGGGCAATTAGCTCAGGTGGATAGAGCGTTGGCCTCCGGAGCCAAAGGCCACAGGTTCGAGTCCTGTATTGCCCGCCAAGGAAATCAAGCACTTGGATGAACGTCCAGGTGCCTTGTTTTACGTTGTGCGTTCGGCACGGTTTTTCAGGTGTTGGGAGAAGGCTGGAGGCTTCAAGCCCCGAGAGGGCGGGCTAGGATCATTACCGGCCTTGCCGCCAAGTGAGCCCTGCGTCGGTCAGTCGGTATCGCTCTGTACGGCTTCTGGGCTTGCGCGGGAACGTCATGGCCACGAATCCCGCCGTCATGATCCGAGCCTCTGGATTTCAGCCCCGACTCCTGGCTCATTTACTGGAGGACATGGGGGGCGACTTCTAGGGGTGTCTTCGATGGCGACAGAGCGTTGCGACGGCAATGGCCTCGGCAATCATCTGGAGCAGGAATACGATGAAGGGGGCGCAATCAGTCAGCTCGGTGCTTTGATGCAGGGCTTGGTAGCGGGCGGTCTGGTGCGCGTGGGCCAGGTTTTCAATGGTGTGCCCTGCAGAGCGCACCAAAATAAAGGCGGCCCCCAGGCAGTCCGGGGCTCCAGACCCCGAGCAAATTCCTGCAGAGCGCACCAAAATAAAGGCGGCCCCCAGGGGACCGCCCACAGATTCATCCATCACGCTCCACCCGGGGTGGTCAGAACATGTCTTTTTCCGATTCCTGGATGGTTTTTTCCACCACCTCTTGCAGTTCCTTGGGCAGGCCCATGATGTCCACGTTGAGGAAGCCCCGGACAATGGTCGAGGTGGCCTCGTCCTCGTCCAGGCCACGGGCCATGAGATATTCGATCTCTTCCTGGGCGATCTTGCCCACCGCGGCCTCGTGGGACAGTTCCACGCCGTCCAGGGTGCCTTCCAGTTCCGGAATGGCGTGGATGATGCCGTTGTTCAGGATCAGCCCCTTGCACTCCAGGTGGCCGCGGGCCGGCACCGCGTGGGCCCCGATGTGCCCCCGATTGATGATGGTGCCGCCGGTGGTCAGGGTGCGGGCGATGATCTCGCCCTTGGTGTCCGGGGCGTTGAGCAGGATGCGGTTGCCGGTGTCCACGTGGGAGCCCTTGGGCGCCACGATGACCGAATTGAAGCGCGCCACCGCGCCCTTGCCCGTGAGGTTCAGGGTGGGGTACATCTGCAAGTCTTTCACGGGCTTGAGCAGCACGTAGTTGTTCAGGAATACCCCGCCCTCCTCGATGACCCCGGCCGATCGCGGTCGTACCGCCGTGTCCTCGCCCCAGTTGTGGATCATGGTGAAGGTCAGCTTGGCGTTCTTTTTCACGTAGAATTCGGAGATGCCCAGGTGCGCGGCCTCGCGGGTGTTGTGCGACACGGCGCAGCCCGTGATGATGTGCATCTCGGAATCCTCTTCCACGATGACCACGTTGTGTACGTTCTGCCCCACTTTGTCGCCCTTGATGAACAGGCAGGACTGTACGGGCTCTTCCAGCTTCACGCCCTTCTTGGTGCGGATGAAGTAGCCGCCGTGGAGGTTGTCGCGGGCCGACTTGGTGAACTCGTCCTTGTCCGGGTCCACGAGCTTCCACCAGTATTCGGGCAGGCCGTCGTAGAGCCGCAGGGCTTCCTTGATGTCGAGGATTTCCACCCCGGGGTTGGCGGACTTGCAGTGCGCCTTGGTGTGGTTCATGTGCAGGAACGATCCGGCGCGGTTGCGCTCCTCCACGTCCACGCCGGCCATGAGCAGCTGCTGCCGGTCTTCGGGGTCCAACGTACGCAGGTCGTCGATGGTGACGGCTGCCGCGTCGGTGAAGTTGTAGTCTTTTAGATTGACGGTCATCTGCGTCTCCATGTGGTGTTCACGCCCGGTTGTTGGGGCGGAAAGGATGCCGAAGGATCTATTGCAGGCAGCGCACGCACTCCTGGTAGCCGTACTTGCCGATGTGTTCGAGGATGTCTCTGGCGTTGGCCACGCAGCAGAGGTGTCCGTCGTAGAGTACCTGACCGCGGTCCGCGTTGACGTAATCCAGGATGTAACCGGTGTGGGTGATGATCAGGCCCGAGGTGCGGCGCAGGGACTTCAGTTCCTTCATGGTCACGTCTGGGCGGGGCTGGATGTTGTTACGCAGCAGGTTGCGCACGGTCTCGCCGATGAGTTGCATGTTCTCCAGGTCCACGCCGGATTCGGGTTCGTCGAAGAGCACCAGGTCGGGGTTCTGGGCCATGAGTTGCAACAGTTCGGAGCGCTTGATCTCACCGCCTGAAAACCCGGCGTTGATGTCGCGGTCCAGGAACTGGGTCATGTGGATCTTTTCGGCCAGGCCTTCCACGTCCACCTCGCGCCCCTGTCCGCACATCCGCACCAGGTGCCGTGTCTTCAGGCCGTGGATGGTGGGGGGGCGTTGGAAGCTCATGCCGAGGCCCAGCCGGGCACGTTCGTAGATGGGGGCGTGGGTGATGTCGTGTCCCTTGAAGGTGATGCTGCCGTGGGTGATGGAATAGTTGCCGAAGCCCATGAGGGTCATCAGCAGGGTGGTCTTGCCCGAGCCGTTGGGCCCGAAGAGGATGAAGGTTTCACCCTCGTCGATGAACAGATTGATGCCCTTGAGCACTTCGCGCTCCTGGATGGAGACGTGCAGGTCCTTGATTTCGAGCATGGCTCGCTCCTTGTGTATTCCCGCCGCGGCAGGCCGAGGCGCTGATTCGAACAAACTAGGCATTATATGGGGCAGAGCCGGGGTGAAGTCAACGCCGGAGAAAGGCCAGAGCGGGCGGGGAGGGGCGGCATTCCGTGGATAGGCTGGGGGGGGAGCCAGGCACCTTGTCAGCCGATGGACAGCAGGGAGCGCTCCGGGCTTTGCTCGAGGATCTGCCCCACGTGGGCGGCCAGGTCGCCGCTTTCTTGGAGCATGCGCACGGCCTGGGGTACCTGCGCCTCGGGCACGGCCAGGAGCAAACCGCCCGAGGTCTGGGCGTCGAAGACCAGGTCGGCCTTGATGCTGTCCAGCTCCGGCGCCATGGTCACGAGCTTGCTGCAAAAGGTCTTGTTGGCGAAGCTGCCGGCCGGGATCATGCCCATGCCGGCGAGTTCCACGGCCTCGGCCAGGAATGGGACGTGCTCGAGCCAGAGTTCGGCGCGCACGTTGGAGCCCTGGAGCATTTCCAGCAGGTGGCCGCCGAGGCCGAAGCCGGTGATGTCCGTGGCGGCGCGCAGGCCCAGGACCTCGACGACGCGGCCGGCGTCCTTGTTCAGCCGCGAGGCCCAGCGGTGCAGGAGCGCTTCCAGTTCGTCCTGCCCCGGCCATTTGGCCTTGAGGGCCGTGGCCAGGACGCCGGTGCCCAGGGGTTTGGTCAGCAGGAGCTGATCGCCGGGGCGCAGGCCGGTGTTGGTGGCCACGCGCTGCGGGTCCACGGTGCCGGAGACCGCCAGTCCGTATTTGAGTTCTTCATCCTCCACGCTGTGCCCCCCGGCGAGAATCGCGCCGGCTTCGCGGACCTTGTCCAGTCCTCCGGCGAGGATGTCCTTGATCATCTCCTTGGGGAGTTTTTTGAGGGGGAAGCAGAGGATGTTCATGGCGGCAAAGGGGCGCCCCCCCATGGCGTAGACGTCGGAGAGGGCGTTTGCCGCGGCGATCTGCCCGAACCAGAAGGGGTCGTTGACGATGGGCGTGAAGAAGTCCACGGTCTGGATCAGGGCCTGCCCCTGTGGAAAATGCAAGACAACGGCATCCTCGTTGGCCTGATTCCCGGCGATGACGCGGGGATCGGGCTCGAGGTTCAGGCTGCGCAGGGCGTCCTCCAGGTCCCCTGGAGGGATTTTGGCAGCTCAGCCGGCGGCCTTGACCGTGTTAACGAGGTCAGTCTTTTCGCTCATGAGAGGCTTGCCCTTTGGATGCGGCGTCTTATTATCCGGCAGATCGAACCGAAGCCGGGCGGGTGTCGTGAGGTCAATTCCCTTGCTATGCGGCGCCGGTGCTGCTAGATACATTCGTTTACGGCGTTTGTGGCAGATTATACACCTGCTGGTCAAGCGATTCATGGTATATGCGAGAGTGGCGGAATTGGTAGACGCACTGGGTTTAGGGTCCAGCGGTATATCCGTGAGAGTTCGAGTCTCTCCTCTCGCACCAGTTACCAGACGCGGCGACCGCCAGACACCCTGCCGAGGGGTATATGAACGGGTCCCACCCTTGTCGCCCCAGCATGTGTTCAAGCGGCACATGACATTATCCTGAAGGAGTCCGAGCATGGAGTATCAGGTCGAGGAACTTACCCCTGTCAAGCGCACTGTCAAGGTTCAGGTACCCGCGGACGAAGTCCTGGCATCCCTGCAAACAACCATTGCCCTGTACCAGCGAGACGCCCAGATGGACGGTTTTCGCAAGGGCAAGGTGCCCATGTCCGTCGTCGAGGGACGTTTCAGGAAGCAGATATACTCCGAGGCCACCACTGACCTTGTGAATCTGCATATCAATCAGATCATGAACGAAACGAAATTCACCCCAGTGTCCAGGATCGACTTCGACGGCGGCGAGTTGGAACGTGGGGCGGAGTTTTCCTATTCCTTGAATTTCGAGGTCATGCCCGAGTTCGAACTGCCGAACTACGAAGGCCTGACCGTGGAGGAAGAGGAGCCGGAGGTCAACGAAGAGGAAGTGCAGGCCGTGTTCGAGCGCATCCGCAACCAACTGGCCGAGTTGGTGGAAGAGGCTGAGGTGCGGAAGCCCGTGGACGGCGACGTGGTGGTGATCAATTTCGCGGCCTACGAGGACGGCAAGGCCATTGACGGAGTGCACGCGGAAAACTTCCAGATGGTCTTGGGAGAAGGGCAGGCGTTGGCCGCCTTCGAGGACATCGTCAAGACCATGACCCGTGGCGAGGTCAAGGAGGAGGACCTGTCCTTTCCAGAAGACTTCCTCAATCCCGAACTTGCCGGCAGGACCGTGCGCATGATGATCAAGCTGGTGACCTTGAAGAAGAAGGTCCTTCCCGAGATCGACGACGAACTGGCCCGGAAGGCCGGCGGCTTCACCGATCTCGAGCAGATGCGCCTGGCGGTGCGCAAGTCCTATCTGGACAGCCGCATTCAGCTCCACCGCTCCATGGCGCAAAAGAAGATACTGGATCAGCTCCTGGCCCTCACCGAATTCCCGGTGCCTGATTCCCTGCTCGAAGGGCACCTCGGCCATCTGATCATGGACTTCACCAACAGGCTGGAGCAGCGCGGCAAGAGCCTTGAGTCCACGGGCAAGACCCTGGAGGGCCTGCGCGAGGAATTCCGTGCCGATGCGGAAAACATGGCCAGATCCGAAGTTTTTCTGCTCACCGTTGCCAAAAAGGAGGCCCTGGAGGTCTCGGAGCAGGAAATCGACTTTCATTTCCGCCAGATGGCAGCCCGCACCGGACAGGACTTCACGCAGCTCAAGAAGTATCACATGGAAAACGACCTGATCATCCCGATACACAACCGCATGCTCGCGGACAAGGCCATGGAGCTGTTGTACAGCAAGGCGGAAATCAAAAAGGTGCCTGCCGGCTCACTGGAGAAGTCCAAGAGCGGATCGGACGCGGAGCCCGCGGCTCCCGGAGAGTAGGATCGGGGAGAACGCATGGGCTCTGGCCTTGAACTTGCAAGAGAGGAGCGGGAGGCACAGACCTGCCCATGCCTCCAGAACAAGCATCTAGGTCCGCGAATCCGTGAACCTTTTCCCCGGGCTTGACGCCAAGGCCGGAACTAGTATCCTTACAAGGCAGTACAGGGCCAAGAAGGCCTTTTACAAAGGAGAGAACACAATGGAGTTGGCCTCCGTCCCAATAGTCATAGAAACCACCGGCAGGACCGAGCGTGCCTACGACATCTATTCCAGGCTGCTCAAGGATCGCATCATTCTGTTGGGCACGCCCATCGACGACTACGTTTCCAGTCTCATCTGCGCCCAGCTCTTGTTTCTGGAGTCCGAAAACCCGGAAAAGGAGATCAACCTGTACATCAATTCACCGGGTGGCGCGGTGACAGCCGGGTTGGCTATCTACGACACCATGCAGTACATCTCCGCGCCCGTGGCCACGCTCTGTCTGGGTCAGGCTGCCAGCATGGCGGCGCTGTTGTTGTGCGCGGGCTCTCCGGGCATGCGCTACTCGCTGCCCCACAGCCGGATCATGATCCATCAGGTACTGGGCGGCTTTTCCGGCCAGGCCACGGACGTGGACATCCACGCCCGAGAGATCCTCAGAATCAAGGATTCCCTCAACGACATCCTGGCCAGACACTCTGGCAAGGACGTCAAGAAGGTGGCGCGCGACGCCGAGCGCGACAAGTTCTTTTCCGCTGAGGATGCGAAAGAATACGGCCTCATCGACGAAATTCTGGTCTCCCGCAAGAGCCAGGGCAACGAAAAGAACGGGTAGTACCATGGCAAACAGGAAAAAGGGCACCCCCTCGGACCTGAACTGTTCCTTCTGCGGCAAGAATCAGGATGAAGTACAGCGGCTCATCGCAGGGCCCGACGTCTACATCTGCGACGAGTGCGTTGCCCTGTGCAACGAGATCATCGCCCAGGAAAGCATCAGCGAGGACATTCAGGAAGGCAGGCTGCTGGCGCCGGCCGAACTCAAGCAGAAGCTCGAGGAGTTCGTCATCGGCCAGGAACAGGCCAAGAAGATTTTGGCCGTGGCCGTGCACAACCACTACAAGCGCGTCTTCTTCGCCGCCAACGTGGCCGACGACGTGGAACTGGAGAAGAGCAACATCCTGCTCATCGGACCCACGGGCTGCGGCAAGACCCTGCTCGCCAAGACCCTGGCCAGAGTGCTCAACGTGCCCTTTGCCATCGCCGACGCCACCACCCTCACCGAGGCCGGCTACGTGGGCGAGGACGTGGAGAACATCCTGGTGCAACTGCTCCAGAACGCCGACTACGACATCGAGGCAGCCTCGCGCGGCATCATCTACATCGACGAGATCGACAAGATCGCGCGCAAGGGCGACAGCCCTTCCATCACCCGCGACGTCTCGGGCGAGGGTGTGCAACAGGCCCTGCTCAAGATCATCGAGGGCACCGAGGCCAACATCCCCCCCAAGGGGGGGCGTAAGCACCCGCAACAGGAGTTCATCCGGCTCAACACCTCGAACATACTGTTCATCATGGGCGGTGCCTTCATCGGCCTGGAAAAGATCATCCAGCAGCGTATTGCGGGCTCGAGCCTGGGCTTCGGCGCCAAGATCACCCACCCCCACAGCGTCTCCCAGTCCGAGGTATACTCCCAGGTGCACCCGGTGGACCTGATCAAGTTCGGGCTGATTCCGGAGTTCGTGGGGCGCATTCCGGTGGTCACCAACGTCGAGGACCTCAGCGAGGACGACTTGGTTCGCATTCTCACCGAGCCCAGAAACGCGCTCACCAAACAGTACCAGAAGCTCTTCGAGCTGGACAATGTCCGCCTGCGCTTTACCAGCAATGCCATGCGCGCCATCGCCAAGAAGGCCATCGAACGCGAGACAGGCGCCCGCGGCCTGCGCAACGTGATGGAGAGCATCATGCTCGATATCATGTATCGGTTGCCCTCCCTGGAAAACGTCAAGGAATGCGTGGTGAACAAGAACGTCGTGGACAACGGCGTTGAGCCATTGCTCATCTATCATCCCGAGGCCAAGACCGGATCGTGAGACTGCCCTTCGCCTTCCCTGTCCGGAGCACACCTCCCCAGCAGGCCAGTCATGGAGGAGGGCACCGGCGACCGCGGGTTCGGTGTTTGACAACCGCCACAGGCACCTTATTTTACCTGATAGCCCTCGGAGTCTGTCCTGCCGGGGGAAGGTGATCACTATATCAGGAGATTTCTATGGTTGATTATGAATTGGTGAATGACCCTTCACACCCCAGGGATGAGCGCCTCCCTCTTATGTCCCTGCGCGAGGTGGTCATGTTCCCGCGTTCCATCGTTCCCCTGTTTGTGGGGCGCGAGGCCTCCATCCGGGCCATCGAGAACGCCCTGAGCAATTACGACAAGAAGATATTCCTCGTGGCGCAGCGGCATCCCGAGGTGGAGAAGCCGCAATCCGACGATCTCTTTGAACTCGGTACCGTGAGCAAGATCCTGCAACTCCTCCGGCTGCCCGACGGCACCATCAAGGTTTTGTTCGAGGGGCTGTACCGCGCCCGTTGGAATTCGGAGCGCGACAGCGCCGCGCTGGATCGTGAATTCCCCATCGTGGACTGTTCCCCCATCGTGGAAATGGAGGATGCGGACAACGAGAGCTTCGCCCTGGTGCGCACCACCCACGAGGCTCTCAAGGAGTACGGCAAGGTCAACAAGAAGATAGCGCCGGAAACCATCATGGCCGTCTCCTCCCTCAGCCATCCCGGCAGACTCGCCGACGCCATCATGCCCCACCTCAAGGTGGACTACCTCAAGAAGCAGGAAGTCCTGGAGATGGTGGAGCCAAAACGGCGCCTGGAAGAGGCCTACGGGCTGCTCGAAGGCGAGATCGAGATCACCTCCCTGGAGAAGAAGATCAAGTCCAGGGTCAAGTCCCAGATGGAGCGTAATCAGCGCGACTACTACCTCAACGAGCAGATGAAGGCCATTTCCAAGGAAATGGGCCGCGAAGACGACCCCATGGTGGAGGTGGCCGAACTGGAGGAACGTCTCAAGCAGAAGGTCATGCCCGACGAGAACCGGGAAAAGGCCTTGCGCGAGATCCGCAAGTTGCGGCAGATGCCGCCTTCCTCCGCGGAATACACCGTGGTGCGCAACTACGTGGACTGGATACTCGACCTCCCCTGGGACACCCTCAAGGTCCTCAATATCGACATCGAAGGCGCCAAGCGCATCCTCGACGAGGACCACTTCGGTCTGGACAAGCCCAAGGAACGCATCCTCGAGTATCTGGCCGTGCAGAAGCTGGTCAAGAGCCTCAAGGGCCCCATCCTCTGCCTGGTGGGTCCCCCCGGCGTGGGCAAGACCTCCCTGGCCAAGTCCGTGGCCAGGGCCACGGGGCGTGAGTTTGTCCGGCTTTCCCTCGGCGGAGTGCGCGACGAGGCCGAGATTCGCGGCCACCGCAGAACCTACGTGGGTGCGCTGCCCGGCAAGATCATCCAGTCTCTGCGCCGGGTGAAGCACAACAACCCGCTCTTCTGCCTGGACGAGATCGACAAGATGAGCATGGACTTCCGCGGCGATCCCTCGGCCGCCCTGCTCGAAGTCCTCGACCCGGAGCAGAACTACACCTTCAACGATCACTACCTGGACATGGACTATGACCTGTCCAAGGTCTTTTTCATCACCACGGCCAACTCACTGCATACGATACCGCTCCCCTTGCAGGACCGCATGGAGATCATCAAACTCCCCGGCTACCTGGAAGTTGAGAAGCGCAAGATCGCGCGGCAGTTCCTGCTGCCCAAGCAGCTGGTGCAGAACGGCATCAAGGACGCGAATCTGAACATCTCGGACAACGCGCTGTTGGAAATCATCCGCCGCTACACCCGCGAGGCCGGCGTGCGTAACCTCGAACGCGAGCTGGCCTCCATCTGCCGCAAGGTGGCCAGAAACCTGGTGGAAGAGGACAACCTGGACAAGACGGTGCAGGTCAGCATCCAGAACCTGCACACCTACCTGGGCGTGCACAAGCACCGCTACGGCGAGAAGGAAGAAAACGCGCAGATCGGCGTGGTCACGGGCCTGGCCTGGACCGAACTCGGCGGCGACCTGCTGACCATCGAAACAGCGATCATGCCCGGCGTGGGCAAGGTGGAGATCACGGGCAAGCTGGGCGACGTGATGCAGGAGTCGGCTCGCGCGGCCTTCAGCTACCTGCGCTCCCGCTCGCATCTCTTCGGGCTGAAGCAGAACTTCCACCGCAAGATCGACGTGCACATCCACGTGCCCGAGGGTGCCATCCCCAAGGACGGCCCTTCCGCCGGCATCACCATGGCCACGAGCATGATTTCCGCGATCCTGGGCCTGCCTGTGCGCAACGACTTGGCCATGACCGGCGAGATCACCCTCAGGGGGCGCGTGCTGCCCATCGGCGGCCTGCGCGAGAAGCTGTTGGCCGCGCACCGCGGGCTCATCGAGCGGGTGCTCATCCCCAAGGAAAACGCCAAGGACCTCAAGGAGGTCCCGGAGGAGATCCTCAAGGGGCTGGAGATCATCGAGGTGGAGCACATGGACGATGTCCTGCGCCACGCCTTCATGGAAGTGGATCACGAGAAGATCTTCTGCAAGAAGAGCGAGGAATGCCCCTCGCTGGTGGAGTCCCTGCTGGAAGACCCGCACCATCCGCAGAACCATACGCAGCAGTAGCACCGCGTACGTCAGAGCATACAACAAAGCCGGCCTCCCCAGAAGATGGTGGGGGCCGGCTTTGTATCAAATCGCAGCCAATGAATATTTATTTATCATTTTTAAGTAGAAAGAAAGCAGTACTATATTTCAGTGCAAGCTTGTTATAATAATCGGGTTCGCAGTCCTGAATAAAGGCTAATAACCCTTGTGCTTTTTTTATTTCCTCTACGGTCAGTTGACGTTTTGAGTATTTATATATTAGCGATTTAATGGCTGTTTTTCTAGACTTTCCAACTGAGATGTTCCCATTGGGCGTTATGTAAAGTCCGTTAACCAACCGCTTTGTTCCTTTTGAAAGAAACAACGTTTTTTGATTATTAATTGATAATTTTGGGGATGCTGTATTAGCCAATATGCGTTCAACAGTCTCAAAAAACTTTTTGCATAGTCCTTTTGTATTTGTTGAAAAATATACATCATCTGCGTATCGGGAGATGCCTGATCCTGGGTCAATGAGAAAAGCGTGCCGTACAAGCTCACTGTCAAGATCGCGCATGACAATATTGCTTATGACGGGCGAAGACGGTGCACCTATTGGAAGGAGATACTTGTTTTGCTTAAAAAAGAATAAAATTTGTTGTAGCATGTTGCAGTCAGTGGCAGAGTAATCACAGTACTTGTTAAGTTGGTTAAATAGATCATCAGGGCAAATTGAAGGAAAAAAATCTGTAAAATCGATACGTATAGTATATCGATAATTTGAATGTTTTGAAGCAGATACTAGTAATGGCGATTTTAAGCCATGTACATAAGCGTGGGCAAGGTCGCTTATAGGTAGATTATTTAATAATGTGATCTGTACAGCATGCTGTAGTGCCTTAAGTTGACGACAAGGATGATATATAGTTCTTGTCCCGCCAGATGCTTTCGGAATTTTGTAAGCTTTGTATCTATGCTTATACTTTTCAATAAGTAAAAGTATTTCAGTTTCTGGAATAAAGAAAAAGTGAGATAGTTTAGTAAGAATATTACATTTCGGAAGCATTCAACTCTCACCTGCTAATAGCGTAAGCCTACTCCTCATGTGCCTATTATAGTAAATTATAACTCGAGAGCGCATAGCAAAATATGTACTTATATTGAATTCTATGAAGCATAAATTTGGATCTTTGCAAATATAATAGTCATCAACTTTGCGTACAAAATCTAACGCTATAAGCAAGGGAATGTCTGTGTGAATGCAGTCATACCTCCTTTTTCCATAAACTTGTATGAAAAAATCAATAAGCTCTTTGCTCTTTATTGGGCTGAATGCTTTTATCAGCTCAAAGACAAGGAGTAGCCTATTTTTTTGATTCGTGATAAATTGCGAATATAAATCGAATGATAAGCGTATTTTTCTATTAGTTCTAATTTTTTCGAGCCTTGTTAATATCAAATCAAAACAATGAGCAAAGGAGTTCATTTTTGCATGAATTGTTGGCCCTAGCCCCTGCAGGTTGTCTATTTTTTTGAGTGGTCCGATATTAATAAATGATTCCCTGTCGCAGAACTGTTGGTCATTGATGGGGAGTATTATTTTGCATAGAGAGTCTGAGGCGGCAAACGCTCCTAATTCAGCAAATGCTCCAATGCTCTCAAGAATAATGAGGATACAGTCCGAATAATCGGCGAGCCTTTTTTCCATGGTTAGTAAATCTACATTATAATTACTATCAGCATTAATACATCTTTCAGCCAAGAAGAAATGGAAAGGCTGATTATTTCTTGTGATGTAATCCATAAATAGCTTGCGTTTGGACGAGCTTCTATTGGTGTCACCACCGCAGACAAATACAATAACAGCATCTTTTTTTAAATAGCAATTATTAGATAAAATATTTGGATAAGTATCTAGAATTGGATTCATAATATTTTAAAAATTAAACCTACTTTGAACAAAGACCTTCGGTATGGCTCCGAAGGGCGGAACGACCTTCGAAGCCATACCGAAGGTCGAGAATCTCAGAAAATGATTTTGAGGATGATTTGCATCATCCTAGCTGGTTTCACCTCAAAGAGGGTATGTCCAGCAAATAAGCTAGGTTTAATTTTCTTTATAACTAAGTTGAATCCTAAATTGTTGTCAAGTTTTTTGTGTAATCCATGTAAATAGCAACTTTCCAACACTACTTAGGAACAAAGCCGGCCTCCCCAGAAGATGGGGGGGCCGGCTTTTCTCCAGTGACGAGCAGTACGTGCTGCCCCGAACCGCAAAACGGTTTCAGGTCACCAAGCGAGCGGGTACAAAAACTGGGGGCAACACAGGCAAGAACCGTAACGCGCGGTTTCGAATTGAAGGGGCACTACAAACCCCACGGTGGCAGAGGCTGCCCTGGTAGCCCCGCACGCGCCCGCCCAAGGGCGGGCTCAGTTGATTCTACGCATCACGATCGGTTGCAGGTAGTTTCGGGAGACCCAGGCGTCATAGTTCAGACGGGACACCCAGACACGTACCCAACTGCCGCGGTATTCCAGCACGTCCACGATCTCCCCGCGATGCAGGACGGCAACGATACCGTAATCCTTGCCCGGACCGGAGCGCAGGTTGACCTCGCCCACCGCCGTTGCCTGCGGATATGCCGGATCGGTGGCCACGACCACGGGCGCGGGGCCCACCACCAAGGCGCGGTCGTTCACCGCCACCGTGCACGCGCCCAGGCTCAGGACAAGGAGAACAAAATAGACGATAACTGTCAGGTGACGCATTGTGCCATTCCGCCGTTTCATTGCAGCTCCCCTCTCATTGTATCGATCCGATGCGCGACAACCGCCGTAACTCGCAACGCACACGATGCTGAAACGTTGATGGTCCTTTCTCGCCGGTTTGCCTGACAGACGAAATTCCTTGCTTCTGTCCCCGGAAACACTTGAACCATCCCACAAGACAGCATGACAAGAGCGACCATGGAGCCTGTCATCACATCGTCTCGCGTACTTTACAGCGCCTTGTGTGGTGCAAGATCCAGGAGGCGGAGCGCAGCTCCATGTTCAGAAGGAAGGATTGCCCCGCACCCAAAGCATAAGAGCACACTTCACCGCCGATGTCCAGGCCGTGAACCGCATCCGAGGGGCCGGACAAACGCGGCGGAAGTGCCGTGTCCTTGTTTTCGCAGAGGCACGGGAACCGCGGCCGCGAGCAGTATGGGGAACTGCGTATACACAGCGCGGTCGTAGGAAATACATGCATCTGTCGCTGCATACCGGAGAACGTCGAGTCGCCGTTGCGCGGTGCCACGGCATGTACCGACAGCAAGGAAAAGCTGTTACAGCGGCTGCCGCGCCCCGGCATAGCCCGGACTGCAATACCCCGGGCGGGAGCAGTCGTAGAACCCCGGCTCGCAGGCCCCGGCCTCGCCGCAACTCCCCATGGGGCGGTAGTGCGTTGCCCAAGCCCGTTCGCAACTGTTGCACCCCTGACCGAAGCCGATGGTACCGTTGTTCACCGTGGGCGCGCTGCCCACCAGCTCGATGTTCAGGAATTTGGAATTGCACCCGCCCAGGGCCAGGCTCAGGCCCAGGATGATCAGGAAAAAAGCTGTGTTGCGCAGGTTCATGGCTGTCTCTCCTTGCCTCTTCCGTGGCTAGTAGGCGTTCTGCGGGCCGAGGCGGGTGGACACGCTTGGCTCGATGCCCGTGTAGTTCAGCCCTGGCGTACCCATGAGCAATTGCCGTGTCTCCGGGCCCAGGGGCGCCGTGCCGCTGCACATGGCCAGAATCTCGTTGCTCGCCGCGTGCAGCAGCTTGACGTTGAAGCGCACATGCTTGTGCGTCACGCTGTAGGTCCCGGCCAGGATCAAGGCCGCCTCGGCGTTCTCCGTCTCCAGCAGGTTCGAGCGCCGGGTAAGCAGGAACTCGCCCTTGCCGGGGGCGAAGAGCAGCATCCGCCCCTTCCGGATTTCCTGTACCCGGTAGCCCATGGAGGCGAACCAGGTGGCGAACTCCTCGGACATCAACCGCCCCAATGAGGTGGTGGACTCCAGGTTGTCCAGGTGCGCCAGGGTGGTGATCATCATGCTCATGCCCTGCAAGGGGCGTTCGCCGGCGTTCAAACGCTTGGCCAACTGGGCGTCCAGTTCGTCGGCCATTTCCGCGGCCAGTGCGGGCAGCATGCCCCGCGCCAGGGCCTGGGGCGAGGCCAGGATCAGACAGAGAGCCAGGGCGGCCAGGATTACCAGCAGCCTGTGGCCGAAGTGCGTGCGGATAGTGTCCATGTCGTTCTCCATGGTCATCGCCTGGTGGCGATCATTTTTTCCACGGCTTCCAGCTCGAATGCCAGTTGTTCGCGCATGTTTTCGTCCCGTGCCGAGGCCAGGGCCAGCAGCAGGTGCTCGCGGGCCAGCTCGAAACGCCCCCTGGACATGTAGATCCGCGCCAGGGTGAAGTTCTGCACGGTATTTTGGTGATAGGGGGGCGCCGAGAAGCGTTGCCTGGGCACGGGCTGCGGCGGCGGTTCCTTGGTGCACCCCAACATCGAGGGCAGGGGCGCGCTCAGCAGTATTGCGAGCACTATGGCGGTGAAGGTGCGCATGGCGTTCTCCTGCTAGTGGACATCCTCGCCCAGGTCTATGGCCGTGAGGTCCGTGGCCCTGTTCACGGTGTCGAGATCCATGATGCGCAGGGTGCCGGGCTTCAGGTCCACGTGGGCCAGCATGCCGCGAGTCACTTGGTTCTGCGGGAAGACCACGTTGGCGGTGCGCAGGACCATGCCGCTGACGCCGTTGATCAGCCGGGCATTGACGTAGATGTTGTAGCGGTCGTGGTAGTAGGTGCCCACCACCACGGCGGCGCGGGGGCTGTTCATGACCACGTTGCCGGCACCGCGCGAGAGAAAGAAGTCCCCCTGGCCGGGGCGGGAGACGATCTCGTTGCCCGTGCGATACTCGCGCACCGGCATGCCGCGTTGGTTGAATTCGTGGAACAATTGCTCGGCGATGTAGCGCCCCAGGGGCGAACTGCGGTTGAAGTCGTCCTGGTGCACGAAGCTGGCGGGCAGGGCGATGGCGCCGGCCAGGCTGGTGGTGGACTCGATGGACAGCAGCTGGTCGGCCATTTCCCGGACCTTGAGCTTGAGTTCGCGGCCCGCGGCCTCGCCTTCGGAGGGCATGGGGATGGGGCTGTAGGCGCCGGTCCAGACGTAGCCGCCCCTGCCGTCCGGGATGAGCACCCCGGCGTGCTGCGTGTTCTGGGGGTGGATGGGCACCTGCTTGCCCTTGACGTTGCCCTCGAAGGGGCCGCAGGTCTTCATGGCCGCGCCCGGATCCAGCTCTTCCATGGCTTGCGGTGGCATGCTGGTGCCGGGCCAGTTGGGCAGGGCGTAGCCGGGGTAGGCTATTTCCTCGGCGCACAGCGCCCCCGCCAATGGCAGCAGGAGCAGCAGGAGCATGAGCAGCAGGGTGAATTTCTTCATGATCGTGTCCGGTTATGAATGCGGGCCACAGGGGGCCTGTTGCAGTTGTCAGACATATCGACGCATTGCGGTTTTACTTAAGGGGCGCGAGAAGCTGCCGGGCCATGGGGGCGGGTGGAGTGGCATACGGCGGGCAGGTTGTGTATGCTTGACGTTACGCGTAGCTCTGAGTCGCGAGCGTGGATTACCACTAAGGAGTTGTTCATGAAGACCCCCATCCACCCCGGCGAAGTACTGGCCGATGAACTCGAGGCCTTGAAATTGAGCGCGGCGGAACTTGCCCGGCGCATCCATGTCCCCACCAACCGCGTCACCCAGATCATCAACGGCGCCCGCTCGGTCTCCGCGGACACCGCCCTCCGGCTAGGGCGTTTTTCGGCACCTCGGCCCTGTTCTGGATCAACCTCCAGAAACTCTACGAGCTGGATCGTGCGGCCCTGTCCCTGGGCAACGAGATAGAGGCCATCACCCCCTTTGCCCTCTCCCATACGCCATCACAGGGGGCGTCGTGAATGCAATTCGCAGCGCGAGGTTTGTCAGTGGCAATGCCGAGATATCTTCCTTGCAAGGCTGCCGGGCTGTCTGAGGATGTGGAGCCACCTCAGTTGCATGGAGAACAAGCGCCAGGAGCACGAAGGGCAGACTGAGCAGCGCTGTCCGTTCGAACGCCACGCCCCCTGAGGAGGGGACAAACCCTGGCCCCAGGCCATCGCGGAAAAAGTGGGCGAACAGCAGCCCGTGAAACAAGATGTACGTCCCGGCGAACCACAGGACGGTCAAGACGGCCATGTGCGCTCTTGTGAAGCGCCGGCGGAGCAGGGCAACGAAGACCAGGGACAGGAGTCCGGCGCCGGGCAAGGCCAGGGGCGCGAACATGGTCATCGCGAGGAAGATGTCGTTGAGGGCTGCCATGTTCCGACCTCGGCGGTCATTTGTTGAACATGTCGAAGAATGCGCTGCCTTGCCTGATCATGCGTTGGTCCTCCGGGTCCGCCATAGCTGCTGCTTGCGGAAAGATCAAAAGGAGTCCCCCACTCGGGCCGTGACGTCCCTGCGAGTCGTTGTGCAATGCCTACTGCCCGTAGAAGTACCTCGGTGGAGAAGCCTGCTGCCCTTCCTGTGATTCAGGGGCAGTTGCGACGCTGGATTTGGCTTGTCTTGTGACTCAGTATCCTAGAAATATGCGTATTAAATTGTTTTCAACGGAAAGCTAAATTTTCCAAAGGTTCCTTGTACTTTTTAATTAATGTCAATGGGTCATCAAGTCCTTTAAAAAAAGCTTGTGAATCAAAACCATGCCGCGCATCAAGTCTTGAAGCCTCACGGATAATATTGATATCTTTTTGACTTACTTGACGCGTCCAGCCATGAAATCCGACATGTGCAACTCTATTATGCTTGTCCAACATATTTCCGTTTGAATCAGCGAACCTGACAAGGTCAATCCTGTTGCCCTTTGGATTTTTAAGGTGCAAGCCTCTTTTTGTTAAAATTGTGTTCAGCTCGCTATAAGTAATTACTTTAGACTTGAGATCAATGTTGCGAGTGTTCTTTTTTAGAAAGAAAGAAA
>CAZSRS010000038.1:0-37610 GCA_964609625.1 uncultured Desulfovibrionaceae bacterium
ATGCGCATACTCCTGGTAGATGACGACGAATACAGCCTGCAGAGTCTCGCCGTGGTGCTCACCGACCTGGGTCACGAACCGGTTCCCGTGACCGACCCGCGTAAAGCCCTGGACTTGGCTCTGCGCGACTTCTTCCCAATGGTCATCACCGACATCCGCATGCCGGCCATGGACGGGCTCGACCTCCTGGCCCGGATCAAGGCCTCCACCTATGCCAATCTGGCCGATGTGGTGATCATCACCGGTCACGGTGACATGGAAACCGCCATCGACGCCCTGCGCAAGGGAGCCTACGACTACCTGAACAAACCCATCAACGCCCGCGAACTCTCGGCCGTGGTGGACCGCTGCGCCGAGCACCAGGCCCTGCTCTTCGAGAACCGCGAGTTCAAGCTCAGCTTCGAGCGCAAGATGCAGGAGGCCACCGAACGCCTGCAGAACGACCTGGAGCGCACGCGCCGCAACCTGCGCCAATTCGCCGGGGTCGGTCCCCTGATCACCGTCTCCGAGGCCATGCTCGCGCTCGTCAAGGAGGCAGCCCTCTACCACCAGGACCCAAGCGTGCCCGTGCTCCTCGAAGGCGAGACCGGCGTGGGCAAGGAAATCCTCGCCCGGCTCATCCACTACGGCGAATCCGGCACGGACACGGAAATCGTGCCCATCAACTGCGCCGCCATTCCGGAGCAGCTCTTCGAAACCGAACTCTTCGGCCACGAAGCCGGCGCCTACACCGGCAGTACCCGCAAGGGGCAGCCCGGCAAGATGGAACTCGCAGGCTCCGGCACCGTGTTCCTCGACGAAATCGCGGAAATGCCCCTGACCTTGCAACCCAAGCTTCTGCGCGTGCTGGAAGAACGCACCTTTTTCCGCGTGGGGGGCGTCAAACGTCGCGAATTCCACGCCCGCGTCATCTGCGCCGCCAACCGCAACCTCGAAACGCTCGTGGAAAACGGCAAGTTCCGCCGCGACCTCTTCCACCGCCTCAAGGTAGGGTACCTGCGCATCCCCCCCTTGCGGGAGCGGCCCGAGGACATCCCACCCCTTGCCCTCCACTTCCTCCAGCGCGAGGCCCAGCGAAAGAAACGTCGCTTCAAGGAAGTGCACCCCGAGACCTTGCGGCTGTTCCTGGACTACCAATGGCCCGGCAACGTACGCGAACTGGAGAACGTGATCGAACGCGCCGTTCTCACCACGGACAACGACCAACTCCTGCCCGAGCACGTGAGCTTCATGCAGCAGCCGGCAACCCCTCCGGAACGGGCTCCAGCCGTCAGCCCCGCGACCCCTGCCCTGGACCTCGACAACCTGCAACTGCCCGAAGGCGGTCTGGACCTGGAAGCCCTGACCACCCAAATCATCCACAAGACCCTGGAGATGTTCTCCGGCAACAAGAGCCGCGCGGCCCGCTACCTGGGGCTCTCGCGCTACGCCTTGCACCGCAGGCTCCAGAAGCAGGATATCTGAGTCCTCTGCCAACGCGCCAAATGTGTGCGCCCTCGCACACTGGGCGATTTTGCACGTTCGTTTCCGCGCACCCATGGGCGAACAGCAGGGCAGCTTCTGTCTCTACCTGACAACGTCTTCATAACATTCTAGATTAACAGTATCTTTATTTCTCTCTAGAATTTCTTGTCTTCGGCACAACTCTTGCTACCCTTATCGAGTTCCAGGTATGCCCTGGACTCACTACCGTTGGTATACGGGGTAGGCCCATGCCCCTTCGGGCCGCGGCATCCCCCCCCCGCCCCCCGTTGCCATACAAAGGATGATCTGAGGCGGTCATCCTGAGGTGTGATCGTCCAAGCCCGAAAGATCCCTCCCCCCCGATCGTCGGGCTTGGACGCCCCTCATGGAAGTATCCCAAGGAATCGGCGTGAAAGACTTTTTCGGGACTATCGCTTGCGGTGGCGCGAGGGTGCGGCCGAGCTGTACCCCCGGCACCCGTTTGAAGTTCCCTTGAGTGTGCTTCGGGCGAATCACCGACTATTCGCAGTGGCGGTTGAATAACGCGACATAGCGGCGGTTGCCGGAGAAATACTCGCGCCCCGCGATAGCCCCTCGGGGAGCAAGCTCGTTTCAACCCAGACGCTCACCCAGAGCGGCAATGGTCCTGGTCAGTGTATTCTCCAGCACATCCAGGAGCACCGGGTCCGCAGGTGCGCCTTGCCGCAGACTCGTTTCCAGAGTCGCGGCCGCTCTTCTGAGCGCGGAGGCGCCGATACCCGCAGCCTCCCCAGCCAGCACGTGTGCGATTTTGGCGCAGCGTTCCGGGTCGGCTGTTTCGCGGGCTCGGCGCAGGGATTCGAGCTTTTCCCCTCGCTCCCCGTGAAATGTCTGCCAGAGATCTCGCAGCAACTCGACATCGTAGCCGATGCGCGCCAGGGCTCCCTCTTCGTCCAGCAGCAGGGAGACGCTCCGTGTTTCGCTTTGAGCCACTGCTCTTCCTGATTCGCGGGCATGCATGACTCGGGCCAATGTCTGAAAAAAAGTATTTGTATTCAGTGGCTTGGGGAGATATTCATCCATTCCAGCCGCGAGAAAGCGCTCCCTGTCACCCAGGAGGGCATGGGCGGTGAGGGCGATGATGGGCACCGATGCCGGAGTACTTTGGCACTCGCCGCCGCGGATGCGCCTGGTGGCCTCAAGTCCATTCATCACGGGCATTTGGATGTTCATGAGCACCAGGTCGAAGGATTGGGCGTCCAGCAGACTGAGGGCCTGGGCTCCGTTCACCACGCAGGCCACCTGGTGGCCCTGCCGCTCCAGAAGGCGGCTTGCAAGTTTTCTGGAAACTTGGTTGTCGTCGGCCACCAACACCTTGAGCTTCCGGATCAGGTTCGGGGCCTCGGCCTCTTTGGCGCGATTTCCCTGCTCCGCCCCTGCTTCGGGGAGCGGCAGCCTGAACCCCGCCGTGAAATAAAAGGTGCTTCCCTGGCCTTCCCTGCTGCGTAGCCAGATGGAGCCGCTCATCATCTGCACCAGATCCTTGCAGATAGCCAGGCCCAGACCGGTGCCTCCTTGTTGCTGGTTATCAAAAATGCCGGCCTGCTGGTAGCTCTCGAAGATCAGATCCTGCTTGTTCTCGGGTATGCCCACACCTGTGTCGCGCACCGAGAAGAGCAGCTTGATCATGCCGCTGGCCTCGGCCTCGTCGCGCAAGGGATCAAGGGGGTTGAGGCTGGCCCAGGGCACTGGAACAGTGACCAGGTTGACTTCCAGCTCCACCTCCCCTTTCTCGGTGAACTTCACGGCATTGCCCAGGAGGTTGCCGCAGATTTGCGCCAGTCTCACGGAGTCTCCCCGCAGCCGCACCGGCACGCCGTGCCCATAGAAGCAGTGCAGGGTGATCCCCTTGCGTTTGGCCTGGGGGGTATGCGTCTTGAGCACCTTTTCCAGAACCTCCGGGAGGTTGAAGACACGATCCGCCAGTGTCAGCTTCCTGGCCTCGATCTTGGAAAGGTCGAGGATGTCGTTGATCAACTCCAGAAGATTGTCGGCCGAGTGCTTGATGGTCTCGAGGCAGTCCCGCAGCTCGTCGTCCACGGCTCTTTCCAGGGCCAGCTCGGCCATGCCGATGATGCCGTTCATGGGCGTGCGTATTTCATGGCTCATGTTGGCCAGGAACATGCTCTTGATCAGGCTGTCGCGCTCGGCGCTGCGCTTGGCCTCCAGCAAGTTTTTTTCCGAGCGGTACTTGTAGAGAGCGAGCTCTATCGTGGAGTGCAATTCGCGCTCCTCGAAGGGCTTGATGAGATAGCCGAAGGCTTCGGAGATCTTGGCCCGCTGCAGGGTGTCCTCGTCGGAGAAGGACGTCAGGAAGATCACGGGCACGTTGTGGCGCTTGCGGAATTCAGCGGCGGCCTGCACGCCGTCCATGGGGCCCTTGAGCCAAATGTCCATGAGCACGATGTCAAGGTGCAACCGCCCGGCCATCTCCAGGGCCTCTTCGCCGGAGGACACCACACCGACCACATTGTAGCCAAGCCGGCTCAAGGTGTTGCAGATGTCCAGCGCGACAACACGCTCGTCGTCCACAACCAGGATGTCAACTTCCGCCATCGGCCCCCCTTGGCGTTTTCTCAACAGTGCGGGCATGTTGGGAGCAGCACTGTTGTGTCTATACATTTTTCAATGATCATGCAAGGTTTGGATTCGACTTGTTCACAAACGCCCCATACCGGGCGTTTCAGGCTGCTGGCCTCCAGAAGGCTTCTCGGCTATCATGCCTGCTCGGCGAGACTTTGATGCCTCCGAACCTCGAACCCAAGCGAACAATGAGCACAAACATACTCTGTCTGGATATCGGCAGCGGCACGCAGGACGCCTTGCTCTATCAGCCCGGCCTGGAGATCGAAAACTGTCCCAAATTCGTGCTGCCCGCCCCGGCGCGGTTGGTGACCCGGCGCATCGCCGGCCTCACCGCCGCGGGCAAGGCCGTGTACCTGCACGGCGAGAACATGGGTGGTGGATTCTGGGGCGCGCTCAAGGCCCACATCGCCGCCGGCCTGCCGGCCGCGGCTTCTCCCGAAGCGGCGCTGGCCCTGGGCGACAACCAGGAGCGCGTGCGTTCCCAAGGCGTGAACATCACGGAGCACTGCCCGCCCGGGCACACGCCCGTGCTCTGCTGTGACTACTCCCCTGTTTGGTGGCAAGGGCTGCTCGCGGCCGCCGGCCTGGAGGACCGCCTCCCTGACTTGGTCCTGGCCGCCGCGCAGGACCATGGATACCACCCCCACGACAGCAACAGGATTGGACGCTTCAAGCTCTGGGACGACTTCCTCGGGCAACATCACGGCGATCCCGCTGCCCTGCTCTACGACACCCCGCCAGAACCCCTGACCAGGCTGCGCACCCTGCAACGCGCCGCGGGCAACGCCCTTGTGGCCGACACCGGCGCGGCAGCCGTGCTCGGCGCCCTTTGCGACCACGACGTGCTCACGGCCCAAGAACAAGCCGGCGCCACCGTGGTCAACCTCGGCAACAGCCACATCATCGCCTTCCTGCTCCACAGGGGAAGAATCTTCGGCGTTTACGAACACCACAGCGGCATGCGCGACGCCGACCAGCTCCTCGCCGACCTGGAACGCTTCCGCAAGGGCGCGCTCCCCAACCAGGAGGTCCTGGATTCCTGGGGGCACGGCTGCATGACCCTGGACCTGCCCCACGACGCCGACTTCGCGCCGCTGTTCGCCATGGGGCCAAAGCGGGAGTTACTGCGGGGGCGCCAAGTCACCTTCCCGGCCCCTGGCGGCGACATGATGCTCATGGGGTGCTTCGGCCTGCTCAAGGGGTACGACCTGCGTGCCATTTGAGGCCACTTGCGCCGGCTTGGTGTCGCGGCAAGGGGCCGCGGCCGGGCCTTGTGCCCTGGCCGGGATATATCCTTGACTGAAGCCTGAATATGATGCTTTCTCACCTGTCTATCCACTGCCTGGGAAGGCAGTGAGCACCTTCGATGACGTCGCATACGAAACATGAAAGGAACCTGCATGGGAAACGCCCCTGGTAAGAGAGGTCTGGCCATACTCGGCGTCAACCTCACCATACTCATGGCCACCCTGGACATCAGCATCGTCAACGTGGCCCTACCCTCCCTGGTGGAGCAGTTGCACACCGACTTCGCCACGGTGCAGTGGGTGGTGGTCAGCTACATGCTCGTGGTCACCAGCCTGATGCTCTCGGTCTCCCGCCTGGGAGACATGCTGGGCAAGAAACGGCTGTTCCTCTTCGGACTCACACTGTTCACCGTGGCCTCGCTGCTCTGTGGCCTGGCGCCAAGCATTGGCTGGCTCATCGGCTTCCGCGCCCTGCAGGGCGTCGGCGCCGTGATGACCCAGGCCCTGGGCGCGGCCATCATCGCCGAGGTGGTGCCCAAGAACGAACTGGGGCGAGCCATGGGCTACATCGGCGCCACGGTCTCTCTCGGGCTCTCGGCCGGCCCCTCCCTCGGCGGGGTGCTCATCGGCCTGGTAGGCTGGCGCTCCATCTTCCTGATCAACGTGCCCATCGGCCTGCTGGCCTGGTGGATCGTGACCCGGAACATCCCGACCTGTGCCATGCCCGAGAAACGACAGCGCTTCGATTTTCGCGGCGCCACCATCCTCTTCGTATCCCTTGGCTGCTACGCCCTGGCCATGACCTGGGGGCAGCAGACCGGATTCGGCAAGCCCCTGGTCCTGAGCCTGCTGGGCACGTCCCTGACCGGCCTGGCCCTGTTCATCCTGAGCCAGATGCGCGGCGACCACCCCATGCTCGACCTCAACCTCTTCAGGAACCCCCTGCTGAGCCTGAATCTGTGCATGAGCTTCCTGACCTTCGTGGGCATGGGCTGCGTCTACATCCTGCCCTTTTTCTTCAAGCTGGTGCAGGACTACCGGCCGGAGCAGATCGGCCTGCTGATGATGGTGGTGCCCATCAGCATGGGGGTGGTGGCGCCCTTCGCGGGGCGCCTCTCGGACCGTTACGGCGCCCGCACGGTGAGCATCTTCGGACTGCTGACCTTCATCAGCGGCGCCCTGCTCATCAGCACCATGCACATGGACACATCCTGGCTGGGCTATGTCTGGCGCGCCCTGCCCATGGGCGTGGGCCTGGGATTCTTCCAGGCGCCCAACAACAGCTCCATCATGAGCCAGGCGCCCAAGCACAGACTGGGCGTGGTCTCGGGGCTGATGAACTACTCCCGCACCATCGGCCAGACCACGGGCATCCCCTTGCAGGGCGCCCTGTTCACGGCCATGGTTCTGTCCCAGGCCAGCCTGCCCGCGCGCACGGACTTTTCCCTGGCGCCTCCGGAGGCGTTGCTGGCGGCCTTTTCCAACGCCTTCCACGTGGTCGCCCTTTTTGGAAGCGCGGCCCTGGCCCTGGCCCTCGTGGCCTATGTCGTGGACAACAGGCTGAAAAGGAAACAGGAGAACGCGGCATGAGCACCCCCCGCCCTGTCCTGCCCCTGCTCGGGCTCCTGCTCGGGCTCCTGCTGCTGACATCCTGCGCGGGAATAGAGCCTTTGCCCGTGTCTCCCGCTCCCACGCCGCACCCCCCCCCCTTGCCGGCCGCGGTCCAGAACTGGGAGCCCCTGATCCGGCGACTCCAGACCCAGGGCTTTGCCCAGCAATGGCTGGTGGAGCTGTTCTCCAGCCCGGAGATGCGCTTCGACCCCGATCCCATGCGCCTCAAGCTCGACGAACTCTACAAGCTGCAATTCAACCGGGAGCGCACGCGCGCCGTGCAACAGGGGCTCGCGGACCTGGGCTTCGCACCCGGCCCGGTGGATGGCATGGCTGGAACCCAGACCCGTGATGCCATTCGAAGTTTTCAGAAGCTCCTTGGCCTGCCCGAGGACGGTGAACCCGACGACACCGTGCTGCAGCGCATCCAGGCCCAGCTGGCCCTGCCGCCGGAGCAGCGCGTGCGCCCCCCGAAGGTCACGGCCGTGGAGCCCGGCGTGCCGGCCAAACCCCTGGTCTACGAGTCCATGCTCACCGAAAAGCAGCTCGCGGCCAGCCGCGCCTACTACCTCGAGCACCTCCCCCTGCTGCGACGCATGGAGCAGGAGTACGGCGTTCCAGCGGCCTTGGCCGTGGGCATCTTCACCGTTGAGACGCGGCTGGGTGAATTCCTCGGAGGGCGCAAGGCCGTGGTGACCCTGGCCAGCATGGCCTTGTCCAAGGATTTCGGAGTGATCCGCCCCCATCTGGCCGGTCTGCCCATGGGGCCGGAGGAACGCGACTGGTTCGCGGACCTGGCAGCCAAGCGCGGTGATTGGGCGTTCAACGAACTCGTGGCCCTGCTCCGGTACGCGCAGATGAACCACCACCCGCCCCTGGCCATTCCAGGCTCGGTGTACGGCGCCATCGGGTTGGGGCAGTTCATGCCCAGCAACGCGGTGACCTACGGCGTGGACGGTGACGGCGACGGTCGGGTGGACCTCTTCAACGTGCAGGACATGGTGGCCAGTTTCGGCAACTTCATGCGCGCCATGGGCTGGCAGAGCGGAATGAGCGATCCTGAAAAGCAACGCCAAGTCCTGCTGCGCTACAACCGCAGCACCCGCTACGTGAACACCGTGCTGGCCGTGGCCGCGCACGTGGCGCGCTGATCCGGAGGCAACCAATGCTCGGCATACACGACCTCCCCCTGTTCATCCTCTCCGGCCTGCTGCTGAACATCACGCCCGGGCAGGACTTCGCCTACATCGTCAGCCGCGGCGCGGGCATGGGCTGGCGCGCCGGCGCCATGGCCGCCCTTGGCGTGGGCGCGGGCTGCGTGGTGCACATCCTGGCCGCCACCTTCGGCATCTCGGCCCTGCTGGCGGCCTCGGCCACGGCCTTCACCGTGGTCAAGCTGGGGGGCGCCGCCTACCTGCTCTGGATCGGGCTGGGCATGCTGCGCTCGGCGCGGCACAAACCTGCCCAGGCCGCGCATCTGGCCGGGGATGGGATGGCGCCGCGAACGCCCCTCGCGGTGGTCTTCCGCCAGGGCTTCCTGACCAACGCCCTGAACCCCAAGGTGGCGCTGTTTTTCCTGGCTTTCCTGCCCCAGTTCGTGGACAAGGACGCCGCGCACCCCATGCTCGCGCTCCTGCTTCTGGGGGCGATCTTCGCCTGGAACGGCACGCTGTGGAACCTGTTCGTGGCCTGGAGCGCGGCCCGACTGGCCGTGGCCATGCACAAAAAGACCCGCCTGGCCGATCAGGCCGGCGCCTGGTGCAAGGCAGCGGCCGGCGCCCTGTTCATCGGCCTGGGCCTCAGGCTGGCGTTTTCGGATATGAAGTAGTCTGCTGGAGCTTGGAGGAAGACTGCCTCAGCACGCGTTGGGGTTCTGCACCTTGCCCAGGAAGGTCCTGGTGCGCTCGAACTTGGGATTGCCGAAGAATTCCTTGGGGGGCGCCTGCTCCAGGATCACGCCGTCGTCCACGAAGATGACCCTGTCGGCAACCTCGCGGGCAAAGCCCATCTCGTGGGTCACCACCACCATGGTCATGCCTTCCTTGGCCAGCCGCTTCATGACCTCCAGGACCTCGCCAACCAGCTCCGGATCCAGGGCGCTGGTGGGTTCGTCAAAGAGCATGACCTTTGGCCGCAGGGCCAGGGAGCGGGCGATGGCCACGCGCTGCTTCTGCCCCCCAGAGAGTTGGTCCGGGTAGACCTTGGCCTTGTCTTCCAGGCCCACCTTCCCGAGCAGTTCCATGCCGAGCTTGTCGGCCTCGGAACGTTTCATGTGGCGCACCTTGAGGGGGCCGAGGGTCACGTTCTGGAGGGCGGTCATGTGCGGAAAGAGGTTGAATTGCTGGAAGACCATGCCGGCCTCGGTGCGGATCATGTTGATGTTGGTGGACTTGTCCGTGAGACTGTACCCGTCCACCAATATCTCGCCGCTGGTGAGGTCCTCCAACTTGTTGATGCAGCGCAGCAAAGTGCTCTTGCCCGAGCCCGAGGCACCCACGATGACCACCACCTCGCCCTGTTCGATGCTCAGATCGATGCCCTTGAGCACCTCCAGCTCGCCGAAATATTTGTGCAGATTCCTGATTTCTATCATGGGCATGGCTGGCTCCCTGGGCTATTTGCGCCCCACGTGGAAGACCTTGACCTCCACGATGTTGAGGATCTTGGCGATGGTCATGGTCAGGACCAGGTACATGATGGCGACGGTGAGCCAGACCTCGAAGGCGCGGAAGTTCACGGAGATGATCTCCTGGCCCGTGCGGGTCAGCTCTCCCACGCCGATGACCACCAGCAGGGAGGTGTCCTTGAGGCTGATGATAAACTGGTTGCCCAGTGGGGGAATCATGCGTTTGAGCGCCTGTGGCCAGACCACGTAGCGCATGGCCTGGAAGCGCGTGAGTCCGATGGAGCGCGCGGCCTCCATCTGCCCCGGATTGATGGACTGCACCGCGCCGCGCACGATCTCGGCGATGTAGGCTCCGGAGTTGAGGGCGATGGTGACGATGCCGGCCGTGAGCGGCGGGATGCGCATGCCGATGGCCATGGGCAGGCCGAAATACAGGAACATCACCTGGACCATGAGCGGCGTGCCCCGGATGGCCTCCACGTAACCGCCCGCGAGCTTGCGCAGGAAAACGTTGCGCGAGAGCTTCAGCAGCCCGGCCGTGGCGCCGAGGATGAAGCCGAAAAACAGGCCGATCACGGTGATGATTACGGTATAGCGCACGCCCTTGAGCAGTATGGGGAACGACTGCACCATCACGCTGGCATCGAAATCAAAGGCCATGAGGACTCCGTGCAACACAAGGGCGGGCCCCCTGGGGAGCCCGCCCTGCAATATCGCGGTTTACTTGGGTTCGGTGCCGAACCACTTCTTGTACAGTTCGGCGTATTGGCCGCCTTCCATGAGCTTGAGGATCTCGATGGTCACCTTCTCGCGCAGGTCGCTGCCCGAGGGGAAGGCGATGCCGTAGCTCTGCCCCATGTACAGCGGGCCCACGACCTTGACCTTGTCCTTGCCCGCGGTCTGGGCATAGTAAAGCACGGCCGGGGAGTCGAAGAGCACGGCGTCGGCGCCGCCGGTGCCCATTTCCATATAGGCGCCGTCGATGTTCGGGAACAGCTTGACGTCCTTGGCCTTGGCGTTCTTCTTCACGAAGTCCTCGCTGGTGGTGCCCAGCTTGGTGGCCACGACCTTGCCCTCCAGGTCTTCCAGGCTCTTGATGTCGTTGTTGCCCACGGGCACCAGGATCATCAGGCCGGCGTCGTAGTACGGGTAGGCGAAGTCCACGACCTTCTCGCGTTCGCTCTTGATGGTCATGCCGGCGATGGCGGCGTCGATGTTGCCGGACTGCAGGGCCGGGATCAGGCCGTTGAAGTCCATGGGCTGGAGTTCGTACTCCAGGCCCAGGTTGTCGGCGATGAGCTTCCACATGTCGATGTCGAAGCCCACGTACGCACCAGTAGCCGGATCCTTGAACTCGAAGGGCATGAAGTTGGTGTCGTGCCCCACGACAAGTTTCTTGGCCTGGGCCATGGACGCCAGGGATAGCACCAGAGACAGCGCCAATACGATGGTCAGCAGTTTTTTCATACATCCTCCTCCAATTGTGGTTGGTGTAACCGTACCTCGCCGCTCCATATACGCACGACCCGGCAGCACGCCCAGGCCGCTGCATGCAGTCCGGTTATTCCGGAATGTTGGGCATTTTGGTCACCTGCCCCTTGTAGTTCACCAGGGTGTACTCGTTCTCGTCGTGCTCCTTGATGTAATAGTCCGGCATCAGCGGAATCTTGCCCACGTTGGTGGCCACCACGTACATGGGTTGGGCCAGACCCGTGGTGTGGCCGCGGATGGCGTCGCGGATCAGCTCCGCCCCCTTCTCCACGGGCGTGCGGAAATGGTCGATGCCGGGCGCCGGCTCGCAGTAGAACACATAATAGGGGCGGATGCGCTGCCGCAAGAGCTTGAGATGCAATTCCTTGAAAGTGGGGACGTCGTCGTTGATGCCCTTGAGCAGCACGGCCTGGTTGCCGACGTTGATGCCGCAGCCCATGAGCTTGTAGACCGCCTCGGCCGTCTGCTCGGTCAGCTCCTTGGGGTGGTTGCACTGGGTGTTGATCCAGATGGGTACCTTGTGCATGCCCCTGAGCACCTCGAGCAGCCCCTCTTCCATGCGCTGGGGCAGTGCGATGACCGTGCGCGTGCCGAAGCGGATCATCTCGATGTGGGGAATCTCGCGCAGCTTGCGGATCAGGTAGTCGATACGGTCGTTGGGCAGCAGGAAGGGATCGCCGCCGGTGATGAGCACGTCGCGGATCTCCGGGGCGTTCCTGATCCACTCCAGGCCCTCGTCCACGTCGAAACGCAGTTCCAGGGCGCGATCCACCACCAACTCCTTGCGGAAGCAGTGCCGGCAGTAGTTGGCGCAGACGTCCGTGACCGTGAAGGCGATCTTGTCATAATACTGTCTGGCGATGGCGTCGGGCCGATGCTCGCCGTTGGCCCGATTCTCCTTCCAGACCAAGTAGTTGGGAATGCCGTATCGGTTCTCGCGCTCCTTGAGGGAGGGCACCACCTGCCGCCTGATGGGGCAGTTGGGGTCTTTTCTGTCCATGAGCGCGGCAAAGTAGGGCGTGGTGCCCCACTTGGTGTTCATGGTCTCGATGGCTTCGATTTCATCGGGTGTGGGGTCAATGAACTGCCGAAGTCTATCCAACGTATTGACATGATTATGTAACTGCTCTTTCCATTCCATAAGGCGCAGACCGCTTCCTATCGTGTTCAAGGGTTCTCGAGATGCGCCCCTCCACCGGGCAACGGATTTCGTGGCGCTCCAGAGACAATGCACCAAACCCGTCACGATCTCAAGGACATTGCGACATATTCAAGCAACCTCCAGATATCATGAGTGTTCATCTGTAGCATTCTCCTCTGGTGGGCGTTGGACATATCTTCGCCGGCCGTTTATGCTTTTCCGTGATCGGCCAGATACAGTTTCGCAGTATCCTGCGGTAAAAGGAGAACTCATGACCGACAAGGAACGCGCCGCCCTGAAAATTCGCATCGGCCAGGAACTCGAAGACCTGCGTGCAGCGGTAGAGGAGATGCAGGCCCAGAACGCCCCCGTGGCGCCGGACGCGGCCATCGGGCGGCTCTCGCGACTGGATACCATGCTCAACCAGGGCATCAGCGAAGCCTCCCTGTCCAATTCCCGGCAACGCATCCTCAGGCTGGAGCGGGCCCTGGCTCGCGTGGAGCACGACCCCTCCTTCGGCGAGTGCGCGGAATGCGGCGAGCCCATCCCCGTGGCCCGGCTCCTGGCCCTGCCTGAAAGCACCCGTTGCGTGCACTGCGCCGTATGACCACCCCCGCCCGCCGACTCCGCGTCGTGGCCGACGACTTCGGCCTCACCCACGGCGTCTGCGCTGGCATCTTGGAGGCGCATCGCCTCGGCATCGTCACCGCGGCCTCGGCCATGGTCTGCGTGCCCGGCGCGGTAGAGCGCATCCAGGCCTATGCCGCAGACGCCCCTCGGCTGGGCCTGCACCTCCAACTCACCCGCGGGGCGCCCTGCCTCCCTGCCGAGCGCGTCCCGCTGCTGGTCACCGCGCACGGGATGTTCCCGAACCACCTTGCCGATCTTGCGCCCCCCAGCCCCGCGCTCCACACCCAGGTGCGGGAGGAGTGGCGCGCGCAGCTTGAGGAGCTGCGCCGCATTGGGGTGGAGCCCGCCCATCTGGACAGCCACCACCACGTGCACGCCCGCGACGACCTCTTTCCCGTCTACCGCGACCTGGCCTTGGAGTGCGGCCTGCCGGCCCGAGGCTACGACACCCGACGGCGAGACGCCTTGCGCGCGCACGGCGTAACCACGGTCGACCTGCTGGTGCTGCACTGGAACGGGGAGCGCGGCGGCGTGCCCGAACTGTTGCAGATTCTGGACCAGGCCTTTGCCGACCTCGAAGGATACGGCATACACGGGGGATTGGTGGAGCTCATGACCCATCCGGGTCATTGCGACACCGCCCTTGAACGCATCAGCTCCTATACCGGCCAGCGGCGACGCGAGCTGGACACTCTTTGCGATCCAGCCTTGCGGCAAGGACTGGCGAGCAGGCGAATCGTGCTCCAATAGCACTGGACAAGCACGGCATTGTCACAGTAAAGCGGTGCTTCCACCGAATCCAATACAACAACTCCGCACCCCATGATTTCCAGATATCTTCTCTGCTTTGCAGTTCTTATATCCTGCATCCCTTCCTGCGCGGCCATCCCCACCGTGGTGGAGCCGCATCCCGGCGTGCAAGACTTCAGCACCCGGGAAGTCCATGCCCGTTTCGTTGAAGGTCGCACCGCTCCCGCCTCCAATGCCGCGGCCCACAGCCTGATCGTGCTCGTCGCGCCCATCGGCATCGACTTCAGCTCCGTGTCCAACATGCTCAAGACCTTCCACACCCGCCCCCGTGGGGGAAAATCCAAGGACACCGTGGGGCATTCCTGGGTCATGCTCTGCGAAGGGGGGCGCTGCCTGGAGTGCGGACACAGCGGAGAGCACGGCTTCGAGGACAACAACTACTATCACGGAGCCCTGGCCCTGGCCCGCGCCGGAGACCCCAACCCGGCCAAGGCCCTGTTCCGGACCATGGACGACGGCGAGTTCGTGACCCACTCCTCGGGACACACGCCGCTGATCGCCGTGCGCTTTTGGCTCACGGAGCAGGAGTACGCCAAGACGCGGGAATTTATCGCCGCCTACGACTACAAGCACTTCGCGCTCACCAAAGGGCAGTGCACGAGCTTTGCGGCAGGCGTTGCCGCGGCGGCCGGCATCGAGCTAGGCAGCGGGATCACCCTGGCCCTGCCCCGCGTCCTGAGCTTCAAGGGCACGGAGTACGTCTTCTGGACCGAACCGCAATACTCCAGCATCAGCTTCTCGGCCCCGGAAGTGCTGGAGCAGAGCCTGCTGCTGGCCCTGGAGCAGGGGCTGGGGGAAGACGCCCTGGAGTGGTACCGGCGCGGCACGGGGTGGACCCACATGCAGCCGCCCCCCGGCCTGGGTGCAGAACCCCTGGCCGGGCAGTGAGGCAGGGGTGGGGCTGGATTACTCTGAAGTCGCAGGAGTTGTTTCTTTAACTCCAGCTGATTGCCTTTGGATAAACCATAAGCTTTGCCAATGGGCTACAAAAAGTCAATTATTTATATCCGAGACTCATGTTTCTTTGAACCAATATACCCTCTACCTTCTCCACACTCCATGACACAGCCCCCCTTCCTTGATACAATTTCCTAACGACGGCGCGCCGCCGTTCACCGCAACCCCATGGGGGCAAGCATGAAGACCTTCCCGTCCGGAATCGGCGCCAGGCAGATCCACCCGCGCATGCAAGCCCACTTGCGCTCCCTGAAACTGACCCAGGCCGTGATCTACGCGGCCGTGTTCGTCATGATCGGCCTGATGACCACCTTCACCATGACGCGGCCCGGAGGAGCCGACATGCTCAGGCCCATGCTCCCGGCCCTGGCCCTGGTGATCCTGGCCTGCATCATCCTGGCCAGGGTGCTGCGCAACACCCTGTCCAAGAAGGCCCTGGCCGCCAACGATCTCATGCTGCGCACCACCCCCAAGACCATGCTCTTGCGCCCCACCGGCGTAAACACCCTGCAAGGTATCATGGTGGAACTACACAAGCCTGGAGCCGGAGAGAACGCCCCGCCGTTCGGACTGGCCGCTCTCCAGACCAGCCGCCGAACACCCGTGCCCGGCAGGCCCCAGGACGTGGAGGTCTATCTGGAGCAGTACGGCCACCCCCCGATGGTGGTGGTGGACACCGGTAAATATCTCTATTGGGGGCGTTTGACGGACCTTCAGGAGCGAGGCAAGATTTGGGGATACATGCGGCTGATGCAGGCAGGTATCTTGGGCATATTGATGCTCTTGGTGGTGATCCTGGGCGTACTGCAATACAGCCTGCTGCAAGATGTGGAGGCCGAACGCACACTGGCCGTGGACAGCGCCGACTGGCCCGTGGTCAAGGGAACAGTGCTCCGCTCGCGGGTGGCGGAGACCACCATTAGCAAGGGCAAGAGCCGCGTGCAGGCCTTCGAGGCAATGGTAGAATACGGGTACTCCGTGGACGGGCAAAGCTTCCGCGGCGATCTCGTGCAGTTTTGCTACCGCCCAAGCCAAAAAAGGAGTCTCGCCGAGGAACTCGTGGCCCGCTATCCACCGGGCGCACCAGTCGCCGTGAGCCACCACCCCGCGGCCCCGGGACTCGCCGTCCTCGAGGCAGGACATACGGACGGGTGCATGGGGCATATCGCCGAGATCAAGCAGACCTTGTTGTTGACAGGGGCGATGACCGCCGGTGTCATCGCGATACTGCTCGTGGTCTTCAGAATAGAGAACAACCGGCGTCAAAAACTCGCGGCCAGACTGGAACGCTACGGCATCAGGCTCTGAGCCGGCAACGGAATCGATGAAAGAACGTCACACCTATACGCAGAAAAACGTCATCAGCAGCGTGGGTAAGCTCATGCAGCAGGCGGAAATGCTGCGGCCCGGCGCACGCGTCGGCGTCGCGGTGTCCGGTGGCGAGGACAGCCTGCTACTGCTCAAGGTCCTGAGCATCCGCAAGCGGATCCTGCCCTTTGCCATGGAGCTTATGGCCCTGCACATCAACCCCGGCTTTGATCCCTACTTCCACCACCCCTTGCTGGAATTCTGCAACGAACTGGGCGTGGCCCTGCACTTCGAGCAGAGCGACCATGGGCCGCGCGCCCACAGTGAGGAAAACCTCAAGAACTCCGCCTGTTTCTACTGCTGTCGCCTGCGGCGCAAGCGGCTATTCGAGCTGATGCGTACCTACAAGCTCACGCACTTGGCCATGGGGCACCACGCCGACGACCTCGCGGCCACGTTTTTTCTGAATCTTTTCCACGGGGCGCGGGTGGAGGGCATGGCCATGCGCGAGCCCTTTTTCAAAGGCGATTTCGAACTGATCCGCCCCCTGCTCTGGCTGGAGAAGAAGACCATCAGCCGGGCGTGCAAACAGTGGGAATTGCCCACGCGGGAGAATCCGTGCCCTTCGGCCACTACAAGCCGCAGGGCGCAGCTGCAACGCTGGCTGGAGAGCGGCGCCGGAATGGACAATGTGGACAAGACGCTACGGCGCAACGTGCTGGGGGCCGTGCGGCGTTTCGAGCTGTATCGGGTCACGTCACGGTCGTGACGGCCGAAGAACGGCCATGACGCAGCCTCTCATGCGGTCCCTGACAACAACACGCCCTACTGCCCGGAGAGGATGTCCGTTTTCTTGTACTCACAGTAGTCGCACATGTACTGCAACACATCGCGATACTTGTAGGTGGCGTTGAAGTATTCCGGAGACCTGCCGTCCAGCTTCACGCGATACCCGCCGCCGGAGCGCTGGACAGAGCCGCAGTACTTGTCGAGACCGTTGATGACCGCGGTCCCCACTTCCTTGCCGTTGCGCATGATGGGATTCAGGGTGCAGTCGAAGGCCTGTGCCGAGGCCGTGCACAGGAGCATGGCCGCCAGTACGACAATGATGATCAGGGGACGAAGCATTGACTTCCCTCCGGTTTGCTGCCGACAACGGCGGTTCTGAATCGCAGCCGCATATACTCCCTCGGCGGGAGTTCAGCGGATTGTGCAGGACGCCCCAGGAATCCCGGTACGACACCAAGCGCGGCGCGCGCCCAAGGCCTGGACAAGGAATGTGCCTCGGCTTTGGTTGCACACAAGCAGCCTTTCCGCTATCCTGTATGCGAAGTATCGCAAATAAATAGCCGTGTTGTCCAGCATGCCCAGGCAAAGGACCTGAAGGAGGACTCGTGCACCAACTCTTGAGGGAGAAATCGCTCCACCTTTCCCTTGTCCCGCGGTGTCACGGTTCGAGACTGCATTGCAGAACCCGATGTGGGAGGTTCCAATGAGCGCGCTCGCCCCTCCACTGCTGGGACTGGCCGGTGTCTGGTGTGTGGCCGTGCTGCTTCCGGGTCCGAATTTCGTGCTGGTGACGCAAAAAGCCCTGAACCGGTCTCGTGGGGAAGCCCTGGCCGCGGCCCTGGGCGTGGCGGTGGGTGCGGTAGTCTGGGCCTTGACCGCGCTGCTTGGCCTGCAGACCCTCTTCGTGCTGGCGCCCTGGTTGTATACCGGGTTGCGCTGGCTGGGCGGCGCCTACCTCGTCTATTTGGGGGTGCGCGCGTTGCGCTCCGGTCTGCTGCCGCCGCACCGGACGCCTGAATCTAAAGAACGGTTGATCGCGACGCGATCGGGTTGGATAGGATCATTCCGGATGGGACTGTTGACGAGCTTCTCCAATCCCAAGACAGCGGCTTTCTTCGGCAGCATGTTCGGCGCCCTGCTGCCACCCGATTGGACGCCCGGCCCCTATGCCCTGGCCCTGGCCGAAATCCTGGTAATCTCCCTGGCCTGGTACGGCATCGTGGCCTGCTGTCTCGCCCACCCCACGATCCAGGCAGGCTACCTGGCCTGCCGCCGCCCCTTGGATATGCTGACAGGGGGAGTGTTCACATATCTCGGCCTGAACCTGATCTTTGGTAAACAATCTGCACAGGCATTCTGACTTGACATGGTAGTGCCCAGCGTTTATGTGGATCATTGCTTCTACGTATGGAAAGCTTGTCCTGGCTGCTCCGAAGTAGGTTTACTCCAAACAAATCAAGTTGTTACTTCAGGGGACCGTGGCTAGACTCATTCCCGACGCTGAGCAACCTTCTGAAACAATTCCGCAGTACGAGGCGCCATGCTACTGAGAAAATATCACATCGTGGTTTTCAAGGACAACGAGGGAGTCTGTAAAAAAGTACGTGTCCGAGGTTGGCTCGCCTTTGCCTTTCTCGGACTGGTCATCTCCCTCATCGCCGGCAATATTCACTTCTGGAGCTATTTCGCTGATTACAAGCTCGTGCAAAGCCGGCTCGGGCAATCCGAAAAAACCGTCGAAGAACAAAAAAGCCAACTCGTCAGCCTCGCCTCAAAACTCAAGACCCTTGAAAAGGACCTCACCCGGGTCCGCGATTTCGACTCCAAGCTCAGGGTGATGATCAACCTGGACACCCAGATCGAGACCACCTCCTCCATGGGGGGGGAGGAAAACAATTCCTTCGCCAAGAACTACCTGCCCATCCACCGACAGGAACTACTGGCCCGCAAAATGCACAACTTCTTACACCAGCTGAACACCGACGTGAAGCTGGAAGAAATGCGGCAGCAGCAGCTCATGCAAACCATCAACAGCAGCCAGGACATGCTGGCCACCACGCCCTCCATCTGGCCCACCGAGGGCTGGGTCACCTCCCCCTTCGGCCGCAGGATCTCCCCCTTCACCGGACAGACCGAGATGCACTCCGGCATCGACATCTCCGGCAAGATCGGAACGCCCATCAAGGCGCCGGCCAAGGGCGTGGTCAGCTTCACCGGCGTGGACGGCGGCTACGGCAACACCATCGTGGTCAAGCACGGAGCCGGTTTGGACACACGCTACGCGCATCTGCACAAGATCGCAGTCAAGGAAGGCGACATGGTCAACCGCGGCGAGATCATCGGCTATCTGGGCAACTCCGGGCGCAGCACCGGCCCCCACCTGCACTACGAAATCCGGCTCAACGGCGTCAGCGTCAACCCCATGCGCTACATCCTGAACTGAGCCCTGGACCACCACAACGTACAGAACCCCCGGCGATCCGAGTCTCCGGGGGCTTTTCCTTCTTGAGCCGTTCCTTCGACTATTGCAATCGAGGCAGTTGCGACACCGATGAGGAGCGCCCCGCGCCTTCTACCCTGTGCACCGAACCAGCAAGGCGTCGGCAACGGCGTGCCCCAGTTCCAGCTCCTGGCCGTTATCCAGGCGCACGGCCCAAAGCCTGCCCGCGTCGCGGCGCTCCAGCATGGTCAGACCGTCGCCCTGGGCCAAGCCGTGCACTCCGCCCTCGGGCAGGCCGCACACGATACAATGCTGCCCCCCGCGTAACAGGCTCAGGGGCGTTTCCGTACCGGGGCGGGCGGCGTCAGGATCCTGGGGTATGGGATCGCCGTGCGGGTCCACCTCGGGGTGGCCCAGGAGGTCGTCGAGATAGTCGTATGCCCCGGCATCACGCAGGTGTTCCAGTTCGTGGGCCCGGGCGTGCAGCTCGTGGGCCGGCTCCCCAACGTGGGCCAGGTAGGTCTCCCAGAGCCTGTGGGCGCGTTGCAGCTTGCTGGCCTCGGCGCCGCCTGTCTCGGTCAGGGACAGCACGCCTTGTTCCAGTGCCAGCAGCCCCTGCTGCGACATGTTCCTCACGGCGCGGGCGATCTTGGGCACGCCGTGTCCGGCCTCGGCCAGGGCCTCGTGCAGCTCGTCGCGGCGCAGGCGCCCTGCCGGAGCGCGCCGCAGCGCCCCCAACACGTCCTCCTGAAGCTGTTGCGGCACCATGCGCCGCAGCCGCATGCGCCGCGCCAGCAGTCCATATCTGGGGGCGAGCACCAACACCGCCAGGAACTGGAAGGTGCAGAAAAGCATGATGGCGCCCCCGCCGGAAGAGTCCAGCCAGACGCAGAGATACAACCCCCCGACCACGCTGCTCAGGCCGAAGAGCGCGGCCAGGGGCATCATCCTGTCCAGCCGGTCGCTGAGCAGGTAGGCCGTGGCCGCAGGGGTGATCAACAACCCCACCACCAGGATCACGCCCACCATGCTCACCGCGCTGACCACCACCAGGGAGACGCAGGTGGTCAGCAGGTAGTCCAGCAGCAGGACCGGCATGCCGATGCTGGCCGCCATCACCGGGTCGAAGCTGATGAGCTGGAAGTGCCGGAAAAAAAGCACCACCACGGAGAGCACCAGGGCCGTGGACACGGCCGAGGCCCAGAGGTCGGCGTCGCCCACGGCCAGTACGTCGCCCATGATGAAGTGCATCAGGTCGATGTGGATGTAGTTGCGAAACATGGAGACCAGCACCACGCCGCCGGCAAAGATGCCGGTGTACATGATGCCGATGGCCGTGTCCTCCTTGACCCGCGAGACCCGCGAGACAAAACCGATGCACATCACCGTGAGCATCGCGGCCAGCAGTGAGCCCAGGAGCATGCCCGGCGCGTGGGCCTCCTGCCCGAAAAACAGCTTCATGATCAGGTAGCCGCCGGCAACGCCGGCGATCATGGCGTGGGCCAGGGCATCGCCCAGGAAGGCCATGCGCCGGAGCACCACCAGGCAGCCCACCACGCCACTGACTATGGCCACCATGCCCGCGCCCAGCAGGGACTTGAGGAAGAATCCCTCGTGCAGGGGCGCCACGAACAACGCATGCAGGATGTCGCTCACACCCGCCCCCCTGCTTCCCTGGTCTGAGCGATGTCGGCAAAGGCCCGCAAGCGCCCCTCGTAGACTTCGCTGAGCAACTCCTCCTGCAACACCGCGGCCGGAGGGCCATGGGCATAGAGGCGCTGCTTGATGAGCACGAGGCTGTCGAAATATTCCGCGGCCGTGGCCAGGTCGTGATGCACCACAACCAGGGTTCGGCCGGCGTTCCTGGCCCGCTCCAGCACGTCGAGGATGGCGCGTTCCGTGGCGGCGTCCACGCCGGCAAAGGGCTCGTCCAGCAAGAGGATGGAGGACCCTTGGGCCAGGGCGCGGGCCATGAACACACGCTGCTGTTGCCCCCCGGAGAGCTGGCCGATCTGCCGCTGCCTGAATCCGGCCATGCGCACCATGTCCAGGGCCTCGTCCACGATGCGCCTGTCCTCGGGGCCTGAGTCGCGGTACCAGGGGATGTGGCCGTAGCGCCCCATCATGGCCACCTGGCCCACGGTGATGGGGAAGTCCCAGTCCACGCTGCCGCGTTGCGGCACGTAGGCCACCAGTCCCTTGGCCTGTTCCGCGGGGCGGCCCATGATCGTCACCCGCCCCACGTCGCGTTTCACGAAACCCAGAATGGCCTTGATCAAGGTGGATTTGCCCCCGCCGTTGGGACCGATGACCCCCACCAACGACCCGGCCGCGATACGCAGGGACACGTCCAGCAACGCCGGCTTGGGGCCGTAGCTCACGGTGAGGTGCTCCACCTCGATGACCGGGGGCGCGGCGCTCATTGCGCCCCCTCCAGGAGCACGTGCAGGGTCCCGCTCACCGGCGCGCCCCGGGGCGCCCAAAAGGTCTGTTCGGCGATCGGCGCATCCCCGCGCAGGAGCCGCAGCCGCAGAGCGTGGCGTACCTCTGATTTATCCATCTGGTCCACGGGTGGCGTCGCCAGGACGTGAAACTCGTTGATTCCGACCAGCAGTCCAGGGATGGGGGCGATGCGCAGCACTCCTTCGGGAGGCATGGCGTCCGCCTCGTGGACAATGCTGCCCGAAAGACGGACGGTGAGGGCGCGGTCCTGCGCCGTGTCCACGGTCAGGGCGAATGGATCCGGGGCCAGGGCAAAGGACGTGGTTATCTCCAAGGCAAAGTCGCCCGTAGCGGCCTCGGCGTGGGGCAGGAGCGGCGGGGGCACAACGCCGGGCGTGTCCAGGCGCAGGAACAATCCCGTCCCGCCCATGACCAGTATCCAGATGGCCGCCACCAGGGCAAGTCTCGAAGACATCTCAGTCAGCACCGTCCCGAGGCGCCAGGGCGCTGACGATCCGCGTCACGTTCTCGCGCATCATGCCTATGTAGCTCTCGCCGGCGGAGCCCGCCTCGCCCATGGAATCGGAGTAGAGTTCGCCACCGACGCCCACCCCGGCCTCTTCCGCGATCTGGCGGATGAGCTTGGGGTTCACGCTGGTCTCCACGAATACGGCCCTGGCGCCGCTGGCGCGGATGGACTCCACCACCCGCTTGCGTCGTTGCGGTGTCATACCGCCGCCGACCTCGCTCCCCGTGCTCCAGCCCATGGGCGCGAGGCTCATGTGGTCGTTGTCCGGATTGAATTTATACTCCCGGCAGAAATAGTTGAAGGCGTCGTGGCTGGTGACCAGGATCCGGCTGCGGGGCGGGATGGTCGCCACCTCGGCCTGGATCCAGGCGTGGAGCACCCGCAGTTGCTGCAGGTAGAGCCGGCCCCGGGCCTTGAACCGCGCCCCGTGCTCCGGGTTCAGGGCCACGAAGGCAGCCACGATGTTGTTCACGTAAATGGCCGCGTTGAGGGGTGAGAACCAGGCGTGGGGGTCTTCCACCAGAGTGCCGTCGTAGTCCATTTGCAGGGGCCGCACGCCGTCGCTGCACGTGACCACGGGCTTGCCCGCGTCCTGGGCCAGTTTGGCCATCCAGTTGCTGCCCTCCAGGTGCAGGCCGTTCTGCAGGCAGAGCGCGGCGCGCACCACCAACTGGGAATCCCTGGGCGTGGGCATGTAGGTGTGGGGATCGGCCCCTGGCGCGAGAATGCAGCGTACGTCGAGGTCGTCGCCGGCGATGTTGCGGGCGAAATCCGCCACCTGGGTGGTGGAGCAGACCACCAGGGGTGCCTCCTGCCTGGCAGCTGCCATGGTCGGCAGGACGAGGAGCAAGGCAATGCAGAGCAAGAGCAAGCGAATCATGACTGCTCCTCGGGATGCGGGGTGATGCCGAACCGTGTCTCGATCATCACGAAGGACTTCATGCTCTCTCCACAGCCCCAGGGACATGGGCGACTCACTGTGGCTTTCCCCCCAGGGCACTGTCGAGGAGCGCTTCGAACTCTTCGACGGTGGCCACGTGCATAATGTCCAGCCCCAATCGCTCCAGTATCGCCGGGTTCTCGATGCGCCGCACCTTTTCTTCCACTTCTCGTGGCACGGACCCCGCTTTTTCGCGGAGCAGGGTGAGCAGAAAACCGTGCGCCACGTGTATAACCTGCTGGACTCCCTGCTGATAGGCTTTCGGGAAATACTCCTCTTCGAATGTCTTCATGATCGCCTCTCCTTGCGGCAACATGGCCAGTTCCTTTTCCACGTCCTTGCGGCCGATGTCCTCGCGGGTGGATTGGACGTAGCGCAGAAACATGGCGATGGTTTTCACACCGCTTCCCATGCTCCCAAACTACTCCAGATGCGTCAGGGAGACAAGTCTCGGGCCGGAGCGCAAGCACACGCACCTTGGCGGAAGGGACCGAACCATGCATAATGGGGGGCGACAACCAATGGACAAAACACCCCCGCACACACCTTCCGCACGCCTCGCTGCGGACACGGCCCTCATTTCGGTGCTCACCCTGCTCAGCCGGGTCCTGGGCTACGCCCGCGATCTGTGCATCGCCGCCCTACTGGGCGTGGGACCGTGGGCGGACGCCTTTTTCGTGGCCTTCCGCACGCCAGACCTGCTGCGCAAGCTCTTTGGCGAGGGCATCATGAACCTGGCCCTGGTGCCCCGCCTGGCCCGCCTCAGGCAAGAGCAGGGGGAGCAACGCGCTTTTGCCCTGATCCGCGGCACCCTGGCCTGGGCCGGGCTCATGGGGCTGGGCATCAGCCTGCTGCCCCTGCTGGCGCCAGGCTCGGTGCTTGCGCTCCTGGCGCCGGGCTTCGAGCAGAGTCCCGGGCAATGGGAACTCACCAGCCGCATGGTGCGCATCTGCATGCCCTACGCGCTGTTCGTGCTGCTGACAGCCGTGTGCATCGGAGTGCTCAACAGCCTGCGGCGGTTCCTGATCCCGGCCCTGACCCCGGTTGTGCTCAATTGCACCCTGATCGTGGCCATCGTGGCAGCCTGGTACTTGGCCGCCGGAGAGGCGGGCGCCGTGGCCATGGCCCTGGCCTGGAGCGTGCCCCTGGCCGGTGCCCTGCAACTGCTGCTGCAAGTGCCTTTCCTGCGGCGGGCCGAGTTCCACTGGCGCGGGGAGTGGCAATGGCGCGATCCCGAGGTCAAGTGCCTGGGCCTGGCCATGGCTCCCACGGTGTTCGGAGCCTCGTTGTTCCAGATCACCGTCCTGCTGGCCACCCTGGCCGCCACCTGGCTGCCCGGAGGCAGCGTCTCCTGGCTCTATTTCGCGGACAGGCTGGTGCAGTTTCCTCTGGGCATCTTTGCCGTGGCCGTGAGCACGGCCGCCCTGCCAACGCTCTCCAGCCACGGCACGGCGGCAGGGAGCGTGGAATTCAGCCGCACCCTGACCCAAGCCCTGGGACTGACCCTGCTGGTGAGTCTGCCCGCGGCCGCGGGACTGGCTGGATTGGCAACGCCTCTTGTGGGGCTGCTCTTTGGCCACGGCGCCTTCAGCCCGGCGGACGTGGACGCCACGGCCTCGGCTCTGAGCGCCTTTTGCCTGGGTCTGCCCGCATTCGCCGCGCTCAAACCCCTGGTAGCTGCCTGTCACGCAAAAGGGGCGCTCCGCGCCACTGTATGGAGCGCCGCAGTCGGCCTGCTTCTTTTCCTGATCTGCGCCTGGCCCTTGCTGCAACAATGGGGGCACGCCGGTCTTGCCCTGAACGTATCTCTGGCTTGCTGGGCCAACGCCCTGCTGCTGCTCGCCTTTCTCAGGGAGCACCTGCACGCCCCAGCGAGCATGCTGCGTCCAGGGCTGGGAATCGTGCTCTTGTCCGCCGGCATATACCTGATCTGCCAGCTGACAGCGGCCGCCTTCCCGGAACGGGACACGATCCTGGTTCTGCTCCTGGCGCCGGGCCTGGCCCTGGTATACCTGTTGGGGTGCCGGTTGCTGGGCATCCTGCCGACGCTGTCCCGCCTGTTGCCCTTACTCCGGGGACGGTAAGAACTAGGGCATGGCACCCTGGCCCGATGGGCCTAGCTCACTTATACGTCGCCCCTCCAGGGCTTGATTCGGGACTATTCCATGGTTTCGACACATGCGCTCCCATGGTCCCTTGATGAAGCCTCCAGCCGTTGCAGAAGCTGGTCGATCGTCCGCTGTCGCCCTACCCCTCTTGCATCGAGAATCGAAGGACCGAAGGGCATTTGGCGAAGCGCCCGTGACGACAAAGCTACACTACTGGTGGCACGGCTGACTATTTCCGGCATGGCACGCTGCAACCACCTCCCCAGGGGGCGATCATCGACGAAGTGCGGTGCACTCCGGACTCCAGCACGTGGTCGGAGTAACCCGGACGCACCCCGAGCTTGCTGGAATGGTGGGCCGGACAGCCGCCTTGACATCCAGGAATGTGTGGTCCACATAGATGCACACCATGCCCCCATCATCACAACCAGTGGGCTTTGTCCCTTTCCGCCCAGCCTGCGCACTGGAAAGCGCGTGAGCATCGTGCCCCTAGGCCTTCCCATCGCACCCCGCCAAAGGACAGTGCGCTCGACGGTATCCGTTTCCGGCCGAGGACTGCACACGGGGCGACGCGTGCGCATGACCCTGCATCCGGCGACGCCTGGATCGGGCGTGCTCTTCCTTCGTGATGACCGCAGGGACAGGGTCGGGGAGCCCGTGACCATTCCGGCCACGTGGCGCCAGGCCAGGAAGATGCTGCGTTGCTCGGGCCTGTGCCACCCAGAGGGGCATCTGGTACGCACCTGCGAGCACCTGTTGACCGCGCTCTACGCCTGCGGCATCGACAACGTTGTTGTTGAACTCGACGGCGAGGAGGTGCCCATTTTCGACGGCAGCGCCGCGCCCCTGGTGGAATTCGTGGATTCGGCCGGCGCCACGGAGCAGGACGCCCCCAGGCGGTTCCTGCGGGTACGCAAGACCGTGGAAAGCCGCGTCGGGGAGCGCTTTGTGCGCCTGGAACCCGCGGAGGAGCTGCACATCGAACTGTCCCTGACCCTGCGGCACTTCGGCCGCATCGGCTGGAACGGCAGGCTCGATCCCGAGACCTTCCGCCGGGAGATCGCCTGGGCCAGGACCTTCGCGCCCCTCGGACACGCGTTGCCGGCCAAACTCTGGAGCCTACTCAGCGGCGCCAAAGCAGGCCGTGGTCTGACCCTCGGCAACGTCATCGTGCACAGCCACGGTCGGGTGCTCAATCCCGACGGCCTGCGCGCCCCGGACGAGATGGCTCGGCATCGGGTGTTGGACGTGTTGGGCGACGTGCTGCTCGCCGGCGCCCCCGTGCTGGGGAAGATCACGGCCTTCCGCAGCGCGCACAGCCTGAATCAGGATCTGGTGCGCTCCCTGATGGAGGACGCCGAAGCATGGAGTCTGGAATGAAAAAAAACCAACAGGACCTACGGCCGGAAATCGACGTGGTGGCCGGGATTCTCTGGCAAGGGGAACGGTTTCTGGCCGTGAAACGCCCCCCAGGCAAACCCATGGCCGGCTTTTGGGAGTTTCCCGGCGGCAAGGTGGAGCCGGGTGAAAGCCTGGAGCAGGCCCTGGTCAGGGAGCTGGACGAGGAGCTCGCCATCCGCCCCTTGAAGTTTTCATTCTGGAAGAGCGTCTCCCACACCTATCCGCACCTGCGGGTACGGCTGCATTTCTTCCACATCCACGAGACCGGTGGCGCGCTCTTGCCCAAGGAGGGGCACGAGCTGGCCTGGCCGCTCCCTGCCGAGGCCGGAGCCCTGCCCTTTCTCGAGGCCGACGCCGGCATCGTGGCCGACCTGGCAGCCTTTCGGCGCTGAGGTCCCCTGCTCCGGTCTACTCCCGCAGGTCCTGCTTGCCGGTCATGGACTCCACGTCGATGCGGATGACGGCGGTCTTGGCCAGGACCTTGTCCAGGTAGTCGTGTCGCCCGTCGCTGTAGTGGGCCATGATCACGTCCAGGCCCTGGCGCACGGCGTCGGGATCCTCGAGGATCACGGCCCTGCCGAAGCCCACCACGCTCCTGAAGCGCATGCCGAAACCGCAGGCCGTGGAGGACTCGTCGCCCGGCGCCTCCGGATCGGTTTTGGCCTTGGGAGGGCGCAGAGCCACGTCGACCTCGGCGGCAAAGCAGACCCTGGGGTTACGCCGAAGGACTTCGATCTTTTTCCCTTCACGGCTGGAGTGGATGTAGATGCGGCCGTCGGCGTAGCCGAAGTTCAGTGGCAGCACGTAGGGCAGCGCCCCTTGGTGGTCCTGGTCGCACATGCCCAGGTGCAGCAGTTGGGCTTCCCGGAGCACGGCCTCCATGGCTTCCTTGGAGGTGACTTCCTTTTTCTTGTTGCGCATCGGATGTGTTCCTTCATTCTTCAGGGTTCCAGACCTTGGACCAGCTTGGGGAGCAGGGCATGCAGGATGGGACGCATGTCCTGGATGCGGCCGAACTCCTTGCGCATCTGCGCCGCGGGTTGCACGAACGGACCGGGAGTGATCTCGTGGCCGCAGTGGTGGATGAGCGCCTCGATGGATTCCGGGGTGGACTCCAGGTGGAACTGCAGGGCCAGGACCCGTTCTCCGTAGGCAAAGCCCTGGCAGGCGCAGGCCTGGCTGGAGCCCAGGGGTGTGGCCCCTTCGGGCAGGGCAAAGGTGTCGCCGTGCCAGTGAAAGGCCGTGAAGGTGCCGGGCAGTTGGGAGAGCAGGGGGTGTTCACGGGCTTCCGGAGCGGTGGCGATCTCGAGCCAGCCGATTTCCGGAAAGGGATTGCGCTGCACCGTCGCACCCAAGGCCGTGGCGATGAGTTGGGCTCCGAGGCAGATGCCCAGGACCGGAACGCCCCTCGAAATGGTGGCGCGGATGGCCTCGACTTCCTGCACGAGCCAGGGGTGTTCCTGGTTGTCGTACACGCCCATGGGGCCGCCCATGACCACGAGCCAGTCATAGCTGTCGGGCGGGGGCGGCAGTTGCCCAGCGTAAAAGTCGGTGGCGCTCAGGGTGCAGCCTCGGCCTCGGGCCCATTGGCCCACGGCGGCCTCGTCCTCAAAGGGGACGTGCCGGAAAACGTGTGTACGCATGACGGCTCCTTTGGAAGATGCGTTCAATCAGGGCAGGCTGGCTTTGTTCTCCCAGAAAAACAAGCAGAGCGTTCCCGCGCGGCTGTCCGGTGGCATTGTGGTGCGATCAATTCCCAAGCAGGAGCGGGTTCATGACCCCCATGCGGGCCAGGGCCTCGCGCAGGTTTTGCACCGTACCGCGCTTTCTGGCGATGACGCGGTACTTGGGCTCGCCACCCTCCTCGACGAGTTCGATTTCGGCGGAAAAACCACCGGCCTTGAGCCGTTGCTGCAGGGCCTCTGCGTTTTCCACCGCCTTGAAGCTGCCCACCTGGAAGCGATAGCTGTCTTCGACAGTGGGTTCGTCCGCGGGATGCGGCACGCCAGTGGCGGTAGGAGCTGGGGGGGGAGTCGGCGCCGGGGCTGGAGGCGATGCGGGGGAAGCGCCTTTTTGCAGCAGGACGGGCCTGAAGATGTCGTGTTCCAACAGTCTGGCGCGGGCTTCTTCGTCGGTGCCGGGCCAAGTGGCGATGACGCGCCAGGCAGGGGCGCCGTTGGCGACCAGAGGTTCGATGCGCACCGTGAAGCCGTCGCGTTCGAGCTGGTTTTTGAGCTGGATGGCGTTGGCTTCTTGGGAAAAGGAACCCACCTGGTAGCTCAGGCCGTGTGTTTGAGAGGATTGGGGGGCTGACGTCGATTGCGCTCCAGGCTTCGGGGCGGGCGGAGGCGTGTGGGCAGTGGGATCGGCCCTGCCACCGATCAGGATGGCATCGTGAATCCCCAGGGTGGCGAGCAGTTCCCGGGCCTGGGTGTCCGAACCCCTGAAGGTGGCGATGACCCGGTGCTGGGGAGCGGGGCCCACTTCCTCTGTCTCCACGCGGGCGATGAAACCCTTGTCCTGGACCCGCTGCCGCATGGCTTGGGCATTGCCCTCCTGGGAGAAGGAACCGATCTGGTAGGTGACTTCCTCGCGGACAGGGCTTTGGGCCGGGGGCGGAGGCAAGGGCGCTGGCCGAGGGGGCGAAGCCGGAGCAGGCCGGTCCTCCAAAGTTGTTTCACTGACGGCAACGGCTGGAGGGGGTTGGATCACGGGGCCGGTTTGCTGCGTCCGCGCGTAGCGCTCCGGCTCTATGGTCTTTTTGATCTGACATGCGGGCATCAGCAACAACAAACTCAGAATCATAATGGAGTACTGCATGAAACCCCCTTCATTCTCCTGCTGCAAGGGAAGAATATGTTGGTAACTACGCTGAAACCGGCTGAATGTCTAGAGCATATTTAGATTTTCTGTTTCCATGGGGCGCATTCATGAAACTGAACGAACCAGGCATAGCGCTGCCAGCAAGATCCATTCATTGTTGCGTGCCGACAGCAAGAATTCAGGGATTTTGCCGATTGTAGTGGTTGCGCAGTTCGTAATAAAGCACTGCCTTGAAGTGATCGTCCTCGTCCGAAAGGAGCAGGGAGCGGGAGACGCTGTCGTGGCGGAATTGCACTATTCCGGAAACCACCTCTTCGGTCGCGTGCAACGTCTTGAGAACCAAATGGACGCGCACCTTGCCCTGGGTGAGCACGTAGCGGGTTATACCGCTACCGTCCACCACTCCGGACTCGTCCTTTGGGTGACCGTACGCGCGGGACTCGATGACCATGACCTCGAAATCCCGTGATTCTGTCTCGATTTGCCTGATAAAATCCCGGGGCCGCAGCTGCCTGGCGAAGCGGTCACGCCCGGCGATCTGCTCCAGGCGTTGCATGACCGCGGGGCCAAGCTCGGGGAGCACCATGTTGCGCAGATAGACGTCGTCGATGACAGAGGAAGGGATGCGGAACAAGAAGCCGATGATTTGCCCGAGAATGAAGTAGGGGTGCTTCCGCTGCCGTTCCAGGGCGGCTTCCACCTGGTCGGGCGTGAGCAGGCCCGCCTGGATCAAGGCATCGCCGATATGCACCCGCACGGGGGCGTCACTGCCCTGGGTGCTGTCAGCCGAAGGAATCCAGATTGTGCGCTCCATTGTCTTTACTCGGTTTTCCTCACTAGTCCCGGCTGGACCCCGACCATTATACCCACCTTGCCCGTGTGGAGGCAAGCGAAAGGGGTTTTTTCTCGGCGACCTCGACGCATCGAGATGAAACCCGGTGCGGTGGAATCTGTCATGACACTGAAAACATGGTGCCGTGCCGCATCAGTCGGGAGTTCAAAAAAAAGGGTCCCGGAGCGTGCCTTGTCTCACCCCTGCAAGGACCGGGGAAGATCGATCCTGAAAATTGTCCCGCTGCCCTCCGTGCTGATGAAGCTCGCCCTGCCGCCCAGATACCGCTCCGTGAGCAGTTTTACGCTGTAGGCGCCCACACCGCGGCCCTCGCCCTTGGTGGAAAAGGAGCGACGGAAGATCTCGCGCTGCACCTTGGGGGGGATGACGCCCGCGTTGTGCACCCAGAAACGCACTGCCTCTTCCCCGTGCAACAGGGTCGGCTCCCAGCCCAGGCGCACTGTTCCTCCTTCCGGAGTGGCCTCGAGGGCGTTCTTGAGCAGGTTGCCGAGCACCCGGCGCAGCAGCGTGGGGTCGCTGTTGAAATCCATGTTCGGCTGCTCGTCGAGAGACGGCTGTTCGATGGTTTTGTTCTTGGCCACTTCGTGGGATTCGAACATGCTGCGCATCAGCTGTAGGAATTCCAGAGGATGAATACGGGTGAACCAAGGCTTGAGTTCTCCGGTTTCCGCCGCCAGCAGGAGCTTGTGGGCGTTGATCTCGTCCAGCAGGATATTCAGGAAATGCTGCAGGAGTGCGGTATCGCTCTTGAGGTGTTCAGGGGCGTCGTCGTGGAGCATCTCCACGAAACCGCGCAGCCCTCCGGCGGTGTTCAAGATGTCGTGGAAGAAGATGCGCTCCAGAACGCGGCGGCGCTTTTCATGGCTGATGTCCTGGAGGGCCAGGATCACGAAGGGCTCGCCCCGCACTTCGAAGGGGGTACCGCGCACGCGCAGGTCAAAGGCCTCGAAATCGGTTTCCGCCGAGTCCTGAACCACACGGCATTCCTCGACGCTTTGCAGGCCAAGCAGTCCATGCAGGGTGGCCTTGAGCGCGCCGCATTGCCGGCAGGCTTCGGTGGTGCCGCAGCCACCCGGGGCGCTCATGGCGAAACCGCAGTGGAGGATCTCGCCGGGGCGCTTGCCCAGCAGGGTGGCAGGGTCGGTCTCACCGGACAATTCCAGCATTTTATAGTTGGCATGGACCACCTGGCGGAAGGTGTTGAGCACGACCATGCCTTCGATGGTGGCATCCATCACGACGCGCAACACATCCAAGTCGAAAAGACGGCTCTGACGTCGAAGTTCTTCGAGTGTGGCCCGTTCGGTGGTGATATATGCGGTGGAGATATCGTGAGACATGGGTTCTGTTTCTCGATGGTTATGCGCAGCTTGGGCGTATCGTCATATAATCGGAAGGAGGCACGGCTTTCCCTGATCGTGTATAGCGCCAATTCCAGTACCAGGCAAGGCGGTTATGTACAGGTATTCAGCACAGTGAAGCTGCCAGCGCCTCGATCTCCGGACCGCGGCGCAATCCCGTCACCCATTGCTTCGGAAAGGCATCCAGCCCCGCGTTGGCGGGCCAGGCGGCCAGAACCATGCCCACGAGCATGGCCCTGGCGGCGGAATCACCGCCGGCCATGACGCACTGGATCAGGGCGCTTCGCGGATCGTTCTCGTACGTGGCGATGCAGTGCACCGTGCCGGGCAGGGCCTCGTCGACGTGGCAGCTTTGCCCGAGCTGCTGGATGGCGGACACGGTGTCCGTATGGGCGGTGGCCAACCCCCGCTCCACACGGCGTTGGAGGTTGGGGCTCGCATGGGGCATGGCCGCGGCAGCCTCCAACGCGGCTCGTGGTGCCTTGCCGTGCAAGGCCAAAAGCGCGGTCCGGGCGAAAAAAACGGCGGCCTCCAGCACATCGGGGGTGGCGTGGGTCATGGCGGTCTGCGCCTTGACCGCCGCTTCAAGGGCCTCGGGATCGTGCCGGAGCGCACACACCAGCGGGGCGATGCGCGAGGCTCCGGCCAAGTCCATCGAATCGGACCCCGACTCCCGAGGTGACCGCCCCTCCGCGAAGCGCCGCAGGGTCTTCTTGCTGGCCTTGTCCAGGTAACCCGAATAGTCGACGAACAGCCGCTGCCAGCGCTGGGCGAAATCGGCCAAGTCAAAGCCCTTGCAGGCCGCCACGGACTCCAGGAGCACGAAGGTCTGATCGCCGTAGTGGGTCAAGTCGCCGGCCCGCTTGCCCTCATGGTAGGATCCGGGCGCGGGAGCCAACAGGGTATCCACCTGCCCGTGAACAGCCTGGATGCGCATGTGGTCGTACACCCAGTGTACACCGAGGGCCAGGGAATCCCCGATGAACGCAGCCGTTGTCAGGGCCTGGGCACTGTGTCGCATGTCATACCTCCCTGGGGTTTTCGTGTATTTATGAAACACGATCAACATGTTGCAGGCAAAGACTTCGCGGTCGCTCGAGGCATTTGTCGCCGGGTTGGCATACCCGTGGCACACGTCTGTCACCAGTTTCTCATAAAAATCTGATGTTTCACACTGCGTTGGCGTGTCGCCAGCAATTACGGGGAGTGCCGCGCACGCAGCCCAGAAGTCTCTGGACCACATGCTTAACGATACATCAATTCTGGGAAAAGGCCACGGGTAAAACAGTGTTTCGATCTCTCATTCACTGCATCCTCCAGATTCTGCCAGGGGCGATGCTCCTTGCGGGAGCGGCGGTGCAACCTGATTCCGGGTATTGCGCAGCGGGCAGGCCTGGACCGATCGATTTTGTATATCCTTGGGGACTGCTGGCCCTGCCGTTTCTGCTGGGGTTGGGATTCTGGGTCATGGGTCTGCGACGACGCATGGCCAGCACCGAGCGCACTCTCGACGTCGAGAGTCGGCAGCGCCGGCGTTCCGAATCCGAGTTGGGGACCGTACTGGCGTCCATGACCAGCCTGGTGTTGGAGCTGGACACCCAGGGCAGGGTCCTGCGGCACATCCCCACGCGCTACGAATTCAGGCAGTTCGATCCCCAGGCTATTCTGGACAAACCGTTTTCCCTGCTCCTGTCCCCGCAGTCCGCGGAGCGTTTCCGCAGGTATGTGGACAGCGTGGCCGTGGAAGGGCTCAGCCAGGAGGTCGAGTTCGACCTGGAGCTGGGGGGCGGGACTGTTTCCTATCTGCTGACCATTTCGCCGCTCATGGAGTCCAGCCTGTTGCTGGTGGCTCGGGACATAACCAGGCGCAAGCGCTACGAAGAGGAGCTGGCGCGGCGGGCGTTTCTGGACTCCATGACCGGGCTGCCCAACCGAGCCCTGTTCATGGATCGGCTGCGAAGGGCCATGGCCAGGGCCAACCGCAGGGACGGACACCAGTTCGCCGTGCTGTACATCAATCTGGACCGCTTCAAGATCATCAACGAGAGCCTGGGGCACAGCGTGGGAGACGCCGTGATCAGGGCCATGGGCAAACGCATCGAGAGCTGCCTGCGCAAGGTGGATACAGTGTCGCGTTTCGTGGGAGACGAATTTGTGCTGCTGCTGGACGAGGTGGAGGACAGGCCAGAGGCCCTGCGCGTGGCCGAACGCATCCGCCAAACACTGACCAGTCCCTTCAGTGTGGCCAACAGCGAGGTCTACACCACGGCCAGCATGGGCATCGCTTACAGCGCCCCCCATTATTCTGATGCCGAGGAACTCGTGCGTGACGCGCACGCCGCCATGCAACGGGCGCGGGCCAAATGCAAGGGGGGGTGCAAGGTCTTCCGAGACGAGATGCATGAAAGCTCCACTGAGTTTCTGCAAATGGAGACCGACATGCGCAAGGCCATCGACCGCCTGCCCGATCCCTTTGCCAACGGCACCTCCAGGAATGGTGAATTTTTCTTGCAATACCAGCCCATTGTCTCCCTGACGCAGGAGCGGATGGTGGGAGTCGAGGCCTTGATGCGCTGGAACCACCGGGACAAGGGGATCGTCCCGCCCGGCCGGTTCATCCCCCTGGCCGAGGAGACCGGGCTGATCCTGCCCCTCGGGGTCTGGGCCCTGCAACACGCCTGCCGCTATTTGAAGCGATTGCATGCCCTGCCTGGTGGTGAAGGCCTGCACATGAGCGTGAACATCTCGGCCCAGCAGTTGCAACAGGCCCGTCTGGCCGAGGCCATCCGCATGACCCTGGCACGGAGCGGTCTGGCGGCCGATCGGTTGCATCTGGAGCTTACCGAAAGCATGGTCATGGACAACCCGGCCGAGGCCAGGGCCATTCTCAAGGAACTCAAGGATATCGGCGTGCGTCTGTCCATCGACGACTTTGGGACCGGGTATTCCTCCTTGAGCCATCTCTACCAGTTTCCCTTCGACATCTTGAAGATAGACCGCAGCTTCGTGAGTCGCATCGACAAAAAGGAGGGCAAGCACTGCCGGATCATCGAGGCCATCGTGGCCATGGCCGGGAGTCTGGAGATGCAAGTGGTGGCCGAGGGCGTGGAGACGGCGGGGCAGAAGGAGCGATTGCTGGAACTGGGCTGCGACCTGGCCCAGGGGTATCATTTCGCGCGCCCCATGGATGCGACGACCCTGGCCGGCGTCTTCGACCCCAGGCGGCGTGAGGTGGATGCCTCCGTGGCTGCGACGGTTGCATCGCCTGGCTCCTGGATGGTGGAGAAGGGAGCCTGATATCAAGATGCAATCAGAACATGTCCCGTGCAGTGATTGCATCTTGGTTTGACGAGGCGGGAAGAGGGTTGTCCGCCACTGGGGCCGACGCACCACGACACTTTGGTGTGGATGAGCGCTAGTCGAAAATCTTGTCGATCTTCTGCTTCAGTGTTTCGGCAGTGAAGGGTTTGACGATGTAGTTCGAGACTCTTGCCTGAACAGCTTCGATCACGTTTTCCTGCTGGGCTTCAGCAGTGACCATCAAAAAAGGCATGTCGGCGAACTCCTCGCTGGCGCGTACCTTGCGCAGCAGTTCTATGCCGGTCATCTGGGGCATGTTCCAGTCCGAGATGACAAAGTCGATACCTCCCTTGTTGATGATTTCCCATGCCGTGGTGCCGTCGTCGGCTTCCTCGATGTTGTTGAAACCCAATTGCCGCAGGATATTTTTGATGATCCTGCGCATGGTGGAAAAGTCATCCACGACAAGAAGGCGCATGTTGGTGTTGAAAGCCATAACGCTTGGTCTCCTCTGTGCTCTTTTATTGGAGAATTTTTCGTATTTTGTGTTGAAAAACTTCTTTTGTAAACGGTTTTATCAAAAAAGTGCCGACACCGGCCTGCTTGGCCAGTTGGGCCTGGGACTTGGCCGCCTCCGTGCTGGCCATGAGGATGGGTGTCGGGGCTTTTCCCTCTGGACTGGAATCCTCCAGCGCGCGGGCCTTGGTTGTGAACTCGATGCCGTCCATGACCGGCATGTTCATGTCCACCACATAGAGGTCGAACTGCTCGCCCTGTTCGAGGATGTCCAGGGCCTGCCTGCCGTTCTCCGCGGCAACCACCTCGTGGCCCAGTGCGGCGCAGGCCTGGAGGTAGAAGCTGCGCATGGCGGCGGAGTCGTCCACGACCAGGATGCGGATGCCGCTTTGAAGCCGAGGTTCGCCCAAGGCGTCTTCCACGCGGGCGGCCTGTTGCTCCAGACCCTTCGCGCGCAGTTCCCTGGCAAAGGTGTGCGGCAGGCCGAGGTCGCCGACGGCCAAATCTTCAAGAGCCTGCATGGCTTGGTCGAGTTTATGCGTCAGGGTGGGGTCCGCCTCGCCCCCTTGGGCCCTGCCGCAGAGAGTGGCGAAGAGCCTGGCCGCGCGGGCCACGGGTATTGTTTCCAGGATCAGCTCGGCCTGTTTGGCCTTGGGGCCGCCCTGCTGCAATGCCGTCACGATTTCGTCGGCAATGGCCTCGATGCCTGGGTCTCCGGCCTGCCTCTCCAGACCGTGGAGGATGGCGGAGAGGAGCAGTGGCTCCTCCTCGGTGTGCAGGGCGTCCGTGAGAAAGACCAAGCTCTTGATGCTCTTGCATCCGCCCAGGGCCTCCAGGGCCGCGAAGTGCTCGTTGGGCTCGGGCAGCATGTGGTCGTCCAGGGCTTGGATCAGGCAGTCCCCGGCCGCCTTGCCGCCGATAAAGCCCAGGACATTGGCGGCCATGATGCGCTGGTCCGTGTCCGTGGCGGCCCGCAGGGCCTTGCAGACATGGGGCACGGCTGCGGTACTGCTCTGGACCAGGGCGTTGTGGATGAGGCGACGGGCCGTGGGGTTGAGATGGTGCAGCTTGGAGGCCAGGTACTCCAGGGCACTGTCCACCCCCATGGCTGCCAGGGCGTCAATGGCGCGCCAGGTGGTCACCTCGCACTCGTGATAGCGGTCGGGGAGTTCGTTGACCTCGATGAATGCCTCGAGTTCAGGCTGGGACACGGCATCCTGGAGCGCCCCCAGGTATTCGATGCTCATGGCGGCGAGGAAGTGGTCCGGGTGGTGGAGGTGCTCCCTGAACAGGGGCATGGCGGCGGGATCGCCGATACGCCCCAGGGCCAAAAGCAGGTCCTGCAAGGCCTCATCGTCGTCGGCCCACTGCCTGGCGCGCTCCACGAGCATGGGCACGGCCTTGACAGTGCCGTTTTCTCCGGCAACTCCCGCGGCGAAGAGCACGGTCTGTCTATGCTCCAAGGCCAAGGTCCGAAGCAGGGCACTCTCGTCGCGGGCGAGCAGGGAACGCAGGGTATTGCGGCACATGGCGTCCACGGCCGCGTCACCCACGGGCGTTCTGTGCAGTTCGATCAGATCCGGAACAGCTCCGGTGTCGCCAGAGCGTTCCACCTCGCTCAGCGCGGCGATCTGCTCCATGAAGGATTTACTGCGGAAGTCGTCCAGAATGCTCATAATGATTCAATCGAAGGCCGCCGGCTCCAGTGCTAGGGTTGCGCTATTCAAAGGCGAACTCCACGAAAAAATCTCCGTGCGGCGTGGAAAAGGGTATTGCCACCACCGGCTCCTTGGTCACGTGGGTGATGGTGTGGTTGTCACCCATAATCACGGACGGCGTGGACCCGGCGAAGTGCATGCCCAGCTCCGACAGTCCGGCCCTGGCCTGCCCCGAGATCATGTTGGTGATTTCCCCCACCGCGTCCTTGACGTCCTGGACGATGTCCTGGACATCGTCCCCAAGCATGGATTTGACCAGGGCGATGGCGCACTTTTTGGTGAAGGAGACTGAAATGCTGCCGTTCTTGTCTCCGGTGATGCCGATGACGGCGGACACGTCACCGCTGGCCGTGTTGTCCCGCTTGACAAAGGGCTTGCCGGGTAGCGGTTCGATCATGGCCATGGTGGAGAGGACGTTGATGGTCGCCTTGATGAAAGGTTTCGCGATCTCCACGCCGCTTGGTGTAGCCATTGCGGATG
>CAZSRS010000039.1:0-36580 GCA_964609625.1 uncultured Desulfovibrionaceae bacterium
TGTCAAACTTTGGGAGTCCCCCGGCAAAGCCGGGGGTTTACCCAGAGGCAATTATTATCTAAAAAGATACAGACTCACATGATGGGGCAACCGACATGATCGACATCGCCGGTATGGAGCTGATCGTCCGGGGCGCTGGGCGCCGTTAGTCCATGGCGTCGAGCAGCTTGTTCCAGTCCTTGAGGAAGGATTCCAGGCCCGTGTCGGTGAGGGGGTGTCTGGTCAGTTCGAGAAGGACCGTGTAGGGGATGGTGGCGGCGTCGGCTCCAATGAGGGCCGCATCCAGCACGTGCTTTGGGTGTCGGATGCTGGCGGCGAGGATTCGGGTCTGGAGGCCGTAGTTGTCGTAGATGGTCCTGATCTGTTGCAGGGTTTCCATGCCGTCGTGCCCCACGGCGTCCAAACGCCCCACGAAGGGGCTGACGTAGGTTGCTCCGGCCTTGGCCGCGAGCAGGGCTTGCAGGGGGGAGAAGACCAGGGTCACGTTGGTGGCGATGTTTTCTGCCGTGAGCCGCTTGACCGCGCTCATGCCTTCGGGGGTCATGGGCACCTTGACCACCACGTTGGGGCCGAACTTGAGCAGCTCGCGAGCCTCGGCGAGCATCTCATCGGCGGCGCTCCCCACGACTTCCAGGCTCACCGGGCCCTCCACCTCGCGAACGATGTCCGCCATTTGCGTCCGCCAGTCGCGACCTTCGCGGGAGAGCAGGGTGGGGTTGGTGGTCACGCCGTCGATGAGGCCGAGGCGTTTTGCTTTGCGTATCTCGTCCAGGTTTGCCGTGTCTATGAACAGCTGCATGGTGAATCCTCCTGGTGCAATGCAAGGCGTGCACATGAATTGTAACGCGTCATCGTCCGGGGGCGTGATGCTCCGTGTCGGGTTGTTCCTTCAGGGCAGGGCATCACGCCGTGCGGAGGTCCCCGCTCTCCAGACAACGCCCCCAAGGTCGGGGGTGGAAATAGAGCCAGGCGGTGAGTTCCTCGCCGCAGTCCAGGCGCACCTGGACGGGTTCGCGCCGGTACCAGCGGGGGTGTTCCTCCAGGTCGTCAACGTGCTTCAGGGTTGGTGCGTCCACGGCGTAGATCTCTCCCACGATGGGCGATACGGCAGGTGATTTGGCCGCGTAGGGGTAGTCGCCCAGGAAGAGTGCGTAGGCATTCGTTGTTCTTGCCTGTCCGAGGAAAGGGGCGTGTTGCAGGAGGTGATGGTTGGCGCCTCCCTTGCGCAGGGTCCCGTAGACAAAGAGCAGTGTCGCGCTCTGTTCGCTGTATCGCGCCGTCGGCATGAATAAGGTGCCTCCTGTGTGCGGTCGTGTGTCCTGGTTCAGTGAAATTGCCACCTTGTGCGCATGGATGCAAGTCCTGGTTTGAATTTTGGAAAAGCAGCGTCGTCCTTGCCGCGACAGTGGCTTTGGGCTATCGTGGGAGGCAAAAAGCAGCCAAGGAGGAGTCCATGCGAATCTCCCCGGCCCAGTTCCTGCTCTTGCTGTTCATTTCCATGGTAACGTGTGTCCAGGGTGCGGCCCTGGCCGCTGACCGGGCGCCTATCCTTGCCGGGCGGTGGTACCCCGCGGATCCCGAAGAGCTGCGGCACGGCGTACAGGCGTTCATCGATGGCGCATCGGGTGGCCCGCAGGTTCAGGGCAGGCTGGTGGGGCTGGTGGCACCGCATGCCGGGCACGTTTATTCCGGTGCTATCGCCGGCGCGGCCTATGCCCTGCTCGCAACGAGCAAGGCCGATACCCTTGTGATTGTCGCCCCCAGCCATCGTCACGCCTTTAAAGGTGTTTCGGTCTACGACAAAGGCGGGTATGAGACGCCCCTCGGCACGGTACAACTGGATGAGGAGTTCATCGCGGCCATGCGCGCCACGTGGCCGGGTCTCGGCCACGTATCCGAGGCCCATGCCCAGGAGCACGCCGTGGAGATCCAGATCCCCTTCCTGCAGGTTGCCCTGCCCCAGGCCAAGCTGGTGCCGCTGGTCATGGGCACGCAGGACATCGACACCTGCGCCATGCTCTCCTTGGCCCTGACCCGTGGAGCGCAGGCGTCCAAGGGCAGGGTGGTGCTGCTGGCCTCCTCGGACCTGTCACACTTCCACAGCAAGACAGATGCTGCAAAACGGGACTCGATCCTCCGCGACGCGGTGCAGGGTTTCGATGCTGCTTCGGTGTACCATTGTCTTTCCACACAGGAGTGCGAGGCCTGCGGGGGCGGGCCGATCATCGCGGTGATGCAGGCCAGCAGGGAGCTGGGCGCCGACAGCGCGCTGGTCCTGGCGCATGGCGACTCCGGAGACGTCTCCGGGGACAACGACCGGGTGGTTGGCTATATGGCGGCGGTGTTCTTCGAGGCTGGAGGCCGGGGCGGGTCGCCCGAGCCCGCCGCCGATGCGGAGGGCGACGCAGGGGAGTACGCCGCGGAGGAACGCGCCCTGCTGCTCGGGGTTGCCCGCGAATCCGTCCGAACCGCCCTGGATGGCAAGGACTACATACCCCCAAAGGACGTGCCAGCCAAGCTCCAGGAGGTGCGCGGGGCCTTCGTTACCCTGAAGAAACACGGCGAGTTGCGCGGCTGCATAGGGACGATCATCGGCCGGCTGCCACTGGTCTCCACGGTGGCGAACATGGCCAGGGCCGCGGCCTTTGAGGATCCGCGCTTCGAGAATGTGCGGCCGGAAGAGTACGACGACCTGGAGTTCGAGATCTCCGTGCTCACGGTGCCGCAGGTTGTGAATGATCCGGCAAAGGTGGTGGTGGGGCGCCACGGCCTGATCATGACGCGGGGCTGGAGCAAGGGATTGCTCCTGCCCCAGGTACCCGCGGAATACGGCTGGGATCGCGAGACCTTTTTGGGTCAAACCTGCCGCAAGGCCGGACTACCGCCTCACTGCTGGCAAGACAAAGACACGGTCATCGAGGTCTTTTCGGCCGAAGTGTTTTGAGGGGAGATCATGCATCATACCGAGACCAATGGAGATGAGATGACAAGGCGCCAGTTCTTGCGCGTCTGCGGGAACTGCGCCTTGGCAGCGGTAGTCTGGCAGGCCGGGTTCACCATTTTCCCGGAGGAACTCGGGGCCGTGCGGTTCGAACGCGGTTTGCTGGGCTTGCGCACATCCCCTTATTATACGCCTCTGGATAACCATGAAGTGCGGTGCACACTCTGCCCCCGGGAATGTGTCATCCCCCCTGGGGAGCGCGGATACTGCGAGGTGCGGGAGAACCGAGGCGGCGAGCTCCAGAGCCTGGTCTACGGCAATCCTTGCGCCGTGAACGTGGACCCCGTGGAGAAGAAGCCCTTCTACCATCTGTTGCCGGGGAGCAAGTCCTTCTCCATCGCCACTGCAGGCTGTAACCTGGACTGTGTCTTTTGCCAGAATCATGAAATCTCCCAGGCTAGGCCCGAGAACACGTTGAACTACGAGTTGCCCCCCGAAGCAGTGGTGGCCTATGCCGCGCAATACGAATGCGCGACCATCGCCTCCACCTACGTGGAGCCCACCATTTTTATCGAATACATGCTGGACGTGGGGCGTTTGGCCAAGGAGGCGGGTATCCTGAATGTGATGCACTCGGCCGGCTTCGTCAACCCCAGGCCGTTGGACGATCTCTGCGAATACCTGGATGCGGCCTGCATCGACCTCAAGGGATTCACCGAGGAGTACTACCAGCAAATGACGGGGGGGCGATTGCGACCCGTGCTCGACACCCTGATGCAATTGCGGAAGCGCGAAGTGCATCTGGAGCTGGTCACACTTCTGCTCCCGGGCAAGAACGACCAGCCCGAGACGATCAGGGCCATGTCCCGTTGGATCAGGGAGGAGTTGGGGAGTGACACCATTCTGCACCTTACGCGATTCTACCCCAGGTATAAACTCAGAAGCCTGCCTCCGACACCCCTCGAGTCCCTGATGGAGGCGCGGAACGCGGCCATGGCCGAGGGGCTGCACTATGTATACATCGGGAACGTACCGGGCAATCCGGCGCAGGATACCCGTTGCCCCAAGTGCGATAACCTGCTCATCCATCGTGACGGCTACCAGGTGCTGACGCAGGGACTGAAAGCCGGAGCCTGCGGCCGTTGCGGCGAGGCGATTCCCGGTACATGGTCATGAGACTGTGGCCAGTGGCGTGCGGGAGAGAACGGCTGTTTCGGGCAGGACAAGCGACTGACGCGGTAAGTTGCGTGAAAGGAGTTGGGATTTCGACATGCGAGAACCGAGGCGAGACATGAATTGGAGCGATGACCCGGCGCGGGTTCGCGTGCTATGCCTGACGGAACGTTCCGAGCTGTATGGTGCGATGGCGGCCGCATACAACGTGGAGATGGAGTTTTTCCAGGAGGCACCGGGGCTCATCGAGTCCATGGTCGCGGCTCCCTTGAACGGGGTGATCCTGGAGGTGGGCAGGTTGTTGCGTTCCTCGAGGCATGAACAGGAGGTGTTGCGGGAATACCTCAAGCCCTTTCCCGTGCTGCGGGTCAACGTGCAACAGACCGAATCCGGACCGGAACTCAGGCCATTGGGCAGCATGGAACAGTTCCTGGGCACGGTCTGTCCTGAATTCCTGGCGCGTACGGTGCGTGCAGGGGTGCGCATCCAGTTGCATTTGCCGGTGCTCGTCGCCGAGATCGGCGATCCGGAGCTTGCCGGGGCCGAACCCACCTACAGTCTGGACGTGTCCCAGGGCGGGATGTTTCTCTTCAGCGCGCGGGAACGGACAGGAGCGGAGTGGGTGCGGCTCAAGTTCCCGTTTTTGGAGGACGACACACCCTTCATAGGGCATATCCGCTGGCGAAAGAGTTGGGGCGGACTGTTCGAACCCTCTGGGATCGGCCTGATGTTCATGGACATGCGTGACGGCCAGCATGCCGAGCTCTGCGAGCGTTTTTTGCTGCGTACTTCGGCGGAACGGCCCCAAAAGGAAGAGGTCGAGAAACTGCGCGACGCACTGGAAACGTTTATCGCGGATCAGGAACAACGGCGGGGGGAGAACGCGAAGTCCATTCCGGCCGCACAGAAGGGGCACCTCGATTCCGACTGAGTTTTCTACCGGCTGCCGGTGTGGCCAAAGCCTCCGGCGCCACGCTCGGTCCGGCTCAGGGAGTCCACGGCCACGAGCTTGGCCGTGTGCACGGGCAGGAAGAGCAGTTGGGCCACGCGCTCGCCCCGTGCCACGGTGCGTAGCATATCCGAGGTGTTCAGAAGCCAGATGGTGATCTCACCCCTGTAGTCCGGGTCGATGACGCCCACGCCCTGGGCAACGGTGAGGCCGTGCTTGGCGCCCAGGCCCGAGCGCGAGAAGACGAATCCGGCGATACTCGGCGTCAGCACCTCGATGGCCAGCCCAGCTGGGATCTTGGCCCTGCCGCCGGTGGGTATCTCCAGGGATTCCTCCTCGATGCAGGCCCGCAGGTCCAGGCCGATGCTGCCGGGGGTGGCGTATTCCGGCCCCAGCACGCCCTGGGGAGAGGCGTAGCAGCGCATGCCCGTTTCGGTGTAGTGCACGTGGACCAGGACGTCTCCATGGAGAGTATGTTGCATGTCAGGCTCCTGAATCTGGATAATAACCGTAATGACAAGTTCACATTCTGTCGCTACCATGGCATTGTTCAGCTTCGACATACCGTGAGCCCCTGAGATACCCTCGGTATCCCAGGCGTGCAAGCCCCGTGTCGAGGGAAATGGTTCCGAAACGTCATGTTGTTCAAGGAGATTCTTTCATGAAGCCGATCAGCACCTACAGTGTCCTGCCCAAACTTCCCAAGGCCCTGGTGCCCCTGTGGGAACTCGCGCACAACACCTGGTTCGCCTGGAACAGCAATATCGAGAATCTCTTTGAGCAGATAGACCCCAAGCTCTGGGAACGGAGCTACAAGAATCCGGTCTGGTTCCTCAACCACATACGGCAACAGGTGTTGGAGGATCTGGCGCACGACGATATCTATCTGGAGCGCATGCGCGAGGTCTACCAAAGTTTGCAGCAGTACCTTTCCAAGAAGTCGTCGTCCGTGGTCTTTCCAGGCTCCGAGGTCGGAACGCCCGTGGTGGCCTATTTTTCCCTGGAGTACGGCATCTCCCTGTGCCTGCCCATCTACTCCGGCGGGTTGGGCATCCTGGCAGGCGACCATCTCAAGAGCGCCAGCGACCTGAACGTCCCCCTGGTGGGCATCGGCCTCTGCTATCAGCAGGGGTATTTCCGGCAGTACCTCACGCCGGACGGCTGGCAGCAGGAGCGCTATCCGGTGAACGACTTCGAGGAGATGCCCCTGACCCTGCAGGAGGACGACAAGGGCGCCCCAAGGATCGTGACCATGGATCTCGCCGGACAACGTCTTTTGGCGCGGATATGGAAGTGCCAGGTCGGCCGCGTCCCGCTGTATCTGTTGGATACCAACATGCCCGAGAATCCGGGGCATTTCCGCCAGATCACCTCGCAGCTCTACGGCGGTGACCTGGAGATGCGCATCTGGCAGGAGTACCTGCTGGGTATCGGCGGCATCAAGGCCCTGCGCGTCCTGGGCCTGGAGCCCAAGGTCATCCACATGAACGAGGGGCACTCGGCCTTTGCCGGACTGGAACGCATCAGGGAATTCATGAGCGAGCACCGCATGCCCTTTGAAGCGGCCATGGAACTCACGGCCTCCACCTCGGTCTTCACCACCCACACGCCGGTGCCCGCGGGTAACGACCGTTTCCCACCGGATTTGATGCAGCGGTATTTCGAAAGTTATGCCAGGGACATGGGCCTGGCCTTCAAGGTGCTCCTGGCCTTGGGGCGCGAGAATCCCCGCGATGACAGGGAGGATTTCTGCATGACCGTGCTGGCCCTCAAGCTCTCGCGTTTCAACAACGGCGTGAGCAAGCTGCACGGTCGGGTCTCCCGGAACATGTGGCAGAAGGTCTGGCCCCAGTTCCCGGTGGAGGACATACCCATCGGCGCCCTGACCAACGGCGTGCATACCGCCAGTTGGGTGGCCGAGGATATCGCCCTGCTCTACGACCGCTACCTCGGCGCGAACTGGCGGGAGGAAGCGGACTGCGCCAGGGTCTGGGCCTTGGCCGAGAGCATCTCCGAGAGCGAACTCTGGCGTACCCACGAACGCCTGCGCGCCCGGCTGGTGGACTATGTGCGTGTGCGCCTGCAGAAACAACTCCGGGCCAAGGGGGCGAGGCGCCGCGCCCTGGAGATCGCCGCCGAGGTTTTGGATCCGGAGGCCCTGACCATCGGCTTTGCACGCCGTTTCGCCACCTACAAGCGCGCCAACCTCATCCTGGCGGACAGGGAGCGCCTGGTGCGGATGGTGACGAACAAGGATCGGCCCATCCAGTTCATCTTCGCGGGCAAGGCCCACCCCCGCGACAACGAGGGCAAGAGGATCATCCAGGAACTCATCGAGGTCTTCCGCCGCGAGGACTGCCGCCAGAAGCTGATCTTCCTCGAGGACTACGACATGGAGATCGCCCAGTACATGTTGCAGGGCTGCGACGTCTGGTTGAACAATCCCAGACGCCCCCTGGAGGCCTGCGGCACCAGCGGCATGAAGGCCATCGTCAACGGCGTGCTCACCCTGAGCACCCTGGACGGCTGGTGGGACGAGGCCTACCGCCCCGACAACAGCGTGGGCTGGGCCATCGGTCAGGGCGAGGAGTACGAGGACCAGGGCTACCAGGACTTCGTGGAGAGTCAGACCTTGTATAACCTCTTGGAAAACGAGGTCATTCAGGATTTTTACGACAGGGGGCGCGGCGGGCTGCCACGGACCTGGATCGCCCGGATCAAGCTGGCGCTCAAGGAACTCGTGCCCATCTTCAATTCCCACCGCATGGTGGAAGAATACGGCAAGACGGCCTATATCCTTGCCTACGAGAACTTCAGGCGACTGGAGAAGAAGAATTTCGAGCCGGCAAAGGAACTCGCGGCCTGGCGCATGGCCCTGATGACCAGGTGGAGTGGTCTGCAGATCCGCAATGTCAGCTCCGAGGCGGTACAGCGCATGGTGGTGGGGCACAGCTTCAAGGTCGAGGCCGACGTGTTTACCAACGAAATCGAACCCCGGCACCTGCGCGTGGAAGTCTACAGTGGCACCGTGGACCATGACGGCTCCTTCTCCAGCCGTCGCTACACCGTGATGGAGCCGGTGGGGCAACCTGCCGCCGGCTGGCAACGCTTCCGGGGGCATTGCGAACCGGCTCAGGCCGGACGCTTCGGCTTCACGGTGCGCATCCTGCCGGCACACCCCCTGCTCCTCGATCCCCATTCCCTGGGGCTGGTCTGCTGGGCCCAGGTGGAGTAAGGCGCGCCGTTGTTTCGTGACGGCTCCGGGACCCGAGACTTCGTGCACAACACCAACGACAACCAATGGAGGATGTCATGGCTGTGAAGAAAATACTCATGCTGGTGGGAGATTTTGTCGAGGATTACGAGGTGATGGTGCCGTTCCAGATGCTGCTCATGGTGGGGCACACCGTGCATGCCGTATGCCCGGACAAGAAGGCCGGCCAGACCGTGCGCACTGCGGTGCACGACTTCGAGGGCGACCAGACCTACAGCGAGAAGCCGGGGCACAATTTCATGCTCAATCAGGACTTCGACGCCGTGAAACCCGAGGACTACGACGCCGTGGTCATCCCCGGCGGCAGGGCCCCCGAGTACATCCGCCTCAACCCCAGGGTCATCGAGATCGTCCAGCACTTTGCCAAGGCCGGCAAGCCCATCGCAGCCATCTGCCACGGCCAGCAGGTGCTCGTGGCCGCCGGCGTGGTGCAAGGGAAGACATGCACCTCCTACCCGGCGGTGAAGCCCGATCTGATCCAGGCCGGCGCCAAGTGGTGCGACGTTAACGCGACTTTCTCCAACGCCTGCGTGGACGGCAACCTCGTCACCGCCGCGGCTTGGCCCGGACATCCCGAGTGGATACGCAAGTTCCTGGAAGTCCTGGGCAGCACCATCCAGCCGTAACCCTCTTCCGCGACAATCGCCCGCGCAATATACATGCGGCGGCCTCCGTTCCAACGGGGAGCCGCCGCGTTGCCTTTCCGCCGCCATGCGGCAGTGGGGGGCCCCCTCCTCCTCAGTCCCCCTTCCGACCGCTGCCAGTGAGCATGAGCAGTAGCAGGAGCTGCGCCACGACGAGCAGGGCGTTGCGTTGCAGCACCGCCCCCAGGAGGACCAGCAGGCTGCCGACCAGGGCAGCCAGGCGCGGGACGGGGGGCATGGTGCGGGAGAGACAGCGCCCCCCCCACCAGAGGAGCTGCGGCAGCACGCCGGCAACGAGCAGCAGGGGCAGGGCGAGGTGCTGGTCCATGCCGGATCAGCGTTTTTCCTTGATGCGGTAGTCGATGTGGCGCAGCTGCATCCAGCGCACGGCCAGGAGATCGCTCCAGGTGGTCAGGGCGCGGTCGATGACGCCGTATTTTGAGGCGCCGTGGCGCCTGGGGCGGTGGTTGACCTTGACCTCGGCCACGCGGGCACCGCGCAGCTTCATCAGGGTGGGCAGGAAGCGGTGCATGCCCGTGAACATGGGAATCTGCCGGGTCAGGTCAGCGCGCATCAGCTTAAGGGAGCAGCCCGTGTCCTTCACGGTCTCCCTGCTGACCTTGTTGCGGATCCAGTTGGCGATTTTCGAGGCCTGGCGCTTGGCCCAGGTGTCCCGGCGCTTGGCGCGCCAGCCGATGACCATGTCGTACCCCTGCTCGAGGATTTCGAGCATGGCTGGGATGTCCGCGGGGTCGTTCTGGAGGTCGGCGTCCATGGTCACTATGACCGCTCCTCTGGCGTGCTGGAACCCGGCGGCAAAGGCCGCGGACTGGCCGCGGTTTTCTTCGAAGGCCAGATAGCGCACTCGGTGATCGGCCTTGGCCAAAGACTTGATCACTTGCAGAGTGTCGTCGGTGCTGCCATCGTCCACGAAGACACACTCCCACTCCCGATCCAGGGGGGCCAGGGCCACGTGGACCTCGGCCAGGACCTCGGGGAGGTTCTCAGCCTCGTTGTAAGCCGGGATGACGATGGAGAGCATGGCTGTGTTCATGGCGAAACCGAGGTTTGCATAGAGGATTTTTCCAGTGAAGTAAACGCGGTGGCGGCGGTGCTCACTGTGCTGTCTTGCCCGACTCCTCCTGCTTCTTAAGTTGTAGCAGGTGCGACTCCTGGCGGTGCAGCCGGAGGCCGTCGAGCACGTAGACGGCAACGCCGGCCCAGATGCAGCAGAAGGTGATCAGCCGGGCCAGGCCGAATTCCTCACCATAGCGGAACACGCCGAGGAGGAACATACCCGTGGGGGCGATGTACTGCATCACGCCCACCGTGACCAGCCGCAGTCGACGCACGGCAAAGGCGAAGCAGAGCAGGGGCACGGTGGTCACCACGCCGGCGCCGAGGAGCAGGATGTCCAGATCGAGGCCGGCGCTGCCGAGACCGCCACCACCCTGGGCGTGGTAATGGAGCAGCAGCCCCCCGGCAGGCAGGGAGAGCAGCAGGCTCTCGAAGAACAGGCCGGGAACCGGGAGCACGGGCACGATCTTGCGCACCATGCCGTAGAGTCCGAAGGTCACGGCCAGGAACAGGGCGATCCAGGGGAGGCGGCCGTAGTGCACCACGCTGACCAGGACGCCCACGAGGGCCAGGCCGATGGCCATGGCCTGCCGCCGGTTCAGGGTCTCGCGGAAGGCGATGAAGCCGAGGAGCACGTTGACCAGGGGGTTGATGTAGTAGCCCAGGCTGGACTCCACCACGTGGTTGTCGTTCACCGCCCAGATGAACACGAACCAGTTGCTGGCCAGGAGCAGGGAACTCAGCGCCAGCAGGAGCAGGTGGCGCTTGTTGGCCACCAGCGCGACGATGGTGTCCCAGCGTCGCTGCACCGTGAGCACCAGGGCGAGAAGCAGCATGCTCCAGAAGATGCGGTGGCAGATGATCTCCAGGGCCGGAACCTGCCCCAGGGCCTTCCAGTACATGGGCAGGAGTCCCCAGCTGAGAAATGCGGCGGCTGCGCCCATGATGCCGGCGCTGGTGCGAGAGATGGGCATTGCGAAATGTCCTCGTTGGTGTGGCCTGTTCCGTCACGGGCACGAGAAGACGGCGCGGGAGCAGTGACGCGGAGTCCTGTCCAGCCACTGTCCGGAGCGGGGGCTGTTGCAGTTTTTCTGTGCTGGAGGCATGGGTAGCGTAAAACGTCTGAAATGAAAAGTGCATATTCAGGAGAGGTTGGAAGGGCACGGTGGGCATGGTGCGCTGGAATCCTTGTTCGCCCGGCCTGAAAGGCTGATTGACAGGGTTGCCAAAGGGGGAGTATTATCATTGAAATCATGTTGTTTGGTTGACCAAACAAAGGATCGCCAATGACCAGTCAGGATCGCATCATCCGCTCAGCCATCGCCCTGTTCGGGGAGCGCGGCTACGAAAGCACCTCCCTGAAGGACATCGGAGCCCATGCCGGGCATGCCGCGGGATTGATCACGCATCATTTCAAGACCAAGGCATCCTTGTTTCTGACGTGCGGCCTCACGGTTCTGGACGAGATGTACGAGAGGCTCGAGGCAGCGATGAAGGGCAAGGCGAACGGCCTCGAGTCCGTGCTCGCCTTTTACCACGGCTTCATCGCCTTTGCCTTGGAAAAGCGTGCCGCCTACTTGGTGATCGTCAAGCTTTCCCCCTTTTCCGTGAGCCGGCCCGAGCTGACCAGCGAGGAGATCAACTGGAAGATCGGCAGCATGCTCGGTTTGCTCGGCAGTGCCCTCGAGCGGGGGCGGGCAGAGGGCGTGATCGCCCCCTTGCAACGCAATGGTACTCCCGTCGACAAGCAGGAATACGCGCTCACGGTGTTTTCCATGATCATGGGCGCGGCCCGGACCATTGCCATTTCGCCATACGCCCCCGAAGGGCTGTTGGAAACCGGGGAAATCTTTCTGAGCAAGGCCTTGGTTTCCGGTCTGTCCGCGAACTGATTCATCCTCTTTCTCTCTCCCGTACCAGTGGCTAGTCCGGCGCCCCGTTCTGGGGCGTCGGGCGCTTCTTGGGGCGGAGGATGCCCGTCCCCGACAGGGGATCATGCGGAGGGCGTCTGTCCAGTGCGTCATGGGCGGACTTCGTTCACTGCATTCGCTGGATCAGGTCGTGGATGGGGAGCAGGATTCCGCCCATGACCAAGGCGAAGATGCAGCCCAGGAAGAGAAGCATCACGGGCTCCAGGCCTTGAGTCAGCAATTGGACGAGGGCTCTGAGCCGCTCCCTGTGGACTTTTGCCACATACAGGAACTGAGCGTCCATTCTTCCTGTTGCCTCTCCCACTGCGATCATGCGGATGGCGAAGGGGTTCAAGGCGTTGGCCCGGCGCATGGAGGCGGAGAGATCGAGGCCGTTGCGGACCCCTTCGCGTACGGCGGCGAAGCGCTGCTCGAACACCTGGTTCGTCAGGGTGCAGGAGATGATATCCACGGTGCGTGTGATGCCGATGCCCGCGGTGATGAGTATGCCCAGATATTCGCTGACGCGCGCCACAAGGGAGGTCTCGATGATGGTCCTGACCATGGGAATGCGCAAGATGAACGAATCCAGTGCGTATCTGATCCTGCTCGAGCGCTTACGCAGCAATACAAGGGCCAGCAGCGCGGCGGAGCAGAAGGCGAAGAGCATGGGGAAGCAGGCTTGGAAGAGATTGGAGACGGCGAAGAGCATCCGTGTGAGCAGGGGCAGTTCCACGTCCATTTCATGGAAGAGTTGCTCGAGCTGGGGCACGACGATCATGAACCAAGACGTGGTGACCCCTAACACGGCCAGGGCGAGGAAGGCGGGATGGAGCAAGGCGCGCCGGGTGGTGACCACGATCTCGTCGATGTGCAGCAGGTGCTCCGACGACTTGCGCAGCATCTGGCCGAGACGGCCGGTTTCCTCCCCCAGGCGGCACATGGAGACGACCGGCTGGGAGAAGACGTCGGGATGCCGGCCCATTGCCTGGGACAAGGTCTGACCGTTCTCGATGTCCACCGTGAGGAATCGCAGAATCTGCAACAAGGTGGGGTTCCGGAGGTCCCGCTGCACGTCGGTGATGGCCGTGAGCACGGGGACTCCGGCAGCGAGGCGCATGGCCATGTTGTTCAAGACTTCGGCCAGTTCTTTACGTTTGATCGTGTGCAGATATTGTTTCAGCCGGCCGAGGAGTTTGGAAAACCTGTTCAGGGGGTGTATGGAGAGCACCACGCAGCCTTGACGCTCCAGGTAGCGGATGGCTGGGGCGATGTCGTCGAAGGGCAACATGGTCCTGCCATGACTGATCCTGCCGCTGTCTTCGAGTATTTTGTAGTGAAATATCGGCATAGTGCGGTCTCTCAAGAGTACGACCTCTCCGACACACATTGGATTTCCTCAACCGAGGTCGCCCCCTGAAGTGTCTTACGGATGCCAGCGTCGAACATGGTCTTGAGTCCGTTGCTCGCGGCAGTCATGCGCTTCTCCATCCTGTAGGCGATGCCGATGCGCGTGAGCGGTGTGCCCTGCTTTTCACGTTGGTTTGCACCTGGAGCGCATGGTGAATGTGCTCGTCGGTGAGCGGGATCCGTTGACTATCCGGCGTGGAGCCGTGTTTGTGGACGCACAGGGACGCATTGGAGTGATCCTTATTTTTTTGCAGCGGTCGCGATCCCTGAAAAAATACAAAAACAACGGATTGTTAAACAGAAAAGTGTTCAGTCTGCCCCAGGTACACGGACAGACAACGCCCGTTGCCGGGGTGGCGGTTAGTTAACAGTGTCAAGACTCTAGATTTTTTCTAGAAAAATTGCAAGTTTTTTTGAGAACGAAAGTGCAGATTGTAGAGAAAGTCGTGAGCAACTTGAGAGCCTCACCGATCGAGATATCCTGAAGAGGCACGGTACCCGCGCGTGTCCTCCAGGATGCTATCGGCAAGCGGTAAGCCCAGGCACCCAGGGGTCAGTTGATGCCGAAATCCACATTGCCTTGCGGAGGCAGGGGGAGTGCGGGCTCTTCCAGGGGGGTGGATCGTGACTGTGGAGGTGTCTTGGACGCGGGCTGGTTTTTTGGCGGGGACGACCGCTCCGTTGTCGTGGGGCGGGCGCGCAAGGTGGTGGTAAACAGCCAGAACAGGGTTTCCGGGTCAGGTTTGCCGGTACTTTCGAGGCCGTGGTCCCGCTGGAAGTTTTCCACGGCCTTCCACGTGCCGGGTCCCACGGTACCATCGATGCCCAGGCGATAGTAGCCCAGCTGATCCAGGCGTTCTTGCAGTTTGATGACCTCGGCGGAGCGGAACTGCAGGGCATATTCCCGGAGTGCGATGGGCGGCTGCCAAAGGGTGATCCAGGCCGGTCCGGATTCACTGTGCAGCTGCCATGGAAACGCGGTGAACCGGGTGTCTCCCTTGGCGGGCAGGGATTGGAGAGAAACGACCACGAGGCGGGGATCGTGATCCTGCTCGCGGGCCAGGGCCTCCCTGAACAGGGTGGGGTCATCGTTTTCCAAAGACTGGAGCAGTACCGGGGTCAGTTTCGCCATAGCCCATGGCTCGAGGAATTCCTGGGCAGCCTGGAGTAACTCGGTGGAAGGCCCTTGAGGTTCCGTCACGGGCTCTTGGATCTGGGGCGTGGGTTCGGCCGTCAATTCGACGGACGGTTGGGAGACCTGCTCCTCCTGCCTTGGCGTCACATCTCCGATATCCGTGATGTCGGAGGAGGCGGGAGCAGGTTGCGGGGCGGTGGTGGCGGGTTCGGACAGGTCTCCTGGAGGAGGTTCCATGGTGCGTTGCTCGTGTTCCAGGAGAGCGACGCTCCGGGAGGTGTCTTGGGCCACCGGAGGGGCGGATTCCCAGGGTGCCCAAAGCACGAGCCCGGTGGCCAGCAGGAGGACCGCCAAGGTGCCGGTTCCCCCCAGGATCAAGGCACGGCGGAGGACGACACGTCGCAAACGCCTGGAGATGTCCGAGTCCCAGGTGGCGACTTCCTTGAGGGCGTCCATGACCGAGGCGCAGGTTATGCGGCGTTCGTCGTGCGCCGCCAAGCCATGGAGGGTTTTTTCCATGAGCAGGTTGATGCAGCGGAAATTGCCCTGAGAGGTCTGGCGGAGGAGCCCGAGGGCCTGTCCGTCGAGTGTGAATGACGCTCCGGCCATGGAGAGTTTGTAGTTCACGTAGTCGCCGGTCTCCTCATGGGTGAGGGGAGGGAGTTCGTGGTAGATGTTGATACGGCTGCGGAATTGGCGCATGTGGGGCTGGTCGAGCTTGTCCCTGAGTTCGGGCTGACCCGTGAGCAAAATTTGTACGAGTTTCTCGCCGCCGAGTTCGAGGTTGGAGAGCATGCGCAGCACCTCCAGGGCCTGGAAATCCAGGAGGTGTGCCTCGTCGATGATGATGGCGCAGTTGCTGCCTGTTTTACTGGCATCGAGGAAAAAGCGGTGCAGTGTGTCCAGGAGTTCGGCCAGATTGGCCGCTTCAGGAGCTTGAATGCCGAAGTCCTTTACAATGGCCTGCAAGAGTTCTGTTTTGTTGAGCAGGGAGTTGAAAACCCAGGATGAGCGAATGTTTTCCCGCTCGAGCATGGGGAGCAGTTGCAGGAGCAGGGAGGTCTTGCCCAGGCCCACTTCGCCAACCAGCATGAGGAAGCCCTTGCGCGCAGTGATGCCGTACATCAGTTCGTCGAGGATGCGTTTCGTGGCTCCGGTTTGGTAGTAGAAATCCTTGCAGGCCCCGGGTGGAAAAGGATTGACCTCGATGCCGAGGGCTTCGTAGATTTCTGCACTCATCTATGGTTTCTCCATTCCGCAACGCGCCATAGTGCTGCGAATGGCTGCGAAAGGCAACAGTCACGGCCGGAAGGGATCAAAAAAGTTGCTTGAGAAGGTACTCTTCCTGATGGGTGGCGGGCTCAGAGCCGTCCCTTTCCGGCTGTTGAAAAGTGCCCTGGTAGTAGCCGTCGAGCATATAACCCTGTCCGTATTCGTTGCTGTAGCCTTCCATGAACATTGGCTCACCGAGGCTGCTGGCGATGAAGGGGAGATAGTAATCACTGCCGCTGTCCTCTTCCGCCATGAATCCGGAGGCGGCCACGTGCTGGAAAATAATGCCGTCGGGACGGGTGAAGTCCTGTTCGTGGTATGAGTTTTCCACTCCCTGCCTGTATTGTATCCAGATGGGCAGGGCTGCTCGGGATCCGGTCTCCTTGCTGCCCATGGGTGCGATCTGGTCGAAGCCCACGTAGACCCCCGTGAGCAGATACGGGGAGAAGCCGATGAACCAGGCGTCCCGCTCCTCGTTGGTGGTACCGGTCTTTCCGGCCAGGGGGCGGTTGATCACCCTGGCGCTGGCTGCCGTGCCCCTGCGGACGACTTCCTTGAGCATGCTGGCCATGACGTAGGCGTTCTGGGGGGAGATCGCCTGGTGTGCCTTGGGTTCGGAAGTGAAGATATCCTGATTCCGCTGGTTTTTGATGGAGAGCACCAGCCTGGGTTCGATGTAGGAGCCGTCGCGGGCAAAGGCGGTGTAAGCCTGGCAGAGATTGATGGGGGTGACGGCCACGGAGCCCAGTGCCACGGGCAGATAGGGGCCGAAGTCGCCCTTGAGCCCCATGGCCCTGGCCCGGTCCAACAGGCGCTGGATACCCATCATGTCGGCCACGCGGATGGTGACCAGGTTGCGCGACTTGGCCAAGGCCGTGCACAGCATGGTGGGGCCGTAGAACGAGCCCGAGTAGTTCTTGGGCTCCCAGATTTTTTTGGTTATCGGGTCCACCTGAACAAAGGGTTCGTCCAGGACCACCGAGGCGGGTGTGAAACCGGCGTCCAGAGCCGCGGAGTAAACGATGGGCTTGAAGGCTGAGCCTGGCTGGCGCACGGCCTGTGTTGCCCTGTTGAATTGACTCAGCTTGAAGTCGTACCCACCCACCAAGGCCACCACATCGCCCTGGGGCGGCTCGATAGAGACAAGTGCCCCTTGCACTCTCGGTCTTTGGCGGAGGGAAAGGTCCAGGGACTTGTCTTGTTCGGGTTCCTTGTCCAAGGCTGCCCAGATCACGTCTCCGGGCGCGAGCACCTTGCGGGCGTCCTTGATGCTGGCCACCTGTTCTGTGGCGAGGTTGGGATTCGGCGTGCGGCACCAGTGCATGCTCTTGACGTCGATGAAACCGGTGCGGTTGCCGATACGGACCGAGGCACCGCCGCTCTCCACCTTGGTGACCAGGACCTTGATCCAGTCTCCTACCGTGGCGTCCGGCGGCAAGGTGTTGGTGTTCAGGAAGGCGTCGAAGGCGCCTGGTTCGAGATGTCTGACCGGACCGTCCCAGCCTCTGCGCCGTGAAGAGGCCTCGAGCCCGTCGCGCAGGGCCTGTTCAGCGATCCTTTGGTGTTCGGTGTCCATGGCCGTGAAGACTTCGAGGCCGGCTTCATAGACCGCGTCCTCGCCGCTACGCCCCCATGTCTTGAAGGGGTCCGGAGCCACGGTGGTGCCCATGTTCTCCACGAGCCAGCGTCTGACTTCCTCTAGATAGTAGGCGCCGAGCCCCCAGGAAGGGTCGGGCATGCTTTTGTAGACCAGTTCATACTCCAGAGCCTGGTCGTGTTCTTCCTGGGTGATCCAGTGGAGTTCGAGCATGCGCCCCAGCACGTAGAGTTGTCGTGCCTTGGCGGCCTTGGGATAGCGGTAGGGGTTGTAGCGTGTGGGAGCCTTGGGGAGTCCGGCGAGCAGGGCGGCTTCCGCCAGATTCAGATCCATGGCGTGCTTGGCGAAATAGGTACGGGCCGCGGCTTCCACGCCGTAGGCGTTGGCACCGAAGAAAATTTCGTTGAGGTAGATGGTCAGGATGTCGTTCTTGCTCATCTGGTGTTCGAGACGATAGGAGAGAATAGCTTCCTTTATCTTGCGGGCGAAGCTCTTTTCCGAGGTCAGCAGGATTCGCTTGACCACCTGCTGCGTGATGGTGCTTGCGCCCTGGACGATGTCGCCGGCAGTGATGTTCTTGCCCATGGCGCGGAAAATGGCGGTGAGGTCGATGCCTTCGTGTTCGTAGAACGCACTGTCCTCTGCGGCGAGAAAGGCCTTGACCAAGTGAGGGGTCATGGATTCGATGCCGATGAGAAACCGTTTTTCACGGAAGAGGTGGCCGATGACTTGGCCGTCGCGCGAGTGCACGGTGGTCACCAGGGCGGGTTTGTATTCCCAGATTTTGGAAAATTCCTTGCTTTCGCCCGCGGCGCGTTGGTGCAGCCAGAGCGAACTGCTGCCCATGGCCTGGGACGCGCAGACGCCAAGGCCGAGCAGCAGCAGGAGTATCGAGGAGAGAAGGCGGTGTTTCATGGCGTTCGTCTTCAACTGGCGGAGTTCACGGTGATGCTGAACAGCTTGACTATGTCCGTGATCTTTTTTGATATCAGGATCTGCCCCATGGGTGTTGGCTGCCCCAGTTGCACATCGACGGTGATGCCCACGGGCGTTTCGATGAATTTGATGATCTCTCGCATGGTGGAAGCGGCGCTGATCTGCTGCCGGCCTTCGGCGCGTTCGATATCCTCGCGCAGTCCAGCCACCAGGAAGTCGATGATTTCCCGTTCATCCACTGCCGTGATCTGGATCAAGGTACGCAGCAGGGAGCGGTCTTCGTACGAGAAAAACAACCGCTCCACCACGAGATCATCCAGTTCCAGCGCACGCAGCCTGGCCAAGTCGAAGTTGCTGCACTCCAGGCTGGCGTGGATCAGGCCGAGACCCGCGATATCCAGACGCAGATTCTGGAGTTGAAAGGTACGTTTGTCCGGGGCGTAGGCATACTGCACATCCACGTCCGCGAGCAGTTCTTCGTAGCCAAGCTCCTGGATTTCTTTGTACTCGGATCCGAAATTTTCCTGGTTCACGAGCAAGCGCGCGGCCTTCAGGGAGACCTTGGCATGCAGGGGCGGCTTGTGCTTCACGTCCATGTCGTGGACAACGATGCTCTCGATGTGCACTGTCTGCCCCGTGGGCATGGCCACATCCACATCGTTCACGACCAGGTTCATGTTCAGGACGCTGACCTCGACATCGCGGAAGTTGATGTCGGCACGTTCCTTGACTCGGGCGGTGGCACTGCGCAGCTTGGCATCGATGAAATGCGCGGCGAACACCTTCAGGCCCAAGACGCTGCCGGCCATGAGCAACAGAACACAACCAAGGAGAATCAGTTTCTTCATAGCGATGTCATCATGTGAAAAGCCGTTCCGGGCTTGAGACAGCGAGCCTTTCCGGCATGCAGGAGTCCTTTGGCGGTGACGTCAGTCAAGAGCTGGTCACACAGAAGCGGTTCACGGGAGAGTGTCGCATGGAGTACGAGCCGGATCGCGGGGTCGACACGGCCCGGTGGGCCGAGTTTCGGTGTCGGACCGGACTCCGCTGGTTGACTCGTGTATTTTGCCTCTCTTGCCCCGGAGCTGTCAATGGCGGCTTGTCGGTTCGCATGAATTCGAACCGAATGCAAGTATTTCTTGCCATTGCCTATAGTTTTGACTTTTTCTAGAAAAAAGGTCATACTGCGTACCATCAATACATTCCACAGGGAGTCTCATGGTGAGTGACCATCCGCACCGCTCCATACTCCTCGTCCTCGTTGTGCTCGGCCTGCTTTCGGCGCCTGGGTGGGCCTCGGCCGGCCAGTGGGAACCGCTTGTGGACCGCCTGGTCCAGGACGGCTTATCCCGCCAGGACATGCAAAAACTCTTTGCCAGGTCTGAACTCAAGTACCTGGAAAAACCCTTGCGGGAAAAACTGCGGACCCTCTATCGCCGGGACTTCGGCAGCCGCAGGATCAAGCGCATTCAGACCGCCTTGCAGGGCAAGGGCTTTGCCGTGGGCAAGCCGGACGGCCACTTCGGCCCCATGACCGCGGCGGCCATCAAGCAGTACCAAACCCGCATGGGCCTCGAGCCCGATGGCTTTCCTTCTCTGGAACTGGAAAACATGCTCGGGGCGCAGGAAGCAGGCGTCTCGGTCGGCTGGAGCTCCAAGTTGTACGATTCCGCCACGCACCCGCAGTGGCTGGCCGAGGCCAGGGCCTTCGGCATCGAGCACAGACCACATTTTATGCGCATGTACAAGGAGTTCGGCGTACCTCCGGAGATCGTGGGCGGCATCATCACCATAGAGACCCGCCAAGGCACATTCCTGGGGGGTGGGCCGGCCATGGCGCCCCTGGCCAGTATGGCGTTGGGACGGGATTTCGAGTTGGTCAGACCCATGTTCAAGGGCATGGACCTGGGAGAGGTGGAGACGGAATGGCTCAAGAAAACAGCCGAGGTCCGCTCCGACTGGGCCTACAACGAACTCAAGGCACTGCTGCAGCATGCCCGGGATTTGGAGCGCGACCCCCTGGGCATCATCGGCTCTCCGTACGGCGCCATCGGCATCGCCCAGTTCATGCCCAGCAACATCCCCAAGCACGGAGTGGACGGAGACGGAGACGGTCGTGTGGACCTCTTCACCCCGGTCGACGCGATCCACAGCGTGGGGCGTTACATCCGTGACTATGGCTGGAGCGCGGACACCAAGAGCATCGAGGACAAGCGCACGGTGATCTTCGGCTACAACCACAGCCAAAGTTATGTGAACTCCATTCTGGCGGTGGCCGGACACCTGGAAAAGGCCTTTGCTTCCTCCGGGTCGAAACATCCGCAGCATGCCGTGCGGGTTCGCACAGCCAGGGAATTGCTGGAGGCCATCGCCCCCGGCGCGTACATCGTTCTAGAAAGCGGTGTCTACGACCTGACGCGGGCGCAGGATGTACGCTCGCAATCGATCCGTTGGCTCCAGGGGGGAGCGGTGGTTTTCAACACCCCCGGCCTTTCCTTGGAGGCCGAGGAACGTGCCCTGATCCTGGGCCTTTCGACTGCCGCGCCGGCCTTGCACTTCATCCGCTGCCCGGACCTGCGGCTCATGAATCTGGCCTTCGGGCCACCGGAATTGGCCATGGGGCTGTCCACGGAATCCGCTCCGTTGTTGATGCTGGAGGAGTGCTCGAACGCCCGGCTGGAATTCTGCCTCTTCCAGGGCGACGCTGGACAAGACGCCCTGGCGGCTGTTCCCGGCTTCCAGGCGAGGAAGTGCACGGGGCTGGAACTGCGGCACACTCTGGTGCAAGGCTGTGGCGGGAAAGGTGTCGCAGCCTTGGGTTTGGAGCACTGCCCTGGTGCTGTCCTGCGCAACGTGGTCTTTCGGGACAATCCGGCCATGCCCCTCCTCGCGGCACAAGGCAGCCCCGATACCCAACTGGCGGATTGCCTGTTGCAGGGCAACGGAGTGGCTGTGAGGCAGATCACGACAACCCCCTTGGGTTCGGAGCACGGAGAATCCCCCAGACCCGAGGCGGACGCGCGGGTCATGTTCGCCCTGGGAGACAATGGCGGTATGCTGACACTGACGAATTGTCTGCTCAGGCGCAACGATAACGAGTCGCTGTCCGATGCGCTGCATCTGCTCAGGCAACAGTGAATCCTTTCCCCATGTCGCGCGCTTCATCCGTTCGGCAACCGCGAGGACAAGGATTGACCACGGGGTTCTGCTTCACGATGTGATATGTATTATCAAGAATAAGCCAGTTTTTTTCTTGTGGCACTACGGATACACAGCTCTTCATGACAGGCATGTGGCACGAGCTGGCACATTGCGGCATGCCGCTGAATTACTATGATTCTCTTCATCATGTCGGGTGTTCCTTCCACGATCTTTCTGTTACGGGCTTGGTAGAGTGGCATGGTGCCACGTCCTGCGGGACTGTTGATGTCGGTATGCAGTCCCCGGGTGCTCGCTCCCCTGAAATTTTCTTGCATTTAGTGTAATTACAATCTATTCTGTCGCGTGTCGACATGAACGTCATTAGGTCGACGGACCCTGGACGTGGGGGGCAGCCGATATCAGCTTCAGGGAGAATGCAAAGGGGAATCGTATGAAACTCGGAATCTTGTCCAAGCTGATCATTCTCGGAGTACTACTCACGTTGGTGCCGACCCTGCTTATCTGGGGAGTGAATATCTATGAGGCCGACAAATCCTTGACCTTTGCGGCCAAGGAGACCCGCATCCTCGCATACAAAGGGTTGGAGCACACCGTGGAAGGCATTGTCGCCATGCTCCAGTCGCAGCAGGAACTGTTGGAGCAGGTAGTCGAGGCGGATCTGAACGTGGCCATCGAGCTGGTCAAACGCAGCGGTGGTTTCAGTCTGGGCGAGGGACAGTGGCAGTGGAGCGCCGTGAACCAATTCACGCAGGAAGCGGTCAATGTGAACCTCCCTCAGATGTATATCGGCGAAACCTCCATCCCGAAAATCACTGATTTCAACACGCCCAGCGAGCTTGTCGACGACGTGGGCAGGCTCGTGGGCGGCACATGCACCATCTTTCAGCGGATCAACGATGCCGGCGACATGCTGCGTGTGGCCACCAACGTCAAGAAACTAGATGGCAATCGAGCCACCGGCACGTTCATCCCCGCCATCAACCCCGACGGCAAACCCAATCCCGTGATCGGCGCGGTGATGGGGGGCAAGCGCTTCGTGGGCCGGGCGTTCGTGGTCAACGCCTGGTACGTCACGGCGTATGAGCCGATATATCAGGGCAACAAGATCATCGGCGTGCTTTACTACGGTGTGCGCGAGGACAGTGCCAGCAGTCTGCGCCGGCAGATCAAGGATCTTGTTGTTGCGGAATCAGGATCGGTTTTCGTCATCGACTCCAAGGGCAAGTTGATCATCTCCAAGGACGGTTCGGGTGAGGGCGAGAGTGTTCTGGAGAACAAGGACGCGGCAGGCGAGCTTTACATTCAGAAGATCATCGAGACTGCAAAGGGATTGGTCATCGGGCAGACCGCTGACGTGCGTTACCCCCTGCCCAAGGGGAGGGGAGGGGAGCCGGCAATGCAACTGGCCATGATCTCCTCCTTCAAGACATGGGACTGGATCATCGTGGCCCAGGCACCCGAGAATGAACTGTTCACCCTGGTCTCCAGCCTCGCGACGATCAACAGCAATAACCAGCGCAGTTCCATCTATATTCTGGTGGGATGCCTGCTGCTCATCGCGGGCATCTGGTACTTTACCGCGGGGCGGTTCGTGCGCCCCATCAAACAGGCCACTTCGTTGGCGCAGGCTCTAGCCGCCGGCGATCTCGAGGCCAAAATCGCCATCGCCGCCAAGGATGAAATCGGCCAGCTGGTCACAGCCTTGAACACCATGGCAGCGAATCTCAGGCAGACCATCAGCGAGGTGGAGGAAAAATCCAGGGAAGCCGAGAAGGAAGCCGACGCCTGCCGCCTGGCCAGCAAAGAGGCCGAGGAAGCGCTACAAAAGGCCGAGTATGCCAAACGCGAGGGCATGATCCAGGCTTCTGAGCGCATCCAGAGCGTATCCGAAAGCCTCAGCGCCGCGTCCCTGCAATTCGCCGACCGCGTGGATCAGGCCAACAAAGGCTCCATGGTCCAGTCCCAGCGCGCGGAGGAAACAGCCACGGCCATGGAGGAGATGAACAACGCCGTCACCGAGGTGGCCAGCAACGCCTCCTCCGCCGCCAACTCCTCGGACGAGGCCAGAAGCAAGGCCCAGCACGGCGCATCCGTGGTCAGCCAGGTGGTGAACGCCATCACCCAGGTACGCAACAAGGCCCAGGAACTCAAGACCAACATGAATGACCTGGACCACCAGACCGAGGCCATCGGCCAAGTCATGAACGTGATCACCGACATTGCCGATCAGACCAATCTCCTGGCGCTCAACGCCGCCATCGAGGCTGCCCGCGCGGGAGAGGCCGGTCGGGGATTCGCCGTGGTGGCCGACGAGGTGCGCAAGCTCGCCGAAAAGACCATGGCCGCCACAAAGGAAGTTGGCAACACCATATCCGGCATCCAGAACGGTACCCGCGCCAACGTCCAGAACGTGGAGCAGGCCGTGGAACTCGTGGAGCAGGCCACCAAGCTCGCCAACCAGTCCGGCGAGTCCCTGCGCGAGATCGTCTCCCTGGTGGAGAGCGTCTCGGACCAGGTCCGCTCCATCGCCACGGCCAGCGAAGAGCAGTCCGCCACTTCCGAGGAGATCAACCGCTCCTTTGACGAGATCCACCGAATCTCCAAGGACACGGCCTCGATCATGAGCGAGGCGGCGGAGGCGGTGGACCGCTTGTCGGAACTCACGGAGGCCCTGGGACGACTGGTCACCGAAATGCGCCAGGCCTAGAGCCTGTTATCCTCGGAAAAGGGTAGAATGTTCGCGTGCACAGGACGCGCGCCCCTGAAATGAAGGACGTATTTCAGGGGTAGTATGCTCTAGCTGGCTGTGCCGGACCAACGACGACATGCGAGGGAAGGGCGTCTTCATGGGCGACTCTTCCCCGACGTTTATTCCTGCCCGAGGCTTCAGCCCAGCGCACGCATGAAGCGCGCCTTGAGCTGCAAGCGCCGCAGATAGGTCCAGGGGCTGTTCACCACGGGAACCGAGCCCTTTTCCAGCGTCTGGGGGCGGAACACCAAATCCAAGACATGCACCGCGTCCACATGCTGCCGCAGGAAGTTGACGCAACCGGCGCAACAGGTCAGCACGCGGCGCCCCTTGGCTTCCTTGCCGCGCAACGCACCCCAGTGGGCGGCGTTCTCCGGAGAAAGCAATCCCACGGAGCCCCCTTCGCCGCAACAGATCGTACGCGCTTTCTTGTGCCGCATTTCCTCCACACGCAGGCCACGTGCCAGGATCAGAGCGCGCACCGCCTCTTGAACCTCAGGCTCGTGGCGCAGGGGGCAGGGGTCATGGATTGTCACGGCGTCATGGCTGTGCAGCCCCTCAAGTTGCGGCAGACCGTGCTCCTGCATCTGCTCGTACACCGTACGCACCTCCAGGGGGGCGCCGTACTGCCGGAATACTTTGAAGCAGTTGGGGCAGGCCACGTAGACCCGCCGCACTCCCTTGTGCAACAACTCGTCGCGCAATGCGAAGAAGTGATCCTCGAAGTATGCCTGCCGCCCCAGGTCGTGGGAGGGCTTGGCGCAACACTCCAGCACCATGCCCATGTTGGGCGACGAGGTACGCAGAAGTTCGAACAGCTGCCACGTGACCAGGGGGCGAGTGCCGGGCAGCGTGCATCCGGGAAAGAGGACCGTATCGCAACCATTCGGGATGCCACGGAAGCGAAAGAGGGGAGAAAGCCCCCAGCGTTCATAGCGCAGAATCCTACCGTAGCGTCCGAGGTCGAGTTCTCCGGAGCAGACCGCGGCACGGCGCAGTTCCAGGAACATGGCCATGGGGTCGGCCTTGTTCGGGCAGACCGCGCTGCACAGGCCGCAGAGATTGCACTCGAAGGCCATGCCGCGCAGTCGTACAGCCTCGGTGGTGTGCAGCAGGGCAAGGGCACGGGGCGTGCCCCTGCTGGTCAGAAAGGCGCATTGTCGCACGCAGGTCAGACATTCGTCGCATGAGCTTGCCACGAGGTCGATTGCATGGGATGGCGAGGCGTGGGAGGGGGGCGATCCTGAGTGCATGTGTACAACTCCAGACTGGAGGGGAGTATGAGGCGTTCCCTCACTGCCACAGACTGCGCGGCAGGTCAAACGTCACCACAAGGCCGACTTCGGACACTCATAGTGCCTGGTCATGCGGGGGGCACCGCACGTCACACTCCTCCGTGGAGAGTCAAGGCCCGCCGTGGGGGCAGACAACCGCTCACCGTGTGGACTCTAATGCACTCCGCCGGGAGATTGTCAGTGACGTACCGTCTTGCGAGTTGCATCCTGTTGGGGGAATTGGAAAAGGCAGTGACATTTCCTGCATGGAGGAATACACAAGCATTAGAGTATGCCCCCTGTTTGGCGGGGGGAGGTGGGGGACACTGCGTCCGGACTCGCTTCTCACGTTCTCACATCGGAGGTCAGGTATGCGAACACATTTTCGTTTTTTGTTCATGTTCTTCCTGGGTTGCGCTCTCCTGGGAGTGTTAGGGGTTGCTCGAGCCACCGAGCAGGCCACTGATCAACAACTCATCGATCCCGAGGCCGTGGCCGTCCTCGAGAAGTCCTGCGCCCATCTGGCCGGACTCCAGGGCTATTCCTTCAGGGCGGAGGTGCTCTTGGACCTGGTCTACCAACACGCGGCCAAGATCCAGATCGCACGAAACATGGAGGTGGTGGTGCGGCGCCCCAATGCCTTCAGGGTCGAGGCCACGGGCGACGACATCATCGCGACTTCGGTCTTTGACGGCAAGACATTCACCTTGGCTTTGGCGGAAAGCAAGGCCTATGGGCAGTTACAGGCGGACATGGACTCCGGTGCTTTGCTCGATCTCCTGGCGGAGCAATATGGTCTGGAGTCACCTCTTGGAGACCTGTTGCGCCCCGAAGCTTGCGCCAGGATGTCCTATGCTTCGGCTTCCTATCTTGGGAAGGGCTTTGTAGGCGACATCCAGTGCCATCACCTGTTCTTCCAAGGGACAGACATCGATTGGCAGATCTGGATCGAGGACGGTCCTACACCGTTTCCGCGCAAGGTGCTCATCACCGAGAAGCAGATACCCTTGGCCCCGCAGTTCACGGCATTTCTGCGGAACTGGGAAATCGCGGTCCCGGCTGCGTCGAGCTTCGACTATGCGCCTCCCGAGGGATTTTCCCTTGACAAGGACCTGTTTACGAGCCTGAACCGGAAGCAATAGGAGGCCGCCATGCTGTCCACCATGCTGAAAGGTGCAATCCGGGTGAGGATTCTGGTCCTTGCCGTCGTGATGGCCGTTGGATTCGTTCTGGGCAGTGATTGGCTCGACACCCGGACTGCCGAGGCACGCGGCGGGGGGCGTGGCGGAGGTGGTTTTCACGCTCCGCGTGGGAACATTTCTCCTTCTCCGGGCAGGAGTCGTGGACCAGGTCCGGGCTCCGGCCCGCACGGACCGTCCGTCGTTCCTCCTCCGCCTGGAAAGGGCGGATTCGCTGGCAGGGATCATGCCGGAGCGCCGCCGGCGATCGCACCACGGGGCAACATCTCGGCTCCGCCTCCTGGGTACCATCCCCCGGTGCCTCCGGGACCGCATCCGCCGGAACCACGTCCTACGCCTCCCCCGCCTCCGGGACCACGTCCTCCTGGGCAGCCTCCGATTCCTCCGCCGCCGCCTCCGGGCCCGCCGGGACCACACCCGTTTCCTCCACCGCCCCCCCCTTTCCCGGTTCCGCCACCGCCGTATGGAGGGTATTATCCAGGGGTTGCCACCGGGATGGCCATCGCTGCCATGCTCACCATCCTTCCGGCCACGGCCATAGCCATCACCAACCCCACCACCGGGAGCATCATATATCAGGACGGCACCACGTGTTACGTTGAATCATATCAGGGTGGGACCAAGGTCTATCTTCCTGTTACATGCCCCTGAAAGGTGATCTGCATCACCGGAAACATGGGGAGAGGGCCGCATGCAAGGCCCTCTCCCTGTACCAGGCCTGTTTTATCGGCCCGCATCACGAACAAACGAGCCACTCGCGGCACGCGGTTTTCGCAACCGTGACAATGCGCGTTGGAGGGCAACCTTGGAGCGTATCGGCTCATTTCCCAGGGCCGTAGGTCTTGTAAAGCTCTTCGGCCAGCGCCTTGAGCCCCGCGTCGGCTAGCTCGCCCCCAACATTAGTCATCATGACCATGGCGAAGTCGTGCGCCGGCAGCAGGTAGATCGTGGCCAGGTTTTTGGTGTTGGAGCCGGTGTGGGTGATGATCTCTTCCTGGCACCAGGAGGGCTGCATCATGCCCCAGCCGAGGGCGTACTTGCCTGAGACGGGTGTACCGGGTTTGGCGTTCGGCCGTACCATTTCGATGACCGGAGTGTGCAGTTTCTTGAGGGTGTCCGGGCTGACCAGAGCGGGGCCGCGTTTCCCCTCGCCGGCGTTCCAGCCCGCCCATGTGGCGAAGTCGATTACCGACATGTGCGCCGTGCCTGCCGGGCCAATGATCAGGGGGTTGTCACCGTTGGGGCCGGCGGAAAAGATCATCATCGTGTCATCCACGATCAGGTGCCCCAGGGGGGCGTCAACGCGGCCTGATGAGGATTGGGGGCCGAAACCGGCGCTCTCGAATCCCAACGGCGTGAATACGCGTTCGAACAGCAGCGTTTCGTAATCCTTGCCGGCCACGCGCTCGATCATGGCGCCTACCGTGGTGTAGCCCATGTTCGAGTAGACGAAGACCTTGCCCGGTTCGTTGGCCAGGGGCTCGGCCATCCATTGCGAGACGAGCCATTGACGCATCTCGTCCAGGTTGCCGTCTTGTCCGTAGGATTGGGCGAGCAACTCGCCGAAGCGTTCGTTGTCCAAGGGCATGCCGCTGGTGTGGGACAGGAGCTGTTGCAGGGTGACATCGCCGACCTTCGGGGCCATGTTATCCACGAATTCGGGGAAGACTTCGGCAAGGGTGCTGTCCCAGCGCAGTTTGCCTTCCTCGACAAAGGTCGCCGCGAGCAGGGCGGTCATGGCCTTGGTGTCCGAGCCGATGTGAAAGGGATCGTGAATGGTGACCGGGATGTCGGTGCCAGCCTTGCGAACGCCCACGGCGCCGACCGCGACCATTACGCCGTTCTTGACCACGGCGGCGCTCAGGGCGGGCATGCTGTATTTCTCGAGATAGGATGTGAGCACCGAGTCGAGCGGCGTGGCTGTCACGGCTGTGTCTGAAGCCCTTGCTATGGAGGAAAGGAAGCAGGACATCAGGATAACACCCAACAGCGGCAACCAACAAAAACGCATGATTTTCTTGTGCACGAACATGCGGCTATCCTCCATATACGGTAGAGATTCTTGCGGTTACGCATTCGCTGTGTGCGGCTTCTTCACTACAGTCTGCTATAGTCTAAGCACAATGGTAGGGCAAGGCGTTGTCTTCAGCCACCATGCAGTTGCGCCCGTGGTCCGAGCGAAAAAAATCTCGCGGGCCTCTTGACATGCACCGGCCGACGGGGCTAGGAGAGCTGAAACTGAGAAGGTACAAGAACTCCATGACCATCGCCTACAACCAGATCACGATTTCGCTGCGCGGTATTCCCGCTGTCGCGCTAGTCGTCGTAGTAGGCGATGTACTTGCGGCCGTGCCGTAGCGGGAGTTCTGTATACCAGGCTTGTTCACCCCCGTCGGCGCGGACCGCCGACGGGGGTTTTTCGTACCTTCCGCCGGCGGCTCCAGCCACGGGGACTCACCCCAACCCAAGGAGTCAGCGGCATGATCACCTGCACCGGCGCCACCTGCATCATCAGACTGCTCGAACGCCAGGGGATAGACCTTGTGACGGGCATCCCCGGCGGGGCCAACCTCCCGCTCTATGACGCCCTGCGCGAGAGCTCAATCCAGCATGTCCTTACCCGGCACGAACAGGGAGCGGGCTTCATGGCCCAGGGCATGGCCCGCACCACGGGCAAGCCCGCGGTATTCTTCGCCACTTCAGGCCCCGGCGCCACCAACACCATCACGGCCCTGGCCGACGCCCGGCTGGATTCCATCCCCATCATCTGCATCACGGGGCAGGTGCCACTCAGCCTCATCGGCACCGACGCCTTTCAGGAGGTGGACACCTACGGCCTGAGTATTCCCGTGACCAAGCACAACTTTTTGGTCCGCAACCCGGCCGAGCTGCTGGAGGTCATTCCCGAGGCCTTTCGCATCGCGGCCTCGGGCCGCCCAGGACCGGTACTCATTGATGTGCCCAAGGACGTACAGTGCATGGAGATCAGCTTCCCGGCCTGGCCCGAGCCCGGCATACCCGCTCCACCGCAAGTGCCCGAGCCAGGGGGACTCGATGCGGCCGCGGCACTGATTGACGCGGCCGAGCGCCCCTTGCTCTATGTGGGGGGCGGAGTCATACAGTCCGGCGCCGGCAACCTGGTGCGCGGCCTGGCCGAGAAGGCCTCCATGCCCGTGGTCATGAGCCTCATGGGCCTGGGCGCGATTCCCGCGAAGCACCCCTTGGCCCTGGGCATGCTTGGCATGCACGGAGCGCGCTGTACCAACTTGGTGGTGGAGGAGAGCGACCTGATCGTGGCCGCGGGCGTGCGATTCGACGACCGTGCCACTGGAAAGGTGGAGCAGTTCTGCCCCAACGCGCGCATCATCCATATCGACATCGACCCTGGGGAGTTGCACAAGATCAAGCGGGCGCACGTGGCCATCACCGCCGACGTGGGCATGGCCCTGGAAGGCCTTTCGCGGCGGGTGAAGCCCAAACAGCGTTCTGGCTGGCTGGCGCTGACAGCGGCCCTGCGCATGCAGCATCCCCTGGCCATGCCAGGGCTGGACGATCCGCGTTCCCCCTATGGACTGATCAGGGCCGTGGCCGAGCACTTGCCTCCAGACGCCATCGTGGCCACGGACGTGGGGCAGCACCAGATGTGGACCGCCCAGGCCTATCCGCATCGCCGCCCCCGGCAGTGGTTGACCTCGGGCGGGCTGGGCACCATGGGTTTCGGCATGCCCACAGCCATTGGCGCGGCCCTGGCCAATCCCGGCCGCATCGTGGTCTGCTTCAGCGGTGACGGCAGCCTGATGATGAACATCCAGGAACTGGCCACGGCCGTGGAACAGCAGGTCAACGTCAAGATCATCCTTTGCAACAACAATTCCTTGGGCCTGGTGCGGCAGCAGCAGGACTTGTTCTACGGCCGGCGTTACGTGGCGTCGAGCTTCGCGCACCACGTGGACTTCCCCACCATCGCCACGGGGTTTGGCATGCCCTCGGTGGACCTGGGCAAATGCACGGACCCGCGCGCAGCCTTGGCCAAGTGTCTGCGGTCCCCAGGCCCTTGCCTGGTGCATGCACCCTTTGACGCCGACGCACGGGTCTTCCCAATGGTGCCTCCGGGTGCCGCGAACTGTGAAATGATAGGAGGGACGGCAGATGCTTGCTCCGCATCGTAACAACCAGGACACGCCGCAAGCCGGCGGTGGACGCACTGTGCTCAGCCTGCGGGTGCGAAACCACCCAGGCGTTATGTCCCACGTCTGTGGCCTCTTCGCCCGCAGGGCCTACAACCTCGAGGGAATCCTTTGCATGCCCCAGGCGGATGGCAGGGAAAGCCTGATATGGCTCTCCGTGGGGGCGGATTCGGTTCTCGATCAGGTGGTCAAACAGCTCACGAAACTGCACGACGTCCTGGAGGTCCGGCAGGAGGGAGTGGACCAGGCGCACTTTCAGGAGTTGGAACGCTTCTTCGCCGCGCCGTAGGAGGGAGATATAACTGTATCCGAGGAGGGGCCGCTCACGGGGTCACTTATTTATCCGCATGAATCCAAGCGGGATCGGAATGTTTGTCAGCGAAGAACGACGCCACGACATCGACCAGCACTGGGTAGGTTCGTGTACCTTGCAAACGGTGGGTGTGGCGCGGGGACAGGGGGCGTTCGCCTCGTCGCCCGCCCCTATCGCTTCTCGTGCCCGGGCTCCCCTTGCGTCTGAGCACGGCGAAGCGCGGCATCCGTTGTGTGTGGCTGTCTGTCGGGACCACGCCGTGCTTGCTGGCCAGCTCGGCAAGCGTCTGCTCGCCGCTCACCGCGTCGAGGGCGACCCGGGCTTTGAACACCGTCGTGAGCTTTCGACTTTTCTTGGACATGAACTCTCTCCTCGGGGAAGTCTACGTCCACCTTAGCGCATGGTCTCGTTTCTCGGGGCCACTTCTGAGTTGTGTGTTCCGTATAGTGATCTCGTCCCGGAACGTGCATTCGTATCTGCTTTAATCAGGGGCGGTCGGGATCGAACCCATCCAACACCCGCGCGAGCATCTTCGTGGCATGGAAATTTGGTGCTGTATGCCCTTTTCTGCTCATTTTTTTATGTGAAAGAGGAGTTACTGCCCAAGGCACTGCATGCTGGTTCAGCATCGGCATCGGCACGTTATATTTTATCTAGTATTTTACTAGAACAATACTAGATATATTGGCTGCTCCTGGATGTTGTCTTGCTCTGGGAATGATGTATGGTGCATGAAGTAGTCTTCGGTGAAGGCTTCGGAACATTGGCCGCGACAGGGAGTCTGTGCCGCAGGGTAGGTAGCGACCTGCGTAGTCAGAGGGTGGTTTGGTCACGGTGGATGTTCTCCGGGTGTGGACGGAGGTCTTACGTGCCACCATGAGGAAGGGGGTAGATCATGACCAGGCTGATAGTGTTATTGTTGTTTCTGAGCTTTGCGCTCTCCGGCTGTGGACACATGATGCAGGGACTGACGCAGGCCTTGGGGGGCGGGTTCGCCACCTACAAACAGGCACCGATGGTCCCGGAACCAGAGAATCGGCGCGAGGTGGCGGACAGCGACGGCGACGGTGTCCCCGATTTCCGGGATGAATGCAGCCTGACTCCCGGCGGCGTGCTGGTGGATGCCATGGGCTGCCCCATATCGCTCTACGTCGCGGTGAACCTGCCCTACGAGGGCCAGAACGCCGTCGTCTCCCCCAGCCAGAGCGCGGATATCGCTCGTATCGGCAATTTGCTCAGGGAGAATTCCACCGCGGTTGCCTTCATCCATGGGCATACGGACAATCAGGGGGACCACGGTTCGAACCAGTTGCTTTCGGAGCGCAGAGCCGAGAAAATCAAGGAAATGATCGTGACGGCCTTCAACGTGGAACCCGAACGTATCCAGACCATTGGTTTTGCAGACAGCAAGCCCCTGGTGTCCAACGCTTCACCGCAGGGGCGCGCCCGCAATCAGCGGGTGGAGGTCACTGTACGCGGTTATTATGCCAGCCGAGTCACTTACGTGGCCCTGGCCGACCCCACGACACTGCACTTCGCCCTGGGTGAAGCCAATCTGGACTCGGCGGCCCATGACAACATCGCCGAACTGGCCGGCATGCTGCAAAACACCCCCGATGCCGTGGCGATCATCGAGGGACATACCGACAGTATCGGCTCGAAGCAATCCAACGTCACGCTCTCGCAGCAGCGTGCCCAGAGCGTTCAGGAGATTCTGGTCACGAAGTACCGCATTCAGCCTGAACGGTTGAAAGTCGTAGGGTACGGCGATGAGAAACCCATTGCCTCCAATGACACGGTAGAGGGGCGGCATCAGAACAGGCGTGTCACCATCAAGCTGCAGAAGGCAGAGCACGTACAGCACCGTGCCCAGCCTCAGTTCCCTCGCCAGGTCTTCAGCATCGGATCGGGGGTCTGATGGAGGGGGTCGCCGGAATCCGGCTCCGGGTCGTGCCCGCTTCGGCCGAGCCTGGAGATTATCCTTGTCCGTGACGCATCTTCAGTAATTCCACTCCTGGCTGTCGTCTCCGGAAGACGACGGTCAGGGGTGCGTTTCAGTTTCCTTTCCCACAGGATTCGTCCACGCCGCATTCTTGCGCATCCGCGTTTATTTATTCGTATCTCCAGGCAGAGGGAGGGAGCCAGGGTGCGCCTTGTCGTAGACGGCAACGAGGCGTGCCAACTCCAGATGGGTGTAGCGCTGGGTGGTGCTCAAACGTTGGTGACCGAGGAGTTCCTGGACGTGGCGCAGGTCCGCGCCGGCCTGGAGCAGGTGGCTGGCGAAGCTGTGCCGCAGCATGTGTGGGGAGACGTTTTGGGGGATTCCGGCCTCCGTGGCCAGCTGAGCGATGATGCGGTTGGCCTGGCGGCGTTGCAGGCGTCCCCCTCTGGCACCAAGAAACAGGGCTTGCTCGTCTGCTTGTGGCTCCAGAAGGAGGCGGAGCTGGAGATAGGCGGCCAGGGCCAATCGTGCGGACTCGCCTAGGGGTGCCACGCGCTCCTTGCCCCCCTTGCCACGCACGCGGACCACGGAGTGTGCCGGTGACCAGTCCCGCAGGTTCAAGGACAGTGCCTCGCTGATACGCAGGCCGGCGCCGTAGAGCAATTCGGCCAGCCCGAGGTCGCGCATGCGCAGGGCCAGGTCACGGGCCCTGGTCGTGGTCCTGTTGCCGCGTTCCACCAGGGTCAGGGCCTGGTCCACGTTCAGGGCTTTGGGCTGGAGCTTTTCCTGTTTCGGGTTGCGCACGCCGGTGGTGGGGTTGTGTCGCACAAGTTTCCGCATCGCGCAGAAGCGAAAGAAGGAGCGTAGCGAGGAGAGCTTGCGGGCCATGGAACTCTTGCGCACGCCTCGACGGTGCAGGTCGGCGAGGAAGCGGCGCACGTGGTCGCGCTCGAGCCCTGCGGGATTGCCCAGACTGCACGGGGGAGGGAGGTACAGCTCGAACTGCTCCAGGTCCTTGGCGTAGGCAGCCAGGGTAGCTTCGGAGTAACCTTTCCGCACGGACAGGTAGGTGAGGAACTCCTGAACCGGTTCAGGCGGGTGCATGTGATCGTTGGTCCAGGACATAGGAACTCCTGGGGTTCTCCTTGGCCTTTTTCTTCAGTCCCACGGCGATGCTCGATATCTGGCCGTAGTGTTCGAAGCAGCCGTCCACGTTGAAGACCACGGCGATGGAGATGGCCATCAGGGGGAAGGTGCGCACGGCGCCCTGGCGATCGGTGGAGACGATGCCGCCGCGCTCCTGGTCTTCTTGGTCGTAGAAATTGGGCACGATGGCGTCGAAACGCTCCACGATTTGCCGGCAGGCTGTTTCCGCGAGTTCCGGGGGCAGGATGAACACGAAGTCGTCGCCCCCCACGTGCCCGACAAAGGAGGATGGAGTGTTCAGGCCGCGGATGGTGTTGACGATGATCCTGGCGGTCATGAGCAGTGCCTCGTCGCCCCGTGTGAAGCCATACTTGTCGTTGAAGCTCTTGAAGTGGTCGAGATCGGCATAGGCCAGGGCGAAGTCGATTTTTGCGTCCAGGAGTTCCTGGATGCGCTGGATGATGGAGGTGTTGCCGGGCAGCCTGGAGAGGGGGTTGGCGTCCAGACTGCGGGAAGCGCGGCTGAGGGTCAGGGCCAGGCGGGCTCTGGCCTCGTCCGGATCCACGGGGTGTACCAGGAAGTCGTCGGCCTCCAGGGTGTTCCAGTTGACGCCGGTAATCAAACTCGCACGCTCCACGCAGAGAACCACGGGCACTTGGCGGTAGACGTTTTCGCTCTTGATCAGGGAGACGAGCTGCGCGCCGTCCATGTCCGGGAGGCGGCTGTCCACCACGAGTAGGTCCGGGGGAGCGGTGAACAGGCACTCCAACGCACCGGCTGCCCTGGAGAAATGGTTCCAACTGATGTCCTCGGAGGGCCAGAGGGAACGCAGGGTGTCCGCGAAGTCGTTTTCCGGGGAGATGACCAGGGCGTTGAGCACGCGGTGGAAGGTACCGAGTCGGAAAGGGTTCTGCTGCATGTGCATCCAGGGATTCAGGAGAATGAGAGGCCCGAGACCTCGACGAACCTGTCGCAGAGCTGATCGAGCACGCGCTCCAGGTCTGGTACCCGGAGCTTGAGCAGTTTCAATGCCTGGGGATCTAGGGGCGGGACATTCACGTCGCCGCCGGAGCCGTATTCCATGAGCCGAACCAGAAAATTGCCAAGGTGCACCACGCAGGGGTAAGCCGGGTAGTGCTCGGCGCGCAGGGGAGCATGGTGGTGGGCGATGCCTTCCTTGATCTTTACGGGCAGGTGCCAGTGGGCGGCCAGCCAGAGGTTGATGCGGTCGTGGCCGAAGCCCAGGATCTCTTTTTCCGCCTCGATGTAGGTGTAGTCTTTGGTCTCGATTTCCCAGTCGATGTTTTTTTTGGCCTCGGGCAATTGCACCGCGGCCACCACCTTGCCCAGATCATGCAGCAGCCCGCAAACGGAGTACTCCTCCGGGTCCTTGAGCTGGGCGGCCTTGGCGAGTTCGTTGCAGGCCATGGCGCAACCCACGCTGTGCTCCCAGAGGCCCACCATGCTCTTGGTCATGGCGTCGAATACCGAAGTGGAAATGATTACACCGCGAATGACATTGAAGCCCAGTAGCACCAGGGCGTGTTGGATGGAGCTGATGCGGCCCGGAAAGCCGTAGATCGGGGAATTGACCATCTTCAAGACCTTGGCGGAGAGCACCTGATCATAGGAAATGACCTTGGCGATCTGTTCCGTGGAGGAGTTTGGGTCTTCCACGAGTCTGGTGACCTCGTCCAGCACAGCCGGGAGGGTGGGGAGGTCCTTCACGGCCAGGAGCCGCCCCTTGTATTCGGTCTTCAGATCGTCGTTCATGGTGTTTTCATGCTTCCTCTTGGGTGTTCCGCTCCGCCTCGGCGGCATCTGTCGCGGCCTTTGCAGCAGCCTCCGCCGCGGCTTGGGCCGCAGCCTCCGCCGCGGCCTTGAGCTTGAAGTACTCCGTCAGGCGTTCCTTCAGCTTCATCATGAAGGGGTCGGCCTGGTATTTCCGGAACAGGTGATCCATGCGTTCGGCACGTTGACAAAAGGAACTTCCTCCGCCTGCTCCGTCCAGGTCCACGGGGTTTCCCTTGACCACGATGGTCTCGATACCCATGGTCAGCAGGCGCCCCAGCAGGGTGTCGGAGAGTTCCGTACCTTCCGCCACCAGGACCAGTCCATTGTCCCGCAGCAGGGGCTTGTCCAGGATCATACCCGGCTTGGCGAGGTTCAGGGGGATTTTCTGCACGCGCAACTCCCTTGGTTTTTCCTCTCCCCTATCATTACACCAGGATGCTAGACAACACTATAGATCATCCCCGGGAGCTGGCGAACCATACCGCGCATTTCCAAA
>CAZSRS010000040.1:0-36140 GCA_964609625.1 uncultured Desulfovibrionaceae bacterium
TAGGCTTTTTCTAGATTATGCCAGAAGTGCGGAGCGAAGGCAATAGCCACGTTTCACTTATGCCGAGCTTGGAGAAAACGATGTCGATTTGAAGAAACTTCAGTCATGGCTGGAGAAGATTCGCAAGCTTGATTTCTACGGCGGGACCCTGGCGGAAGAAGCCGTGCAGCGCCTGAAGAACTGCGAGGCATTGCTCGATGGCTACGCCCAGCGGGTTTTCGATGAGCACGATGAAAACAAATAACCATGCTCGGAGAACGTCCTATGAAACTCACCGTCCTCACGTACAATACCCTTTTTGCCGGACGCGACGGCAGCGACAGCATAATATGTCTGTTCCCTTATCCTGTCCCCTTATCCTTATTCCGTCTGACACAGGGCGAGGCACAGGAGAGGTTACTTGGGGTATCCGGGATCGGCCTCGAGTCCGGGGCTCTGGGCAGCGGTACGAGCCAGTTGATCGCAACGCTCGTTGTCCGGGTTTCCGGAGTGCCCCCGCACCCAGCGAAAAGTGACCTGGTGTTTCTGAAGCAGGGGGAGCAGTCGCAGCCAGAGGTCCTTGTTCTTGACCGGCTTCTTTGCCGAAGTCTGCCAGCCGTTGCGCTGCCAGGCCGCGAGCCAGCGTTTTTCCACTGCGTCACGCAGGTACTGGGAGTCGGTATACAGCTCCACGCGGCATGGCTGCTTCAGGGCCTCGAGGCCGGCAATGGCGGCGAGGATTTCCATGCGGTTGTTGGTGGTCTGGGAAAAGCCGCCGGAGAGTTCCTTTTCCACGTCGTTGTGGCGCAGCACGGCCGCCCAGCCGCCAGGGCCGGGATTGCCCAGACAGGCGCCGTCGGTATGGATGGTCACGTTCTTCATGGGGAGCGGAGACTATCCCGGGGCAGGGGTAAGGGCAAGACGAAATTCCAGATCACCCAGACTCGGGAGCAATGGGAAAACGCATTTCCGGCCCACTCTCGTGTGGCATAGGGGGACGTAGGCCGGCGAGGGCCTTCCAGATGCGTTCCACGGCCAGCAGCAGCCCCTGTGGCCATTGCTCGGATTCGAAGTAGGGCGCGAAGTGCCCGGTCTCCAACTCGTGCAGCAGGTCCGGACCCAGGGCGCTGGCCACCAGCGGCGGCGCCTGGATGCGCACCTCCCTGGCCATGGGGTTGAGTCCGATGAACAGCGTCTTGTTGTCGGGCAGGGGTGGGTCGATATGTCTGGCATCCACGTGGACCTTCAGGTCCAGGCCGAATTCGTCCTTGAAAAGTTTGGCGAAATCCCGCAACAGCTGCTTTTGCCTGGGTGTCAGCTGGTCGCCCAGGTCGACCACGGCACCCCTGGACTGGATGCGCTCCATGGAGCGTTCGTTGTTCAGCCAGAACAGCCAGCCGGCGATCGCGAACACGGCGAGGAGCGCCACGAAGCGCAGGAACTGCTCGCCTCCGGTCTTGCCCCTGACAAGAGGGGGGCGGTTTCGTTTGGGGAAAAAGAACACTGTGGTTCCGTAAGGTAGCGGTCCCGACCGGGAAGGCCAGGTCCAGACACAGGGAAAATTGCCTCATCGGCGCATGTTGTCAAGCTCCCGCATCAGCTTGTATAGGCCGTAGGGGAAGGGGCGTTTCGCGCCAAGAGGAGAAAGGTGCGACACGCCTGCAAGGAGTACGTATCATGGATGCCATGGAACTGCGCAACGCGCCCAAGGGTGTGGTGCGCCGGGTGGCCTGGATCGGCCTGTGGTGCAATCTGGGGCTGTCCATCATCAAGATCGCCGCCGGGATCATGGCTCGCAGCCATGCCGTGGTCGCCGATGGGGTGCACAGCCTCTCGGATCTGGTCACGGATCTTGCCGTGATTATCGGCGTGCAGTTCTGGTCCGCGCCCCCGGACGACAACCACCCCCACGGTCATGCCCGCATCGAGACCCTGGTGACCCTGAGCATCGGCTTGGTGCTGGCCGGTGTGGCCATGGGCCTGTGCTACGAGGCCCTGGCCACGGTGCGCAGCCCGGATGTCGCCGCGCCCGGCTGGCTGGCCTTCTGGGCAGCCGTGCTTTCATTGGGGATCAAGGAGTGGCTCTACCGCTGGACAGCAGCCAAGGGCAGGGAGGTGAACTCACCGGCCCTGGAGGCCAACGCCTGGCATCATCGCTCCGATGCCCTGAGTTCTCTGCCTGCCGCCGCGGCCGTGGCCGTGGGCGCCATCTACCCGGAGTGGTCCTTCGTGGACCGCGTGGGTGCCGTGATCGTCTCCCTGCTTATCCTCCAGGCAGCCTGGAAGATCGTCTGGCCCTCCTTGCAGCAGTTGGTGGACAGGGGCGCTCCTGAAGAACAAATCCGGCGCATCACCGAGATCGCCCAAAGCACGCGCGGGGTCATGGAGGTGCACGCGGTGCGTACCCGCTATCTGGGACAGGGCTTGCAGGTGGATCTGCACGTGCTGGTGGATCCTGAAATGACGGTGCGTGAGGGACACGCCATCTCGGAGTTGGTGCGCCTCAGGCTGCTGGAGCTTTGCCGCAACGTCTGCGACGTGGTGGTGCACCTGGAGCCCTACGTGGAGGAGGAGCTGGCGTCAACGAACCGTTAAACCTTGCGCCTGGTCGGCCTCTGGGCGCGGATCCCGTCCCAGACCATCAGCAGCACTCCCACGAGCACCAGCCCACCCCCCACATACCCGATGGGGCGGAAGAATTCGTCCCACCAGACAAAGGCCAGCAAGGCCGCCATGACCGGCTCCAGATTGGCCGTGACCGCCACCCGTGTGGCGTCGAGCCGCTTGAGTCCGGCGCAGTAGAACATGTAAGCTCCGTAGGTGGTGAACAACCCCATGCAGATGAACACGGCCCAGGCCGTGAGGGCGTGGGGCGCCGAAAAGGGCGGCCAGAAGGTGAACTCGGTGAAGGGCAGCAGCCCCATGGCGCCCACGGGTAGGGAGTAGAGGTAGAGGGTGGCGGCGGGGTAGTCGCGCAGGTAGCGTTTGCCGAAGATGTAATGAAGGGCGTAGGTCAGCCCCGAGAGCAGGCCGCAGGACACGCCCAGCAGGGAGACGTGCTCCAGGGCGAAGAGCCCACCGGGAGCGTCACCCGCGCTGCCCGCCGAGACCAGGGCCGCGCCCCCCATGGCCGTGCATAGGGCTAGGAGTTTGATTCTGGTCATGGACTCGCGGAAGATCAGCCAGGAGAGCAGGGCCACCCAGGCTGGCGCCGTGTACAGCAGCATGGAGGCCAGGGCCGCGCCGCTCTCGCGCACGGCGATCTGGTAGGAGCCGAAGAACACCGAAACCCCGGCAAGGCCGAAGACCAGGAGCACGGGGAGGTCCTTGGGGCGCACGCGGTAGAGCCTGAACAAGGCGCAGTGGCCGAAAAAGAACAAAGCGCCGATGGCCGCGCGCCAAAACGCGATCTCCAGGGGCTGGGCGCCGAGAGCGAAACTGAACTTGGCCACAGGACCGATGAGCGCCCAGAGCAGGGCGGCCATGAAAACGTAGAGGTATCCACGCAGGATCATGCGCATCTCCGCGGCCGTCATAGTTGTTCCGGCCTGCTGGGGCGGAACAATAGAGTTCGCGGGCGGCGATACGCAAGTATTATTTCCGCAGGTGATGTTGCCTGTGCTCCACGATCGTGATGGGTGGATGTGCCGGAGGGGAGACGATGTCTTTCGCTTTGCGGAGCCCTGAGGACTACGTTCGCCAATCATGACAGCGTCAAGCGGTTATGAACTCCCACTTCCACTTCGGAGTACAGCCTTATTCAGGTGGAAGAATAATCAGCTCATGTCGATGATGATGTAATCCGCCAAATCCAGGCAGTCGTCATCCGTCTCGCGAGGAGGTTCCGGGGCGCGGCACTCCAGGGCCAGCATTTCGAGCCGCTGTTCGAGTTCGCGCAGGCTTTCGTAATAGGCCGCTGTTTTCGGGTCGAGATTGTGACGCTCCTGCGGCTGGAACCAGATTCCGGACATGGGGGCTCCTCCTTTTCGTCTTGTGGATGTGCAACCCTGACGCCGGGTTGACGAGAGGCCGTCAACAATGCGTCCTTGAACCACCTTTCGGCGGATGTGGAGCAAACTTCAGGCCAGGTGGCGGGGATACTCCCGCGCATGTCGGAGTTGTAATCCGGCAGGAGGTGGCAGGGCTTGTCAGGGGGGAACGATGCGGCTATTACCAGGAGCGGAGTGTTTGCGGCACTCCTGGACATGGCCACGTCATGGCGTGGCGATCCTGATACCGAAGAGTCGATGGGAGGATTTTAATATGCGCGTTGTCCGTACAATGGGCTGTTTCGTGCCGTTGTGTCTGTTGCTTCTGGCCGCTACCCCGCATACCCAGGCATCCGAGAAGGTTTACAATCTGGTCAACGACGCCGTGCGCTCCCAATCCGAGGGCAATGTGCAGCAGGCCCTGGACATCTACACCCGGATCATCGATTCCGGTGAATTGCTGGACGACCCGAAGATCCTCGCCTACCTGCACAACAACAGGGCAGTGATCATGATGCAGCGCGACGAACCCAGGCGGGCGCTCCTGGATCTGGACCGTGCCCTGGAACTCCATCCGGACCCCTCGACCTACTACAACCGTGCCCTGATCCTGGCCGACTACGGAGACAAGGAAAAGGCCCTTGCCGACCTGGACAAGGCCATAGAGATGCTGCCCACGTACTCCAATGCCTATGAGCGCCGGGGTCGCCTGCTTCTGGAATTGGGGCGGCCGGGGCAGGGCCGGGCCGATCTGGACCGGGCCAAGGAGAACCGGCACAAGATAACCTTTCTGAGCAAGGGCGATATCGTTCCCTTCGAGGTCGCCCCCATGAGGCCCGGCAGCATGCGGGTGGACTAGAGCATTTATCCTTGGAAAGGGTAAAATGCTCGCGCGCACAGGACGTGCGCGCCCCTGAAATGCTGGACGTTTTTCAGGGGCAACATGCTCAACTACAAGGCGGCGCGGCATGGGTCTGGTGAATTGCCCGGATTGTGGCAACAAGGTTTCGGACAAGGCTCCGGCCTGCATCCACTGTGGCCGGCCTCATCCGGCCGAGGCCCCAGAGCCCGTTGAATCAACACCGCCACCCTCGGGCAGCAGGAAGGACATCCTCCTGGTGGTCGGAGGAGGCGTTCTGCTGGGAGCGGGGTTGACACTCCTGCTCCTGGGACATTCCATGTACGCCGGCCTTGGGCTGCTGCTGGGGCTTGCCTGTGTCGTTGCCGGAGACCTCTGGGGGTGGCTCAAGGGGGAAGAGGAGTAGATCCCTGCCCGAGGCTTATCCGGCCGCACCAGACAGCCCCACCACGGGAGGAACGCAATGATCAGCTATCGCAAGGAACTGTGGTTCAACGTTCCGGCCAGGCGTGGTTTCGTGAACATCACCAGGGACGTGGAAGAGTGCCTGCGTGAAAGTGGAATCAAGGAAGGTTTGGTCCTGGTCAACGCCATGCACATCACCGCCAGCGTGTTCGTCAACGACGACGAGTCAGGTCTGCATCACGACTATGACGTTTGGCTGGAGAAGCTGGCGCCCCACGAACCCGTTGGCCAATACCGTCACAACGTGGGCGAGGACAACGCCGACGCGCACATGAAGCGTCAGATAATGGGGCGGGAGGCCGTGGTGGCCATCACCAACGGCAGGCTCGACTTCGGCCCCTGGGAACAGATCTTCTACGGCGAATTCGACGGCCGACGCCGCAAGCGCGTGCTGGTGAAGATCATCGGCGAATAGCGCCCCCTGCTTTCATCATCCTTCACCGTTTCCTGCCGCGTGCTGCCGCGAAGCTTCGGAACATGTCGGCAATCTCCTCATCCAGGGGCGACATGCGTTGCTCCAGGAATTGGGCCTTGCGCCGCAGTGCCTCGGAGTCGGCGAGGAGCGCCCTGATCCGGGTGAGCTTGCGCTCGCACTCTTGGACCATGAGCGCGTTCCCGGCCTTGAGCGCGGCGCGCAGGAGCCGGGTGAAAACCCGCTCCTCGGGGCACAGAAAACCCTGTCGGAAGAGCAGTTCCACGGCCTCGAGCCAGAGCTCCCGCGCCTCGAGCCAGCCGCCAAGCAGGTCGTAGCCCTGGGACCAGAGAGGCTCCTCATGGAGAAGTTCCAGACATTGAGCCGGGGAAAAGGGCTTGGCCAGTCGGCGGCCCAGTTCTTGCTCCCGCTCCCGTGGGGGGCGCATGCGGCCGGCGAGCCAGGGAGTGAGTGCCACCTCGTAGCCCGAATCGCGGGCATGGCGATGCAGGTCCGGGACAAAGCAGTCGGGCTGCCGAGCATGCAGCAGGGCAATGTTTTCCGCCTCGTGGTCAAAACGCCCCATTGTCTGGTTGGCGTGGTGCAGGATCACGGATTCGGGCACGGTACGCAGGAAACGCCCCTGGCGTCGGATGGCGCAGCAAAGGTCGATATCCTCGTAACCGTTGGCATAGCCGGGGTGGAATCCGCCGCATTCCCGGAACAACACCGCCGGGAGCAGCAGTGCCGCGGCGGACAGGGCCTGGCAGGTGCGCGGCATGCGTGGCAGGGGATGCTCACCGGGGAAGTGCTCGAAGAGGTGCTCCACGGAGAGGTCGAAGTCGAAGACGATGCCGGCGTGCTGCACCGTGTTGCTGCCTGGGTAGAGCAGCAGGGGCGCGGCCGCGCCCAGATCGGGAGTTGCCTCGAAGACCCGGAGCAGGGGCGGCAGCCAGTCCTGGGTGAGGACGGTGTCGTTGTTCAGGAAGAAGAGAAAGTCGGCGTCGCTGTGCTCCGCACCCAGATTGCAGGCCTGGGCGAATCCCAGATTGCGCTCCTGTCGCAGGTGCTGGAAACGCCCCTCGAAGATGGAGACCCCGAAGGGGGCGCAGTGGCACGCTGTTTCGTCCGTGGAGCCGTTGTCCACAACCACGACTTGAATGTCGTCCCCGGTCGCGCTTGATCCCAGGCTTTCCAGGCACGGCCTGGTGAGGTCCCAGCGGTCGTGGACCGGGATGATCACGGCGACCAGATGGCGGGGCATGTGCGGCAACCTTCCTTTGCCCGGATGCAGGGGGCGGTCAGCGGGCGAGGGCACCCTCGCTGGCGAAGAACATGCGCGGTTCTCCCGTGACCGGGTCCTGCCCCCCGGAAATGACGGAACGATAGCCGAAGCTGACAAAGAGCTGTTCCGAACCGCCGATCTCTTCGGGCCTTAGGATGAATTCAATGGGGATTGCTGTGTCGGGTGTCAGCTGGCGCGGCAGGAGCACCTGCACCTGCTTGGCCAGGACACTGCCCCGCGAATCGCTGAGATAGACGGCGAACCAGAGTTCCTCCATGCCCGTGGCCCATTCCGGTAGGCTTTCCCGCACAGGGGAGGCCGTGCCACGGATACCGAAGGCGTCGGCCATGGGCACGGGCTCGTAGTCGAACCGCCAGTACTTCAGGGTCAGGGTCTGCTGGACGTTGGGCTTCCAGGGCGAGCGCTGCAGGTGGTGGACATTGAGCTGCGCGCAGGCCAGGAGCGCCAGACAGCAGAGCGCCGGGGCCAGGATTCTGGAAGCGTGGAGAACGGCGTTCATGCTCGTGGTGGTCCTTGTACCAGCATTTCCGCGAGGGTCATATCCACCTTGGGCGCTCTGCCGAGCTTGGTGCGCATGTACTCGGTCTCAAGGGCTGCCAGTTCCCGATAAAGAGGAGAGCGGTCCATATACGCATGTTCGGCTCCATCCGGGAGTTCCAGGGAGGCCGCAGCGCGTTCGAAGCGGAAACAGCCGGGATAGCGGGTCATTCCGCCGTCGGCCATGGGCGCGGTGTGGGCCACGCCATGCAGTCGGCAGATCATCAGCCGGTAGTCGTACAAATGGCAACGGCCGTCCTCGTTCAGGGGGCACATGATCTGGGGCCGCTGGTTGCGGGCGAGGAACCGGCGGCTTTGCTCCACGTAGTCACGGGCCTTGGTCAGAAAGTGCTCCCGCCGCTCCTTGTCCAGGGAGAGCATGCCCTTCCAGAGGTAGGCCCATTCCACGTGGGTGTGGTGTTGGAAATAGCTGACGCAGCAATTCTGGGGGCAGTCGATGCATGTGAAGCCCAGGGGCTTGGCCGTGGCGGCGTAGGCTTGGTCCATGCGCTCGTAGAGTGTTACCAGGCGTTTGAACAGGCCGGGGGTCTTCTTAGGGTGTTTGGGCATGTGCTGTGTCCGGATGGTTGTGCGCGTCACGCCACCAGTTCAAGATGAAGTCGCGGCATTCTGCGGGAGTGAGGAGGTCTGTGTGCAGTATGAGATGCGCGGCCCGCAGGTACAGGGGGATGCGCTGCTGGTAGAGGGATTCGATACTCTGCCCCGGCGCGATGGCCAAGCCGCGCTCGCAGACGTTGTCGAGACGCTGCTGCACGGTTTCCAGGCATGCGGCCAGGTAGACCACCGGGCCCAGGGACTGCAACCTGGTGACGGCTCTGGGGCCGTAGACCACGCTCCCGCCGGTGGAGACCACGCAGCGCTTGGCGCCCAGCCCAGCCACCACGCACTCCTCGGCAAGCAGGAAGGTCTCCCTGCCCAACGTGTCGAAAATTTGCTGCAAGGGACGACCGTAATAGGCTTCCAAGAGGCGGTCGGTATCGAGACAGGCCCAGCCCAGGGCCTGGGCCAGGAGTCCCCCGATGGTGGACTTGCCCACGCCGGCCATGCCGATGAGCGAGATGCAGGCGCCAGGGGGCAGGAATGGTGTCGCCAGGAATTGCAAGGACATGAAAAAGTAGACTACCTTGAATAGGCACGGGGTGCAACATGGAGCACCAGGAGGAGGCTGGCGGCGGCAGGACATGGACGATGACAAACCCTTGTTTTTGTGTATAAACTGAAATAAAGAAAAATGAGGCATTGAATCCGCAATCCGAGACAGGGAGCCGCGCCATGGCCGAAGAGCAGGATCGATGCACCAGGGGCGACTTATCGCCGCTCATCGTGCGCAGCATCATCGACAGCATGGCCCTGGGATTGATGGTCATCGATCCCAAAGGCAGGATCGTCGTGGCCAACCAGGCGCTCTCCGTGATCTTGGCGATTCCCCGCGCCGAGTTGTTGAGCAAGGGCTGGGGGCAGCTGTTCATCGACTCCGAAAGCAATATCGAGTTCAATCAGGTCTTCATCGACGTTGTCTGGAGCGAGATCCAGAATCTACAACGCACCGTGGCCTATTTCACGCCGGATGGACGCAGTCGGATTCTCAACGTGACGAGTTCATTTCTCAGTGCCCAGGGCGAGATGGAGGGTGTGGTGTTGCTCATGGAGGATGTCACGGAGACCGTGCAGTTGCACGAGCGGGAAAAGCAGATGCTCGGCGCCATGAACCGCCTGCAGACCGAGCGCACCCAGGGCTTGAACAAGCTCGCGCTTTCGGTGGCGCATCAGATCCGCAATCCCATGATGACCATCGGCGGCTTTGCCTCCCTCATGCTCAAGACCAACGACAGGAGCGAGCAGGATCTCGAGCATCTCGGGATCATCCGCGAGGAGTTACACAAACTCGAGCGCATGGTTCGGGCAGTGGTGGAATACGCCTCGATTCCGGCAGTGAAACGGAAGTTGGTGCCCATGGATTCCCTGTTGCGCAGGGCCGTGGATCAATTGCACGAACGGGCCAGGAACGCGGGCGCGGCAATGGGGGTGCGGCTCGACTGCCGGGAATGCACGGTTCTTGCGGATGCCGCTATGCTAGCCAGGGCGATGGAGGAACTGCTGATGAACTCCTTGGAGGCCGGCAGCCCGGAAGTGCTCATCGCGTTGCGGCAGGAAAACGAAGGTGAACAGACCAAGCTGCATATCGAGGACAAGGGTGAAGGCATCAAGGAAGACTACCTACCCTTTGTCTTCGACCCCTTTTTCACCACCAGGGGGCAGAAGGTGGGCATGGGGCTGAGCCTGGCCCAGCGCATCGTGCAGGAACACCAGGGCTCCATCGCCATCGAGAGCATCTATGGCAAAGGTACCACCGTGACCCTGCTTCTGCCGCGGGAGTGAAAACGACCCTGCCGGGCATGCACGTCCGCAAGAAGCGGAAAAAGCCGCCCCGCAACGGGTGCGAGGCGGCTGGAAAGGCTTGAAACAAGCGCGGCTTAGCGCTTGGAGTACTGGAACCGGGCGCGGGCGCCGCGCAGGCCGTACTTTTTGCGCTCCTTCTTGCGCGCGTCGCGGGTGAGGTAACCGGCGCGTTTCAAGGAGGGGCGCAGTTCCACGTCAAGATCGATCAGGGCGCGGGCAATGCCGTGGCGTACGGCTGCGGCCTGGCCTGCGACGCCTCCGCCACAGACGGAGATCTTGATGTCGAACTTGTCCTGATTGTTTGTGAGCACCAGGGGCTGGCGCACGATCTGCTGCAGAGAGGGCCGCGGAAAGTAGTCTTCGATGGTGCGTCCGTTCACCGTGATCTGCCCCGTGCCAGGGTAGATGCGGGTGCGGGAAACCGCGGTTTTTCTCCTGCCGGTACCGTAATTGAATTCCTGCGTCATGTCTTGCTCCAACGCGCGTCTGCCGTGTATCCTTGGCGGGCCTGTTCAGGCCAACTTAGAGGGGCAGCTCCAGAGGCTGGGGGTTTTGGGCGTCATGAGGATGTTCCGGGCCGGCGTAAACCTTAAGCTTTTTGAGCATTGCCCTGCTCAGCCTGTTCTTGGGCAACATCCCACGTACCGCGCTGAAAATGACTTCCTCGGGCTTGCGATCGAGCATTTCGCTCAGGGTCCTGGTGCGGAGACCGCCGGGATAGCCGGAATGACTGTAGTACTTCTTGTCGTTCAGTTTCGTGCCGGTCACCTTGATCTTGGAGGCGTTGACCACCACGATGAAATCGCCGTTGTCCATATGAGGGGCGAATTCCGGTTTATGCTTGCCGCGAAGGCGATGGGCGATCTGCGAGGCGATACGGCCCAGGATCTGATCCGCGGCATCCACCACGAACCAGTCGCGCTTGATGTCCTTGGGAGTCGGCGTATATGTTTTCATTGGAACACTCCTTGATTCGCCAAGTCGTAAAGAAAGGTCTTATAGAAGGAATCGCTGAAGGGTGTCAAGGACTAATCGTGAAAAAATGAAAAATGCAAAGGGGACAGACAAATTTTGTCCTTAGCCGTGAAAGCGGCCGGCTTGTGCTTCCCGGACAGGCGGCGTATCCTGACTCGCAGAAAACACTCAGGAGCGACCATGCCCAGCATCAGGAAGAGTCTCTTGCAGTTCGCCTTCAACGGCGCGTTCATGAAGCGGTGGAACGACAAGCTGCGTCCCGTGGAGTTGCACGAACTGGACAAACAGGCTCACAAGATGATCGCTGCATGGGCCCTGTTCATGCTCAATGCGCGCGACCTGGACCGCAGGGGGCGTATCGAACTGGCCGAGGAGGTCATCGAGGGCGCGATCTTCGAGTATTTCTACAGGCTGGTGATCACGGACATCAAACCGCCGGTGTTCTATCAGATCAAGGCCAACCCGGCCCATTACCAACGGCTCACCGCCTGGGTGCTGGAGCAGTTGGCGCCGCGTCTGCAATCCATGGGCACCCCATTCTGGGAACGCCTTCGCGCCTATTACACGTCCCCGCAGCTGGGGGACGAGGTGCGGCAATGCGGCCGCCGCATCCTCGAGGCGGCTCACCTCTACGCCTCAAGCTGGGAATTCAACCTGATCAAGGGCGTGAACCTACTGGACGACGAATTCCAGGAGATCGAGGCCTCCTTTGTGGACGGCCTTGGGCGATACACTGACTTGGCGGGTGTGGACGAACTCATCCGGGGGGTGGAATCGCCCTTGGGCCGCTTCACCCATCTTTGCGGGCAGTTGCGTTTTCAGAAGCGCTGGTCACAGACCCCGCGCATCCCTGAAACCTCGGTCATCGGTCATATGTTTCTGGTGGCCTGCTACAGCTATTTCTGCTGTCTGGTGCAGGACGCCGGCCTGTCCCTGCGGCAGAATACATTTTTCGCCGGACTGTTCCACGATTTGCCCGAGCTGCTGACCCGCGATATCATCTCGCCGGTGAAGCGTTCGGTGCAGAGTTTGGCCGACCTGATCCGCGAATACGAGGACAAGGAGTTGCAACGTCGGGTCCTGGGACCCCTTTCCGCCGGTGGACACGGCCTGCTGGCCCAAGAGCTGGAGTTCTACCTGGGCACGGAGCTGGGCTCGGAGTTCATCAACGCCGTGCGTGATGGCGGTGTGGTGCGCGAGGCCACGCGGGACGAACTCTACGCTCCCGACTCGACACTTGACGCCAAGGACGGCGAGACCATGAAGGTCTGCGATTCACTGGCCGCGTTCATCGAGGCCTACACCGCCCTGCGCAACGGGATCTCCTCGGAGCAGCTGCAACAGGCCCTGTGGCGGCTGCGCGAGGTGTATCAGCACGCCACCCTGGGGCCCAACCTCCACGTGGGCGCGCTGCTGGCGGATTTCGACTGAGTCACCATGGTCGGTGGACAGAATAAAGGTAAGGGGACAGACAAATTATGCTTGCATTCAGCGTCAACTCGCTGTATTGTCATCCCACTTCAGAATCCCTGCCCACCCCCACTCCTGGAGGTCATTGCCATGCCCCGCACCAGTCGTTTGCTGATTGATGACCATCCCGCAGTTTACCATGTCATGTCGCGAACGTGCCTTGATGGGTATCCCCTGGGGCCCGTGGAGAAGGACTACCTGCTGGCGGTCATGCGAAAGTATGCGGCCATATATTTCGTCGAGATCCTGGGGTTCTGTCTGATGGGGAATCATTTCCACCTGCTGGTGCGCATGCAGCCGCAGGGGGCGGTCTCGGACGAAGAGGTCTTGGAGCGCTACAAGACGGCCTTTGACGGTCGAGACTTGCCCAATCCCGCACGTGTTTCCTTCTTCCGCGAGAAGTGGACAAGTCTTTCCGAGTTCGTTCGCGAGATCAAACAGACCTTCTCGCGGTACTACAACAAGCTGCATAACCGCCGCGGCTTTTTCTGGGGTGGCCGCTTCAAGAGTGTCATCGTGGAAGACGGCCGAACCCTGATCAACTGTCTGGCCTATATCGACCTCAATCCCATACGGGCCGGCATCGTAGAACGGCCGGAAGACTACCGCTGGTGCTCGCTTGGCTATCATGCCCAGTCCAACAACAGAGGAGGCTTTTTGTCCGTGGACTTCGGATTGGTGGATTGGGATATCGAGCCGGGAACGGAGCGCCTGCGGCTTTACCGCGAATATGTCTACCGGAGCGGTGCGCTGGATTCGCTCAAGGGCAAGGCCATGGACGAGCGCATCGTGGAGCGGGCTAGTAGCACCAATTTTCACTACACGCCGACTGACAGGCTGCGTATGCGAACTCGTTGGTTTACCGATAGCGCCATACTCGGCTCCCGGGCGTTTATTGCACATCTTGGACAACAACTGGGCTTGGCTTCTGAATCCAGGCGCCCTAAACGAATACCCGGAGGAGATGACATGTACTCCTTCCGGCGACTCTCCGAACTGCTGTAACCTGCCATTTCTTCTGACTCCTTGAAACTCTCCGTGGTGTGGTGTGCCCAGACGGCGTTTCCCGACAGCCATGGAGTCGCATGGCGCTGCCGTAACAGGCGCTTTCGCTCCGAAACGACCAGAGGCGTTCAGTGCCGATCTACAAGCTCGAGGTCTGGGCTTCGAAGAAAAGTGGTTCCATGAGCTGACGCAACGTTATTTGTCTGTCCCCATTTCTATTTCCCATTTTTTTTCCTCCGACATCCTCACCGCGGCAGGGGCAAGGTGAAGTGAAAGGCGCTGCCCTGGCCGGGGCGTGACTCGGCCCAGATGCGCCCCCCGTAGTGTTCCACGATCTGCCTGCAGATGGCCAACCCAAGGCCGGTGCCTGAAGGTTTGGGGCCGAGTTCCTCGTCCCAATGTACTTGGTGGAACTTGGTGAAGACGTCTTCCAGGTCTTGGTCCGGGATGCCGACACCGGTGTCGGCCACGGTGAAGAGCACTGCATCACCCTCTTTGACCGCGTTCACTGCGATTCTGCCCTGGGTGGTGAATTTCAGGGCGTTCTGCAGCAGGTTGAGCAGCACCTGGAAAAGCCGGTCCGGGTCCACCCGCACAGGAGGGAGGCCTTGCTGGACATCCACCACCAGCCGCAGCCCCATTTTTTGTTCCAGTTGACTTTGTACGGCGTGCACGGCACCCGAGACGACGTCGGGCAGAAGCACGAAGCAATCGTTCCACTCCAGACGGCCGGACTCAATCTTGGATATATCAAGGAAGTTGTTGATCATCCTGGTAAGGCGTTCGCTCTCCTGGCGGATGATATCCAGGTTATCGCCGATACGCCGGGCCTTGGACTTCAGGACAGGGTCTTGCCTGGCAAGAGGAAGGAAGGCTTTGGTGAAGTCTTTTTCGATGAGCCTGGTGAAGCCCAGCACCGAAGTCAAGGGGGTACGCAACTCGTGGGATACCGAGGAGAGAAGGGCGTTCTTCAGGGCGTCCAACTCCACGAGGCGCTGGTTCGCGCTCTCGAGTTCTTCTGCCTTGCGGGCCAAGTCCGCGGTGCGTTCATGGATGATGCCCTCGAGGCTGCGGTTCAGGGCCGCGAGTTCTTCCTGGGCCTTTTTCCGGGCTGTGATGTTGGTGAGAAAGCCTTCCACGAACAGGGGCGAGCCGTCGGTGTCGCGCACCAGTCTTGCCGATACGGAGATCCAGATGCCCGCTCCGTCTTTGCGCCGCATGCGCATTTCCCGATCCCGGACCTGCCCGTGGGTGCGGAGATCGGCCACGAAGGCGTCGTACTCCTCAGGGTGCGGGAAGAGCTGGTTCTGGACGTCGATCACTTCGTCGACCATTTCCTGGGCCGAGGCAAAGCCCAGGATGGCCGCCATGGCCGGATTGGCGTTGAGCAGCTTACTCTGCATGGAGACTTGATAGATGCCTTCCAAGGCTTTTTCGAAGATGGAGCGGTATTTTTCCTCTGCCGCGCGCAGGGCCTCTTCCGCGCGAAGGCGGTCGGTGACATCGCGGGCCACGATCAGGGCATAGCGCCGCCCCTCGATGCTGCGTTCGGCAAGCGTGATTTCAGCAGGGAAAGAGGCGTTGTCGGTATCCAGCATGCAAACCACAGGCTGCGAGGGGGGCGGATCTGACTGGGCGGAATCCCTGGTCGTGGGCTTGTTCAGGCACAGGGTCAGGCTGGGAAAGATGTCCGTCAGGTCCCGGCCGATGAGATCCTTGCGGTTGCGCCCCAGGCGCCTGGCCGCGGAGTCGTTGCAGTCCGCCACTTGGTTTTCCGGCAAGGCCACGAGGAAGATGGAATCGCTGGCCTGATCCAGCAGGGCGCGGAAGCGTTCGAGTTCGGCCAGTCGTTTGCGCAGCTCCGGATAGTAGCTCTTCTGAAAGGAGCGTTCCCCAAGGCCGATGAGCCGTGCGCGCTGGGAGTCCTGGTCAGAGTGCCTGCTCATAGATGGTTGCGATCTCCTCGACGGTGGCTTCTCTGGGGTTGGTGAGCATGCAGGGGTCCGCGATGGCCTTGCGCGCCAGTTCCTGGATAGTGTCACGGGTCACGCCCCGTTCACCGAGGCTTTTTGTGATGCCGGCCTTGTGCTTGAGCTGGATCACCGCCTCGATGGCTGCCTGGCCGGCCTGAAGATCGGACATGCCGGTCACGTCCTCGCCCATGGCCTGGGCCATGGTGGCGAAGCGCTCGGGGCAGCTTTCCAGGTTGAAGGCCATGACGTGGGGCAGGAGGATGGCGTTACACTCCCCGTGGGGCAGGTCCAGGAATCCGCCCAGGCTGTGGGCCATGGCGTGCACCGCGCCGAGGATGGCGTTGGAGAAGGCCAGTCCGGCCTCCAGGCTGGCGTGGAGCATCTCGCCGCGGCGCAGGATGTCCTGCGGCTCCTCCAGAGTGGGGAGCAGATGTCGGAAGATTCTGCGGATGGCATTCAGGGCGAAGAGATCCGTGATCGGTGAACTCGCGTTGGAGACGTAGGCCTCCACGGCGTGGGTCAGGGCGTCCAACCCGGTGCAGGCCGTGAGTTCCGCGTCCATGGTGGTGGTGAGCACCGGGTCGATGAGCGCGGCATCCGGCACCATGGTCTTGCTGACGATGGCGATCTTCACCAGACGTTTCCGGTCCGAGATGATGGCGAACTGGGACACGTCCGCGGCGGTGCCGGCTGTGGTGGGGATGCAGATCAGGGGGGGGCCGGGGACCGGGACCCGATCCACTCCCTCGAACTCCAGCACGTGCATGTGGTTGGTGTGCACGATGCCGATGGCCTTGGCGCAGTCCATGGGGCTGCCCCCTCCGATGGCGAGGATGGCGTCGCATTCCTCCTCGGCATAAAGGATTGCTCCGTCCATGACCTCCTGTTCCCTGGGGTTGGGCGAGACTTCCTTGTACAGGACGTGGGCGAGTCCCTGCGCGGCCAGAGTGTCGCAGATCATGCCGGCCCATCCGGCCTCGATGATGCCGGCATCCGTGACCACCAGAGCCTTGCGCGCGTCCAGATTGCGCAGGTATTGTACGGCCATGTTGCTGGAGCCGGGGCCGAAGACGAACTCCGGGGCCACGAACTTTCTGAGTTCCAGCAGCGAGGTCTCGGACATGGATCAGGTCTCCTTGCGTTGCAGAGTAAACGACCTTGTACGTATTGTACACATATATCGCTCGGCTTTGGAAGGGGGTGTCATGCTGATGTCGAGAAATATGCCTTGTTGCTGCGCTGGACACAGCAAGGGGGAGGGAGCTACTGTAGGCATATGAAGCACAGGCGAAGATGGAAACCTGCGCACGCGCTCCACAAGCCGGAGCACCCCTGGAAGGCGCGCATGCACGAGGTGATTTTCGAGGCCGATACCAGGGGCGGTCGATTGTTCGACATCGCCTTGCTGCTATGCATTATCATGAGCGTGACAGCAGTGCTCATGGAGAGCGTGCCCTCGATCCGCCAAAGTCACGGGGCGTGGCTGAGAACCGCCGAGTGGGTGTTCACGATTCTCTTCACCGTGGAGTACGTCCTACGCTTGTGGTGCGTTGGAAGGCCCGGTGCCTATGCCACCAGTTTCTTCGGCGTGGTGGACTTCCTGGCGGTTTTGCCCACCTGGCTGAGTCTGATGGTGCCAGGGGCGCAGTACATGCTTGTCATCCGCGGACTGCGCCTGCTCAGGGTGTTCCGGGTGCTGAAACTCATCCAGTACCTCTACGAGGCCCAGCACCTGATGCGGGCGTTGCGTGCCAGCCGGCGCAAGATCCTTGTCTTTCTCCTGGCTGTGCTGACCCTGGTGCTGCTGTTTGGCGCGATGATCTATCTCATCGAAGGTGAGGAAAACGGTTTCGCGAGTATCCCGCTGAGTATGTACTGGGCCATCGTCACCCTGACAACGGTGGGTTATGGGGACATCTCGCCCAAAACCTGGGTCGGGCAGGCCGTGGCCTCGCTGATCATGGTCCTGGGGTATGGCATCATCGCCGTGCCCACGGGCATAGTCACCTTTGAACTCTCCAGAACGCCGGAACGGGAAGTCAGCACCCAGGCCTGCCCCGAATGCGCCGCCGAGGGGCACGATCCGGACGCGCTGCATTGCAAGTACTGCGGTGCCAAACTCTGAGGCGAGAAAGCCCTGGGGCGTGTTCAGGTACGGGTGTAGACCAGCTTGCCCGTGGTCATACGCAGACGTTGGCTGATCAACTTGGCGATGTTCTTGACGATTTTCAGGCCGAGCCGGGGGTGCTCCACGCAGATGCGTTCGAAATTGTCCGTGGAGAGGAAGAGCAGCAGGGCGTCCTCGCGGGCCACGGCCGAAGCCGAGCGCGGTTCGTCGTCCACGAAGCTCATCTCGCCGAAATAGGTGCGGGGCATGAGGGTTACCACGATCATCTCCAAGGCATCGGCGCTCTCCTTGATGATGTCGATCTTGCCCTCCACGATGAAGACCATGAAGTTCTGGCGCTCGCCCTGCTTGAAGATGTACTCGCCCTTTTGGAAGGACTCCACGCTCATGTAGCGGGCGATGGTCTCGATTTCATCCCGCGTGAACTCCCGCCCCCATTTGGTTTCGTCTAGTAGGTCGGGCAAGTTGTACTTTTTGCCCATCAGGCGCTCCTTTCCGGTGCGGCGTGAAATGTGAAGGCAAGATTCCCCGCGTCGGGGCATCTTCCTCCCCCGAGGCGTGTATGTCGGAAGATCCTGTGCGACGTCGGTCTCAGTATACTCCCGCAGAGCGTGGGAAGACAAGGGGGTGTGTCAACCAGTGTAAAGGGACATGTGAAAGTAACCGACGTAGGAAGCACACCATTGTGACCGATCCGGAAGAGGGCGCTGGAGGCCGGCTGCTAGCGCACGGTTCAATGTGGGCACATCCCCTTGTAGTTCCGAAATCCCCATTCTCTGTTCTCCAGTCAATCATAATGTCTGTCCCCTTTTCTCTTTTCTATCACGGGCCATCGTCACTGAGCGCGAGGCCTGTCGGCGACTCATGAAAATCCCGGGCGTGGGCCTGCCCACCGCGACCATTCTCGTCAGCCTTTCTGGAAAGGTAACGGACTTCAAGAACGGGCGGGAGTTCGCTGCCTATCTCGGCCTGGTGCCCAGAGAACACTCCACGGGCGGCAAGCAACGCCTGTTGGGCATCACCAAGCGGGGTGACCGCTACGCGCGAACCCTGTTGATACACGGAGCGCGATCGATTCTGCGTTGCCTGGTCAATGGATGCGCGCCTTTTGGAGATGGGGGGCGAGGCATCTGGCTCAAGGAATTGCTGGATCGGCGAGGGTACAACAGGGCGAGTGTGGCTCTGGCTAACAAGATGGCGCGCGTGGCTTGGTCTATGCTGGCGCACGGGACGGAATACGAGGCATTGGCATGATCGCGCGCCTGTCACGCAGCTTGCAGCTGCGACATCGATGGACGTATCGCTCGCAAGCGGCGCGCCAGGCGCTTGAACACACCCCACCATGCGAGGATGCCAAGAGGAAGTGAATGGGACAAGAAGGTCGGACCGGCTTCCGGAGAACCTGCGACAGACAAGGGCACAGTAAGCCGATAATTTGTTAAGGAACGGAAGCGCGTATACTCCATCAGGGCGCTGCCCCAGGGGCAAGACGCCGGATATATGTTTGCATCCAGACGTTTTTTGTCGCACGATCTTTTCTCTTGACTCCAGGGCGGGGCCATAGATGTCTGTCCCCATTGCCCTCAAGGAGAACGTGCTCTGGGTCCGACATTTCGCTACGGTGGAAGAGCTGCGCCTTGCGCTGCTGGAGTTCAAGGAGACGTACAACCGGCAATGCCTGGTGGGCAGACACGGGTACAAATCTCCATCGTCGGTGAGAGAGCGGCAGTCCGCCGGCTATGGCCGGGCGGCGTAATTTGGATTGAACTGTGTCCAAGAAACCCTAGACCGATACAACTCCCCGCCCCCTGGATGCCATGTACGACGCCATCCGCCGAAGCGGCTCCTTCTGGAGGCCCGAGATCGACTGATCCCCCCTCAATACTTCCGTTTGTCCACCACCCTCTTGGCCTTGCCCTCCGTGCGTTCCAGACTCTTGGACTCCACGAGCCGCACGTCCATGTGCACGCCCAGGGCCGAGGTCAGGCGGCGCTCGATGCGTTCGATGAGGTCCTGGCTCTTGCCCAGTTGGTCGAAGATCAGCGCCTCGGTGGCCTCCACCAGTACCGTGGCCTTGTCCAGGTTCTGTTCACGCTCCACCACGATCTGGTAATGGGGTTCGGTGCCCTTGATCCGCGTCAGCACCTCTTCCACCTGGGAGGGGAAGACGTTGATGCCCCTGATGGTGATCATGTCGTCGCTGCGCCCCAGCACGCGGGAGATGCGATGCAGGGTACGGCCGCAGGGGCAGGGTTCGGTGATATGGCGTGTCAGGTCGCCCGTACGCAGCCGGATCACCGGGAAGGCTTCCTTGGTCAGGGTGGTGATCACCAGCTCGCCCACTTCGCCGTCAGATACCGGCTCGGTGGTCTCGGGGTCGATGATTTCGAAGAGGAAATGGTCCTCGTTGACGTGCAACCCCCCACGCTCCAGGCACTCTCCGGCCACGCCCGGCCCCATGACCTCGCTGATGCCGTAGTTGTCCGTGGCCGTGATCTTCAACCGCTCCTGGATCTCCTGGCGCATGGCCTCGCTCCAGGCCTCGGCGCCGAACAGCCCCCAGCGCAGGGAAAGCGCGTTCACGTTGACGTTCATCTCCTCCATGGTGTCGGCCAGGTGCAGGGCATAGCTGGGGGTACAGGCCAATGCCGTGGTTCGGTAGTCCTGCATGATCTGGATCTGCCTGGCGGCGTTGCCGCTGGAGCTGGGGATCACCGAGACGCCCAGGCGCTCGGCGCCGTAGTGCAGGCCGAAACCGCCGGTGAACAGGCCATAGGCAAAGGCGATCTGCAGGACGTCGTCGCGGGTGAGCCCCCCGGCGCAGAGCACCCTGGCCGTGAGATCGGACCAACGCTTGATGTCGTTGCGGGTGTAGCCCACCACCGTGGCCTTGCCCGTGGTACCCGAGGAGGAGTGGAGCCGGACCACGTCGCGCAGGGGTACGGCGAACAAGCCATAGGGGTAGTTGTCGCGGATGTCCTGCTTGGTGGTGAAGGGCAGGCGTCGCAGGTCGTCCAGGGACTGGAAATGGCCGGGATCGATGTCCAGCTGTTCGAATTCCTCTCGGTAGAAGGGCACGTTCCTGGAGACGCGGTTGAGCGTGGACTGCAAGCGCTCCAGTTGCAGTTGCTCCAGCGCCTCGCGCCCCATGCATTCGAAGTCCTTTTCCCAGTACATTGCCAAACCCCTTTCAGGTGGCGGCGTCCCTCTCATGTTTGGCAGAGGTGGGTGCCGCATCGGATTTCAGAATTATCGAGGCGGGAAGTTCAGGGGGCGCTTTCCCGTGCATGGAACCACGCCTTGCTGCCTGGCCGCCGGCCTCCCCGACTCATGCCTCCACTTCCCTGCCAAGGTAGGCGCGCTGCACGTCCCTGTTGGCCAGCAGGTCTTCGGCCGGACCTTGCAGGATCACCCGCCCGGTCTCCAGCACATAGCCCCGGTCGGCGATTTGCAAGGCGCTCTTGGCGTTCTGCTCCACCAGTAGCACGGTGAGTTCGTACTGCGCCCGCAGTGCCTTCACGTGCCTGAAAATCTCCTTGGTGATGGTGGGTGCCAGGCCCATGCTCGGCTCGTCCAGCAGCAACAGCCTGGGGCGGGCCATGAGTGCCCGGGCCATTGCCAGCATCTGCTGTTCCCCGCCGGAGAGGGTCCCGGCCAGCTGCTTACGGCGCTCGCAGAGCACCGGAAACATGGCGTAAATGTCCTCGATGTCTCGTTGTGTCTGCTTTCTGTCTGCCCGCCCCCTGGTGTAGGCGCCCAGGGCCAGATTGTCCTCCACGCTCATGGGGCCGAAGACCAAGCGTCCCTCGGGAACGTGAGACACGCCCAGGGCCACGATGCGGTCTGGGGAAAGTCGGGTCAGGTCCCGTTCCAGACAGGTGATGCTCCCTTTGGCTGGGCGGTTGAGCCCGGAGATGGTGGTCAACAGGGTGGTCTTGCCCGCGCCGTTGCCGCCGATGAGCGCCACGATCTCGCCCTTGTTCACATGCAGGGAGACGTTCTTGACGGCGTGGATCATGCCATAGAAGACGTCCACGTTCTTCAGGGTGATCATGCCACACCCCCGACCGTTTCCTCTTCCTCGTCCTCGCCCAGGTAGGCGGCGATGACCTCGGGGTTCTTCTGGATGGCGGCAGGCTCGCCCTTGGCCAACAACTGGCCGAACTGCAAGACCGTGACACTGTCGCTGATGCCCATGACCAGGTCCATGTCATGCTCCACGAGCACGATGCTCAGGCCCATCTCCTCCTTGATGCGCAGGATGAGCTTGCCCAGGGTTCTGGTCTCCTTCATGTTCAGGCCGGCGGCCGGCTCGTCCAGCAGCAGGAGTTCCGGTTCCGCGGCCAAGGCACGGGCCAACTCCAGAAGCCTCTGGAGGCCGAAGGGCATGTCCGCGGCCGGAATGTCTTCCTTGCCCTCCAGTCCCACGAAGGCCAATTTCTCGAGCGCGGCCTCGCGGCAGCGACGTTCCCCCTTGTGGTAGCGCGGGGTCTTGAGCAGGGCATCAAGCACGTTGTAGCGCACCTTGCGGTGAGCGCCGGTCATGACGTTCTCCAGAACACTCATGTTGGAGAATATCTCCAGGTTCTGGAAGGTACGGACCACTCCGGCCTTGCCACGTTTCCAGGTGGGCGCCTTGGTGATCTCCCGGCCGTCGAGGAAGATGCTCCCCTGTTGCATGGGCACTAGGCCGGTGATGGCGTTGAGCAAGGTGGTCTTGCCCGCGCCGTTGGGGCCGATGATGGCGCTGATCTCCCCCTTGGGCGCGCAAAAATCGATGTGATTCAGGGCGTACACGCCTCCAAAGCGCACCACCACATCCCGGCAGTCGAGCATGTTCTCAGCCATGGCGCACTCCATCCGCTTCCACCGTGGCCTTTTTCCCGAATCTCTGCCGGCAGAGTTTCCAGATCTTGCCTATCCCGCCGGCCAGTCCGCCGGGCAGGAATATCATGCACACCACCAGGATGGAGCCGAAGATCAGCACTTCGTACTTCTCGAACACGTGCAGGAACTGGGGCAGTACCGTGAGGAAAAAGGCTCCGAGCACAGCGCCCCAGATGGAGGACATGCCACCGAGCACGACCATGGTCACCAGCACCACCGAGAACGGAAAACCGAAGGAGCTGGGCGCCACGAAGCAGAGGTAGTGGGCGTAGAGCACTCCGGCGATGGCCGCGTACAGTGCCGAGAGCACGAAGACCAGCAGCTTGTACTTGGCGATGTCGATGCCCGAGACCTGGGCCGCCTTTTCGCTGGTGTGGATGGCCCGCAGGGCCCGCCCCACGCGGGAGTGGATCAGGTGCAGGGAGCCCAGCACCACCAGGGCCAGGACCGTGACCGTGAGATAGTAGTAGCTGAGGTCCGAGTCAAAGGTATACCCAAAGAGGGAAAAGCGTGGGATACCCACGAAACCCGAAGGTCCGCCCGTGAAATCGATGCTTTCGTTGAAGACGATGTACACGATGACCCCGAAGCCCAGGGTGGCCATGGCCAGGTAATGGCCCGAGAGCTTCAGCGTAGGGATGCCAATGAGAAAGGCCACTACGCAGACCAGAGCCAAGGCCAGGAGCGCTCCGGCCCAGATGGGCAGCATGAACGTGGTGGTGGCTATGCCGCTGGTGTAGGAGGCCAGGCCGTAGAATGCCGCGTGCCCCAGGGATATCTGACCCGCGTAGCCCAAGAGCAGGTTCAACCCCACCACGATGATGGCGTTGATGGCCGAGATGAGCAGCACGCTCACGTAATAGTCGTTGGTCAGGAACTGGGGCAGGGCCAGCAGCACGGCAAGAAAGCCCAAAACGGGCAGCAGGGACTGTTTCAATTCACCCATGGCAAAGCCCGCCCTATACGCGCTCGGCGCTGGCCCTGCCGAACAGCCCAGAAGGTTTGACAAAGAGCAGCAGGAGCAGGATGATGAAGGCGAAAGCGTCCTTGTAGGCCGAGGAGATGAACCCCGCGCCAAAGGACTCCAGCACCCCCAGGATCAGGCCCCCGGCCGCCGCGCCGAAGGGGTTGCCCAGGCCTCCCAGGATGCATGCCGAAAAACCCTTGAGCCCGAGCAGGATTCCCGTGTCGTAGGACGTCAGGGTGATGGGCGCGAGAATGGCCCCGCCGATGGCTCCTACCGCGGCGGAGATCATGAACGAATACAGCACCATGCGCGGTACGCCCACACCCACCAGATAGGCGGCCTTGGCATTGTGGGAACAGGCCAACATGGCCTTGCCGAACAGCGTTCTGCTGAAGATCAGCTTCAAAGCCACCAGCAGCAACAGAGCTATACCCAGAATCCAGAGGCTCTGGGGCAACACCGTGGCCCCCAGCAAGGGCAGGGGATCCATTCCAGTGAACGGCGGCAGGGCGAAGGTGTCCTTGCCCCAGAGCAGCATGGCCACGCCGCGGATCACGATGGACAGGCCGATGGTGATGATGACCAGCTGGATCACCCCCCCCTTTTTAACGGGGCGGATGGTGAATCGCTCCATGCAGGCGCCCACGATGGTGGTGACCACGATGGCCAGGAGGATGGCCAGGAGCAGGGGAAGCCCCAACACGGCATTGAAGTAGACACTGAGCATCCCCCCCAGCATGACGAACTCGCCCTGGGCGAAATTGATGATGCCGGTGGTGTTGAAGATGATGGTGAAGCCCAGTCCGGTGAGACCGTAGGTGGCGCCGACGGTGAGCCCGGAAACCAGATATTGCAGCAGGCTGGATAGGGTCATGATTCAGTGGTCGCGTTTTGTGTCGTTTTCCCTGTGCCCGATGTCCGCGGGCGAAGGCGTGAAATCGCCGGGGACAACCCATGGGGGGGCGCCCCCGGCAATCGCGGTTCTTTTGAGCGTAAGGCGGACGACTTGTCAAGCTGGTGCGTCATTCAACGATCTTCCAGTCCCCGTTCACGATTTCGATCATGGTGAAGGCACCGGCATCCAGGCCGTTGTGATCCTCGGGCGAGAAGTTGAAGATGCCGGCCGTGCCGACGTGCCCGGTGATCTGCTCCAGGGCGTCACGGATGGCTTTGGGATCATCCGTGCCCGCCTTCTCGATGGCCGCTTTGAGCAGCATCACGCCGTCCCAACCGTGTCCGCCGAAGGTGGACACCGGGCTGTTGAAACGGCTTTCGTAGAGCGTCTTGTATTGGAGAAGCACTGCCTTCTGCGGGTTGTCTTCGGGTAGTTGCTCGGCCACGATGAGCCGGCCGGCCGGCAGCAGCAGCCCTTCGGCCGCGTCTGCGGCGAGTTCGATGAACTTCTTGGAGGCCACGCCGTGGCTCTGATACAGCGGAGTCTCGATGCCCAGCTGTTTGCGGTTGCGGGCGATGACGGCCGGGCCGGGGTTGGTGCCCCAGCAGATGATGGCGTCGGGATTGGTGCTCTTGATCTTGGTCAACTGGGCGGTCATGTCGGTGTCCTTGGGACCGTAGACCTCGTCGGCCACCAGTTCGAAGCCCTCCGCGGGGACCAGTTCGCGGATGAAGGCCCGACCGGCCTGGCCGAAACCGTCGGAGACCGTGATGGCCGCGATCTTCTTGTAGCCCCGTGCCCTGGCGTGCTCCAGAATCTTGAGCACCGCGTAGCGGTCCGAGGGGGTGTTCTTGAACACGTAAGGCAACACCGGCACCACGATCTTCTCGGCCGAGGCGCAGGACATCAAGGGAATCTCGTGCTGCCCCGGCTTCATGGCCACGGCCAGGGAGTTCCCCGAGGTGGTGGGGCCGATAACGGCCACGACCTTGTCCTTGCGCAACAGCTTGTCCATGTTCAGCACGCACTTGTTCACGTCGGTTTCGTCGTCGTAGACGATCACCTCCAGGGGGCGGCCCAGGACGCCTCCCTGCTGGTTGATCAGATCCACCGTGAGTTCGACGGTGTTTTTCTCGGGCTCACCCAGGAAGGAGGCCGGACCCGTGACAGAGAAAATCGCGCCGAGTTTGATGGGTTCGACCGCGAAGCCGGAGCCGGCCGAAAAGGTGACCGCGAGTAGACAGGCAAGAATGAAGCGAAGTTTCATGAGACACCTCTTTCGTTAGGAAAACCCGGCGCCACCCCGCGCGACGCCCCAGATTTCATGCCACCCGTTGCGGAGATCGCGCACCCGCCGTCAGGAAGACTTCGCGGCCAATGCCGCTGCCATGTCCCGTTCCAGGTGCGTAAGCATGCTGGAAAGGGCCTGGTTCAGGGCCTTGACCAACCCCTCGGGAGAACGCTCGCCGAACTCCACTTCCTCGGTATAGTCGTTGCAGAACAGCACGTTGTACTGCCCCATGTCGTCCTTGAGCAGGAAGAACTGCGCGGCGAGCACGGCCTTGGCCCTGCCGGGCACGCTGAAGTCTCCGTAAAGCCTGACAATTGACGACTCCAGCACGTAGTCCGGCCTGAGCGAACTCGTGGCAGGGGCCACGTGGCTGAAGAGCCCGCTTCCCGACATCCAACCCACCAGGACCTCGGAGAGCTGGTCCTTGGGTTGCACGAGAAAGAGATTGTAATAGTCCCTGGTGTAGTTTTCGTCGCCCACGCGGTAGACCAGCTCGCGGGAGGCATAGCTGGGCGCCACGTTCATGCGTCGTATCGAGAGCAGTCCGGCAGGCCTGTCGCCGTACGCCCCATTGGAGCGCTCCGCCTTCAGAACAAAGTACTGCTTCACCGGATCGGGCTGTTCCAGCAGCTTGCCCCCGCCACACCCGGCAAAGACCAGGCAGGCGAGGAGCGCGAACGCAAGGAGGCCGGGCCTGCTCATCGTAGTTCCACCTCCGGCAGTTGTTCGGTGTCCAACTTTTTTGGGGGTGCGCTGAAAAAGAGCCGCGAGGGCTGGCGCTCCACGTCCGAGATCAGGTTGTTGAAGCCCTCCACCAGGGTCTTGATGTCTTCCACGATGGCCCCGATGTTGCCCTCCTGCTCCTGGATGATGTTGTTGACCCCACGCAGGAGACGGTCGAGTTCGGCCGCGCTGCGCCGGATGTTCTCCGAGGCCTTTTCCACGTTTTCCAGGGTCCCGGGCAGGGCCGACGCGCTCTTCCTGATGGCGGGGTCGGCCAGGAGCTTGTCCAGGCTGTCCGCCGTGTGCTCGAACTTCTCCGCGGCCACCTTGATGGCCTCCACGGCCTTGACCACCTTGTCCTCGGACTGCTCCAGCATGCGTTTGGCGCTGGCCGCCGCGTCGGCAGCGTCGGGTATCAGTTGCGTTGCCTTGGGCTCCTCGAGGATGGTGTTGACTCGTTTGAGCATGGTGCGGACCTCTGCCAGGTTCTGCACCAGCAATTCACCGATGTCCTGGACGTTGGCCTCGTTCAGGGCCTGGTCCAGCGAGTTGAGAAATTTATCCAGGGTGTCGGCGAAGCGCTCGAAATTGACCCGCTCCAGGTCCCGCATCACGCCACCCACGGCCTCCAGGGCCGACTCCAGCCGGCTCATGGTGCTGGGCGCCGAGGGGAAGTAGAGATCCTCGGGCGTCCAGTCGATGGGCAGGGGCGGGTTGGTTTCCGGGTCGAAGAAGTTGATTTCCAGGAAGGCCACTCCGGTGAGCCCCTGGGTGGTTAGCCGGATGCGCAGGCCCATGTCCACGATTCTCTTGAGCCGTTCCTCCATGTCCGTGACGGACATGAAGTCCTTGGCGATGTCCTCGTTGAGCTGCATCGCCACCAGCACGTAGCGCGCCGCCCTGGAGTGCTTGTCCTTGACCTTGTACTTGTTGGCGATGAAGCCGATGCTGCTTACTCGGCCTATGGTCACCCCGCGGTACTTCACGGGCGCTCCCACGTCCAAACCCTGCACCGACTCGTTGAAATAGGTCTCGGCCGGGACTGTCGTGCGGAGCAGTTCACTGCCCCCCACGAAGATGACCACTGCCAGGAGGATGCTTACTCCAGTGAGAACGAAGACACCGATTTTGAAGTAGGTTTTTTGCGATGGCATCGGGTTTCCAGGCGATCAATCCGGTTCGCGGTTGAAAAAACGCCGCACCAAGGGGTTGTCCGAGTTGTCCCGCAAATCCGCGGGCTTGCCCTCCGCCACTATGCCCCGCGTACGCTTTTCGAGCATTATCACCCGATCCGCTATGGTGTAAATGCTCGGCAGCTCGTGGGAAACAATGATGAACGTGATGCCCAGGCTGTCGCGCAGGGTCAGGATGAGTTGGTCCAGTCCGGCCGAGGTGATGGGATCCAGCCCGGCCGAAGGCTCGTCCAGAAAAATCATCATGGGATCCAGGGCCATGGCTCTGGCCATGGCGGCGCGTTTCTGCATCCCCCCCGAAAGCTCCGACGGCATGTGGTGCTCATATCCTAAAAGCCCCACCAATGAAAGCTTCATCCGCCCCATGAGGTCCATGGTGTCCTCGGGCAGATCCGTGAACTCCTCCATGGGCAGACGTAGATTTTCCAGCAGTGTCATGGAGCCGAACAGGGCGCCGGACTGATACGTCACCCCGATCTTACGCAGAATGCGCATCCTGGTCTTCTCGTCCGCATCCACTATGTTGTCACCGTCGATGATGATGGATCCGGACTTGGGTTCGATGAGACCGATCATGGTCTTGAGCAATGTGCTCTTGCCGCAGCCCGACCCCCCCAGGATCACGAACACCTCGCCGCGCTGGATGTCGAAGTTCAGGTCCTGCATGATCACCGTATCGCCGTAGCCGATGGACAGATCGCGTACCTGGATGATGGGGCCATCGCCCCCGCGCCGGGATTTCCTGGGGCTTTCGCACTTGTCCGCCACCGCTCACCACCCCACGATGTAGAAGACCACGGCCAGGATGCCGTCGGACACGGCGATGAGCACCAGTCCTGTGACCACGGCGGAGGTGGTGGAGGCGCCAACCGCACTGGCGCCGTGCCCCGTGCGCAATCCCCGGTGACAGCCGATGCCCGCCACCAACAGGCTGAAGACCAGGGCCTTGAACAGTCCGCCCCACAAATCCCCCATACGCAGGGCCGATTCCACGCGCAACACATAGGTCACGAAGGGGTAGCCGAACTGCATGACCACGATGGACCCGCCGATGAGGGCAAAGAGAACAAAAAATATCGACAAGATTGGCGTCATGACCATGGCGCCCAGGACACGCGGCACGGCCAGGAAACGCACCGGGTCCAGTCCCATGGTGTTCAGTGCGTCCACCTCCTCGTTCACCGTCATGGTACCGATCTCCGCGGCAAAGGCCGAACCCGACCTGCCCGCCAGCAGGATGGCCGTGACCAACGGTCCCAGTTCGCGCACCATGGAGATGGTCAGCAGGTTGGCCACCCAGATGTCGGCGCCGAAACGTTGCAAGGGCACTGCGGACTGGAAGGCCATGATCAACCCCATGAGAAAGCCTATCAGGGCCACGATGGGCAGGGCGTTGACCCCGGCGCGCTCGCAGACCCAGAAGAAATCCTTCCAACGGATGCTGCGCGGATGCAGCAGCGCGATGCACAGCGCCCTGGACAGCTCGCCCACGAAGCTGACCAGATCGGCCATGTCCTTCCAGATGGCGTAAGCGTTGCGGCCCACCTCTTCCGACAAACTGAATTGGGGGCGTTCCCTGGTGTCCACGAAATCCGTGGGAGCGAACATTTCCACCAAGGGACGAAATTCAGCCGAGAGATCGTGGATCTCCAGAAATGACCCCTTCTTGCCTCGACGCACCTGCAATTCGGTGAGCAATCCGGCACCGGCCATGTCCATGTAATCCACCCCGGCCAGATCCAGCACGAGCTTTTCCATGCCGCAGGCGTCGGCCAGGCCCATGACATCTTCCCAGATCCCTGCCACCCCCTCGTAGTCGAGTCGGCCCCGGATCTTGATGATCTTGATGCTGTTCCGATCCTCGGAGGTCACCGTGGGCATGGCGGAACACGTCACCACTGCCTCGCCAGGAGATTCGGATGCATTCTCCCGTCCGCCCCCCGAAGTGGCCTGGGTGTTGCTCTCGAACTCGTTCATGTCCCGTGACTTGCCTCGTGACAGGTCATTGTTGTCTGTGCGATGCGGGAAGAAGGATCGCCAGGTTACAGGACCTCTGCCCCGGATCAGAGCAGGCGTTCCAGGTTCCAGCCTTCGGCCGCGAAACGCTCCAAGGCCTGGCGCGAACCCAGGACGCTGACGTCGCCGGCCTGCGCGGCCTTGTCACAGGCCTGGGCCATGCGCTCGAATTGGTCTGGGTCGGCCCCGAGCACCTGATCCCGCATGCGTTGGCGCCGCTGCTCGTCGTCCCTGCCGCACCAGCGCAACATGGAGGTGTAGCCCTTGGCGTCTGGAAGCAGATGTGCGTCGATATCCCCCACCACCCCGATGATCCCCTTTTCCAAGAGGCTGCTGTCGTCCTTGATTCCGCGAACATACTGTCCGCTTTTATCGAAGATATCAATGGTTTTGGTGATGCCGGGGTCGCGGTAGGAGGCAAAGGCCAGACAGCCGGCGATCCTGTCCAGGATGCAGAAGGCGCCGTAGGCACCGCCCTGAACCCTGACACTGTCCCAGAGCCAGCCGGTGCTCAACAATCTGGTGGCAACCAGGGCCGCGCCGTCGAATGTGTAGTCCAGGGCGCGGAGGTTGACGCCTTTGGCCACGAAATTCACGTTGGCCGGGATGGTCAACCCTTCCCTGCTCCGGTCGAGACCCAGAGCCACCCCTCTAGGGTAGGCGTAGGCCATGCCCAACAACGCTTCCAAACCTCCCGCGGCAGCCGCTTCCAGGCAGGCCGTGGCCGGCAGGACCGCACCAGCCGCGGCCAGCAATGGAGAGGCGTCCCTGAATCCCGCCTCGGGTGTCGTGATGTTATACAGCAGATTCTCCCTGTTCAGGATCAGGGAGCGCATGTCTTCCAATGCCCGCTGCAAGGGGGAAAGGTCCCCGGCCGTCACGGAACACAGCCGACGCAGGAACAGCAGCTGGCTTACACCGTTGAAAAACTCGTTCAGTCGACCCGACTCAGAGAGCCGCGCCATGACCCTGGAGAGCGCCATCCTGTGCCCCATGGGGATCACTCGCTCCTCCAGACCGGCAAGCTCCTCCTGCAGGAGTTGCCGCAAGCGTTCCTCGTCGTCGAAGCGAGCCTCCGCCAGCAGTTCCTCCAGAATGTCCGCCATGTCCGGCGCCTTTTCCAGCGTGGACTTGCCCCGTAGCAGGAACATGGCCCGGGCCTGCTCTGCATCGTGCACCGAGGTGACCAGCGTGTCGGGTTCGATGCCGCCGGTCTTGCGGGCGATGAGGGTGCTCATGGAGGCGTAGTCACGCCGGGCCGTGCCCATTTCCAGTAGGGCGCGGCCGAACAGCGGCACCAACGGCACCAGGGCCGGTCGCTGCATCAGCAGGGGGCGCATGTCAAAGGCCAAGTCGACATACAAAAGGCCGGTGGTCTCGATGTCGTGGAACAGGCAGGGCCGTCCTCCCACGTCGCACTCCTCCAAGTGGATGGACGTGTTCCCGCGAGGCAGATCCGCGACACACAGCCTGGGCAGACGCCGCAGGACCTCGGGTGCGTCGGGTGTCTGCTGCAACTTGGCCAATTCCTCGGCCGCGGCTTCCAGCTCCCGGCGCTGCTCGTGGCTCATGGAAGCCACCATCCCTGCCAGCCTGCTTTGCTCACGCTCCTGTGCACGGCTGTCCAGTTCCTCGTCCGGCACGAGCAGCAACGTGCTGCGGCTCTGATTCTCCAGAAACAACTCGCGCAACATGGTTTCGAAGAAGCGTTCCCCTGCCTGGATACGCTCCTTGATTTCGGCCAGGGGCGCCTCGAAGGCCAGGGGTTCCATGGGATCCCGATCGTACAGCCAATTGGTCAGCGCGCGTAGCATCAAATGCAGGCCGCGGGGAAAGGACCCGGTGTTGTTCTCGCGCAGGTCGAATTCCGTGCTGTTCACGGCCGCCTCCACCAGTTCCGGCGGCAGTCCCTCGCGGACCAAACGCTCCAGGGTGCGCAGGATCAGTTCCTCCACCTCGCCGGAGCGTTCTGGGTCCATGTTCCGCAACCCTGTGGAAAAATAGGACTGCAAGAGCTCACTTTCCAACCCCACGCCGGCCAGATCCTCGCCCAGTCCGGAATCCAGCAGGGCTTTGCGCAAGGGGGCGCCGGGCAGCCCCACCAGCATGGTCTCCAGCATGCTCCAGGCCAGGCTCTGGGCAAAGGAGCGCGCTTCTGGGAAGAGCCAGTTGAGCACGAACATGCCGCGCTTCCTGCGGGAGTCGTCGGGTTCGGCCGCATAGGGCAGGACCAACCGCCTGGGCGCGCTGAACGGAGGCTGCATGCGGATGGCCGAATCCACCTCCAGCCGGCCAAAGGGCGTGATGATCTCGTTCACCAACTCCAGCCTGCGTTCCTCGGGGTCGTCGCCATGGAAGAAGAAGCGGGCGTTGCTGGGGTGGTAATAGGTGCGGTGAAAGTCCAGGAACTCCCCATGGCTGAGTTCGGGGATGACTTCCGGGTCGCCCCCTGAATCCAGGCTGTAGATGGTGTCCGGATACATGGACTGCTGGGCGCGCTCGTGCAATACGGCATCGGGCGAGGAATAGGCGCCCTTCATTTCGTTGAGCACCACTCCCTGCATCTCCAGGCCGTGGGGTGCGTCCTCCGAGGGCGTCAGCCGCCACCCCTCCTGCCGGAAAACATGCTCGGGCAACAGAGGATGGAACACCGCATCCATGTAGACGTCGATGAGGTTGTAGAAGTCCTGTAAATGGCAGCTGGCCACGGGGTAGCAGGTCTTGTCCGGATAGGTGAAGGCATTGAGGAATGTCTTCAACGAGCCCTTGAGCAGTTCCACGAAGGGCTCCTTGAGGGGGTACTTCCTGGAGCCGCAGAGCACGCTGTGCTCCAGGATGTGGGCCACGCCCGTGGAATTGCACGGCGGGGTGCGCAGGCTCACGCCGAAGACCTTGTTCTCGTCGTCGTTCAGCAGCGAGAGCAGCTCGGCGCCGCTGCCCCGGTGCCGCCAGAGCCTGGCCAGGGAGGCGATCTCCGGGATGTGGCGCTCCGTGACGAGTTCAAAACCATGCACAAGCGTCATCGATGCTCCTTCGTCATTTCTGGAATGTCGCTGCAAACGCCGCGACTCGGGGAGGTATACATGAGCTTTGGGCGGAGTGGAACTCTTTCCGCCCCGCCCATCCGACGCCGGTGCCTTCAACCCTGTCGCCGGGCAACGCCCTTGACATCCAACACCCGCGCGAACATGGAAAAGGCATGCTGACATTCAGTCATATCAAGGCCATCGAGCACGCTCTCGAGGTAGACAAGGCCGGTCCCATCATCCAGGGCTTCGAGTCCGTCAAGCAATTCGGTGACGAGCGGGGCAGGGAAGAACTGGTCACCAGGGACTACCTCGACGCAAGAATCGCCGAGACCAAGGCCCACCTCGACACCCGCCTCGCGGAACCCAAGGCCGAGACCATCTAGTGGGTGGCCGGCATGCTCATCGCCCAGGCCGCTGTCGTGGCCACGCTGGTCAAGCTCCCCTAGGGCGACGCCGACCAAGCTGCCGTCAGGCCCCCTGCCGCTGTGCCTGGCGTCTTTTCTTCCACTTATTGAACCGGCTGGCGAAGTCCGGGGCCTTTTGGAACAGGAACACTCCGATCATGGCCGTGACAATGACGTAGATGCCGCTGAAGACCCGCAATTGCGGCGCGGCCATACTGGCGATGATGGCCGAGAACTCCCCGCGCGACGTCAATGACAGCCCGGCCCTGGCCGCGATCTTGGGCGACAGGCCCGAGATGCGCCCCCCGTAATAGCCGGTGAGCACCTTGCCCACGATGGCCCAGAGTACGCACAGCCCCAACAGCAGCGGCATGGGCACTCCCTCTCCGAAATGCACCGTGGTGCCGAACCAGAAGAAAAAGAACGGCAGCATGATATCGCGCAAGGGAATGAACAGCTGCTCCAGATCGTGCGCCTTGCCGGTCTCCGAGAGCATGACCCCGGCCAGGAAGGCGCCGAGGATCTCCGAAAGTCCCAGCCAGAGCGCCACACCGGCGTATCCCAGGGCGATGCCCGCCGCGAACAGGGGCATGAAGTCTCTCTGGATATTCCTGGCCACGAACAGGTTCATGCGGCGGAAGCCGAAGTAGGCGATGGCCATGGCGCCGATCACGAAGAGCACTATTTTCAGCGTGAGCATCCCGGCGAAGCCCAGGGTCATCTCCTCGCCCCCGTGGGTCGCCACCAGGAACGTCACCAGGAGGGGCGCCACCAGGTCCTCGAAAATCAACAACCCCAGGATGAACTCGGATTCCGGGTTGGCCAGGCGCTTCTGCTCTTCCAGCAGCTTCACCGTGATGGACGAGCTGGTGGCATAGGCCACCGAGCCGATGATGAACGCGGCCATGGGATCCAGACCCAGGAGCATGGCTAAGAGCATGGTGATCCCGAGGTTCAGCCCCACGTCCAGCAGCCCCGCGGGCCAGATGCGCCGCCCCACGTCCATCATCCGGATCAGGGGGAATTCCAGCCCCACGATGAAAAACAAAAACACGATGCCGATCTCGGCCGCGATGTGGATGTGCTCGTTGTGACTGAAGTGCCCGGCCACTACGACGCCGAGCAGGATATAGAGCAGCACAGAGGGAACCCGGATCTTCAGCGAGGTCAGGCATGCGCCGAAAAAGGTGATCAACACCGCTCCGGCCAGGAGCAGAAACGGCAGGCTATCCATATTTCCTCACGCCGGTATGCCGGAGGGGAAAAGTACACGTGAACGGACATGGTTGAAGGGGTGAATCTCCGCTCACCGACACAACTTCTCCAGGGACTTGATCTGCTCGCGGGAGCCGATGGCCATGAGCACGTCACCCACGGTGATGACCTCGGTGATGTCCGGGCTGCCGATGATCGTACCGCCCCTGTCGATACCGATGATGGTGGAGCCGGTAACCTTGCGGATCTGGGAATCGGCGATGGTCTTGCCGACCAGGCTGCTTTCCTTCTCCACCTTGATCCACTCGATGCGCACGGACTTGAGCAAGAGATCCATGCGGTCATCGGCCACGGGCTGGTAATCCACGCCCAGGAGGATGGTACCCAGCTTGCGGGCCTCCTCGTCGCTGAACTGAGCCGTGATCAGCGGGTCATCGTCCGGGTCGTCGAAGTAGTAGATCTCCCGCTTGCCCGTGAGGTGCAGCAGGACCACGATGTGCTTCCCCGCCAACGTGGTCATGGAATACTTCTTCCCGATGCCGGGCAGATCCGAAGTCTTGACGTCCATGCTGACCTCCAGTGTCTACAATTGGATGCAGCTTTGTACCTGGGGGCGCGCCCCTTGTAAACAGTGATCGACTCTCGTACAAACTGTTCGTGGCTTTCCCCCGCCCCCTGACTGTGCTATGCACGGAGGCATGGAGGAACCGCCATGAGAAAGATATCTGAATCCGTGCACTGGGTTGGCGCCGTGGACTGGGACCGCCGCCTCTTCGACTCCCTCATCCCCCTGCCCGACGGCACCACCTACAACGCCTATCTCGTCCGGGGCAGCGACAAGACCGCCCTGCTCGACGCCGTGGACCCGGCCATGGCCGAGACCCTGCTGGGCTATCTGGAGGACGTCCCGACCATCGACTTCATCGTCTCCCACCACGCGGAGCAGGACCACTCCGGCGCCATCCCTCTGGTGCTGGAGCGTTATCCCGGCGCCAAGGTCGTCTGCACGCCCAAGGCCAAGCCCATGCTCCAGGACCTGCTGCACATCGCCGAGGCGGCCTTTGTCACCGTGGCCGACGGCGAGACCCTGTCCCTTGGCGGCAAGACCCTGAAGTTCCTGCACACCCCCTGGGTGCACTGGCCAGAGACCATGGTCTCCTACCTCGAAGAGGAGTGCATCCTCTTCAGCTGCGACTTCTTCGGCAACCACATCGCCAGCAGCGACTTGTACGTCGTGGACCAGTGCCGGGCCCTGGAAGCGGCCAAGCTCTATTTCGGCGAGATCATGCTGCCCTTCCGCGCCATCATCGCCAGGAACCTGGACAAACTCGCCTCCTTGGATATCGGGATGGTCGCGCCCAGCCACGGCCAGATCTACGACCGCCCCCAGTGGATTTTGGAGGCCTACAGGGACTGGGTGGGGGACTCCCCGCACAATCTCACGGCCCTGCCCTTTGTCTCCATGCACGGCAGCACGCGGCGCATGGTGGATCATCTGGAGGCGGCCCTGACCCGTCGCGGCGTGCGCGTGGAGCTGTTCAACCTGCCGGTGACCGACATCGGCAAGCTGGCCATGTGCCTGGTGGATGCTGGAAGCGTGGTGCTGGGAACGCCCACGGTGCTCGCCGGGCCGCACCCCCTGGCCGCGTATGCTGCCTTCCTGGCCAATGCCCTGCGTCCCAAGGCCCGTTACCTGTCCATCGTGGGTTCCTATGGCTGGGGGGGCAAGACCGTGGAGACCCTGGCGGGCATGATCCCCAACCTCAAGGTGGAGGTGCTGGAGCCGGTGCTGTGCAAGGGGCTGCCGACAAATGAAACCCTCGCGGCCCTGGACCGCCTGGCCGAGGCCCTCGCCCGCAAGCACAAGGAGGGGGGATTTCTGGGGTAGGGGGGGACAGAAGTTGTGGCTGTTACTGGTTTGAAAGAGAGCCCCCAGACGGAAGAAGCGTAACCGTCTTATCTCGCCCTTCTTCCGCAGCGCCCACGTCTGTGCCATGCTCC
>CAZSRS010000041.1:0-36044 GCA_964609625.1 uncultured Desulfovibrionaceae bacterium
CCTACTTCAACGACTCCCAGCGCCAGGCCACCAAGGACGCCGGCCGCATCGCCGGCCTCGAGGTCAAGCGCATCATCAACGAGCCCACGGCAGCCTCCCTGGCCTATGGCTTCGACAGGAAGAGCAACGAGAAGATCGCCGTCTTCGACCTGGGCGGCGGCACCTTCGACATTTCCATCCTCGAGGTGGGGGACAACGTCGTGGAAGTGCGCGCCACTAACGGCGACACCTTCCTCGGCGGCGAGGACTTCGACCAGCGCGTCATCGATTACCTGGTGACCGAATTCAAACGAGAGCAGGGCATCGACCTCTCCAAGGACCGCATGGCCCTGCAGCGCCTCAAGGAAGCCGGCGAAAAGGCCAAGAAGGAACTCTCCACCTCCGTGGAGACCGAGGTCAACCTGCCCTTCATCACCGCGGACCAGAACGGCCCCAAGCACCTCCTCATCAAGCTCAGCCGCGCCAAGCTGGAGAGCCTGGTGGAAGACCTGGTGGCCCGCACTGCGGGCCCCTGCAAGAAGGCCTTGGCCGATGCCGGGCTCACGGCCTCGGACATCGACGAAGTCATCCTCGTGGGCGGCATGACCCGCATGCCCCTGGTGCAGCGCAAGGTCCAGGAACTCTTCGGCAAGGAGCCCAACCGCAGCGTGAACCCCGACGAGGTGGTGGCCATGGGCGCCGCCATCCAGGGCGGCATCCTGGCCGGCGACGTCAAGGACGTGCTCCTGCTCGACGTCACCCCCCTGTCCCTGGGCATCGAGACCCTTGGGGGCGTGATGACCAAGCTCATCGAACGCAACACCACCATCCCCACCCGCAAGAGCCAAGTCTTCACCACTGCGGCCGACAATCAGCCCTCGGTCTCCATCCACGTGCTTCAGGGCGAGCGACCCATGGCCTCCGACAACATGACCCTGGGGCGCTTCGAACTCACCGGCATCCCGCCGGCGCCCCGCGGCGTGCCCCAGGTCGAGGTTTCCTTCGACATCGATGCCAACGGCATCGTCAACGTCTCGGCCAAGGACCTGGGCACCGGCAAGGAACAGAGCATCCGCATCACCGCCTCCAGCGGCCTTTCCGAGGGAGAGATCCAACGCCTGATCAAGGACGCCGAGGCCCACGCCGACGAGGACAAGAACAAGCAGAAGCTCATCGAGGCGCGCAACCATGCCGACACCCTGATCTACACCACGGAGAAATCCCTCCGTGATCTGGGCGACAAGCTCGACAGCAGCCTCAAGATCGACATCGAAAACAAAGTCGAGGCCCTGAAATCCATGATGCAGGGGCAGGATGCCGAAGCCATCAAGCGGGCCACCGACGAGCTGGCCCAGGCCTCGCACAAACTGGCGGAACAGCTCTACGCCCAGAAGACCGCGCAGGGACCCGAGCAGGGCGCCGGAACCCATGCCGGACAACAGGCTGGAGCGCAGCAGTCCGGCCCCCGCAAGGATGACGACGATGTGGTTGACGCCGACTACACCGAGGTGAAATAGCCCGCACTCCCGCTCCAGGCGCGAGAACCCGCCGCCGCGGGCCTTGCCAAGGTTCCTGATCGTGTATAACGTGGCCTGATCCGCCTATGCGGGTCAGGCCTTTTTTCCGACCTGGAAACCTGGACCTTGACTTTTCAGGCCAACCTTGCCAAGGCATTTGCCTTGCCGCCGGTGCCCCTTGCATTGCGCCGGAGCCCACGCCGCCTGACTTTCCTGAAACTGTGCACAGAGCTACAGGAAATACCATGAACGCTCCCATCTCCCTCCGCAATCGTCAGGGCAGTTGCCGCCGCATCCGCGTTTTGCTCTGGGCATGCTGCCTGCTTGTCGCCGGATGCGGAGCATTGGATTTCACCTCCAGTCGCCCTCAACCTCCACCACAACCGCAACAGCCCAGCCTCGCGGCGCAGGCCGAAACCGCCTGGAACAGCAAGGACTACGTCCGCAGCCAGGAGCTGTACCAACGTCTGGCCCATGATCCTGACGTCGCTCCCGTCACCCGAACACTGGCCCTACGCCGCCTCGTGCTCAGCGCCCTGGAGAACCACAACCACATTCTGGCCCTGAACAACCTTCCGGCTTGGCGCCGCGCGGCCCCTGACGTGGCTTCCGAAGAGGAGTATCAAAACGCCTACATGCAGGCCGTCCTCGGCCTGGAGGACACGTCCCTGCAGGAGACCGAGTTGCTGACCCTCTCCTCGGACGAGTCCCTGCCCTGGCGTCTGCGTTCCCGCGCCGGCATAACCCTCGCCGTGCTGCACTGGAGCAGGGGCGACGTGCAGCGCCCCCTGATGATCCTGCCCCTGATCTGGAAACAGGCCCTGTCCATGGGGGGGAAGGAGCCCGGCTTCGTGGAGGCCACGCTCTTCGAGGCCCTGCCCGGAGTGCGCAAGCAGCTCATCGATTCCCTGCAGGCCATGATTCCCGAGGCCAGCCGCAGGGGCTTCCCCTACACCATCGCGGAACTGGAAAAGGCCAGAAGAATGGCCCACAGCCCCGGAGGACTCGCCCAAGGCGTTGATCTGGCCCAGCGCATCAAGCCCTATCTGGAAAACCCCGGTCTCGCGGATCTAGTTTCCGGCACCGCTCCCACCAGAGTCGAAGGTGGTCAGACCATCGCCCTGGCCCTGCCCCTCACGGGCCCATACGGCGAAGTCGCCTCCATGATCATGCGCGGCGCCCTGGCCGCCCAGCGAGAACTCGCGAACCAGGGCGTGAACATGGACGTACGCGTGATCAACACCGAAACCGGCACCTGGCTCCAGGAACTGAGCGACCTGCCCGGGGACGTCGTCTTCATCGGCGGCCCCCTGCGCATCGACCGACTCAAGCAGGCCCTCACCAATCAGGTCAACAACAGACGTGCCTTTTTCGCATTTCTCCCCACCCTCGCCGAAGGACGCGAAGGCATCGATGCCTGGCGCTTCTTCGCCAGCCCCGAGGACCAGATCAATCTCCTGGTGGAGACCGCCGCAAACCGTTTCGGCGTGCGCAACGCCTCCGTGCTCTATCCTGACGAGTCTTTCGGACTGCACATGGCCAACCTGTTCGATAAGCAGGCCCGAGCCCGCGGCATCACCGTCGCCGCCATGCAGAGCTATCCTCCGTCAAGCAACGAGGCTTATGGCGACGCCGTGTCCCGCGTGCTGGCCGGCTCGCCCCAGGCAGTGTTCCTCCCCGGTGACTGGGGGCAGGCGGAGCAGATCGCCCCCTATTTTGCCTATCACGACGCCAAGGACGTGCTGCTCATGGGCCCCAGCCTCTGGGCCCAGACCATAGCACGCAAGGGCTACGTGGAGATGGCCAGCTTCAGCAACGCCGTGTTCCCTGGCCCCTGGTGGCCGCAAAGTTCCGACCCGGCGGTCCTGGCCCTCAGGGAGCGGTTGCGCGAGGCCGGACAGGAGGCTCCCGACTTCTGGAGTTCCCTGGGCTTCGACTTCGTGCGCTTCGCGGCCCAACTGGGCACACTCCCCACGGGCTGGACCCCGGCGCAGGTCAACGAACGCATCCGATTCGCGCAAACCATGCAATGGAGCCAAGCCCCCATCGAGTGGAGTACCCAGGGAACCGCCACCCAGCGGCTCTTCTTGTTCCGCGCCACGGCCCAGGGTTTCGCCCCCATCGATGCCGCTTCCGGCCCAGCCTCGCTTCCCATCCAGGAGCAATACCCCACGAACCAACCGCCGGCCCCCCCCCTTGGTACGGAACCATACCAGGTGCGGCCCGCACAATGAGCAAAGGACCTCTCCCCATGCCCAACGACCAGAAAACGGAGCGGACCGATCGGAAGATCACGGCACAAGACGCCGCCGCCATCGCCAGATTGGCCAGACTCGACCTGCCCCCGGAAACCCTGGAGCGCTTCGCCGGCCAGTGCAATGACGTCCTCGACTACATGGAACTCCTGGAGCGCGTGGACACCCAGGGCGTGGACCCCCTCTACAGCCCGGTGCGCCACGGCACGGTGTTCCGTGAAGACGAGGTGTGCAAGGAATTCCCCAGGGAACAAATCCTGGCCAACGCCCCCGAGGATGACGGCCGTTTCTTCATTGTCCCCAAGATCGTCTGACCTCCCGCCCCCTGTCGAAGCAACCGCAAAGGTAGCATATCATGTCCGAACTGATTCGTCTCTCCCTCGCCCAAATCCGAGAACGCCTCGCCGCAAGGGAAGCCTCGGTCACGGAAACGGTCCAGAGCTGTCTGTCGCGTATCGAGGACACGGAGCCCGCCATTCACGCCATGGTCAGCATCCAGGCCGAGCAGGCCCTGAGCCGAGCCGCCGAGCTTGACGCCGTGGGTCCCGATCCCGCCCGCCCCCTCTGGGGTGTGCCCCTGGCAGTCAAGGATCTCTTCACCCTTACCGGCGCCCCGGCCACTTGCGGTTCGCGGATTCTCGCAAATTTCAAGCCTTTCTACGACGCCACTTGCGTGACCAAGCTCCTGCAGGCCGGCGCCGTGATCCTGGGCAAGACCAACATGGACGAGTTCGCCATGGGCTCCTCCACCGAGAGTTCGGCCTTTGGTCCCACTTTCAACCCCTGGGACACCTCCCGCGTGCCGGGCGGCTCCAGCGGCGGCTCGGCCGCCAGCGTGGCTGCCTGCCAATGCTTCGGCGCCCTGGGCACGGACACCGGCGGCTCCATCCGCCAGCCCGCTTCCCTCTGCGGCTGCGTGGGCATCAAACCCACCTACGGCCTGGTCTCGCGCTACGGACTCATCGCCTACGGCTCCTCCCTGGACCAGGCCGGTCCCCTGGCCCGCACCGTGGAGGACACGGCCATACTACTCGCCGCCATCGCCGGACATGACGAGCGCGATTCCACGTCCGCCAGGCGCCCCCCCGAGGATTACCCTGCCATGCTCGAACAGTGGCCGGACCTCGAGGGCGTTCGCCTCGGCCTGCCCAAGGAATATTGGGGCGAGGGCTGCGCGCCCGAGGTGGAGAAACAGCTGCGCAAGGCGGTGGAGACCGCGGAGAAGAACGGCGCCGTGCTCGTGGACATTTCCCTGCCGCATACGGAATTCGCCGTGGCCGCCTACTACATCATCGCCATGGCCGAGGCGAGTTCCAACCTGGCGCGCTTCGACGGCGTGCGCTACGGCTTCCGCGACAGCGAGGCCACGGAACTCGTGGACATGTACGTGCGCTCCCGCAGCAAGGGCTTCGGCGAGGAGGTCCAGCGCCGCATCATGCTCGGTACCTACGTGCTCTCCGCCGGCTACTACGACGCCTATTACCGCAAGGCCGCCCAGGTGCGCAGGATCATCCGCCAGGACTTCATCGACGCCTTCGAGAAGTGCGACGTGATCTGCGGCGCGGTCTCTCCGGTCACGGCCTGGAAGATCGGCGCCCTGACCCAAGACCCCTTGCAGATGTACCTCATGGACATCTTCACCAACTCCCTGAACCTGGCCGGCCTGCCCGGGCTCTCGCTGCCCGTGGGTCTGGGCGAGGAAAGCGGCATGCCCGTGGGGCTGCAAATGATCGGCAGGGATTTCGACGAGGGACGGCTCCTGGCCGTGGCCAACGCCCTGGCACGCCTGCTGCCCGCGCAGGGAGCGCCCAAGGCCGTGGCGTGAGCGCCGCCACCGCCGGTGGGCATCGAGACTCCGGCCTGCCGACGCTACCAGGGGAAAAGGAAATCGAAGTATTTCTGGATCACGACCTTGGCCACCACGGCCAGCACCACCAACAAAAGCACGTCGGTGTAGTGAATCCAGATGCGTTTGAGGTAGACCCGGGTGTTGTAGGCGTGCTGCACGTCCCGTATCCGATAGTACCGCTTGCCGAAGCCCGGCGCATAGGCCGTGATCACCATGCCCTCTTCCAGATCCTCGGGATCGTAGGCCTTGACATCGCCTGGAATCTCCTCGTTGCTGCGCTCGTCGATATACATAATGTGGCTGGGCAATTCATCGGGCATGATGCACTCCGGAAAAAGCTGGCGGTCCCCTCGCTGTTCTCGTAAAACAAAAACCACTTTTACACGCACAATAATAGTAGATTTTTCCAGGAGAAACCACAAGTTCTTCAGCAACGCATGAACACACCTCCAGTCATCCTCGCCGTGAGCGGCGGCGCGGACAGCCTCCTTTCCCTGGCCCTGCTGCTCGAGGCAGAGATTCCCGTCACGGCGGTGCACGGCCTGTTCCTCCCAAGCCCTGCCCCCGGCCGGGTTCAGGCCCTGGAACGCATTTGCGCCTCATTGGGCGCACCCTTGCATGTGTTGGACCTGAGCGCGGACTTCAAACAACGCATCGTCGAGCCTTTTGTCCGTGCCTATATTGCCGGGTTCACCCCCAACCCCTGTTGCCACTGCAACCCCGACATCAAGTTCGACTTGCTCTTCCACCGCGCCATTGCCCTGCTGCCGCCCAAACCGTCCCCTGTCTTCGCCACCGGCCATTATGCCGCGCTCACGGACCACCCCCGTTGGGGGCGCATGCTCACCCGCCCCCTGGACCTGTACAAGGACCAAACCTATTTCCTGGCCCTGCTACCCAAGACGGCACTGGAGCGGGCGCGCTTTCCCCTGACAGGAGTACGCAAACGCGACGTGCCCGCATTGTTACGCCAGCGCGGCCTGGTCCCCCCCCTGCCCGAGGAGAGCCAGGAAATCTGCTTCATCCCGGACAACGACTACCGCGGCTTTGTGCGTCGCGCTGCCACCGAGTTTGACCTGGAGCTGTCCGGCCCTGGGCCTGTTCTCGACCGCGCCGGCCGGCGGCTCGGCTTGCACCAGGGACTCTGGCGTTACACACAGGGGCAGCGGCGTGGCCTGGGCATCTCCCACCATGAGCCCCTCTACGTCCTGGGCAAGGACATCGCCCGCAATGCCCTGCTCGTGGGGGGGAGGAGCGAGTTCGGCCCCCAGCACTGCCTGCTGCCCGAGCCGAACTGTTTCGCACCGCCGGAGCAATGGCCCAGGAACGTTCTGGCCCAGACCCGCTATCGCCAGCGAGCCAGGCCGGCGCGCATCGCACTCACAGACCAGGGAATGCTGGTGGAGTTGTCCGACCAGGAGCCGGACACGCCTCCCGCCCCTGGACAACTCTGCGCCGTCTACACCCCCGAAGGCCAGCTGTTGGCTGGCGGGACCATCGCCCCCTTCTTGAAGGTGGAACCCTGAACCATGCGTTTTTTCATCGCCACCCTGGGTTGCAAGATCAACCAGTACGAGAGCCAGGCCCTGCGCGAAGCCTGGCAGGAGCAGGGGCTGATCGAGACGCAAAACCCGGAAGAGGCCGGACTGGTGCTGGTCAACTCCTGCGCGGTAACGGCCAGGGCCGTGCGTGACCTGCGCCATACCGTGCGCCGGCTGCACCGCCTGGCGCCGGAAGCCGGAATCATCGTCACGGGCTGCGCCGCGGAGCATCTGGCCGAGGAACTCGCGGCCATGCCCGGCGTACGCTCAGTGGTTCCCCAAAAAGACAAGCCCACCCTGCGTTCCCCCAGTCCCCCCCCACACGGGGGCGGCCACACTCCCTTGCGCATCGCCGATTTCCAGCGCAGCCGCGCCGTGCTCAAGGTGCAGGACGGTTGCTCCCACCGCTGCACCTATTGCATCGTGCCCCTGACCCGAGGCCCGGCCGTGAGCCGCCCCCCGGAGGATGTCCTGGCCGAGGCCCGAAGACTGCTGCAAAGCGGCCTGCGCGAACTCGTGGTCAGCGGCATCAACTTGCGGCAGTACCGGTACGAAGGGCGCGACTTCTGGGACCTCCTGGCCTTTCTCGATCGTGAATTGGCACCCGAATGGAGCGGTCGCGCCCGCCTCAGGTGCAGTTCCCTCGACCCGGCCCAGCTCGACGCCCGCGGCCTGGAAACCATCGCCCACTGCCGCCTGCTCTGCCCCCACCTGCATCTCTCCATCCAGAGCGGCTGCTTCACGGTTCTGCAACGCATGGGCAGGGGGCACTACCGCCCCGAGGACGTCCTCGGCGGGCTGGCCTCCTTGAAGCGTCACCTGCCCCTCTTAGGCCTGGGCGCGGACCTGCTGGTGGGCTTTCCCGGCGAAAGCGAGGCGGAATTCGCCGCCACGCTGGAATTCTGCCAGGCTCTACCCCTGAGCTATGCCCACGTCTTTCCGTATTCCCGCCGGCCGGGAACATCCGCGGCCCGGATGCCGGGGCAGGTAGCCAAGCCCCTGCGAGCGGAGCGCGCCGCCAAGCTGCGAGAACTGGCTGAATCCAAGCGCCGCTCCTATGCCCTGCGTCTCGCCGACCTGCCCCGGCTCCAGGTACTGCTGGAATCCTCCGTTCCCGCAGGGGGGCGCTGCGAGTATTATGTGCCCTGCCGCCTGGAACACCCACTCCCGCACGTCCCTGTCCGGAGCATTATTGTCACCAAGCCCGTACTCCCCGCAACCGTGGAAGAGGACGCCTTGCTGGTCCGCCCCCTGGAGGCCGTGCCATGAGTACCCCGAAAGTTCCTTCTCCGGCGTTCTTGTACCTATCGATCCTTGCCGCCCGATGGGAGCGCTTCTGGCCCGGCCTTCTGGACGAGCTGCAGGAGCGTTTCGGCCCACCGGCCTATGCGAGCGAACTTCTGCGCTTCGACTACACCACCTACTATGACGCCGAGTTGGGCACGCCGATCAGCCGGCGCATCCTGGCCTTCGAACGCCTGGCCCCCCACGACTCCCTGGTCGATACCAAGCTTCTGACCAACGAGCTGGAACTGCGGCTCGCTCGTGAGGACGGCCGGCGCCTCTGTAACCTGGATCCCGGTCTGCTCACCCTGGAGCGCCTTGTCTTGGCAACGGGAAAGAATTATACTCACAGAATATACCTGACAAAGGGAATCTGGGCCGACCTCACGCTGATTCATCAACATGGCCAATGGAAAACCCTGCCCTGGACATTTCCTGACTACGCCGACCCAGAGATGCAGGAGCACCTGACACGTATGCGCGAAATTTACAAAACCAGAATGACACAGCATCGCTAACCTGCGTCTGACAACGTGAGACGCACAACCACAACGGATACCATTATGCCCAAGAGCATGACCGGCTTTGGCCGCAGTTTCCTGCAACAGGAGGATTGGCGACTGACCTGGGAAATCCGTAGCGTCAACAGCCGGCATCTGGACCTCAAGTGGCGGTTGCCGGTCTTCCTGCGCAGCCTGGAAGCCGGGTGGGAACGCTTGGTCCGGCAACACGCCAACCGCGGTCGGCTCGAATTGCTGCTTCATGTCAAGCTGCACAAACCCGAACTCATGGGCATATCCCTGAACCGTTCCCAGGCCTTGGCCATGTTCGGGGAGCTTGAGCAGTTGGCCCGCGAGATGGGAACCTCTTTTTCTCCCGACTGCAACCGGCTGCTCTCCGTGCCCCAGGTCTGGGAGGACGAATTGCGTGAACCCGACAGGCGCCTCGTGGAAGATACCGAGCAGGGTCTGCAAGCGGCCCTGCTGGACTGGAACCTGTCGCGCGGCGCCGAGGGCAAGGCCACCGTGGATGACTTGCGCTACCGCCTCGGGCTCCTGCGGCAAAGCCTGGAGCAGGTCAAGGAACGCCTGCCCGCGGTCAAGGAAGACCGCTTCGCCGCCATGCGAACCCGCATCCAGGGTTCTTTGGAGCGCTTCGCCATCGACCTGGACCAGGACCGCATCCTCCAGGAGATCGCCGTGCTCAGCGACCGGCTGGACGTGAGCGAGGAACTGGTCCGGCTCGAGGCCCATCTTTCCAGGCTGGACGAAATCCTGTCCAATGGCGGGGAAACAGGGAAAAAACTGGACTTTACCCTGCAGGAGTGCTTTCGTGAGATCAACACCCTTGGCAACAAGGCCCAGGATTCCTTGGTTTCCAAACTGGTGGTGGACTTCAAGGCAGAGCTGGAAAAATGCCGCGAGCAGGTCCAGAACCTGGAATAGCCGGACCACGCCACGGAGAACTTCATGCAAAAACAGCGACTGCTCAATGTGGGATTCGGGAACTACATCATCGCCGGCCGGATCATCGCCATCGTGACGCCCGCCTCCTCGCCCATGCGCCGCCTGCGTGAGGACGCCAGGCAGGAAGGCAGGTTGATCGACGCCACCCAGGGCCGCAAGACCCGCTCCATGATCATCACCGACTCCAACCATGTCCTGCTCTCGGCCATCCAGGCCGAGACAATCAGCCAACGCCTCAGCCAGGAGGAAGAGAAATGAGCGTTGCAGAACGCAGAGGCGTGGCCCTGGTGGTCTGCGCCCCTTCGGGGGCCGGCAAGACCACTCTGGTGCGCAGGCTGCTTTCGGAGTTCGACCGCTTCGCCTACTCGATCTCCTGCACCACCCGCGCTCCCAGAACCGGGGAGCGGGACGGCCGCGACTACCACTTTTTACCAACAGACGAATTCGAGCGTTTGCGCGATCAGGGGTACTTCGCGGAATGGGCGATCGTGCACGGTAACTACTACGGTACCCCCTTGGCAGCAGTGCGCGGGAATCTCGACGCCGGCAGGGACATGCTCTTTGACATCGATGTGCAAGGTGCCGCCCAGCTCAAGGAAACGATCGACGCCCGATTCGTCTTCATCCTTCCCCCGTCCTATGATGTCCTGCGGCAGCGCCTCACAAGCAGGGGCACGGACAGCCCGGAGACCATCGCCAAGCGCCTGGCCGCCGCGGCCGCTGAACTGAGGCAGGCCCACTGGTTCGACGCCCTGGTGATCAACGACGATCTTGATCAGGCCTATGACGAACTGCGCGCCGTGTACTTGGCCGCGACCCTGGCCCCTGGGCTCGATCCGGAGTTCCTGCCCCACCTCCTGGAGCATTGGAATCAGGAGGCTTGAACATATTTGCAAAAATTCCAAAATAGGTTATGGTTACCTAAAAAAACCAGTGGCAAACAACGGCGCGACCATGGATCCCAAGGACGAAAACGAATTTCACGGTCTGGAACAGGATACCCCGCTCGAATCCGAAGCTGACGGCGAGGATTTGCTGGCTGACCAGGACATCCAAGTCCATGAGCAGATCGAGGGAGATCTCCTGACCGAGGACACCGAAGCGCCCCCCGCGACTCCCGCGCCTGTTCGTGAGCAAGGCAAGCGGGAGCGCATAAAAGGCATATTTTCCACCCAGAGCATCGAGAAGGTCGGCACCGGCACCACCATCCGCCGCACCATCCAGAAGACGTTCTGGATGGCCGAAGAGACCGATGAAGGCCACATCCAGATTCAGCCCCTCAACGTCAACTACGTGCCTTCCGGCCCCAGACGCATGATCGCAAAGGACGACCTGCTCAGACAGTTCAACCCGGAGCCGGAATTCTACCTGAGCACTGTTTTTCCCGCCATGCAGCGCCTGAAGCAAACCGTGCAACTGGGCGAGGAACACCGCAAGAAAGGGCGTAATTTCAGCGCGGAGCACGAGTTTCAGACCGCCCTCACTGTGGACGAGGAAAACGTCCGAGCCAATTTCGGCCTCGGTCTCACCTATCTGGAGCGCGGCGAGCGTAAAAAGGCGGACAATATCTTCGAACGCCTGGTCAAACTCGACGCGGCCTTCGAGCCGGAGCACAAGCACCTGTTCAATGACTTCGGCATCAGCCTGCGTAAGAACAGCATGTTCGACCAGGCCATCGATTACTACAATCGCGCGCTGGAGCTTTCCAAGGCCGACGAACACCTGCATTACAACATCGCAAGGGCCTATTTCTCGAAACAGCAGTTGGACAAGACCGTGGAGCATCTGCAAAAGGCCCTGAGCATGAACCCCGAGTTCGAAGTGGCTGGCCAGTTCCTTGACTGGCTCAAAGCCAGGGGCTACATCTCGGAAGACGGCCAAGTGAACCCCGATGCCAAGCTCGTCCCTGAAGACACTCCGGGCTTCAGCGCTCCGCAGGGTAAAACGTCCGATACAGACGAAACGCCCTCATACAAAATGGATATCTAATTCATGACGGATCCGACCAGCGGACAGGACTTCCTGGCGGAACTCCTGGAAATCAAGCAGGAGTTACCCTTTTCTCCAGCACTGCTCGGCGATCTCTTTTACATGACCGGCGAGAACTCCTTCGCCCCCCTGGAGAAGATCGCCCAGACCCTGAATCTGGACCAGGGATTGAGCACCAAGGTCCTGGCCATGGCCAACTCCGCCTTCTACGGACTCCAGGCCAAGGTCACCTCCGTGGCCAGGGCCGTGGCCCTGCTCGGGCTCAAGGAAATCCGCAACGTCGTGCTCATGCTCGGCACCCAGGCCCTGACCGTGCGCCACCACTACCCCAGGGAATTCGACATCCGCGCCTATTGGGACCACCAGCTCGCCACCGGCGTCTGCGCCAAACTCCTGGCCGAACGCCGCTCGGGCCTGGACCCCGACATCCTGTTCACCGCCGGCCTGCTGCACGACATGGGCATCCTGCTCACCGCGCTCTACCGCCCAAAGGCCTGGGCAGCCATCCACACCACCGTGCTTGCGGAGAAGTGCACCTGGAGCCAGGCCGAGGACCGCTATTGGGGGCTGGAGCATGGTCTCATCGGCGCCATGACCCTCAACTCCTGGAACCTGCCCCCCGAGCTGACCGAGCCCGTGAACTGGCACCACTCGCCGAATCTGGCCCCGGAGTATGCCGAACACGCCAAGGTCTTGTGCATCGCCGACGGACTGCACCACAGGCTCATGGACGAAAAATATGCCATCGCCCCGCCCGCCCTGGAGGCCATGGACGAATTCGGCTTCAACGAAAAGGAAATCCTTACGGAACTCTCCTGGGTCCTGGAAGACGATAGTTTGTCGCAGTTCGTGGCCCATCTGACCTGACCTTGACCCAGCCTCCGGCGCGCGCTCCTCGACTGCCATGATGCACTGGAAACTCCGCCCCAGCACCTTGCCCCCGCCCGAGCCCGAACTCCTGGCCCGCTACGCCGCCAGGCTCGAGGTCTCCGAACGTATCGTGCGACTGCTCTGGCGCCGCGGCCTGCAAGACGCCACCGACATGCGCCGGTTCCTGGACTCCGGCCTACGCCATCTGGCCCCGCCGGAGCATTGGCCCGGCATCCGCAAGGGCGCCGAACTCCTGGCCCAGGGCCTGGAGCAGGGTCTGTCCATGGCCGTGTGGGGCGACTACGACGTGGACGGCGTTACGGCCACCGCCCTGGTCACGGATTTTCTCAACCGCAAGGGCCACTCCGTGCTCCCTTACCTGCCCAATCGCATGGACGAGGGCTACGGCCTCAACGTGGAGGGCGTGGAAGAACTCGGCCGCAAGGGGATCCGCCTGTTGCTCACCGTGGACTGCGGCATCGGGGATCACGACGCCATCGAGCGCGCCAGGGAACTGGGTATGACCGTGGTCGTCTCGGACCATCACCTCCCTGGCGACACCTTGCCACCCGCTCAGGCGGTCTGCAATCCTCGCGTGCCCGGCTGCTGCGCCGAAGGCCCGGTGGGCTGCGAGCTGGAAGACCTGGCCGGCGTGGGCGTGGCCTTCTTGCTCATGGCCGCTCTCAACTCCATGCTGCCGGGTGAGGCAGTCGACATCCGCCCCCTGCTCGATCTCGTGGCCCTGGGCACCATCGCCGACGTGGTCCCCCTCAGGGGGCAGAACCGCATCCTGGTCAAGAACGGCCTGCACTTCCTCAACGAGGCCCAGCGGCCAGGCATCGCAGCCCTCAAGGAGGTCAGCGGCTTGAATGCCAAGGCCGCCCTCGGCGCGGGGCAGGTGGCCTTCGGCCTGGCGCCGCGCATCAACGCTGCCGGCCGCCTGGACAGCGCCACCCTGGCCCTGCGACTGCTGCTCAGCGAGACCAGGGAGCAGGCACTGCCCCTAGCACAGCAACTCAACGAATTCAACCTGGAGCGTCGCAAGGAAGAGGACCAGATCCTGGAACAGGCCCTGGAGCAGGCCCAGGAACACGCCGCACGCCTCGGGCTGATCCTCTGCGCGCCCCACTGGCATCCAGGCGTCATCGGCATCGTGGCCTCCAGGGTTGTGGAACACCTCTATCGCCCCGTGATCCTGCTTTGCAAGGACGACAACACCGGCCTGCTCAAGGGCTCGGGCCGCTCCATCCCGGAGTTCGATCTGCACGCCGGCCTGAACAACTGCCAGGATCTGCTGGCCCGTTATGGGGGACACCGCCAGGCCGCGGGTCTTGCCCTGGAACCCCAGCACCTCGACGCACTGCGCATGCGCTTCCACGAGGTCGTGACCCAGGAACTCGGCCCTGAACCTCTGACCCCCAGCCAGTTGGTGGACGCCGAGCTGAACTTCGGCGAGATCGACTTCACCCTGCTCAAAGAGCTCGAACTACTCCAGCCCTTTGGCATGGGCAACCCCGAGCCTGTGTTCATCTCCCCGCCAGTGCAGGTCAGCCGGCACCGGGTCTTTGGCGCCAAGGACGGCCAACCGGGGCGCCACGTGTCCCTGCAGCTGCACGACACCCTGGCCGGCGTGAGCCTGAGCGCCAAGGCCTGGCGCATGGCCGAGACCCTGGGCCCGGAGCTGGTGGGCAAACGCGCCAGGGTGGCCTTCACCCCCAAGATCGACCACTACAACGGCCTGGCCAACATAGATCTGAATATCAAGGGTCTGAACGTGGAATAGCGACCAGGGGCAATACAAGCACCCAACCCACCCAAACAGGCTGGACTGAAATGAAGTACCTCGTCGTGATCGAACCCACGGCAACAGGTTACTCGGCTTTCTCACCGGACCTGCCCGGATGTGTCGCGACGGGCGCGGACCTGGAAGAGGTCAACAACAACATGCGGGAGGCGGTCGCTTTTCACCTCGAAGGGCTCCAGGAAGAGGGACTGCCGATCCCTGCCCCTGTATGTTGCGTTGGGCTCATCGACGCTGCCCAGTAGGTCGGTTGGCCTCCCTCCCCATTGCCGCTTCCTGTCGCAAGCATCCTTTCCGATACGACGGAGGAATATCCTGGTCATCGAGGGGAGGAGACACTGCTACCCAGCGCGGGGAGTTAGAGACGTGATGCACATCTCTACGCAAATCCGTCCTCCTTCCCCAACACGTTCCCGGCGTTGTAACTGCTGCGCACCAAGGGCGCGCAGTACATCCTTCCGATACCCAGCTCCCGGCCCCAGGCCGCATAGCGTTCGAACATCTCCGGCGCCACGTAACGCCGTGGCGCGGGGTGCCGGCGCGACGGCGCCAGATACTGCCCCACCGTGACGATGTCGCAGCCCGCCTCGGCCAGGTCGGCCAGCAGCACGCGAACCGCCGCGTCGTCCTCGCCCAACCCCACCATGAACCCGCTTTTGCTCGTCAGCCCCGCTGTCCCGACCCTGCGCAACAACTCGATGCTGCGGTCGTACACCGCTTGGGGGCGGATGGATTCATACAATCCCGGCACGGTCTCCACGTTGTGGTTCACGATGTCCGGAGCAGCGGTCAGCACAGTTTCCAAGGCTTCACGGCTGCCCTGAAAGTCCGGAATCAGCAGCTCCACCCCAGCCGTGGGCAGCTTCCGGCGCAGGGCCGCCACCACGGCCGCGAACTGCCCCGCGCCGCCGTCCGGTAGGTCGTCCCGCGTCACCGAGGTCACCACCACGTGCTCCAGGCCCAACTCGGCCGCGGCCTTGGCCAACCGGGCCGGCTCGTCGGGATCGGGTTGCGCCAACGCTCTGCTCTCCGGGGCGTGGCCGATGTTGCAAAACGCGCAGGCCCGGGTGCAGACCGCGCCCAGGATCATGAACGCGGCCACCTTGTGGGAAAAGCACTCGAAGATGTTCGGGCAGCGCGCGCCCTGGCAGACCGTGTGCAGCTCCAACCGCCCCAACAGGGCCCGCGTGCCGGCGTATTCCGGCCCCTGGGGCAGGCGCACGCGCAACCACTCAGGCAATCTGGAAAACTTCCCGGAATTCCCGCACAAAACCATCTTTCACCTCTTGCATGCTCACCCGCCAGTCGCGCATCCCGGCCGCCCTGCGTTCCAGTTCCATGGACGTGGGCACAGCATCGGCAAGACCGCAGGGGGTGATGGCGGAGAACAGGCCGACATCCTCCAGCACGTTCAGGGCCAAGCCGTGGAAGGTGACCCAACGCCTTACACCCAGGCCCACGGAAGCGATCTTGCGTCGCCCCAGCCAGACTCCAGGCCTGCCCTCCTGGCGACCGGCAGTAAGGGAAAAGTCGGACAGAAGCCGGATCACCACCTCTTCAAGGTCGTGGAACATCCCGCGCAAACCGCCGGGGCGTCCGGCCAGGCGCATGACCGGATAGACCACCAGTTGTCCCGGAAAATGACAGGTGATATCACCCCCCCGTTTTGCGTGCACCAAGGCCACGCCGCGCTGTTCGAGTAGTTCCGGCGGCACGAGCAGGTTTGCGGTGCTGCCCGAACGACCCAGGGTGATCACGGGGGCGTGCTCCAGGAGATACAGTGCCGGGCCGCATTCACCGGCAGCCACGGTCTCCACCCGCCGCATTTGCACGTTCAGGGCGGCGTCATAGTCGATGCGGCCCAGATCAACGATCTCCACTCCTGCCGCCTTTACCCCCTCTGCCTTCACCACCCTCCCTGCCAGACCCTCCGCCCCTTTTGCCGCGATCGGTATCGCCTCTGCCGCTTCCGGCTTCGCCTTGCTCACGGTCCGAACCGCCCCTGCCCCCCCTGCCTGGTCTGCCGTCGTGCTTACCTCGACCGCTATCGCCTCTGCCCTGTCCCGCGTCGGCCTTGAAAGGTCTGTCGCCGCTCCTTCCACGCCCGGCACCACCCCTTCCCTGTCCACCGCCTTCCTTCTCCCGTCCGGATCGACCTGGGCCATGCCCTGCAACCTGCCCGGACCGTTGACCACTCGTCGAGTCCCTGGTCTGTTCGGCGTGCTTCGGGGGATCGGCCACGATCAACGGCAACGCGGTCTTGGCGTCGCGGCCGCCGTCCCGCGCCAGGGCGTAGCGCACCACGCTGCCCTGGCCAAAGCCCTCGGGCGCGTTCTCCAGCAGTGCCAAGCCATGTGCCGTGCAGACATAGCGACCGGAGCCCGGCTTGCCCGGCAGCTTGATGGCACCGGAGAGCACCCGGCCGAAGCCCGGTTTGTGGCGACGCTCGCGCCCCATGTTCAGGAAGCTCAGGGCCAGGGCGCCCTTGGGCAGACCGCTACGGCTGGAAAGGTCCTGGAGCCATTCCGGGGCGTCTGCCGGTGAAAAACGAAAGTGGCACCAGGAGTGCACGTCGGCCGAGAGCATGGGACAGACATCGGCATGGGTGCAGGGCGACAAGGGCGCCAACCCGCCCTTGAGGCAAGCCTTGCGGAAGAGCGCCACCATCTTGCCCCCCAAGCGGGTGCCGGGTTCCACCACGAGAACCCTGGTCTGCTCCCCGGGCTTGAGCGCGGCCAGGGCTTTCCTGGCCAGGGCCTCCACGCCCTGCTCCAGGGGGGTGTCCCGCGGAAAACGCAGTTCGTTGAGCACGTTGCCCAGGATGATGCAGTGGGCAGGGTCCGACGCCCGCAGGTAGCGCTCCACGGGCATCTCCACCAACTCCAGTCCCCAGGTTCCACCCAGGGAGCGAAAAAGATCCGCCCCCAACTGCAGGGCCTTTCTGGAGTGGTCCACGCAGGTGAAGGAGAGTACCTTGTCCCGCAGGTCGGGGCGGGCCGCCCACAGTGCCATGACGCTGGTCAACGGACCGGAGCCCAGGTCCAAGATCACGGCCTTGTGCGGTAGATGCAGCCACTGCCCGGCGAACAGCCGGGCCTGGCGGTAGACGTTCCAGGGCAGGAAGTAGTGGGCGTAGGCGGCCAACGTGCGTGGGGTCTGCAAATACCCCCCCACGAGGCCGCCGCGCTCGCTGGTGAGCTGCTTGGAGAGTTCGCGCACCGCCGCCGGCAGGTCCTCCTTGTGCCGCCGTTTCAGAGGCATGGCCTGTTCCAGGGCCACGGGCAGCGCTTCCAGGACCTGCAGCCCCTCCTGTCCCAACTGGGGAAAGAGGCTCCTGCGGCCCTGGGTACCGGCTGGTCGGCCTCCTTCATTTGTTGAAGGTCCCTGGGATTCATGCTGTTGCGGGCCTTTTCCGTGCGGTCGTTCACGCTGTGTAGACAAAACGCATCCTTTTGAAAAACTGTTCTCCGAAATCAACGGCTCCGGCCAGGTCCAGAGTCTGCACCTCGGGAGCCACGTCGCGCAGCCATTGCCGCAGTTCCGGACGCTCCAACAGCAGCCTGGCACCCCGCAGGGAGCTGTTGCCCAGAATCCTGGTCCTGGCATCCATGCCTGGGGGCAGGAAACCCAGTACCTCGAGGTTGTCCACGCCCAGGTACTCGCCCATGGCGCCGGCCAGATAGAGTCGGCGCAGCCCGTGCACCGCGAGCCCGGCCTCGGCCAACAATCGGCTCAGGGCCAGGTTGCACGCCGCCTTGACCTTGAGGATCTCTTCCACGTCCTGGGGCCATAGACAAGGCCGCCTGCCGTCCGCGCCCACCGCCCCCAGCACTGGCAGAGGCAGACGCCAGCCCCGGTCGTCCCTGAGCAACCGCCCCATCAGCCGCCGCCCTAGAGGAGTGAGCGCCGTGGTTGACTCGTTCATTCCGCCGTCTTCCCCGAGCACACCCAAGTCCTTCAGTCGGCGCAAGAGGGAAAGATAGCCCGAGCCGGTGATGCCCGTAAAGTCCGTCGGAATATCCTCGTAATAACGCGGAACCAGCCCGGTCGCGGGGTGGAATTCGAAACGGACCACGGCACCGGGTTCGGCCAGGCTGCCGTGGCTCAGGCCCACACCCTCCAGAGCCGGCCCCAGGGGCACGCTGGTTGCCAGAAAACGCCCCTTGTCCAGCCCAAGAATAAATTCGCCGTTGGTACCCAGGTCCGCCAGCACAAAGGGGTATTCCGCACCTTCCGGCAGGCCGTGGCAGACGTGTGCCAGGCCGGCGCTGAGGTCCGCTCCCACAAAGGGGGCGATGAGCGGCGGCAGATACACCGGCGGCAGCCCTTGCTCCAGAAGCAGGCTCTCCCCGGCCCGGTACTCCAGGCTGTAGGGCGCGCGGGACAGCCCTTGCAGGGGGCGCCCCAGAAGCAGCAAGGTCATGACGCTGTTGCCGGCGATGCACGACTCGCGCAGCTCCACGCCGAGATCTTCCAACTCCCTTACCAGTCCGTGCAGCCGGTCGAGCACCAGACGCCGCAGTCTTGTGGCATTGCCCGGAACCGCGGCAAAGGCCAACCTGGACATCACCTCGCTGCCCGCGCCCATCTGCGGATTGAGTTCGCGCCCCTCAAGAAGCACGTCCCCCCCTGCCAAACAAAGCCACTGCACGCTGGTAGTGCCCAGGTCCAGGGCCAACCCGGCGTGAAGCCGCTCTTTCGTCGGAAACGCGCCGGCCAGTACACCTTGGACGCGTAGTGTCTCGACCTTGGGGGGCAACTCCAGCCTGGCGCCTCCCCGAGGCTGGTGCTTGCAGCCCAGACGCCAGCCCTCGGCCAGTTGACGTGCGTCGAGCAGGGCATGCTCCTCGGGCAGGGGCACGGGCGCGGGGCTCAGATAGCGCATCCGGCAACGACCGCAGCGCCCCAGGCCCGAACACAAGGGAGGCGCGGGCACCACGCCGCTGGTGTACACGGCCTGGGCCAGGGTGGCGCTCTGCTCCGCAGACAGCCCGTGCTCTCGGCCCTCGTGGTCCAGCACCGTTATCATACCGGTTTGCTTTACCATTTCACGTTCCAAGGATGGCTATGGCGGCCGCTCCCAGGCTCATGAGCCCTGCGCCGAGCAACCGCATCCCAATCTTATCTTCCTTGAAGATAATGCCCCCAAAGAGCACGGCGAACAAGCCGCTGCAGCGCTTCACCGAGAGCATGTACGCCGCGTCCACCATGGAAACGGCATGGAAGTGGAAGACGATCTCGCAAAACGAAAGCACGCCCACTAGCAGACCTTGGTGCGGGCGCAGCAGGTACCGCCGCAGGGGCACCCGACCGCTCACGGCCAACAACAGGACAAAAACCAAGTTGTGGATCAGGAAGAACATGACCCCGGCGTACAGCGGCGCGGACAGCAGGACGAGCTTCTTGCCCATGACCGCGGCCAGGCCGAAGATAATCGCGGCCAGCAGCACCAGGAGCACGCCCCGCTCCCTGGCCACCGCCTGGAGGGGGCCCGCCAGATTCCGCCAATTGGCCTTGTCCAGGTTCAAGACGTAGCTTCCGCCCACGATGGCCAAAATTCCCGCCATGCCCCACCCATTGGGCAGTTCGTCCAGGAGCAGAAAACCAGTTCCCATGGCCACCACGGGCGAAAAAGACAGAAAGGGCATGCTCAGGGACATCGGCGCCAGTGTGGCGCCCCGCATGTAACAGTAATAACCGGCCATGTTCACGGGCACAAGCAGGAAGAGGGTGTTCCAGAACCCCGGTTCCAGTTGCGGTGTGGGCATGAAGAACGCGGTGGCCAGGTACAGTGGTATGGAGTAGGCCAGGGGATAGGCCGCGAGTTCGAACCCCCCGAGATCGCTGAAGAAGCGCTTGACGCCCACCACCACCAGCGCCGCCAGCAGAGCCGTTGCCAGGGCCAGAACAAACCACGTCATGGGCTACAGCCAGGGCCGGCGTCTTTCGCCCAGCCAGTCATGCCACGCACGGAATAGGTGCCAAGCGCGGACTCACTCCCCAAGTAGTCGTCTGACCGTGGCAAGCAGCCGTCCCGTATCGATGGGCTTGGTGAATGTATCGGATACTTCGAATATGCTGGCCAGTTCCAGGATGGCCTCGGGGTTGAAGGACTCGCCGCCGGATATGGCGATGATCTTCTGGCCCGCGCTACGCTTCACCAGTTCACCCATGACCTGCAACCCGCCTTTCTTGGGCAGGAAAATGTCCACAATAAACAGGTCAACGTCATGCTGGGCGGCCATGTTCACGGCCTGTTCCCCGTCTTCCGCCAGGAGGACCTCGTAGCCCGCGGGCTCGAGCACACCCTTGAGCAGTTCGCGGATCATGGGTGCATCGTCAACGACAAGGATTCTCTTCATGGCAACTCCATGTATGTCCGGCGGCCGGTTCACCACAGGGGCGTGGAGAGGCACGACCCTCTCTTTTCAAAACTATACCCCGGCTTACAGACCTGTCAATCCAAGCGACATGCCGCCCGCGAGGAGCATATCCACCGTTTTCACGCCTTGTGCTCAACCGCGAGGGCATGCAGCACCTGGGCCACTTCCGCACGCAAACGCTCCAGTGTCTCAGCCGCGACTTTGGGATCGCCCTGGGTTGCCGCACCTTCCAGGGTACGGGCCAGGGCAGCGGCGCCCTCGGCACCGATGGTCGCCGCCGCGCCCTTGGCCTTGTGCGCTGTCATCTTCAGGTCCGCGAACCGCCCCTCCCGCAATGCCGCTTCCATGTCCTCCAGATCGCCCGGGGCGTCACGTTCGAAGATGGCGTCCAGGCGGAAAAGCAAGGCCCTGTCGCCCTGCATCAGTTCCAGGGCGTGGGCGCGTCCAGCCATCCAGCCAGAGGCTGCCTGAGGCTGAACAACCGCCCGGTGCCGTTCCTCGGTCGTGGCAGTCTGCCCTAGACCTTTGCGCGCAGCAAGAACCCGCTCAATCTCCTCGGCCAGGAAACGCAGGTCCACGGGCTTGGACACGTAACCGTCCACTCCCGCCTCCAGAAAGCGCTCCCTATCCCCTTCCAGTGCATGGGCGGTGAGCGCCACCACGGGAATGTCCGGGGGCACGGCCAGATCCGTTGCCTCGCGGATTGCCTTGGTCGCGGCCATGCCGTCCATGACCGGCATCTGGATGTCCATGAGCACCAGGTCCACGACCTCCCTGGCCAGCAGGTCCAGCACTTCCTGGCCGTTGGCCGCGGTGATCACGTCGTGCCCCTGCTCCTTGAGACAGGCCACGGCCAGCTCGCGGTTCAGCTCGTTGTCCTCGGCCAGAAGAATGCGTCTTGGTGTCACGCTGGACTTGGGCTTGCGGCCCGCGCGGCCGCTGGAAGTGATCTTTTCCGGGTCACCTCGCACCAGAGGCAGGGTGAAATTGAAGGCGCTCCCCTCCCCCCAGCGGCTCTCGACCATCAACTTTCCGCCCATGAGTTCCACCAGGCGCTTGGAGATGGACAAGCCCAGACCGCTGCCCCCGAACTTCCGGGTGATGGCGTCGTCGGCCTGCTGAAAACTCTCGAATATGGCCTGTTGCTTGCCTTCCGGGATGCCGATGCCGGTGTCGATCACCGTGAAACGGGCCACGCCAGCGCTCTCCGCCTTCCGACGACCACTGTCCGGCAACAGCTCCATGCGCAGGGTCACGCTGCCCCGCACCGTGAATTTCACGGCATTGGCCAGGAGGTTGGCGAGCACCTGCCTGAGCCTGGCAGGGTCGCCCTTGACCGCCGCAGGTATTTCATGTGGCAGCTCCAGGCGCATGTCCAGTCCCTTTTGCCTGCCATGCAGGGCATGGATGTCCCAGGTGACCTCCAGCAGGGAGCGCAGGTTGAAGTGAATGGACTCCAGGGCGAGCTTCCTGGCCTCGATCTTGGAGAAATCCAGGACATCGTTGATCACGCGCAAGAGGGAATCCCCGGCCTCTCGCACCATCTGCAGGGCGCGCTCCTTCTCGATCTGAACGCCCCCGGTCTGGGCCATTTCGGTCATGGTCAGAATGATGTTCAACGGAGTGCGGATCTCGTGGCTCATGTTCGCCAGGAAGGTGGACTTGGCCCTGGCCGCGACTTCGGCCCTTTCCCTCGCCTTCTTGAGTTTCTGCTCCGTACGACGGTGTTCCTCGATCTCCAACTCCAGACTGCTCACCGCGTGCCGCAACTCCGCGGTACGCTCCTGGACATGACGTTCCATCTCGGCATGGGAATACAGCAGGGCATCCACCACGTGCTTGCGCTCCGTGATGTCGCGGGCCACCCCCGCCAATCCCAAATGCCGCCCATCGCCATGGATGGGAACGCGCACCGTCTCCAGCCAGCGTTCTTCCCCGGCGGCGTCCACCAGGAATTCTTCGTCGATCTCCTTGACTCCTTTCTCCAGCACCTTGGTATCCTTGGCGGCCAGTCGGGTGGCCTGCCCAGGTTCCCAGGCGTCCCATTCATTACCCCCGCGCAGACGTTCCGGATCCTTGCCGCAGGCCGCGGCATAGGCCTGGTTCACGGCCATGAAGTTGTTGTTCTCGTCCTTGAGCCAGATCAGATCCGGGATGTTGTCCAGAATGGCGCGCTGGTGCTGCTGGGCCTGCCGCAGGGCCTCCTCCGCTTCGATACGGGCAGTAACGTCGATGCCCAGGACCATGACCACCGGGGAAAGATCCACGTCTGTCATGGTCCGGGCGTGGGCCTGATAGCTCCTGCCGCTCCTGTGCTTCCAAACCCATTGCCTGGGCTCGTTGTCTGCAAAAGCCTGCAATGGCGGGCATTGCTCGCAAGGAGAATCACGCCCCTGTAGCAGCGCGTAACAAGTGAGCGTGCGAGGCTTGCCGAAGAGTTGGCGGAAAATGCGGTTGGTGTATCGGATGGTGCAGTTCTCGTCCATGAGCATGACGTAGCCGGGAAGGGATTCCAGATAGAATATCTGGCGCTGCTGTTCGCGCCTAAGTTCGATGTCCTGGCGCCGTAGTTCCGTGATGTCACGGGTGAGGCACACCAGCAACGTATCATCCCCCACTTTTCCACCAAGGGGGCGGATGTGGTGCCGATAGGTGTGTTCACCGCTTTCCTCCTCGAAACAGAAGGGTCGTGTGATGTCGAGTGGCAAGCTGATGTCGGTCGAAAAGAACCGGGCTCCGCGCTCATGCAAAATGTCCAGTATATTCTGGCCAAGAAGACTGTCGATATCCTTCCTGCCCAGCCAGTCGGCCACCCCTGGATTTGCCGCCACGAGAACACCGCTGACGTCCAGGATACAAGCCGCGTCATCGATGGCCAGGAGCAGTGACCTGACCATCTCCGGCAGTTCTCTGCCTCCCGTGCCGCGCTTTTCATTCATGGGGACTTGGCCCTGCTCACTGTTTCTTGAGTTCCTTGATCACGTCCTGCATCTCCCTTGCCAACACGGTGAGTTGGCTGGTCTCGCCCCTGGCTCTGTCCATGCTGCCGACGGTCTGGCTGGCGATGTCGTTGACGTTGTCGATGGCCCTGGTCATCTGATCCATGGCTGCTGACTGCTCTTCCGCAGCCGAGGCGATACCCTGGACCTGGGCTGCGTTCTCGGCTACCAAGCTGACGATGCTGGCCAGGGATTCGCCGGAGAGACTGGCCTTGCTGGTGGCGATTTCCACGGCCTCGGCCGCGCGGTCCACGTTGGCGATGCCCTGATGCGCGGCTTGTTGGATGGTGGCGATGCTCTGGCCCACCTCTTTCGTGGCGCTCATGGTCTTTTCCGCCAGCTTGCGAACCTCGTCGGCTACCACCGCGAATCCGCGGCCGGCATCGCCGGCACGTGCCGCCTCGATGGCCGCGTTCAGGGCCAGAAGGTTGGTCTGGTCCGCGATGTCGTTGATGACCTGCATGACAGAGCCGATGGCCTCGGCCTGTGTTCCCAGGGCCGCCATGCTCTGTTTGAGGGCCATGGTCACCTCTCTGACCCGCGCTATGGCCGCCACTGCCTGGTTGACCACCGCCGCGCCCTCCTCGGCCTTGATCCTGGCGTTGTCGGCACTGGTCGCGGCGTTGCCCGCGCTCTTGGCCACCTCCACCACCACGTCGCTCATCTCGCGCATGGAAACGGTGGTCTCTTCCAGGTTGTTCTTCTGCAAGGCGGCACCCTGGCTGACCTGCTCAAACCGTTCCAGCAGGCTTTCGGCTGTACCGCTCATGCGGTCGGTGACGCTCTGGGTCTGCTTGACCACCTGGTTCATGTTCTCCAGCAACTTGTTCAGCGTGGACATGTGCTCCTGCACGCGCTGTACCGCCTCCTCGGCCTTCCGCGCCTGCCGCGTGGCCTGCTCTCGTCCCTCTCTGGCCTCGATGGTCTGCTGTTTCAATCCCGCGACCATCCGCAGGAGTCCATCCTTGAGCACGCCCAACTCGGCGCTGAAGCGACCATGCACCGTTGCGTCCAGATCGCCCTCGGACACCTTACGTGTGAATGTGACAAGGCGTTGCAGGGGGGTGTTGAGGTCGCGCCTGAGCCAGAGGAGAAACATCGCACAGAGCACGGCTGTCGCCAGGAGGCTGAACCCCCCGGCCTGGAGCAGGACATCGTTCATGGAGGACGCAAAACGCTGTGAGTCCCGCTCCACTGCGGTCTGGATGTCGTCGATGTAGGCGCCCATGCCGATGACCATGCCCCATGGCTTGAAGTACCGCACGTAGGAAAGTTTTGGAAAGCGCTCCTCCGTGACGCCGTCCTTGGTGGGCTTGGGCCAGAGGTAGATCACGTAGCCATCTCCGACCGCCAGCGCGGCCTGGTTCATGGCCTGGAACAGGTTCATCTGCCTGGGCAGTGTCTGCATTGCCCCCTCTGTACCTGTCTGTATCGTGGTGGCGCAGTCGAATTGCGTACTGTCGAGGATCGTGCCGTTCAGCCGGGGCACAGTCGGATGCATGAGCATTCTTGGAATGGGGGCCTCATCGTTGTGCACCCAATAGTAATTCCCATCTTCCAGGCGGATGGCGGCAATCTGGGCCAGGGCCTCGCGCTGCATGTCAGCCTCGATGTCTTCCACCCAGGCGCCCACACCGAAGATCCAGCCCAATTCAGGCAACAACCGCACGCGAGAGATCTTGAGTTTGGCCTCCTTCTCGCCGGGCTTGGGCCACATGTAGTTCACCATGCCTTCACCCTTTTCCTTGCATACCGCGACCATTTCGTTGAACAGGAAAACACCCGTGGGGTCCTTGTAGTCCGAGAGATCAGCACCATCGAGTTCCGGTCTGGTGGGATGCATGACCATCCGTGGCTGCATGTCGTTGATCCAGATGTAGTTGTCGCCATCAAATCGGACCCCCTTGAGCATGGTGATGATGTCCCGCTGCAAGGACTCCATGGGTAATACATCCTTGTTGGCTTCGTAGTAGGAGCGAACCTGGGTGAACGATGCGTCAAGGATTTTCTGCAGTTCTTCGTTTTTTTGTTCTTTCATTGAATCCATGTTCTGGGAAAGAGCATGGTAGTGCTGTAAAATGCTGTACCCAGTAGCGACAAGATCATGCAATTTTGCTTTACTTTGAGTAAACATTCCATCGCTGATTTCCTGCGCACGCTCATTTGACAACCTTGAAAGATTGATATTAAAAATTGTGAAGTTGACAATAGTGACGAGGGCAAGTATTGCAATAACGCTTGCAACTACACGGAGCTGGAGACTCATTTTCATATACTCCCTCTCGTCATTTTGAATAGATAAAGTTCATCCAAGATATTGGAATACGCTGCAAATGGTGATCGCTGCATTCGAGAATGAACAACACGTGATCGCAATCAGCATGGTCTCTACATAATCATGCAGCACAAATCAGTTGCATTCCGCACGGTCAGAAGCTCCATGCCACTAATCTGACGTCATGTGACACTCCATACACAGCATATCATCCTTACGCGATCCGGGTCAACCTTCCTCCGCCAAATCGTGCGTCATTGTATTCCTTAAGCCGTGCCCCCACGGTCAGTGCACGCCTTCACGCATTCATAGCGACATGCCCAGCTTCCAACAAAACCGGGGCATTCGATGTTCTTGGCAATTGCCCTACAAGGTGTACCATGGTAGAAAGTCAGCCAGCGGACGGTCATTGAGAATTCCGCTCCAGACAGGAGCGACAAGACCGATTGCAAAGGAAAATTCCATGAGTGACAGTGAGATATTCAATCTTCCCCAAGCCCACGCCTATTTGGGCGTGAGTGAGAAAACCCTGCGTAACTATTGCAAGGCTGGAAAGATCCCTTTTCACCACGAAAAAAACGAACGCGGAGTCATGGAGTATCGTTTTCGGCGTCAAGACCTCGACTCACTCAAGCAACGCCGAGACTCCAGCACGAATCATCCGAAATCAAAGGAGAAAAGAAGAGGAGTTGCTAACGTTGGCATACCGAAAGATAGTACCAACGACGGCAATTCGTCGATGGCAATGACGCCGGAATCAGATAGCAGGATAGCAACTCTTTACCATGAAATACTACTGCGGCAACTGCAGGAAGAAAACGCCTTCCTCAAGGAATTGCTTATCGAAAAAGAGAAACAAATCGCGGCAAAAGACAGACACATCGAACGACAACTGGAACGCGTCTCCAACCTCACAGAATCCCTCGCCACCTTGGCCAACGCTTTGCTGACCAAGCAAACCGGGGCCTGAGCCTCTCAATTCCAGTTCTCCGGGATTCCCGCACTGCCTGCCCTAACATCATCCGCGCACGTCAATTCACACCATTTTTCTTGACAGCTATCAGCCCGCAGGTATACTGTCTAGAAAAATTTTAGTTTTTTTCTCATTTTCTCAGGTCCGAAAGCGCATCATACCGGGGGCAGTCATGAACGACATCGCGCATTTGTTGGAAAGGCACCGCAGGGAAATGCAGGAAATGGAAGAAGAGCAGCTCAGGAATCAGAAGCTCCGCGAAAAAAAATTTCGCGAACTCGAGCGCCTGGCCCTGGAGGCCATGCGGCTGAATCAACAAAATTCGGCCGAAGACTTGCAGCGATACGCCATCTGATCGCTGCACGCAGGCAGGACCTGTGACCCCGGGCTCGTGCATGCCGGGATTCCAGGGACAATAATTTCGGGCGGATTCCCCCCGTGTCTGTGTTCTTTCCCTCTACTGCCGAGGGCCTTGGGTCTTGTCCAACACCTGCGCCCCTGAAGTTCGTCCTGCCTGAAGCGCACGCAGACATTGCTGCAGTCTGTTGGCCGTATCCAACATCACGGAGGCCAATTCCTCCAACTCCGGTGGATTCTTCGGCCCGGCATCCGTCTCCAGATGGACCGCCACGCGTTCGAGAGTCCGCAACACCGCATCCATTTTTTCCGCCACGACAACAGCTGTCGGAGCTTCATGCTGCTGCCTACTTGCGACTTCCAGGCGCTCCACCGTTGCCGCCAATCGCTCCAGACCCGGTGCGAGGCTCTGGGTCACGGCACGGCCCATGGCCGCGGCCAAATCCTCCAGGCGCTCCCGGGGCAAGGTGGCGGCGCCGGAGGCTTCCAGGTAGGCGCTGAGCTTTTGGTTGTGCTGCCTGGTCTCCTCGAGCAACGCCCGAGAAAGCACGCCGGGAGTCAGGGACTTGGTGCGAGATGCCCCGGCGAACAGTGTATTCACCACCCGCGTGAGTGTATTGGCGTATTCCGCAAGGTGCAGTTCGCGCTCCTGCAACGCGGAAATCTTGAAGCGACTGTTCAGGGAGATCACCAGGCGTTTGAGTTCACGACGCAGGCTGGCCACCATGAAGCGCACCATGAAGTGCATGGCCAGGCTGAGGGCCACGCCGACCAGCAACGCCAGGAACCCGTTGGCGATGATGAAAAATCCGGTCTTGATGCTCTCCATGACCGCCTCGTGGCTCGAGATGTCGAAGAGCACCAGCCCGTAGAACAGATGCACCAGCACGGCGACCATGCCCAGGAAGAAAAAGATGTTCGGGGCAAAATGCCACCAGCGGAGATCGAGCCATTCCGCGGTCAACCGCTCCGGATCGAAGAACTCCACGGCATCCCACGTGGTCTTGTAGTTGCCGTCCAGATCGTTGATGAAGGTCATGCGATAGCCCTGCCAGGGCGTGGTCAGCCCCCTGCTCGCGGCCATGAGAGTCTCGGAGAAACGCTTCTGCATACGTCGGGCGTCCCGATACATGCCGAGCACACGCACTCCCAGCACCAGTACGAGAAACGCAAATAGCAACAGCATGCCCACGAACAGCTGGGGCGTGAACGTACTGTCGGCCAGCACCGCCAGGCGCTCGAGTTGGGTGAGTATGGCCTCCTGCATGACTTCCCCCCTGTGATGGGAGCGTCAGGGCCGGCAGGGCCGGTACCTCCAGCGCCCATGGGACTGTGTCTTATCGTGAGATGCGCTCAATCGCGTCTTGCGTATTGATTGCCGCTGCCAGGTGAAAACGCGGTTTCATCTGCCTTTCCGCTGGCTTCGCCCGGGGCGTGGTGTTCTACCACGCGAGACCTCGTTGCGCTCTTCGCCGGCAGTTTGGTATTGCCGCTCCTGTCGTGCCTTCATTATACAGTACTTTTTCCTGTCGATAAAGCACCGGGGAGCGACAATCGACATCCACGCAGTGTTGACGTGGGCGCGGCCTTGTGAGTAGTACTCCTCAACCCAAGCAATCCGGAGGAATCATTCGCATGTTTGACCTGAAACTACTCCAGCGTGCCCCTGAAACAGTTGCCGCCATGCTCGCGAAACGGCGCTCGAAGCTCGACATCGCCGAATTTCAGGCCCTGGACGGCAAACGCCGCTCCATCCTGCAGGAAGTGGAATCCCTCAAGAGTAGGCGCAACACCGCCTCGGCCGAAGTGGCCCGGAAAAAACGCGCCGGCGAGGATGCCAAGCAGCTGTTGGCCTCCCTGGCCGGACTGAGCGAGCGCATCAAGGAACTGGACGCCGCGGCAGGAGAACTCCAGGAAAACGTCGATCAATGGTTGCTCAGCGTCCCGAACATGCTGCACGAGAGTGTACCGGCCGGCGCGGATGAGAACGACAACCCCGTGGTCAGCGTGTGGGGTGAACAGCCTGTCCTCGACTTCACCCCAAAAGAGCATTGGGAACTAGGGACTGCCCTCGGCGGGCTGGACTTCGAGCGCGCGGCCAAGATCAGCGGCGCACGCTTCGCCGTCTACTGGGGTTGGGCAGCCCGGCTTGAACGGGCCTGCGCCGCCTTCATGCTCGACCTGCATACCAATGAACACGGCTATACCGAAGTGCTCCCCCCGGTCATCGTGAACCGCCAATCCATGACCGGCACTGGCCAATTACCCAAGTTCAGCGAGGATCTCTTCAAGCTCGAAGGCCTGGAGCAATACCTCATCCCCACTGCCGAGGTGCCCGTGACCAACCTGCACCGTGACGAGGTCCTGGACGAGGACAAACTGCCCCTTGCCTATGCTGCCTTCACTTCCTGCTTCCGTTCCGAGGCCGGCAGCTACGGAAAGGACACCAAGGGCCTGATCCGCCAGCACCAATTCAACAAGGTGGAGCTGGTCCGTTTCACCACCCCTGAGCGCTCCTACTCCGACCTGGAATTGTTGCGGGGGCACGCCGAGGAGGTGCTGCGCCGCCTGGGGCTGCACTACCGCGTGGTGAGCCTCTGCTCCGGGGACCTGGGCTTCGCCGCGGCCAAGACCTACGACCTGGAGGTCTGGCTGCCTGGGCAGGGCAAGTACCGGGAAATTTCCTCCTGCTCCAACTTCGAGGACTTCCAGGCCCGTCGCGCCAACATCCGCTACAAACCAAAGGCCGCCAAAAAGGCTGTCCCGGCCCACACGCTCAACGGCTCTGGTCTCGCGGTGGGGCGCACCGTCGTGGCGATCCTGGAAAACTACCAGCAGCCTGACGGTTCGCTGGTCATACCCGAGGCTTTGCGCCCCTACATGGGGGGGGTGGAGCGGATCACGGTGGATTAGCACCGTATCGCCCTTGGTTCAGGGGAGATGTGCAGGCGGGACGTCCTCGGACACGAGCCCCACGATGGCCAGCTTGTTGCGGGCCGCGAGTTCCAGGGAACGCTCCTGGTCGAAGAACAGCGTATCCCCGGCCTCGTAGCCCAGGCAGGAAAACTTGTGCTCCACAAGGGTCTGGATGGTGCTGTAGCCGATGGCAGGGAGGTCCACCCTGCGGTCCTGGCCCGGCTTGCTGCGCTTCAGGGCCACGCAGCCGGGCCCGGCGAGCCGCGCACCCCTGGCCAGGGTTTCGTCCGTGCCTTCCAGGGCTTCCACAGCCGCGACAATGCCGCGCTTGACCACGACGCATTGCCCGATGTCCAGACGCCCCAGTTCCTGGGCCACGCTCCAGGCAAGGGCCAAGTCATCCCGCTCTTCTTCCGTTGGAGGGCGCTTGGAGCACACCCCTTTGGGGGCGCGCAGACCCGGGACAATGTCCGCGGCCTGGCGCACCGCGAACCCCTCTGTCTCGAGTTCGTTGATCACGCCGCGCAACAGGGCGTCGTCTCCCTTGCCACGCAACTTCCAAAGCACCTTTGCGGCGCGGAAATCGGGGCGGATATCCAGGGCGCGGGGCTTGTCGATGGCGCCGGCAAAAACCACGGCCTCCACCTCATTGGCCGTAAAAAAATCCAGAAGTTTACCGAGCTGGCCGATGTGCAGCAGGGTCCACGCGTTGACCACATCGGCAAGGGTCTCGTCGGTCTGGCCGACAAAGCCGGCCGCGGCAACGAACATCCCGGCTTCACGGGCATATTTGGCCACCAGGGCTGGGAATTGCCCTCCTCCGGCAAGGATGCCGATACGTTCCTGAGCTGAAGGCGGGGGATGGGGGGTCATCGTCCTGAAAAAGCCGGGGTTAGTCCTGCTCTGGGTTGGAATCCAGGCCAGCGTCGCCGTTCTTGATACTGGCGGACAGCAGCCCGCGTTCGCTGTTGCGGATGAACTCGAAAAACACTCCCAACTCCGGCAACTGGCCGAATTCCCTCGAGGACTCCTCGATGGCTTCCTTCCTGGGCATTTCCGAGCGAAAGATCTTGCGGTAGCAGCTGCGCAGAGCATTGAGGAATTCCTGGGAAAAGCCGTACCTGCGCAGGCCGATGAGATTCGGGCCATGCAGCTTGGCCCTGCTGCCCGAGGCCAGCAGGTAGGGAGGGACGTCCTGGGGCAGTCCGCTCATGGCGCCGACAAAGGCGTACTCACCGACATGCACGAACTGGTGCACGCCGGTCATGCCCCCCACCACGGCGTGGGAGCCGATGCTCACGTGTCCGGCCAGCATGGCGGCATTGGAGAGGATGACGTGATCTCCCAGGATGCAATCGTGCGCAACATGGACATAGGCCATGAGCAGACAGGATTTGCCGATTATGGTGCGACCACCGCCGCCTTCGGTGCCCCTGTGGATGGTGACGAATTCACGGATGGTGGTGTTGTCGCCGATTACCAGGACGGAGGGTTCGCCTCGGAACTTCATGTCCTGGGGTTCTCCGCCGACCACAGCCTGTGAGTAGATGCGACAGTTCCGCCCCACGCGGGTGTAGCGCAGGACTTGGGAGTAAGGGTCGAGCTTCGAGCCGGCGCCGATCTCCACATCCTGTTCGATGTGGCAGAAAGGCCCCACTTCGACGTCCGGGGCGAGTCTGGCGTCTGGGTGGACGATTGCGGTGGGGTGCACGCTGGCCACTAGGCTTCGCTCCTGTCGACGAGAGCGGCGGAAAGGGCAAGCTCCGCGGCGACGTTGTCGCCCACCTTGACCAGACCGTCCATCTTCCAGAGCCTGAGTTTGTTGCGGATGTCGAAGCAATGGAGATGGATCTGATCGCCGGGGACCACGGGGTGCCGGAAGCGGACCTTTTCCATTCCGGCGAAAAGGAAGAGCTTGCCCTGGAGTTCCGGCTTGCTCTTGAACAGCAACAGAGCCCCGGCCTGGGCCAAGGCTTCGCAGAGCAGCACTCCGGGCATGATGGGGTTGCCTGGGAAGTGCCCCAGGAAGAACGGCTCGTTTATGGTGACGTTCTTGACGGCGTGGATGGATGTGTGGGGGATGACTTCCAGCACACGGTCAACAAGCAGAAACGGATAGCGGTGGGGCAGCAACGACATGATCTCATTGATCTCTAACGTAATCGGAGTATTGCCATTTTCAGACATCGTCCCTCCCCTGTAGCATGTGTTGTTTGATCTTCTCGAATTCCAGTTCCAGCTTTTTCAGTCTGCGACGTATGTCAGGGAGCTTGGGTATGGTGGCCATGGTACGGAAGAAGGTACCCCGATCCATGGCTGGGACGCCTCCAAGGGATTCACCGGCCGCGACATCCCTGCTCAGGCCGGTTTTCGGCCCCAGGGTGACGCCGTCGCCGATATGCAGATGCCCCGCGACACCGACCTGGCCGGCCATGGTGACGTTGTCGCCCACCTGTGTACTGCCGGAGATGCCCACCTGTGAAACGATGATGCAATTCCGGCCAAGGGTGACGTTGTGACCGAGCTGGACAAGATTGTCGATCTTGGTGCCTGCCCCGACTGCCGTTGTGTCGAGAACCGCCCTGTCGATGCAGGTGTTGGCGCCGATTTCCACGTTGTCGTCCACGCGGACCGTGCCGATCTGGGGAATCTTGTGCAGGCCTGCCGGACCTGGGGCGAAGCCGAAGCCGTCACTGCCGAGCACAGCACCTGCATGGATAATGACGTTGTTCCCCAGTTCGGTTCCCGCCATGAGCACCACGTTGGGATAGAGGATGCAGGCCTTGCCGATGCGGCATCCCTCGCCGACATAGCAGCCGGGGTAAAGCACGCTGCCCTCTCCGATGCAGACGTCGGGTCCGATGTAGACAAAGGGGTAGATGGTGCAACCGTCCGCGAGCACAACACCGGGAGCGATGCTCGCCCGTTCGCTGATCCCTGAAAAGGAACCCTGCGGCTTGGCAAAAAGGGATATTGCCTTGGCAAAATCCAGGTAAGGATTCGCGCTGATCAGTGCCCGAGGAGGCAGGGCCGCGACATGCTCTTCGCAAATCACGACCCCGGCCTCGGTTGTTTCCAGTAGCTTGGAATATTTGGGATTCGCCAGGAAAGAGACGTCCTCTGGTCCTGCTTTTTCCAGAGTGGCAACCCCAGAGATGCGGCAATCAGTCCCGCGCAGTTCCAGGCCCAGGGCAGTCGCCAGGGCCGTCAACCTCATTTCCATTGATCGCTATTTTCCGGCAGAGGCTTTATTGAACGCTTCAAGAATGGGCTTGGTCAGATCCAGGGTCGGGGTAGCGAAGATCACGCTGTTCTTGGCGTTCATCAGCAGGTCGATGCCGTTCTGCTGGGCGTATTTCTGCGAGACCTCGATGAGCAGTTGCAGCACGGGCTGAAAAATATCATTCTCGGCCTTGGCCAGTTCTTCCTGGGCATCGTAGCGCTTTTTCTCGAAAGCCATGACCTTTTCGCGGTATTCCTGGACCTTGGCCTTCTGGGCTTCCTGGCTCAGGGCCATGCTCTGCTTGCTGAGTTCCTGCTGGTACTTTTCCAGCTCGCTCTGTGCCGCCTGCATGGACGCCTCGATGCTCTTCACCTTGGCTTCCATTTTTGCGCGGGCTTTCTGTCCGTATTCCGATTGGGTGACGATGCCTTCGATGTTGATGACGCCGATCTTGAGTTCAGCCGCTGCCACACTGGGGAGCAAGAGCAGAAAGCAGATCAGGAAGAGGGCTTTGCGCATGACGTATCTCCTTTTCATTGTTGATGCGATTTTTCAGGATGGGTGTTGGTTACGCAAGCAGGTGCCTGCACAAGGATGGTAAACAAAGCCGCTACGTTGCAAACGCAGCGGCTTTGTTGACCCTTGACGCCTAGAAGGACTGTCCAACTGTGAATTCGATCTTGTGTTGATTGCCTTTTCCGGCGAGCTTGTCGAGCCCGTAGCCGTATTCGACCCGCAGCGGTCCCATGGGGGAGTACCAACGGAGACCGGCACCGATGGATTTCTTGACATCCACATCTCCGATATCACCACGCCAAGCGTCGCCGGCGTCGAAGAAGAACAAGCCAACCAAGCCGATTTCCCTGGACAAGGGGAAGAGGTACTCCACGTTGAGGTAGAATTCCTTGTCACCGCCGATAACTTCACCGGTGAACTTATCGCGCGTGGCGACCTTGTAGGTTTCATAACCGCGGATGGAGTTGATGCCGCCCAGGAAGAAGTGCTCGAACACCGGAGGATTCTTGCTGGCGGAGTTGTCGAACAGTCCACCGACCTCGCCGCCGAAGTGCAGGACATGCTCCTTGAGCCAGGGCATTTCAAAGAACCAATGCGAGTTGGCGATGAGCTTGACGAAGTGGTCGTCACCGCCGATCAGGCCGCCGCCGTATTCCACACCCAAGGCGTTCTTGGAGCCGCTGGTGGGGTTGTTGGTGCGGTTGGTGCTGTCACGTTCCGCGGTGAGTGAAAGAACGCTGGACCAGTTGTTGCCCAACATATCTATGAGTTCGGAGGAGGCGTTCACCCCGAGGTCTGTGATTCTGTATCGGTCGAGCCTGTAGCCCCAGTACAGCTTGGTGTAATTGCCCAAGGGGTAGAAGAACCGGAGGATTCCACCGATGGTCTGCTTGTTGAAGTCCGGATACTCGTAAGTGGTGAAGTAGAGGTTCGTGCCGGCGCCGAGTTGGGTGTCGTACAGCGAGGGATTGACGAAGCTGGCGACGTAGTTGGTGCTGATGGCGCTGAAGGCGGCGGTGAATTCAGCCTGATAGCCCTTGCCGAAGAGGTTGCGCTCGGTGAGCTTGCCGCCCACGTAGACTCCGGAATAGCTGGAGTAGCCCACGCCGCCGGAGATGGTACCGGTGCTCTTTTCCTTGACCTTGACCTTGAGATCGAGTTCGTAGGGATTGTTCGTGGGCACCGTTTCGATGTCCGCGGATTCAAAGTAGTCGAGGTCCTCGAGGTTTTGGCTGGAGACCTTGAGCTTGCTACCGCTGAACAGATCGCCGTCGTTCAGGGCCATGTGGCGCCGGATGACGTTGTCGCGCGTCCTGGTGTTGCCCTCGATGAGCACGCGACGAATGTGGATCTTGTCGCCCTTTTTAATGTGATACACCACGCCGATGCTCTTGGCATCGTTGTCACGCTTCATTTCCGGGTCGACTTCGGCGTAGGCGTAACCGAGATCGTTGTACGCGGTGGCCAGCTTGTCGGTATCGTCACGCAGCACGGACCTGTCGAAATACTCCTTACTCCCGGCAAGGTCGTCGAGTTTGCTGACCTTTGCCAATTGGTCCGGTTTCAGCAGCAAATCCCCGGCATAATCCACGCTGTTGATCCTGAAGCGGTCGCCTTCCACAACCGTGAAGGTGATGTGGATGCCGTCCTCGAGAAAATCAACCTGGGGCTGAGCCACTTTGGCGTCGATATAGCCGTGATTGGCGTAGAAGTCCTCGATGTGCGCCGCGTCGCGGTCGAGCATTTTCTCTTCCAGCACGCCGGTGCCGAAAATCCAGGACAGCCAGTTACGCTCTTCGAGGACCATGTCCGACTTGATTTCGCTGTCGCTGAAGGCCGTGTTGCCTTCGA
>CAZSRS010000042.1:0-34406 GCA_964609625.1 uncultured Desulfovibrionaceae bacterium
TAGATGCCGTTGAAGTCCGTGGCGTTGGCGATACGGGTGATTTCCGAGGCCATGGCCTGGTATTCCGAATCGATAATCAGCCGCTGTGTGGAGGTGTAGGTGCCGGTGGCGGCTTGTTCCGCCAGCTCCTTCATGCGGATGAGCTTCTCGTCGATGACCGAGAGCGCTCCGTCCGCGGTCTGAATCAGGCTGATGGCGTCGTTGGCGTTGCGCACGCCCTGGTTCAGGGCGGTGATGTCCGCGCGCATCAGTTCGCGTACCGCGAGACCCGCCGCGTCGTCCGCGGCGCTGTTGATCCGCAGTCCCGACGACAGGCGCTGCGTGGACGTGGCCAGGTTGTTGTACGCCGTTCCAAGGTTTCGTGCGACAGTTGCGGCCATAAGATTGTGATTGATGACAAGACTCATGACACTCCTCCTTGAATGTTCAGTGTTCCTCGTGGCGCCGGCTGCCCGCAGCCGACCTCTGTTGGACACTTCGAACGTTCAAGGAGAAAGCAGCAATTTTTGACCATTGACTTTGTCAAGCTATTTCAGCATATTGTGATCCAATAACCTTTCTTTGCGCATCCTTTGCACTTCTTGCCCCGACCTTGATGCCGGCTTTACAATCGCCGGACCCCGCATAGTGCCAGCGCAGTCGCGCCAGGGCATTGTTGCGCATGCTGCGTATGGTCTGGGGGTGCAGGTCCATGAGTTCGGCGATCTCCCTGGTGCTGGCGTCCTTTTCATAGGCCAGGTGCAGTACGTAGGCCTGGCGCGGCGTCAGCAGGTCGCGCGGCAGGGACAACACGCCATCGTACTGTTCGTGGGAGGCGGCAAGATTGTCCAGTTCCTCTGGTGAAAGCAGTTGGGTGAGCCTGCGGTTGCGCAGATGGTCAAGGGCCGCGCTCCGGGCCACCACACACAGCCACGTGCCGAAAGAACTCCGCACGGGGTCATAGGTCTTGAGCAGCCGGTACTCGCTGCGCAACAATCGGAAACAGACCTCCTGGACCACGTCTTCCGTGTCCGCCTCCAGGGAGGAGGCGGAATTTTTTGCCGCCCTCTGGCGAAGGACCCAGCGCACCGCCTTGCGCAACAGGGGGCCATACTCCTGCATCAACCGCCGCCAAGCCCCTTCGTCCCCTGCCAGGCAGGCTTCCAGATCCACCTGACTGAGCGTCCTTTCCTTGATCTTTGTTCCCTTTCTCTCGGTGGTACTCATACCGTTCTCCCTACGCTGCATATTCACGTCCCTGATCGGACAGGGCAGTTATTGCCTGCCTCTTCACCATGCAGGAGCTGGCCCCCAGCACCGTAAGCATGGGTGAACTATTCTTCACTTTCGTAAATATCTCTTCACAATTCTTGAGATTTCATGCCCTGTTCCTGGCCCTGTACTTGCTTGCTCCATGGCGGGGCAAGAAAACGGCAATTTCTGCAGCCACCAGGAGAGTATCATGTACAGAATTCTCCTCATCGACGACGACAGGGAAATGTGCTCCATGCTCACGGAATACTGCCTTGGTGAGGGCATGCGCGTCCACGCCCGCCACGAGGGGCAGGATGGATTGGACACGGCACTTTCCGAGGATTGGGACCTACTGCTCCTCGACGTCTGCCTGCCGGACAAGAGCGGTTTCGAACTGCTCGCGGAACTGCGCGCCACCTCCACTCTGCCGATCCTCATGCTCACGGGGCGCGGCGATGTGGTGGACAAGGTTGTAGGTTTGGAGATGGGAGCGGACGACTACCTGGCCAAGCCCTTCGAGCCACGCGAACTGTTGGCCAGGGCTCGTGCACTCATCAGGCGCAACCGCTTGAACCAGGTTTTGGGACGGCAGGAAAGCAGGACACTGATAGCGGGAGACTTGTCCCTGTGCACCGGTACGCGCACGGTCTCCAGGCAGGGTCAGCCTCTTCAACTGACCGGCGTGGAATTCAACATCCTGCAGATGCTGCTGGAGGCGGACGGCAACCTGGTCAGTCGCGAAGACATCTCCACCAAGGTACTCAACAGGACCCTCGCGCCTTTTGATCGCAGCATCGACGTGCACATCAGCAACCTGCGCCGCAAGCTCGGCCCGGAAACGGACGGCTGCAGTCGCATCACCACCATCCGCGGCGCGGGATACATGTACACGGCCGGTGGAACCGGACTCGAAAAACTGGCGGCCCAGTCCCTGCGCATGCACCTGGGATGACGACAGCGCAACGAGCTTTGTAGCCGATTGGCTGATTGTCTCTTGGGTAGAATCCAGCAAAAGGAAGCATCATGCGCATCTGGCTCCTCCGGTCCCTTGTTTTTCTGCTCCTGACCCTCGGCGCGGCGGCCGTGGGCATCATAATCTACCACCACACCGTGGAGCGCGAGGACATGCGCATGTTCCACGGCATGCACCGCGCGGAAGAGCTGAAACAGACAGGCCAACTGCTCCTGGAGTGGCATCTCGGCCAGGCGGACGCGGCACGCGAGCGGTTTCTCCAGGAGCAGCGCGACAAGGGCAGTTTCTTCACCCTTTTGGGAGCGCACGGCGAGGTGCTCGCGGGCGGGCAGCCGGACAAGGACCTGCTTGCCCTGGCGGAACGAGCCAGGCAGGAGCAGGGGTATGTCTGGTCGGAAAACGGGCGGGGCTATCGTCCGTCACCGCCCCGCATGCCTTTGGAAAGTATTGTCTTCCAGGGCAGGGATGGTGACCTCTATACCCTCTGCCTGCGCAACGAGACGTCCGATATGCGGAATTTCGGCCCACCACCGCCCCTGGTGTTCATCGTTCCCGGTGCCTTTGTGGCGGTGCTGGTGCTCTACGCGTTGTTCCGCATTTCCAGTGCGTCGTTCGGGGAATTGCGCAGTGCCTTGAGCAGGTTGGCCCAGGGGGACTTCGGGGTCCGGGTGGACGCGGCCCTGGAACGCCGCAGCGACTCGTTCGCCAAGCTCGCCAAGGACTTCAACCGCACCGTGACCGTCCTTGCCGACAGGCAGGCGGAGCAGCGCTATCTGCTCAGCGAACTCACCCATGAGATGCGTTCGCCCTTGACGCGCATGACCCTGGCCATGGAACTCGCCAACACCGCGAACCACGACAGAACCATGCAGCTACTGCAACGGTTCAAGGCCGATTCCGACCGGCTGCACGCACTATCCGTGCAGTTGATGGACTTCGTGCGTCTGCAATGGGATGCCGGTGAGACGGCTCCGCTGCGACTGGTTGGAATCCTGGATTCCCTGGCCAGGGAGGGCAATACCGAAGCAGCGACGCGGCAAAAGAAGGTCCAGTTCACATACAACGCGGACTGTTGGGTGCTTGGCAACGCCGTGCAGCTGGAAAGCATGGTCAGGAACATCCTGCGCAACGCGGTACGTCACTCGTCGGAACACAGCAGCGTGCGGATGACGCTGGATTCTCTCGAAGAAGACAAAATGGCGCGCATCGTCATCAGCGATCGAGGACCGGGCATCCCCTCCGACATGCTGGAGCGGGTCTTCGAGCCCTTTTACCAGGGAAGCGACTGCCGTGGCGAGGCCGGCCTGGGTCTGACCATTGCCAGGCACGTCGTCGAGAAACACAACGGCTCCATCACCCTGAGCAACAGTGAAACAGGCGGCCTCCAGGCCACCATCCTGCTCCCATTGCTGGCTTCGGCTCCAGAGGCGGCAAACGTCGCCGTCCCTGTTTCACGGCAGGCATGAAGGACCAGGCCTGAGGGCATGGTCCACCGCCCCATTTGCACCAGGCCCGAAAACCTGTAAGAGCCAGCGCATGAACAACACCACCGGTTGGCAGGGCAGTGTCCTGCACATCGATCTGACTACCGGCGCCAGCAGGGTGCTTCAGCCCGGCCCCGAGGTCTACGCCCGTTTCCTGGGCGGCAAGGGCTTGGCCGGGTGGTTCCTGCGCCCCCTGTTCCATCTGGACTGGGATGACCCGCGCTCGCCGTTGTGCATCTTTGCCGGCCCTCTGGTGGCCACGGTGGCGCCCACTTCGGGGCGCTGTACGGTCATGGCCCGCTCACCGCTCACCGGCGCGGTGGGCGACGCCAACGTCGGAGGTCGCCTGGGTACGGAGCTCAAGCGCGCCGGTTGGGACGGCCTGCTGCTCACGGGTAGGGCGCCCCGGCTCTGTGGTCTGCATATCGACGACAACGAAGTGCACTTCGAGGACGCCACGCATCTAGCCGGTACCGGAGCCTCGGAAATAGTGGGTCGTTACGGCAAAGGGCGCTCCGTGCTTTGCGCGGGCCCGGCGGCGGAACACGGCGTGCGCTTCGCCAGCCTGATCGTGGACCGTCATCATGCCGCGGGGCGTTGCGGTTTGGGCCTGGCAGCCATGAACAAGAATTTGAAATTCCTGACCATAAAAGGCACGGGCAGGGTGCGTGTGGCCGACCTGCCCGCCCTCAAGGCCGCCCGAGAGGACATCCTCAGGCTCACTGCCGCATCCCCCGTGCTCATGGGGCAGAACGGCTTCACCTGCTTCGGCACCGGCGCGCTCTTTGATCTCATGCACGCCCGGCGCATGATGCCCACGGACAATTTCCGCCGCACGCGTTTCGACGCCGCGCCCCATCTGGGGGCCACGGCCTTCCGCCGGCGCTACGCCCCAAAAAAGTACGGCTGCAAGGGCTGCCACATCCTGTGCAAGAAGGTGGCGGACCAGGACCTCTCCATGCCCGAGTTCGAGACCATGTCCCATTTCACTGCCCTGCTAGGCAACGAGGACATCGAGCTGGTGACCAGGGCCAACGCCCTGTGCAACGAGCTGGGAATGGACACCATCTCCGCCGCCGCCACCCTGGCCTGCCACACCGAGCTTACCGGCGAGCGTCTCGCACCGGAGCGCATCCTCCACCTGTTGCGGGACATCGCGGCAGGGGAGGGCGAGGGGCGTGACCTTGGGCAGGGCTCCCTGCGCCACGCCACGGCCCTGGGCCGGCCTGAACTCTCCATGAGCGTCAAGGCCCTGGAGCTGCCGGCCTACGACCCGCGCGGCGCCTACGGCATGGCCCTGGCCTATGCCCTGTCCACACGCGGGGGATGCCATCTGCGCGCCTACCCTATCAGCCACGAGATTCTACGCAAGCCCGTGGCCACCGACCGCTTCAGCTTCAGCGGCAAGGCCAGGATCATCAAGATTTCCGAAGACGTGAACGCGGCCGTGGACTCCCTGAGCGCCTGCAAGTTCGTGTTCCTGGCCGCAGGGCTGGAAGAGTACGCCAAGGCCCTGGGCGCGGTCATTGGCACGCCCTGGAGCACCCAGGAACTTCTTCGCCTTGGTGAGCGCATCGACTATCAAGAACGGCTGATGAACGCCTCGGTGGGCTTCTCCTCCAAGGACGACGACCTGCCACCACGGTTTTTCCAGGAGCCGGGGAGCGGCGGTGACGGCCTGGAGATTCCCCCCCTGGACCGCCAGGCCTTTCGCGAGGCCCGCGCCCGCTACTACCGCATCCGGGGCCTGGACCAGGACGGTTGCCCCCTGGCCGAGAAGGCGCTGGAGCTGGGCCTGCCCCTCACGGATGTGGAGTCCTGGACATGAAGGAACTGCTGCGAAAATACGAGGCCAAGCTCGTCAGGGCCGGTCTGGCCGCGGCCGGTGCCCCGCTGCTTGCAGGGTTGGACGACATGCTGCTCTGGAACAGACCCTCCGGCCGCACCGCGCCCTTGTCCCGGCTTTTCGACGATCTGAGCATCAACTCCCTGGTGCTGCTCCCCCTGATGGAACCCTACGCCTCCTGCGTGGCGCATTGCGCGGCCCAGGCACTGGAATCCGACGGCGTGATCACCCCCCAGGACTGCGAGACTCGGACCTTCCTGCACGACCTTCCCGTGGTTCGGGACTTCGACATTTCGGCCCTGCTCGCTGCCCTGGAACGTCGCAAGGGTGCGGTGATCCTGGACAATGCCGCCCCCCAAATCCCCTGGGTCATCGCCACGGGAAGCGTCAGCCCGGAGCAGGGCTTCGTGTCGTGCAGCTCCATCTGCTTCGCCTGCTTCGTCAAGCTCTTTGCCGATGCCCTGGATATTTCGCGGCAACGGCCGGGAGACGCCCTGCCGGCGGCGCACGCAAGCGCCCTGACCAGTGTCGTGCACCATTTGCCCCCTTTGGCGCCGGAGCCTCCGCGCTTCAGGTCGGCGCCCTTCGGCTCCGAGGAGGAGCTGTTCCTGGCCATCATCGAAGCCGGCCGCGCCACCGTGGAGTATGGCTTGGTTGATTCCTACTTCGGCAATATCTCCTATCTGCGCCGGCAACCGCCCCCGGATACGTTGTTCATCAGCCAGACCGGCAGTTCCCTGGACGAGCTGGCCGGCCACGTGGACCCCTGCCCCCTGGACGGCAGTTCCACCGCGGCACTCACGGCCTCCAGCGAACTCACGGCCCACGTCCAGGCACTCACGCGTAGCGGCGCTTCGGCCATGCTGCACGGTCACCCCAAGTTTTCCGTTATCATGTCCATGGATTGCGCCAAACCCGACTGCCCCTTCAGGGGGCGCTGTCACCTGGAGTGCCGGGAGGAGCGCTTGGTCCGTGGCGTGCCCGTGGTGCCCGGCGAGGTTGGCACCGGGCCCTTCGGACTCTGCAACACCCTGCCTCCGGCACTGGAGCGTCACCAGTGCGCCATGGTCCACGGCCACGGCGTATTCTGTCTGGGGCGAGACGACTTCAATCAAGCCTTTGCCGCGCTTCTCGAAGTGGAGCGCTCCTGCATGCGGACATGCCTGGAGCGGCTGGCCGGTATGGGGGTGAAGGCGCGTGGTCATGCACACCGCGCCTCCGCTCCAACGACATGATTGGACAAGGCATTGTTCAGACCTTATCATGGGCGATGACGTCACTTTCGGCAACACACAGCGAGGAGACTGACATGTTCAAGAAAAACATCAACCGAAAGACCGTAACGCTCTCGATATCCCTGCTGGCCGTGCTGCTCCTGGTCTGGGGCTGTCAGCCCGTGCAGCCGCTGCCCCAGCCGCGATTCGCCCCCGATCCGGGCTCCACGGCCGGGGGCCTGCGCACCCTGCGCTGGGATGTCGCCGCCATCGGCTACCGGTATACCGGGCAAGGCATCAACTACGAGGCGGCCGGCCTCTACCCCGTGTTCCTCATCTTCAAGAACAAGAGCCAGCAAACCCCCGTGGTCCTGCTCGGCGATGTCCGCGGCCGGGGCTACAGGGGCGAGTACATGGTCTATCACACGGACGAGGCGGCCAGGCTGGTCATGTCCTCGGAAGAGGCGCGCAACACCGCGGCCAACATGTTGCGCTCGGGCACTGCCGGCGCTGTTGCGGGCGCTGGATTGGGCGCGCTCATCGGCCTGCTCACCGGTGGCAATGACCGCGTCTGGCAGGGCGCGCTCATCGGCGGCGCCATCGGCGGCACTGCCGGCGCGGCCTCCAGCATCGGCGAATCCCGCAGACAGCTGCACGATGCCGTCATCCGGGAACTTCACCACTACAAATGGCAGGAGACGCCGGTCCTTCCCATGTCCACCAGCTCGGGCTACCTGTACCTCCCCGGTGGATTGGGCATCGATCAAGTCACCATCGTGGTCCGAACCGACACCGACGTGAACACCCTCACCCTGCCTGTCCAACCACCCACCGACTGGAGCTACTGACGCTTTCCACCAACGCGAACCAAGGAATACCTCGATGATCATAGTGGTCAGGAAATGCAAGGGCTGTCCCTTTCTGACGTTCAGGGACGAAAAGCACCGCTGTAACGCCTCCAACCCATCGGGCCGGCCCGTGGCTCCCGACGAAGTCGACCGCCCCTCCTTTTGTCCATTGCGCAGGGAGCAGGTCATCGTCCGGGAGTTCACCTAGCATTCGCCCCGCCATGAACCGCAACCGGTGCGTGACGCGCCCCCAGGGCCTGCCACATGCCGTAATCCGCGAGGACACATGCCAGAACGCGACGCCACCCAGGACTTTCTCAACAGCCTTCCGGAAATCGAACCCGGGGAATCCTTCTGTTTCGCCTGCAATCCCGGAGTTTCCTGCTTCAACGCCTGCTGCGGCGACTTGACCCTGATGCTCACGCCCTACGACGCCCTGCGTCTGCGCACCGCCATGGGCCTGGGTTCGGAAGAGTTCCTCACCAAGCGCTGCCACGTCAGCGTGTTCCCGGACACCGGTCTGCCCATGGCCAGGCTGCTGATGAACGAGGACCAGGACCGCACCTGCCCCCTGGTCACGCCGGCCGGGTGCAGCGTGTACCAGGACCGCCCCAGCTCCTGCCGGCTTTATCCCGTGGGGCGAGCCCTGCGTATGAGCGATGTCGACGAGGGCCAGGAGGAGCAATTCTTCCTGGTGCGGGAGGAGCACTGCCAAGGCTTCGCCAACAAGACCGAGTGGACCCTGGAGACCTGGTTCCAGGACCAGGGGCTGGAGCCGTACCAGCACTTCAACGACCGCTTCGCCGCGCTCATCAACCGCCAGAAACGCCGGGGCTTGCCCATCGACAACCGCAAGGCCACCATGTGCTTGCTGGCGCTCTACCAGACCGACCGCTTCCGCGATTTCCTGCGCGACATGAAGGTCTTCGACAGGCTGGTGATGTCCGCCTCCGAGCAGGAAGAGACCATGGGCAGCGATGAGGGCTGTCTGGAATTTGCCCTGGACTGGCTCGAACTCCTGCTCTTCGGCGAGAATGAGCGGCTCGTGCCGCGGAAGTGAGCGGCCATGAACCCACCCCTGCCCGAACACCCGGCCATCCTGCCCCTGGAGGCCATGCTCCGGCGGCTCGCGGCCCTGCGCCCCGGCAGGAAGGTCGTGTTCACCAACGGCTGTTTCGACATCCTCCATCCGGGGCACGTGGACCTGCTGGCCAGGGCCAAGGCCCTGGGCGACATCCTGGTGGTGGGGGTCAACAGCGACGACTCGGTGCGCCGCCTGGGCAAGGGCGCGGAACGCCCAGTGAATCCTTTGGCCCACAGACTCTTTGTGCTGGCGCATGTATCCGGCGTGGATTTTGTTCAGCCATTTGACCAGGACACGCCACTGGAGCTGATCCAGGCTGTCCAGCCCGACGTCCTGGTCAAGGGAGGCGACTGGCCCGTGGAGCGCATCGTTGGGCGGGAGATAGTGCAGGCCCGTGGCGGCGGGGTGCACAGTCTGCCGCTCCTGCCCGAATTCTCCACCACGGCCCTGCTCCAACGCCTGCGCGGCGAGTGAGCCGACGTCGAGACTGTCCGCATGGGCGGACCAAGGTGTGGCTCCCGACGCTTGTCCTTGGGAACGGCACTCCCGCACGAGGCCTTTTCAGGGCACGGCTTTTTTTCCCGTTCAACACTCTTGACATCCGGGGCGAAGCAGGGCAAAAGGAACAGCTCGGAGGGCACTGCGCTCCGGCACCAGAGAGCGTCCCCATCGTCTAGTGGCCCAGGACGACGGCCTCTCACGCCGTAAACAGGGGTTCAAACCCCCTTGGGGACGCCAAAGAAAATCAGAGGGTTGCACTTCGGTGTGACCCTTTTTTTATGTCGGACACAAAACCCGGACACAAATTTTTGACCCATCGACATTTCAGTGTATTGGAGGCAAGTCCAGGCTGTTTGACGATGCTATGATCTGAAAGCTATATTAGAATTCTTCAATGAACAAGATAGGTTCTGAAAATTTATTTACGTTGGTTTGCTCATTTTGTTTGAGAACAGGACTATACTTTAATTTTGTGTCTTCCAGGAATGTTGCTATGGAATCAAAGTCCTGATAGTGGATAAGCTCACTGTGGTCATCATAATAATATGCGGTTACAGTATCATGCCATGAAGAAATCCACATGGAGTAAGTTGGAAAAACGGCGACTTTTTTGATGTTGTCCTTATTAAGCTTGCGAATCAAGCCAATTCCCTTGGAATTGCTTCTGACGATAGTGAAGCCCAAATCGACAAGTAAACCAACTGGCATGATTATATCGTTTTTGCGAGTATAGGTAATAGCAGTTGCTAAAAGTAATTCACAGGTTTGGATTGCAAGTTGAAAAAGTGTTGGCAAGCTAAGTTGTTATGCATTCAAGTTGGCATTGTTCTGCTCGCGGAGTAACATAGCGGAGAGGCCAAATTTCGGTGCTCTGTGCAATTCAGCCGTTGCCTGCTAAACGTACAGTACCTCGGCAAGAAGCATCGATATTTTGGAGGTATGCACATCTTAGCGAGAGAGTAGTGTCGTATTGATGTCAACGTAGCGTACACGTGCAAGAGAAAAATGTCCAATTTGTAAGGGTTGACTGACATTTAATAGTTATTGTAAAAAAAGAGATGGTTAGCAGCGAAGGGGCAACAAACAGTGTCATCCTTTGGCCTGTAGATTTGCGAAATCCATCCAGTTGTCCGGCAAGAATGTAGATCTCATTTTCGGTTTATCCGGCCCAACGTACTCTTTGAAAATTGTGTCCGGGATTTGTGTCCATAACGAAAAAGGGGTCACCCCGTATGAGGTAACCCCTTGATCTAGCTGGCGGAGCCGAAGGGACTCGAACCCTCGCCCTCCGACGTGACAGGCCGGCGTTATAACCAGCTTAACTACGGCTCCGCATATATGCTCTCCAGGCATGTACCTGGTGCGCACCTTGTTTATCCTGCGGCTTTGGTCCCCCCCTGCCGGATCTGGTGGGCGGAACAGGGCTCGAACCTGTGACCCTCGGCTTGTAAGGCCGATGCTCTCCCAGCTGAGCTACCCGCCCTCAGGAAAAAAAGCATTTAGCCAATCCCTGAGAGCTTGTCAACTGATTTTTCAACGCCGGGCGCAGATTGTACTCACACCGTCGCGATGCAACACAAAGCAAACGACTTAAAAACCCTAGCCTACTTCCGCGCCCCTGACAACATTTATCCTTTGATTTAGCGTACTGTATTCATTGACCTTCCGTGAGATGGACGGCTTCCACGCGCCCGACTCCACGCCAGTCGCCAGGCTGGAAATACTGTGAGACTCGCGCCCTCTGGCAGCAGGAGCGGCAGCCAAGCAGGATACGAGCCCAGGGGGGGCGGATAAACACAGCGTCCAGGGAGCCGGCCGAGTCGTCGGGAGCGTCCTGATCCGAAAAATTCGCCCGGTCGCTGCGGCAGTCCACGATGTCGTTCAGCGCGCCCACCGCCGTGTATCCGGCGAACACCGTGACCAGCCCCACGAGCACCACCCACGGGCAGGGAAAGCAGCAGAGCCAGAGCAGCATGGCCAGGACGGGCGCGGCCAGGTCCAGCAGACCTTGGGAGTGCGCGACAGGGCCAGATAGAGTTTGAGATTACCGAAAGCGGTGGTCGTGGTCCGTGCGCGTATGGGTCCTCGTCATTGTTCCGGTTGGGCCGCGCCGTGGAACACCTTGTACTGGAAGACGTTGTACAGGAAGATCACGGGCAACAGCGCGCCCATCACCTTGAGCATGATGGACAGCATTTCCGGGGGCGATGCAGCCTGCTCCAGCGTCAGCACCGGGGGCAGGGCCAAAGGGTACAAGGCCACGGCAAAGGCCCCCATGGCGCAGAGCAGGGCCGCACCAGCGGCGAACAACGGCGCCGGCGTGGCTTTGCCGTTATCTGTTTTCAGCATCCAAAAGAGGATCACCACGCCGCCCGTGGCCAGCACCAGGAAGAGCAGCGGCAGGGGGGTGAACAGGCCGGTATCCAGGTGCTGCAAGTCGGGTACCAGGGCGATCCAGACCACCATGAGCAGCAGAAGCAGTGTTGCGCTCCAGGCTCCTGCCCTGCTCCAATCCAGGGCGGCCTTGCGTAGCAGGCCGTCGGTCTTGAGCAGCAGCCAGCACCCTCCCAGAAGCACGAAGGTGCTGACCACGGTCAGGGCCGTGAACACGGAAAAGGGGGTGAACCAGTCCATGATGCCACCGGTTGATTCGCCGTTCCGCAGCGGGATGCCCTGAAGGACTCCGGCCAGGAGCAAGCCCAGGCAGAAGCTCGCGCAGAGGCTGCCCAGGGACAGAAGCCAATCCATCAGGGGTTTGTTTCCGGCCCAGGCGCGATACTCCAGCGCCACGCCGCGAAGCATCAGCGAAAAGAGCAGGCCGCTCACCGGAACGTACAAGGCCGGCAGCACACTGCCGTAGACCACCGGGAAGGCGCCGAAAAGCACACCGCCGGCGATGACCAGCCAGGTCTGGTTGGCGTGCCACACGCCTTCGATGCTGCGGGCCATGATCTCGCGCTGCTCTTCGTCCCGGTTCAGGGCCAGGAGCATGCCCACGCCCAGGTCGAAGCCGTCGGTCCAGAGGTAGAGGAACAACAGCAGTGTCAGAAGCAAAAACCATATTTCGGCCAAAGTCACGCTTTCGAGCATTGTGCTTGCCTCACTGTTACCCGCGCGCCACGGCGGTGGTTCTGCTCAATACGCCCCGCGTTCGGGATCGGGCGGGCCTTTCTTCAGGATGCGCCATGCAAAGAGCAGGAAGATCACGCCAAGGGCGGAATAGGCCAGGAAGTAAGCAACCAGGGTGGTTCCCACACTGCCGGCGGGCAGGGAGGACGCGCCCTCCGAGGTGCGAATCAGGTTGTAGACCACCCAGGGTTGCCGTCCCACTTCCCTGGTCACCCAGCCAGTCTCCACGGCCAGCAACGCCAGGGGCCCCATGGCCATCCAGGCCCGGAACAGCCAGGGTCGTAGTCGCTCCCTCTTCCATGCGCGAGGTGGGGGCGCGGTTGCGGACTCCTCTTCCTCGACCTCTGACGTCTTGGGCGGTGCCTGCGCTTCCGGATCGAACCACCCCCTGCGCATGGCCCAGAAAGTGCCCAGGGCCAGGAAGACCATGGCGAAGCCGATGCCCACCATGAGCCTGAAGGTATAGAACGGAATCACGATGGGTGGGCGGTCCTCGGGTGGAAAATCCTTGAGTCCCGGCACCTGTCCGGTGAAGCTGCGGGTGATGAGCAGGCTGAGCACGTAGGGAATCGGAATCTGGAAGCGATTGCGTTCGTTCTCGGTGTCGGGCCAGGCGAGCATGTTCCAGGTCGCGCCCCGGCCAGGGAGGTTGGTTTCCCAGTGCGACTCGATGGCCGCGACCTTGGCGGGTTGCAAGCGGCCGATTTCCTGGCCGTTGAGATCGCCGATGAAGACCTGCAAGGGGGCGATGACCAGCACCGCCGCGACCGCGATCGTGAACGATTTGGTGAAAAAGGTCGTATGCCGCCCCTTGAGCAGATACCAGGCGCTCACGCCGCCCACGGCGTAGGCCGTGGTTTGCAGGCAGGCCACCCACATGTGGGCGAAGGCGTACCAGAGGTCCGGGTTGAAGGTTGCTGCCCACCAATCCTCGACCCTGAACACGCCGTCCACCATGCGCCCACCTGCCGGGGCCTGCATCCAGGAGTTGGCCACCATGATCCAGAAGGCCGAAAGGGACGTGCCGAGAGCCACCATGAGGGTGGAAAAGAGATGCACCAGCGGAGGCACCCGCTCCCAGCCAAAGGCCATGATCCAGAGGAAGGCTGATTCGAGCATGAAGGCCATGGTGCCCGCGAAGCCGAGAATCTGGCCGAAAAAGCTGCCCACCGCGCGGGAGAACGGCCCCCAGTTTGTGCCGAACTGGAACTCTAGGGGGATGCCGCTGACCACGCCCACGGCGAAACAGAGCAGGAAGAGCCTGGTCCAGAATTTGAAATGCCTGAGATAGAGGGGGTTTTTCGAGCGCAGCCAGCGGATCTCGAGATAGACCAGAAACACGGCCAGGCCTATGGTCAACGGCGGCCACGTGATGTGGAACATGGTGGTCAGCGTGAACTGGAGCCGGGCGAGAAACGTGGCATCTGTCAGCAGGTGCATGGTCACTCCGTACCTCTCCGCTCTGGTGTGGTCGCGACCGCGTCAGGTCGTGGTCTTGTGCGCCAGGCCCACGATGCCGAAGCGCGACTTCCCGCACCCTCCGCCAGGTCAAGCCCTGCCTCGGCCAGGGCCGACCTGGACTCCGGGCTGTGGAACCTGTCTCGCGTGGGGTGCAGCACGATGCGCCGCATCAGCCAGTTTGCATGGAGTGGTGGATAGATTTCCTCGAAAAAGAACATGCCGCCGGGTCTGAGCACCCGGGCGAGTTCACGCATGCCGCGGCGCCAGTCCTCGAGGTGGTGCACGATGCCGAAGTTGAAGGCCTCCCCCACGCTGGCGTCGGCAAGGGGAAGCTGCTGGGCGTCGGCCTCCAGCAGGGACACCCTGCGGTTCCGGTATTCCCTGGACAGGTGTTGCGCGGCCAGACGCAGCATGCGGAGGGCGCTGTCCATAGCCTCCAGGGAGGCGAGGGAAAAAGCGCGCAGGAGCATCACTGCACCGTTGCCGCACCGTATCTCGAGAAACCGGCCCCGGCCGACGGGCTGCAAAGCGCTTCGCGCACGGACCAGGGGTCTCCAGAAACCCACCTCGCGGTGTTGCACCAGCCTGCGCGGGCAGCTGTTGCACCAGATGCGTTCCGGAAAATTAACGTTCATCGATAGCCCCCGGCGCGTACATATCACATGTCCTGCAGCGGGAAAAGCCTGTTTCGCCGTATTTCCGAACTGCAATCCACCTTCCCGGGGATCGCTTCCGCCAAGCGTGGAGCAGACGCAGACGCGCGGTTTGAGGCCGTGGAATATTCTGGTCACCCCAAAGGTCAAGGAAGGACTCCGGTTTCCCTGAAATCCGTGGACGCCATTTCCGCCAGGAAGGCGGTGTCGTCGAGGAAGGCGTCCACGGAATTCACCAGATAGCAGAAGGCGTAGTCAGTTGCCCAGCGGCGGGAGCACGTGGTCGAAATACCAGTGGTAACCGCGCCCGAGGACAGGAATGTCCGGTACGCCGAACTCCATGAGCAGCAGAGCGCCGCCAGGGCGCAACACCCGATGAAATTCGGTCAGGACCGCATCGCGTTGTTCGATGTCGCGGATGCCGAAGGTCACGGTCACGGAGTCACGGCGTTCATGCTGGCTTCGGTCAGGGGGAGGTGGCGGCAGTCGCCGCAGGCAGGAGAGATACGTCGTCCCAGGTTGTGACGTAGGCATTTATTACGTCCCTTGACCGGCCGCGGCCAATTCCCTGGCCAAGCACACCAGGCCGTGCCTCGCCGCAAGGAAAGGCAACTGTTCTGGAAGTCGTGGGGTAAAGGGATCTTCTCGAACATTTCCTGTTCCTGGAAATCCTTCACGAGCGACTCCCGTTGGGGGGCTTGGGGTCGCACCGCCTTTGCTCCCGTGTGAGGGAAGAGGGGAACAAGGGTGTTTGGGGGTGTTGATACCCGGAACACAGGCGTGGGACAAGGAATCCCGTCCCAATGTCGCGAAGGAAGGGTTAGCCGAAGCGGCCGGTGATGTACTTCTCGGTGAGATCATGGGCCGGGCGGCTGAAGAGGCGCTCCGTGGTGTTGATCTCGATGATCCTGCCCATGTGGAAAAAGGCGGTGCGGCTGGAGACGCGGGCGGCCTGCTGCAGGGAGTGGGTCACGATGACGATGGAGTAGTTCTTTTCCAGCTCGAACATCAACTCCTCGATCTTGGCCGTGGCAATGGGGTCCAGGGCCGAGCAAGGCTCGTCCATGAGCACGATGTCTGGATTCACGGACAGGGCGCGGGCGATGCACAGGCGCTGCTGCTGCCCTCCGGAGAGAGAGGTGCCGGGCATCTTCAGCCGATCCTTGACCTCGTCCCAGAGCCCCACGCGGCGCAGGGTGGCCTCGACCTTGCCTTCGGTCTCGCTCCTGGAGGAGATCAGGCCGTGGATGCGCAGGCCGTAGGCGATGTTCTCGAAGATGGAGCTGGGAAACGGGTTGGGCTTCTGGAAGACCATGCTCAGCTTGCGGCGGATGACGACCACGTCCACCGCGGGGTCGTAGATGTTCATCTGGCCGAGGGCGATGGAACCGCTCACGCGGCAAATGTCGATGGTGTCGTTCATCCTGTTCAGGCAGCGCAGAAATGTGGATTTTCCGCAGCCAGAGGAGCCGATGAAGGCCAGGATGCTGTTGTTTTCGATGTCAAGGGAGGCGTCGAAGATTGCCTGGACGTCGGCGTAGAAGACGTTGACGTTCCTGCAGCACATCAGCGGGTTGTCCACGAAAGCCGCGGGCATGGCTTTTGTGTCGATGTTGATGTTTTCGAAGTTCATCTCGCGGGTGTTCATGCCATGTTCTCGTGCGCGGGCTGAAGCGTTGACAGGGGGGCGGTCGAGACCACCCCCCTGATCTGTGGGTGGATTAGAGCTCCCCGGCGGAGAGTTTCTTCATTTCCTTGGCGTCCTTGGCAAACTTGGCGCGTTCGGCGTCCGGCATGGGGATCATGCCCTTGTCGGCCAAGTAACCGTCATTGCCCCAGGCCTTTTCGTTGGTGAACTCGGCCAGGTACTCGGCAATGCCGGGGATGACGCCCACGTGAGCCTTCTTGACATAGAAGAACAGGGGGCGGGAAACTTTGTAGGAACCGTCGGCAATGCTCTCGAAGGTCGGGGCAACGCCCTCGACGGAAGCGCCCTTGACCTTGTCGGTGTTCTGGTCCAGGAAGCTGAAGCCGAAGATGCCCAGGGCCGAGGGGTTGGCCTGGAGCTTCTGCACGATGAGGTTGTCGTTTTCGCCGGCCTCGACATAGGCGCCATCCTCGCGGATGGTGTGGGCGGCGGCGGTGAATTCCTTTTTGTCCAGGCCCTTGACGAAATCAAAGGTCTTGGCGCCCTCTTCCATGACCATTTCGAGGAAAGCGTCACGGGTTCCGGAGGTCGGCGGGGGGCCGAGAACTTCGATCTTGCTGGCGGGCAGGGAAGCGTTGACGTCCTTCCAGGTCTTATAGGGATTGGGCACGAGCTTCGCGCTGCCGTCAGGGGCGGGCACGTCCTTGGCCAGGGCCAAGTAGAGGTCCTTGCGGCTGAGCTTCATGTCCGGGGCGCTCTTGTCGTTGGCCACCACGATACCGTCGTAACCGATCTTCACCTCGACGATCTCGGTTACGCCCTTGGACTCGCAAGCCTCGAACTCGGATTTCTTGATGCGCCGGGAGGCGTTGGAGATGTCGGGATGCCCCACGCCCACGCCGTCACAGAACAGCTTGAAGCCGCCGCCAGTGCCGGTGGACTCGATCTTGGGGGTAGGGAATTTGGTGGTTTTGCCGAACTGCTCCGCGACCACGGTGGAGAAGGGGTACACGGTCGAGGAACCGACGATGGAGATGTAGTCCCGGCCCGCGGCGCCGCTGGTGGCGGCAAAGCCCATGACCAACACGAGTACTGCGATCAAGCCACAAAATATACGCATGGAATCCTCCGTCAATTACTGTTTCAAGGTGGTTTTCCGCATGAACGCCATGTGGAAAATATGTTTGATGGTCGAAATCACCATTGCCGTTCGAATTTCTTGCGCAGATAGATGGCCAGCCCGTTCATGGCCACCAGAAATCCTAGAAGAATCAGGATTGCGGCTGCCGTACGCTCCAGGAACGCCCGTTCCGGGCTGTCGGACCAGAGGTAGATTTGCACCGGGAGCACGGTCGCTGGATCGAAAAACCCCTTGGGAATTTCAACTATGAAGGCCACCATGCCGATCATCAACAGGGGGGCGGTCTCGCCCAGGGCCTGGGCCATGCCGATGATCGAACCCGTGAGGATACCGGGCAGGGCCAGGGGAAAGACGTGGAATAGGGTGGCCTGCATCTTGGACGAGCCTATGCCCAGGGCGGCCTCGCGGATGGAGGGCGGCACCGCCTTGATGGCGGCCCGGCTGGCGATGATGATGGTGGGCAGGGTCATCAGACTGAGTACCAGACCGCCCACCAAGGGCGCGGAGCGCGGCAGGCCGAAGACGTTGAGGAACACCGCCAGGCCCAGCAGACCGAAGACGATGGAGGGCACGGCCGCCAGGTTGTTGATGTTCACTTCCAGGATGTCGGTCAGGGTGTTGGAAGGCGCGAACTCCTCCAGATAGATGGCCGCGGCCACGCCTATGGGAAAGGAAATGGCCAGGGTGACCAGCAGGGCGTAGAACGACCCCTTGAGGGCGCCAAGGATGCCGGCGAGTTCTGGCTCACGCGAGTCACCCGAGGTGAACAGGGTCGTGTTGAAACGCTTCTTGATCAGCCCCTTTTCTTGCAGTTTCAGGACAATGGCGATCTGTGCGTCGTTGAGCCGGCGTTCACCGCTGGGAGCGTTCACATCTATCTGGGACTTCATGAGCATGTCCACGTCGTCGTCCGCGGGAAACCAACGGGTGATGGTCTGGCCCACCAGATCGGGATCAGCATCGACCAATTTGAAAAGTTCGAAGCCCGCGCCGGTGCTGACCAGGGAGAACAGGCTCCGCCTGTCCGCCCGGGAGGTGACCTCGGGGAACATCTCCTGGAGAGACTTCTTGACCAGGCTCTGGAAGTCGCTGCCCCGCAGGTTGTCCTGATCAATTATTTCGGGATCGAGGTGGACGTCCAGCTTGATGAACGTTTGTTGGAAAGCGCCGATGCCGCTGATGCCGATGGATATCAACAGCACAAGGAGCAGGCCGAGGCTGATGCAGATGGCCAGGATACCGTAGAGCTTGAAGCGCTTCTCCGCCCGTCCTCTCCGTCGATTGATCTTCCGGACCGTATCCGGAGTCAGGATGTCTTTCAGGGTCTGCTGCCTATTCATATTGCTCTCTGTACTTGCGCACCACGACAAGGGCGATGATGTTCAGGATCAAGGTGATGAAGAACAGGACCAGGCCGAGGGCGAAAGCCGCCAGGGTCTTGGGGCTGTCGAACTCCTGGTCGCCGATGAGCAGGGTCACGATCTGCACGGTCACCGTGGTCACGGCCTGGAAGGGGTTGGCCGTGAGATTGGCCGCGAGGCCGGCGGCCATGACCACGATCATGGTCTCGCCGATGGCCCGCGAGACCGCCAGGAGAATGCCGCCGACAATGCCCGGCAGGGCGGCCGGCAGGACTACCTTGCGCACGGTTTCGGAGTTGGTGGCGCCCAGGGCCAGGGAACCTTCGCGCAGGGACATGGGCACGGCGTTGATGGCATCGTCCGAGAGCGACGAGACAAAGGGGATGATCATGATGCCCATGACGCCGCCCGCGGCGATGGCGCTCTCCGAGGCGATGCTCAGTCCCATTGACTCGCCCAGCTGTCTGATGAACGGCGCCACCATCAGGGCAGCGAAGAATCCGTAAACCACCGTGGGAATGCCCGCGAGTATTTCCAGCACGGGCTTGACCAGCGCCCGGACTCTTTTCGAGGCGTACTCGGAAAGGAAAATGGCGGACATCAGGCCGATGGGCACGGCCACCAACATGGCGATGGCCGAGATGAGAAAGGTGCCGGCAAAGACCGGGATTGCGCCGAACGCGCCCGTGGATCCCACCTGATCGGCACGGATGGCCATCTGTGGACTCCAGTTCAGTCCAAACAGGAACTCGGTAACCGGTACCTGGGTAAAAAAGCGCATTGCCTCGAAAAACACCGACAAGACAATGCCGATGGTCGTGAAGATGGCGATGGAGGAGCAGATAATGAACATCGTCTTGATGTACCCCTCCACATGATTACGCGCACGATACTCCGGCCTGACCTTGCGCAGCCCGAACAGGGCGCCGAGCAGCGCCAGGCTGAGGGTCGCGACCCAGATCCCCACGCGGGTGGCCTGTTGCAGGGAGCGATAGTGGTCCACGGCGCCCAGGATGCCGGGCTCGGTGATTTCTCGGAAGCTGCGCCCCGCCACGTGGTTCCTGATCTCGTTGACCAGCAGGTTGATGCGCTCCGGCGGCAGGCTGCGGTATTCCTCGGGCATGTCCGCGACAACCATCCTGGAGATGAGTGTGGTATCCAGGGATTGCCAGGCGAAGAAGAGGATGAGGGCCGGAGTGAAGCACCAGAGCGCCACGAAAATTCCATAATACGTGGGCCGAGAATGCAGGTTGTGTGCATTTTGTTTCCCTCCGGCGAGCTTCAGTGACCGGCGGTAGCCAACATGGTAGAACACAACGGAGAGCAATGAAAAAATAATGAATATATAGGATGTTTTCATGGGTGTATTACAGTTTGAGTTGGCTCCGTGCGCACAGTACGAAGTAGTTGCCAAGGGCAAGAGTCTTTGCAGTCGGCGAGCATGTTCCGGCTCTTTTCAGCGCACTCTTCAGAGAACATATCCTGTTGTTCGCCACGGCGGGTGACGATTGTCGGAGCATTCTGTTACAATTACATGACAGCGGCGTGGGGCGGCTGGCTGGGCCGTGTCTGGGGGGTGGAATGCCGGTGCTTCTTAGATTGTGGCTTGAGGATGAAGCATGCACGGCCTCTACAACGCATCGGGCGGCGCTGCATGACGAATGTCGGAGCTTTGTGTGAAGATCGTGTGACGTTGTTGGGTGCGGCTAGGGGCTGACCGCGTCACGGGGCACGATCATGATCCGCGGCCGAAGCCGGGAGAAGCTGGTCGAGACCGGGGGTGTATGATCATCCCGGCGTCTACTTATTCCTTGCCTTGGAGAACTCGCTCCTGTCCATTGCGTTGACATAGAGCACCTGTTGCCCGAGCAGCACGTCCTCGCGGAGCAGCAGGACAACCACCATCCCCTTTGTCCTGAAGATGTGTGAGACATGGCGGTACAGTGCCTTGGTCGAGGCCTCGCCGAAACGCTCCCGGAGTTCCCGGTACAAGGATTCGAGGTTGTCGCGGGCCTTGATTTCGTCCTCGAGCACATCCACGGCGGACACGTCCACCACCTTGCCGGTCTTTTCCGAAACCCGGACCTGGTAGGCGCTGAACCGTGGATCGGCCGTGGGCGGAGTGATTCGATAGACGAGCATCCCGCCTTCGACCTCGGATTTCGCCCCTTGGCACACCTCGCACGCACGGCCAAGGGGCACGCCGAAGAATTCCAGTGCCGGCTCTCCGGCTTCACTCGGTCCGATCCAGAGCAGCAGTATCGCGGCCAAGGGCAACCAGCGTGGCATCATATTCCTCACAGTAACGCGGCCAGCACGCCCATACCCATAAGCGCGGCGCCGGCCCACCAATCCTGGGGGCGTGGTTCAAAGTCCGGACGCCAGGCCGCTTCCGTGTCCAGGCCGCGTGCGGCCAAGCCCACGGTCTGGGTCCAGGCCCGCTGCGCCATCACGCGGAGCGTGGCCTGGGCAGCCACTCCGGGAAGCACCCAGAGCGCGCACTGTGGCGAGCGTGCCGTGAGCCCAGCCCGTACCTGTCTGAGTACAGACAATCCTTGGGGCAGGAAATGGAGCATGAGGGCCAGGGCCAGGGCTGCTTGCCAGGCGCGTTTACCCAGGATGGGCCTCAATCCCCAGGCCAGGGCCAGGCCCATGTCCCGCGCCGGCGTGGCCGCTGCCAGTCCCAGTCCCAGCAGCAGGAGCAGCAGGAGCCGCAGTCCGAGGGCAGCGCCCCGTACAATGGCGGCTTCGGGCGCCACGCCCTCCCAGAGTGCGAGGGCAATGGCGGCGACTGCCCAGAAACCCACAAAGGCAGCCACCATGGCCGCGTCGCGCAACCGCGCCCTGTCGTGCAGGCCGAGGCGCCAATGCAGCCAGAGCAGCCCCGACGCGAAACAAGCAAGGCCAAGCCACCCTGCGTTCCAGATCAGGACGCCCAGCCCCATGGCCAGGAGCACCTTCACCCGGGGGTCGACTTCAAGCAACAGGGTGGCAAAGCCATTCCGCATTCCGGGTGCGGAAAAAAGAGTTGATGTCCGTTGTTTCTCTTGCATAGTTTGAGGAGATATTCTAAAGAAGTTCTTGAAAAAAGTCCAAACCCCCGCACGGCACAGGCATGAACCGTTCAGCACACACCTTTGACGCTGCGTGGTTCCAGCGTAACAATCTGGAAATTCTCGGCTTCGAGAAGCGTACCACGTGCAGCCGCCCCTTGTACCTGGCCACGGTCACGGCCGGTTTCCCTTCACCGGCGGATGATTTCATCGACAAGACCCTGGATCTGAACGAGTTCCTCATCGATCATCCAGAGGCCACATTTTTTATCCGCGTGTACGGTGACTCCATGCGCGACGCGGGGCTTTCCAGCGGTGACATCCTGGTGGTGGATCGGGCTCTGGATCCCGTGCACAACCGCATTGTCATCGCGGCGCTCAACGGCGAACTCACGGTCAAGCGCATCCGTCAGCAAGGTGGACGCCTTTTCCTCGCGCCCGAGCACCCGGACTACGCGATCATAGAAGTCACCGAGGAGGCCAGTTTCCAAGTCTGGGGCGTGGTGACCTACGTCATCCACAAGGTTTGAGCCGGTTTGGGCTTTCCGGCCATGGCACCGTCTCGGACACAAACCGTATGGAAGGTGAACCCATGAACAGCAGCGCGCGCATGGCCCTTGTCCTGGTCCTGATTCTGGCCGTGTCCACGGCCTGCGTCAAGCAATCCAAAGCTCCGACCATACCCGGCTCCACGACCCCCTCCGAACAAATGGGTGACGTCCAGTTCCAGGCCGGCAATTTCGAGAGGGCCCTGGAGTTTTACGACAAGGCCCTGGACGAGGGCGCGGCCCCTGATTCCGTTCTGTATCGGAAGGGGTTTGCCCATTTCGCCCGCGACGAGTGGGAGAAGGCCCTGGAGAACTTTCAGGCCTCGATCCAGGCCAACCCTAACTTGGCCATCGCCCACGAGGGGGCGGGTCTGGCCGCCTTCCAACTGGAGCAGATCGACGCCGCTGCCGGGCATTTCGAGGACACCCGAAAGCTGGCGCCCAACCACTGGGTGCCCTACGCCTTTCTCGCGGCCATCACCCAAATCAAGGGCCAGTCCCAGGAGGCCAAGGCCCTGGGCGACAAAGCCGTGGAACTCGGTGGGGAGGCGCAACGCCCCCTGGTTATCGCCACCATGCGCGACGCCTACAACCGTGGCACGCAGATGCGGCCCGGCGTCAAGACTGGCCAGAAAGACGAAATCATCATGGAGCATTCCGGGGAAGAAAGCGACACCGCGCCCCAGTTCGGTTCCGATTCCGGTGTCCTGGCCTCGGCCTTGCCGGAGCCGGCAGCCGGTCCGGCAGTCCCCGAACAACAACCGCGGGAGACGCAACCCACGGAGCACGCACAAGCTGAACACGCCGCGGCGCAACCTGAATCCGTGCCCCCTGCACAACCCGAAGCCAAGCCGGGGCCGGCACCCATGTCCGAACCCAAACCCGCCCCAGCAGCCAAGCCCGCGCCAGAACCCGCGTCACAGCCAGCCGCCGCTCCCGTGGGGGGCTATGCCATTCTGGAAAGCTCCTGGAAGAGTGAAGATCAGGCCAAGAACCGCATGGCCATGCTGAAAAACCAGGGACTGCCCGTGTACACAGCGCATGTCAACCTGGGTTCGCGCGGTATTTGGCATCGGGTGCTCTTCGGTCCCTTCAAGAGCCTGGGCGACGCCCGCAGCGCCAAGGACAGGATCGCTGCGCAGCATAACCTCAATGACTTGTTGATCCTGCAGAACCGCTGACGGACATACCGGGGAGAACCTTGATGCTGCCGCAAGCAGTCACGGGGTTCTCCCCGATCCAGAGCAGGCGTGATCACCCGCCGCACGCACCCTTTTTGCCGAACCGCTCCCAGGCCTTGACCATGGCGGCGGCAGCCAGTCTGGTGCGAGTGAACAGGCTTTCCACCAGCATGTATTCCTCGGAGGAGTGGTCGCGGTCGCCCACCGGGCCCAGGCCGTCCAGCACCGGCACGCCGGCGGCGGCGAGGTCGTTGGCGTCGGACACGCCCCCCCTGCGTTCTTCCGGTACCTTCAGGCCAAGCTCCTCGCCGGTCACGCGCACGATCTCATAAAGTTCCCTGGCTGCCGGCCCAGGTTCCATGGGGGGGCGGCCGCCAAGTTCTTCCAGCCGGCAGCGGACACCCGGAACCATGCTCTCCCGCACGATCTTCCCGCAGGCGGCGGCAAGGGCCGCGCCGTCATCCGCCGTGACAAAGCGGCAGTCCACGAGTGCTTCGGCGGATTCAGGGACCGTATTGGCTCCGGTACCGCCCTCGATGCGCCCCACATTGACACTGATCCCGCGTTTTGGTGCGTTCCGAGCCTCCAGGGCCACGATCTTGTGGGCAAGCTCCAGAATGGCGCTGGGCTTGCCGGTCTCTGCCTGGCCCACGTGCCCGGCCCTGCCCTGGCAGATCAGCCGCAGTCCTCGTTTACCCTTGCGTGCCGTGACAGCCTCGCCCTTGAGCCCGGCGCATTCGAAGACCAGGGCACAGGCGCTGCGCCGCGCTTCGGTCAGGATCGAGGCACGGGAGTGGGGCGAGCCGATCTCCTCGTCGGCATTGAGCACAAAGCACAGGGGCAGGCCCTCGAGGTCGCCGGAGGCGCTCAAGGCCCGGATGGCGAACAGCGCCACCACCAATCCACCCTTCATGTCGATGACGCCCGGACCGCGGACAGCGTCCTGCCCCTGGTGCTTGAACCGCTCGAAACAGTCGAAGCCCAGGGACTGGGGGAATACCGTGTCCATGTGCCCGCAGAGCAGCAGTTGACCGGCGCCGGGCGCCACCGCGGCCGGGGATCGCGCCACCAGGGTGTCGCCGACATCGGTGTGGGGCACGCGCTCCACCACGAAGCCCAGAGTCTGCAATTCGGCCTCGAAGATTCGGCCCACGGCGTCGGAGCCGGCCTTGTTCGGGGTATGGCTGTTGATGCGCACCACGCGCTCGAGCATGGCGAGCATGGCGGCCTGTGTTTCTGTGTTCATCGGGCTTTCCTTGGAGAAAAAGACCTGCACGCATTCATGCAGTGCACGTCACCTGCTGGATGCATCGTGATCCGGGCGGACCTTGAACATCCGGTCATCGCCCCAGTTGGTATTTTCGTACGGCGTTGTTGTGTTCGTTCAACGATTTGCTGAAGTGGTGGGTGCCGTCCTTTTTGGATACGAAGTAGAGGAAGTCGTGCTCCTCCGGGTTCTTCGCGGCCAGCAGGGAGTCCAGCCCCGGCGAGCAGATGGGGCCCGGCGGCAGGCCGGGACGCTGATAGGTGTTGTAGAGGTTTTCCGGATCCTCGAGGTGCTTGCGAGTGAGGTTGCCGTCAAAGGACAGCCCGAGACCGTATATGGTGGTCGGGTCGCATTGCAGGAGCATCTTCTTCGCAAGCCTCTGGACAAAAACCCCGGAGATGCGCGGCCGTTCCTCGGGTGCGCCGGTCTCCTTTTCCACCAGGGAGGCCAGGATGACAACACGTTTAAGCTCCTCAGGGGAGGGGGGATCCCCGGGCCAGACTTTCTTGGCGTTCTCCCAGAAGGTCTTGAGCAACAGCTCCACGATGGGCTTGGGGTCCTTGGACCTGGGGCGTTGCAGCAGGTAGGTCTCTGGAAAGAGGAAGCCCTCGGCCGAATCAAATGGTATGTTGTACTTCCGCAGGAGTTCCGGGTCCTTGATGGCTGCCGCGAACTCACCGTATTCAGCATAGCCAGCGTCGGCGACCACCTTGGCGGTCTCCCACCAAGTGAGCCCCTCGCGCAGGGCGAGGCGATAGAGGATGGGGCGCCCAGAGACCAGGGTCTCGAGGATCTTTTGGGGAGGCCACCCCGTATTGAGCATGAAATCACCGGCCTGGATGGACTCGAGCTGCTTCTTGTAGCGGGCGTAGAGGCGGAAGTATTGGAGATTGGTGATCAGGCCCTGCTCTTCGAGCCTTTTGGCCACCTTGTCGAAATTTTCACCGGGCTCCACCTCGAAAACGACCTCCTGCCCAGGGTCTTGGGGCGCGGTTTTGAGGAAGGAGTAACTCACGTAGACCACATAAGCCGTGGCTGCCAGGATGCAGGCGAACATCAGGGAGACGGCGGCGAGAAGAAAGGTGCGCATGGTTATTATACCATTGGAAAATTTCCGGCGCCGCCCCCCAGGATGAAGGCTTCCAGGATGCGTGCCGCGGCTTGTTGGTCCAGGACCTCTTTGAGTTTCTTGCCGTACAGGCCGGCCTGCCGCAGCCGTTCTTCCGCGTCCCTGGAGGTGAAGTCCTCGTCCACCAGATGGATGGGCAGCTGGATGCGCCGTTTCAGGCGTGCGGCGAAATTCCTGACCTGCCGGACGATGAGCGCCTCTTGTCCGTCGGCTGCCACGGGGCCATGGGGCAGGCCGAGCACCACCCCCTGCGCGCCATGCTCCTCGAGCACCGCGAGGATCTCCGTGAAGAGCTTGTCGCGCGTGGTCTTATAAACCGTTCTGAGCGGAAAAGCCAGCCGGGCTTCAGGGTCGCTCACGGCCAGACCGATGCGTTTGGTGCCGAAGTCGATGGCGATGTATTTCAACAGGTTCAGTTCTCCGTTCGCACGATCGGGGCTGCCCAGCCGGCCGTTGCAAGAGCGGATCGATCCAGCAAGTCGCACGAAGTGGCCCGTGTATACTGCAAGGAGCAAGGGGGCGTCCAGCCGTGCGGCACCTGCCGTGGCGGTCCTCAGAAATAATACGTCAGCCGCAGCTCGCCACGGACCGAGTTCAGTTTTTCGCCGAACTCGCTACGCGCCCCGCCCATGGGGATGATCAGCCGGGGGCGTATCTCCAGCTCCGGCGTGAGCATATAGGACAACTCGGGATTCAGGGTAACGCTGGCATCACCCAGGTTGGCAATGACCGTCAGGGTGGGTGTCAGATAGAGGATGTCCAAGGGTTCCTTCTGCGAGACCCGGAAATAGAGGTAATCCTGACCGGCACCACTGCTGTTGTAACTGCCCGAGACCTTGGCGCTCTGCTGCAACAGCCGGGCCTCCCCAGTGGTCTCGTAATGCGCGTACCCCCGGTGCACGGCGCGGTAATAGTCCGTCATCTCTCCAGGCGCGTAGCCCTCGCCGTTGTGATAGTACTCGAGGATGAAGGTGGTGTCCGTGGGGGTGAGATAGCGCAGCCCCACCAGGAAGCTCCAGGCGTCGTAGCGGCTGGTGCGCGTGATGCCCCGGCTGTCCAGGAGTGTCTTCTCATAGCCCAGGCGCAGGGCGGCCTCGCCGTGGATGGCCAGGTTCTCGGCTAGGTTGGCGGCGAAGTCCAAGCCCAGGCGTGTGTCATAGCCTTGCCCGGCCATGGCCAGCAGATCGATGTCCACGTCGTACAGCAGCAGGTAGAGCTTGCCGCCGTAGAGCAGCGTATCCTTTCGGGCCAGGCCGGCGTTGACCTCCTCCCAGGCAGGGAGCGCCAGCGGCGTCAAGGCCACTGTCGACAGCGGCCCCTGCAGGCTCCAGATGGCGTCGGCAGAGGCCAGGATGTAGCCCTCGCGGCTCTGGTCCGGGTCATCTACATCCTTAGGGCGGCTGGCGAAGCTCACCGGGCTCCAGGCATAGCCCTTGCCCCACTTGAGCACTTTTTTGCCCGCCTCCAGGGTGAAAGACGGCGTGGGGCGCCAGGTGGCGAAGCCCTCCTCCAGCAGCAACGCCCCCTCCCAGTGCTCGTTTTCCTCGAAGAAAATTTTCGAGGGCTCGTCGAGGGTAAGTTTGCCCAGAGTCATACTGCTTCCGCCCAGGTCGAGACGCGGCCGGGCGTAGAGCCCGAGTTCCCTGAGATGCAGGGAAAACTCGGGCTTGATCCTGAGCATGACGTCGGCCTGGAGCGCGTCCTGCGGGTCTTTGAAAAAGCGCTGTTGGTAGACGGCCGCGTCCCTGTCCAGCAGGCGCCCCCCTGTGCGCAGTTCCACCTGCCCCCAGAATTCGAAGGGGCTCTCCTCCACCTCCGGGATCTCGAAGTCCGTGCTGTAGGCCGGGCTCTCCGTGGCTTGAGCCTTGGCCTGGGTCGGCGCCCCCCAGGGGAGCGGCAATAGCGCCAGGAACAGCGCCACGGCCGCAAGCTTCAGGTTCATCGTGACCTTGGCCGTCATTTCCTGAGGGACTCCACCCTGGGCAGGTAGTTCAGGGTGAAGACCTCGTCCGGGAAGTCCCGGGCCTGGACCTTGGCGAAAACCATCACCGAGAGATAGCCCTTGTGCAGGGGGCTGTCCGTCTCCACCACGGCGGGCCGCATGAATCCGTCGCCGAAGTCGGTGGGCTGCTTGAAGTGCAGGGTTTTGATCAGCATGCCCGAGGCAGCCAGGCATTTGATCTCCTTGGGCACCAGGCGCTCCCTGTCCACCAGCATCTCCAGCCGGTCGTAGGCCACGGCGTTGGTCTTGGCCTTGAGTCGCAGCAGGAAGGCGTCGCCCTGTTCCTCCATGGATTCAGGGCTGTACTCCACGCTGTAGTCCAGGCGCATGATGTCTGAATTGTTGAAAATGCCCCCCGTGACGGATTGCAGGCTGGTGATGCGCACGGGCTTGCCCACGTTGGGGATGTGCAGCCACATGTTCTCGCCGAGCCTGAGGGTGGCGCGCCCCTTGTCGCTGGATGGCGCCAGGAACACCGAGGCCACCATGTCCTGCCCCTTCTTGATGGTGTACAGGGTGTACTCTCGCTTGCCGCCGTCGGGCTCGATGTTGATCAGCTTGCGGTAGGACTCGTAACTCACGGGCGCCAGATTGCGGTCCACGGCGTCCAGCACGGCCTGGGCGTCCATGGCGGCGACAGCTTGGGGTGCAATGTTCCAGGCCAATAGGGCCAGGAGGAGGAAAGCATATCGGATTGGATTCATAGGGCTTTGCTCCGTTGTGTTAGACGTGGCCGAGGGCGTCCACAGGTTCCATGCGCGCCGCCTTCCAGGCCGGCTGCAACGCGGCCAGGGCCGAGGCGACCAGGACGATGCCAGCCAGGACGAGCAGCTCCGTGACGTCGATCTCCGGTCGGATGAGCAGATTGTCCATGCGGCCGAAGGTGAAGGTGATGCCCGAGACCTTGAAGGCCATGAGCCCGGCAATGCCCAGGGCCAGACCGGCCGCCGTGCCCAAAGCGCCCAGCAACACTCCCTCGGCCACGAACAGAGCCATGATCCTGCCCGGCGGCGTGCCCATGGCCGCGATGGTGCCGATCTCGCGCACGCGCTCGAACACCGACATGAGCATCACGTTGAGCACGCTGATGAGCACGATGGCCACCATGACGATCTTCACGGTGATGAGCATCAGGTCGATCATGCCGGCGATGCTTGCGAAGGGCGAGAGTTTGTCCCAGGTGTGCAGCTCGAAGGCCGGCTTGCCCTGCTGGTTGGTGAAGGCGCCGAGCGCCTTGTCCAGGCCCTTGGCTACTGCGCCGAGTCTGTCGAAGGACACCACCCGGACCACCACTTCCGTCACCTCGCCTGGATCCGTTCGCAGCAGCGCACGGCCGTCCTCGATATGCATGTAGGCGTCCTTGCCGCCGGGTCCCAGGACGTCCTCGATGAGAGCGGCGATCTGAAACTCCATGCCGTTGACCGAGCCGTCACGGTTGGTGGCCACCAACACCACCGAGTCACCGGGCTTCAGGTTCATGCTCTTGGCCACCTTCTCGGGTACCACCACCTGCCCCTGTTCGAGTATGGGCATCCCCTGTTCCGGGGCGCCTTCGGCGATGCGCCCGGTCAGGGCCGTGCACACCGCCACCTCGCGCAGGGGGTCGATGGCTGTGAGCCGGACGTTGGTGCTCTCCAGGTAGTTGCTGAGCACGGCGCCGAACTTCAGGCGCGGAGCAAAAGCCTCCACCCCGGCGGTGCTGTCCAGCAGGGCCGCGACGTCCCGGTAGCCCTTGGCCTTGATGTTCAGGTTCAGGGGCGTGGTGTCGATGGAGGAGACGTAGCCCTTGCGGTGGATCTGCATGTGCCCGAGGCTGGAGTCGGTGACAATGCCGATCATCATGGACTTGAAGGACCCGGCCAGACCGGAGAAGAGCACCACGATGCACACGCCGAGCACAATAAGCAGCGAGGTGAGCAGGGTCCTGCGCTTGTAGCGCGTGAGGTTGCGCAAGGCGATCTTCAGGATGCTAGGCATGGTGCGCCCCCCCCTGGAGGAAGTCCGCGCCGTTGGCCAGCTTGCCGTCCTCCAGGCCGTGGATCACGTCGGCGTGCTCCACAATGCGCGGGTCGTGGGTGGAGAAGACAAAGGTGGTGCCGAAGGTGTCGCGCATCTCGCGCATCAGGCCGATGATCTTCTGGGCGGTCTTCTGGTCCAGGTTGGCGGTGGGTTCGTCGGCCAGGACCACCTCGGGGTTGGTGACCAGGGCCCTGGCCACGGCCACGCGCTGCTTCTGCCCCCCGGAAATATGGTCGGGGCGCTTGTCCTTGAACTCGGTCATGCCCACGGCCTCCAGCAGACGCAGTACGCGCTGCCTGCGTTCCTGGGCCGGAGTTCTGGTGATCATGATCAGGGGGTACTCCACGTTCTCGAGGACCGTGAGCACGGGGATGAGGTTGAAGGCCTGGAAGATGAACCCCAAATGCCTGCCGCGAAAGGCGGCCGCCTGTCGCCTGCCCAGGCTGTCGATGCGGGTGCCGGCCACGCGGACCTCGCCGGCGCTGGGTTTGTCCATGCAGCCCACGATGTTCAGCAGGGTGGTCTTGCCGCTCCCCGAGGGGCCGACAAAGGTCACCAGGGTGCCCTGCTCGATGCGCACGGAGATGCCACGCAGGGCCGGGGAGTCCACCTGCCCGGTCCTGTAGGTCTTGGAGACGTTGTCCAGTTCAATGAGTGCCATGCACAAACTCCTCTTTAGTGTAGGGAAATGCTTGAAGCCAAGCAAGGAGCACGCCAAGACGCAATTTGGCGGAATGACAGGACACCTTGAGATTTTCAAATCAACCGGCCCTTGTAGTGTATAGATTGTTTACGGAACAGTGTATAGAGTGAAAAGAAAGTGTACACTTTGGGGGGCTGCCGTGAGACGCTTGCCGCATTACACACCGTTGCCGTGACACACGCGAAAGGGAGCGGCTGCAGCCACCCCTACGGCCGAAACCAAAGGGCGGAGGCAAATCCAAGGCGTTGTCTCTTGCCCATTCCCCGCACCATACTTCGGTAGTCTTGGGTATTGGCCACATGCCGCACCCCTCACGGACGGAACCAAAGGGTGTACGGTATCCTAGCCCTGCTTCACCTTGTCGGATGTCTTTTCCCAGGCGTTTCCGTTCCGGGTACCGTATTCCCGGCGCTTGCCTTCCTGGACATCATTGATTCAGCGGGGCACAAGCAGGTCTTGATCAACACCCAACGCATCGATTCCTCGATCATGTCCCGGCAAAGACGTAGGGGCGCTTCGCGAAGCGCCCTTGCGGATGCATATCCCGCCCTTTTGCCCTCACATCGTCCATGCCCGGCAGCTGGGCATTCCTCCGGCCCTAGAGGATCCACCTGCGCCGGATGTTGCCCAGACTCGCCAGGAACAAGACCAGGCAGAAGGCCCCCAGCAGGATGAAGTCCAGGAGCAGGGGCAGGGCGTTGCCTTGCCGGAAGGCGGCGTGCAGGATATCGGCCCCGTAGGTCAGGGGCAGGGCATAGGCCAGGGGCTTGAGCAGCAGCGGCAGGCCGGCGATGGGAAAGAACAGGCCGCAGAGAAAGATCATGGGAAAGCGGAAAAAGTTGGAAAAGGTCTGGGCCTCGAACACCTCGCTCACCGCCACCGCGATGAACAGGCCAAAAAAGGCCGAGACAGTGGCGATCATGACCACGGCAGGCACGAACAACTCCCAGCGCATCCCCGAGAGGTCCGCGAGGAACAGGGCCATGATCACGGGCACCAGGGAGTTGGCCGTACCGAAGAGGATGGCCCCGCCGGTCTTGGCCAGCATCAGCAGCTCGAAGGGAATGGGGGCCAGCAGCAGCCGCTCGAAGGAGCGATGCTTCTTTTCGAAGGTCACGGTCACCGCCAGCATGGACGTGGTACCGAAGAGGATGGACAGCGCCACCACCCCCGGCAGCAGATCCGGGATACTCTCCAGCCCTCGACCCGATCTAATGAAGAACATGGACGTCCAGGCCAAGGGAAAGAGGAGCCCCCAGCTGATGTTCGGCGGCTTGAGATAGTAGGTGCGTATGTCCTTGCCCAATATGGCCAGAAACGCGATCCACAGCTTCATTTGCCCCCTCCTCCCTTTTCACGCTCCCGGCGCATGACATCGGCCTCGATGCCGGTGATGCGCACGAAGACGTCCTCCAGCGAGGGGCGCATCTTCCGCGCCTCGGTCACCTCGCCGCCGGTCTCTTCCACGAAACGCACCAGGGGGCCCACGCCGATGGCCGCATTGGCCTGAATCCTGAGCATGCCCGCGTCCAGGTCCTCGATCTCGAATTCAGGAAAGGCTTTGGCCAGCCTGTCGCACAGGTCATGAGGGCCGTTTTCGCAGGTCAGCCGCAACACGTGCTTGTCCATGACCGGCTGCACGAGGTTCTCAACCGTGTCGATGCGCACGATACGCCCCTTGACGATGAAGGCGATGCGGTCGCAAAGCCTCTCGGCCTCCTCGATGTAGTGAGTGGTGAGAAAAATTGTCGTGCCGGAGCGGTGCAGTTGGGAAATGAGTTGCCTGATTTGCCGAGCGCTGGCCACGTCGATGCCCGTGGTGGGCTCGTCCAGGAACAGAATCTCGGGCCTGTGGATGATTCCGGCGGCGATGGTCAGCTTGCGCTTCATGCCCTTGGAGTAGCCGCCGAACCTGCGCTCCCCTGCCTGCTCTAGGCCGAAGAGCGCGAGCAGCTCCCTGGCCCTGGCGCAACGCTCGGTCTTGCCCATGCCGTAGAGCGCGGCGCAGAAGCAGAGGTTCTCGTAGCCGCTCAGCTCGGGATAAAGGTTGCTTTCGTCCGGCACCACGCCGAAGAGGTGTTGTGCGGCGCGGGGGTGTTCCGTGCAGTCGATGCCGCCGATGCGGATGGTGCCCCGGTCAGGTCGCGCCAGGCCGGTGAGCATGTTGATGGTGGTGGTCTTGCCCGCGCCGTTGGGGCCCAGGAAGCCGAAGAACTCGCCGCGCCGGGCCGTGAAGGATATTCCGGCCACGGCCTCCAGGCTCTCGAAGCGCTTGTGCAGGTCCTCCACCGCTATGGCTTCGCTCATCTCTCGTGCCGCCTCGTTGTTTCTATCGGTCCTGTGCAGCATCCCCGCACTGGGTTTTCAGGATTTGATCGCGTGGAGCATGGCGCATTTCCCAAACTTTGTGAAGGGATTTCTTTCTAGGAATGTTAAATGGTTACCGTTATCCTGGATCAGGAGGGACGCTCCGGCTCCTGTTTGCGCTCCGACTCGGCCAGGCGGCCGCGCACCCGCTCCAGGCCGGAGAACAGCGGTGCCACCGCACGCGGTGCCAGCATCCGCCCAAGCGGGATGTACACCAGGCCGAAGAGCGCGGCGCTGCTTGCCAGGGCCAGGGACGCCCCCAGCAAGGGGCGTTGCGGCGTCAACAAGGGCGCGTAGCGCACGCCGAGCCAGGCAACGACGCAGGCCGGCACGCAGAGCGCGCCCGCGGCCAAGATCGTCCGCCCCAGGCCGGTGAAGCCGTTTGCGCCGAAGCGCCGGCGCCAGAGCAGGCACAGGGCCAGGGTGTACGTCGCCACGGAGAGCGCGCTGGCCACGGCGATGCCCACCGCGCCCAGGCGCAGGGCCAGCAGATAATACAGGGGCACGAAGGCGATGCTCACGGCCGTGCCGCACAAGGCCGGCCGCAGGGTGTCCTTGTGCGCGTAGAAGGCCCGCCCCACGATCTGCTGCACGCCCCAGCAGAACACGGCCAAGAGCATGATTTGCAGGCAGAGAGCCGTCTGTTGCGTGGCTGTCTCGGAAAAGCGCCCCTGCTCGAAGATCAGGCGGATGGTGGGTTCGGCCGCCACCGCCATCCACAGGGAGAGGGGCAGCACCAGGGCCGTGGCGTTGGTCAGGGCCTGAGACAAGGTGGCGTCGAAGCGCTGCTTTTCGGCCCGTGCGGCCAACCGCGCCAGGAACGGGTAACTGGCCACGCCCGCTGCCTGGGCCACTACGCCCACGGGCACCAGCATCACCCGGCGGGCGTAGTTCAGCCAGCTCACCGCGCCCTCCACGGTCAGGGAGCCGAAGACACGCAGCAGTTGCTCGTCCAGCACCACCACGGATTGCCCCAGCATCAAGGGCAGGGCCAGCAGGATGAAGCGCTTCAGGTCTTTGTGCCGGAAGATGGGGCGATAGCGCAGATCTCCCTGCTCCCCTGTGCGCGCCGCCAGCAGCGGGAGCGCGAAGCTGCCCAGGATGGCGCCGACGAGCACGCCCCAGCAGAATCCCTCCATGCCGCGGGAGACCAACAGCAGGCCGCCGGCAATGATGCAACCGTTGTAGACCAGCGGGATCAGAGCCGGCACCAGGAACTGCTTGCGCAGGTAGAGCAGGGCTGTGATGCACGAACCCAGAAGGAAAAAGACCTGGGCCGGCAGGATGATGCGCAGGAACAGCGTCAGCCGCTCCAGGGACGCGGCGTCGAAGCCGGGCGCGGCGATCCGGGCCAGCTCCGGCGCCAGGAGCATGGCCAGAAGCGTCACTCCCACGATGGCCACGCCCACCCAGTTGAGCACGCTCCAGAAGAAGCGCCAGCCGTCCTCGGCGCTCCTGTCGAAGGCTGTGGCCAGCAGCGGGATCAGGGTGATGGAGAAATACCCGCCGGCCAGGAGATAGTTGATGAAGTCCGGGATGACGAAGGAGGCGAAGTAGATGT
>CAZSRS010000043.1:0-33168 GCA_964609625.1 uncultured Desulfovibrionaceae bacterium
ACCTCCAACAGCGCTGGGCGCTCGTTACAGGGTAAGCATCAGCCATGCCGAAAATTAAAGTCAGTGTTTCAAGTGGAATGTGAGCGCGACCATGATTTTGGCCTTGCGATCTGCAACTAAAAGGCAGGTGGACCTTGCACAATGCAATGCGGGCACGCACGGCGTGGAGTAGCCCTGTGACAAGCCATACCACGCCCCGGCGTGATTGGGGAAATCAAAACAGGAGGATCTGGAGATCTGGTGATCTGGGGGGGGGCTGCGTCCAGGCGACTCAGATGCCGTAAACCTTGCGTCGGCGCCAGAGGGTTGCCTGATCGATGCCCAGGATGTCCGCAGCTTGCTGCAACGAGGCCGTACGAGCCAGAACCCTGCGGATGTGCTGTTCCTCGACAACGGCCAGGGATACCAGGTCGCCGATGCCCACGCGCTCGGCTGTCGGGATCATACTCTCGGGCAGATCGCTTCTGGTGATCCGCTCACCGCTGCCCAGGATCACGGCACGCTCCACGGTGTTACGCAACTCGCGGACGTTGCCGGGCCAGGAGTGGCGCTGCAGCGCTTCCGCGGCCGTGGTATCGAAGCCAAGGAGCGCCTTGTGGTTCGCGCGACTGAACTCGGCCAGGAAGTCTCCTGCCAGGGGCATGATGTCCTCCGGCCTCTCCCTGAGCGGTGGCACGGTCAGGCTGATGACGTTCAGGCGGTAGAACAGGTCCTCGCGAAAGCGCCCCTCCGCCACACGCTGCTGCAGATCGGCATTGGTGGCGGCGATGATGCGCACATCGGCCCGGCGCAACTTGGTCTCGCCCAAGCGTTCGTATTCCTTGTCCTGAATGAAGCGCAGCAATTTGGCCTGGACGGAGAGGGCCAGGTCGCCGATTTCGTCCAGAAAGAGGGTGCCGCCTTCGCTGGCGGCGATGCGCCCCACATGGTCGCGCACCGCTCCGGTGAAGGCGCCCTTGGCATGGCCGAACAGTTCGCTTTCCAGGAGCTCCACGGGGATCGCGGGGCAGGCCACCACGATGAACGGCTTGGCAGCACGCAGGCTCCAGCAATGCACGGCCCTGGCGAACTTCGACTTGCCCGTGCCGCTCTCGCCCTGCAGCAGGATGATGGCCTCGGAAGGAGCGGCCCGGCGCGCGGTCTCGATGAGGCGCTGCATGCCGGGATTGGCGCTGTGCAGACGTTCCTCTGGGCCGAGCCGTGCCACGTCCGCCTGCAGCGCGGCCACCTGGACCTCCAGCTCGCGGATACGGCCCATGCGCCGGGTGAGCAGGCGCACCTGCTCCGGGGAAAAGGGCTTGACGATGTAGTCGGCGGCCCCCCGTCGCATGGCCTCAACGGCGGTTTCGATGGAGGCGTGGGCCGTGATGACCACGATCTTGGTCCAGGGCGACTCAACTGTCAAAGCCGGAAGCAGCTCCATGCCGTCGTCATCCCCAAGCCTAAGGTCCACGAAGGCCAGGTCAAAGGAACGCCTGCGCACCTCTTCCAGAGCATCCGCGGCATTGCTCACGGCGATGACGGTATGCCCCTCCGCGGCTAGGCAATAGGACAAGGTCTTGCGGATGTTGGCTTCGTCGTCAACTATGAGAATGCTCAACGTGAATTCAGGCCGTTCGTTCATGTGCTCCACTTCTCAGAAATACTGCCGGATATACCCGAAGGCCTTGTCGAACAGGTCCTGGTCGGTGATCTTGTACTTGATGTAAATCACGTGGCGCAGGGCCTTTTTCACTTCCCGCTCGCCGGACATGGTGCCTTGCCAACCGGGGAAGCGGACCATGCGCACGATCTCGTCGATATCGACAACAATGCGCTCGACCATCACCGGCGTCTCGCCGTTCTTCACCTCCGCGAACAGCTCGGGAAGCGCCGCCTTGGCCTTGCCTTGCTCGTCTTCGGTATCGACTTCCTGTTCGGCCTCGACAACCTCCCTGGCCAGGGCAACTGACAGACAATGAGCCCGACCGGCATGGCTCAGAACAAATCGGCTGGGTCGGCGGTGCGCAGACGCCGCACGGCGAGGCTGGCCGCGCTCATGCACATGAGCAGGGACAGCACGAATACGATGGTCGTGCCCATGGGCGTGGCGTGGGCTGGAATGCCGGCGATGGCCCTGGCCAGATAATTCAGCCCCATGGTGATGACCGTGCCCGGTACAAAGCCGATGGCCAACAGGATCAGGGACTGGAGCATGATCATGGAAAAAAAGTACCTGTCTCTCCAGCCGATTGCCTTCAGCGTCGCGTATTCGTGCAAATGATCATTGATGTCGGTGTAGAGGATCTGATACACGATCACCCCTCCCACCATCATGCCCACGAGCATTCCAGCCACCGTCACGAAACCCACCGGGGTCCTGTCCCGCCAGTAGACCTGCTCGAAGCGGACAAAGTCCTCCTTGGTAAGCACCTGGACATCGTCGTCGAGAAAGGCCTCCAGCTTGTCCCTGACAGCCAGCGGCACGGCACCCGGATTCAAGCGGACTATGCCGACGTTGATCATCGTGTGCGGCAGAAGTCGCACGGCCCGGTGAAAGGCGTCCATATCCATGACGACGTGCCCGGAGGCGGCCAAGGTCTGCCCCATGGAGAACACACCCTTGACCTGGACGCGCTGATTCTCGATCTCCGAGACCACCACGCCGTCCCTGGAGAACATCGCCGCCACCGGGCCGAACTCGCGGCTCGACATGCCGTCGTACAGAATGTCTTCCGCGCTGGACAAGCTGCCGACATTGTCCGCCACCTCGGGAAAGAGGAAGGGATTGTCGGACCGGTCTATCCCCAGGGCGAAAATCTGTTTGTACTGGCCGTCCACAGGGTTTCTCCAGCGCATGAACGCGGTATACAGGGGGGCGACGTCCGCGACTTCGGGCAGGGCCTTGGCCTGTGACAACCTGCGACGGGTGAAGGTCGAATTCGAACCGAAGTATTCGTAGTTTTTGCTGATGATCACCAGCTCGCCGTCAAGCCCCTTCAAGGGGCGGACCACCATATCCATGATCGCCCAATAGAGGCCCAGCTGAAACATCATCAGGACCACGCCGAAGGTCACGCCCGCGAGCGCGGCGATGAAACGCTTCTTCTCGCTGCTCAGCTGCCGCCAGGCAAAGGCGCATTGCGACCGGATCAGGCGTGAAACCGGGAGGTTGCTCATGGCTGGATCACGACCTCCACCTGGCTGTTGGACAGGGAACTGACCTTTTCAGGCTGCTCCAGCCGAATGCGCACCTTGACGATGCGCCTGTCCACGGATTCCGTGGGGCCCACGGGGAAGATGCTGCCTGTGCCGCTGTATCGGCCGATTTCAACGACCGTGCCCTGCAACTTCCCATGGAAGGCCTCACCCGTGACGCTTGCAGCCGCGCCCAGGCGCAGGCGGGGGATATCCGACAGATAGACCTCGGCTTCCACCTGCATGTCGTCCACCGCGCCCAGTGCCAGGAGACCTTCCTCGCCCACCACCTCCCCGGGATAGGCGTGGACTTCGAGGACCTCGCCCTGCATGGGGGCGCGAATCAGCTGCAACTCCACCTCCGCCTTGGCGCTTTCCACTGCCGCCTTGGCCGCTTGCAGCTCGCTCGCCACCATGGCGACTTCTTCCTCCCTGATGCGCTTGAGGCTCATGAGCCGCTGCAACTGCGACTGGTACAACTCTTTTTGCGCGTTCAGATTCGCCGTGGTTTCGTCAAAGTCGGACTGGGAAAGGACTTTCTTGGAGGCCAGCGCCTTGTGCCGCTCGAAGTCGCTCTCGGCCTTCTTCAACAGAGCCATTTGCTGCTCCACGATGGCTCGTTGCGATTCCAGGGTCTCGGTCTTCTCCCCGGCCTTGGTCAAGGCCAGCTTGTAGGACACGGCCTCGGCCTCGGCTTCGGCTTGGCTCAGGGCAGCCAGCGCCAGTTGATAGTTCCGCAATACCGCTAAAATCTGCCCCGCTTGGACACGCTCCCCCCTGGAGACGCGCAATTCCTGGATCAGGCTGCTGGGCATCGCCGTCACCCGGATGATGCGTTCGCCGGGCTGAATCCTCCCCAGGCAAGAGATCGGGAGTTGTAGTCCGTCCCCTTGGGCCGGAACCACCAGGAACAAAAACAGCGGGAACACCGGAAAGAGCCTTTTCAAGAACCACCGGAATCCAAGTGCAACGCAGTCGTTTCCGCTAAACATGTTCAACCCCGCACGTGTGCTTGAGTAGTGTCCAACCGCGTGGTGCACGGTATCAATGCCAAAGGGTGACAAGAAATGAAAGACCATCGCATCCATCCTCGCCCCAAAAAGCAGTCTCCGTGGACAAACGAGGAAGGAAGGAGGGTCACGGAAACGGTAACCACGCACGGCTGCTGTGCAAGCGGATTGAAGAGGCCGATGCGGATTATTTTACAGGAAATCGTGAACGCCATCCTGGAAGAACTCATGGGACAGAGCCCGACAGCCTTTCCTGGCGCGCCCGGCAGGATTCGAACCTGCGGCCTACGGATTCGAAGTCCGGCGCTCTATCCGACTGAGCTACGGGCGCGTGGCCACAAGTCTACAGCCATTCCACGGCAACAATCAAGTCCTGGGCAGGGGGCTGGGGCAGGGGGCTGGGGCAGGGGTAGGGGCTGTCCGGCCATGGCACAACGGCGACATGCTCTTCCCGGATGTCTTCCCAACACGCGGCACTGGCGCCGCCAGGTCACGGACTTGGCTCCACACCGACAATGCCGGCGCACCGGCGGTTATGCAAAGTCCAACATGACACGCGTGTAATCGTGCTGACATGTTTTGGAAAGGAGCGCAGGTGCAGGGTACAGTCACCTTGTCTGAACCACTCTTCGCTTCCTTCCCCCACTCGCGGCCCGGCACCCCCCATGCCGGGCCGCTGTTTTGATCCCACAACTTCTCTCTGGCCGATGCCGGCCTGCCCGTTCCTACATTCTCAGTGCAATGCGCCGTTACTCAGGAAAATTTTCCTGCAGTCATGAAGCTTGATTCCGCATCGGCATGCTTTTTATCAATGTCCATGCATGCACAAGGCGGAACAAAGGCTCAGCGTTGCGGTTGATTGGCCTGTCCTCTTGCATCACGACCTTACCCGAATCTGGCATCGCTTTCACTTTGCGCCGGTCATGCGGCTTCCTTTTTCACAATAATGGTTCAAAACAACCCTGATACGCGCTGGCACCAGCACCTTCCGGATACGCAGCAACGCGGTGGCTTCCTCGGCCTGTCCCTTGAGCGCCGGTTTCCTGGTTCATGCATGCTTCAGCATCCACATTCGCTTCAATAACCTCGTTTTACAGCTGTCATGTATTGCATTTGATCTGAATATTTTGATAGCAATCTACAAATAATATGATCATATGCGATTTCATTAGCATCATTACTTTCAAAAACTTCCATACGATGTGGCAACCATTGATTGCCTTGTGTCATTACGTTTGCTGACGCTACATTTTTCTGCTCATAGTCATTATCCAGGAACGTGGCACTAAATCTAGCATCTCATCCATGCGCATCCTCCATATGACTTTATTGATTCATAATTTGAGTAAATTGCTCATGCCTGTGCGCGATGGTTGCACAATCATGCTCCATTGGCTTGAGTGATTCCTTCATTTTGGATATTTTCTATCATTTGCCGTTGACTCATCCTGCGTAATGAAGTATGCATGTAAATGCCACAGTCAGATTTTAAATCATCACAATCGACAGGACATCATGGAATGAATCCAAAAATACGGGTGGAAAACCTGAGCAAGGTTTTCGGCCCCCGCAAGGAAGAGGCCCTGAACCTGCTGCACCAGGGCAGGACCAAGGAAGAAATCCTCACGGCCACGGGCTGCGGCGTGGGCGTGGCCCAAGCTGGTTTCGAGGTCATGGAGGGCGAGATCGTGGTGGTCATGGGCCTGTCCGGCAGCGGCAAGTCCACACTGGTGCGCTGCATCAACCGCCTCATCGAACCCAGCGAGGGCAGGATCTACATCGACGACCAGGAAGTCACCGGACTCGACGACGCGCGGCTCCGCCAGCTCAGGCTCACCAAGCTGGGCATGGTCTTCCAGAACTTCGCCCTGTTTCCCCACCGCACGGTCCGCCAGAACGCCGAGTATGGCCTGGAGGTGCAGGGCGTTGACCCTGCGAAACGTCGCCAACGCGCCCATGCGGCACTGGAACAGGTGGGGCTCAAGGGCTGGGAAGACTCCTATCCCAGGCAGCTTTCCGGCGGCATGCAGCAACGGGTCGGACTGGCCCGCGCCCTGGCCCTGGATCCGGACATCCTGCTCATGGACGAGGCCTTCAGCGCCCTGGATCCCCTGATTCGCCGGGACATGCAGGACGAGCTGATCACCTTGCAGGAGCAGGTCAAGAAGACCATCCTGTTCATCAGCCACGATCTGGACGAGGCCCTCAAGCTGGGAGACCGCATCGTACTGATGAAGGACGGCGCCATCGTGCAGATCGGCACTCCGGAGGAGATCCTCACCGATCCGGCCGACGACTACGTCGCGCGATTCGTGGAAAACGTGGACATCACCAAGGTGCTCACCGCGGAATCCGTGATGCGCAAGAGCGAGGCTGTGGCCTTTGGCAAGACCGACGGCCCCAGGGCCGCCCTGCGTAAGATGAAAACCGCGGGGATATCCAGCCTCTTTGTCCTGACCAAGGACCACGTGGTGCAGGGCGTGATCACGGCCGACGATGCCATGGGCGCCGCCGAGCGTGGGGAAAGGACCATCGACGGCATCATGCGCTCGGACCTGCGCACGGTCACCCCGGACACGCCGGCCACGGAGCTGATCCAGATCATCCACGACCTGCCCTACCCCCTGGCCGTGGTGGACGGCAACAGACGCCTGAAGGGAGTCATCGTGCGTGGCTCGCTGCTGGGCGCCATAGCGGAGCGAGGGAGGGCAAATGCAAATACCTAGATTGCCCCTGGGCAACGCCCTGGAAGCGGTCATCGACTTTCTCGTGGACAATTTCTCTTTCATCACCAAGGCCTTTTCCAAAGTCACGGAAAGCGGCCTGGGGGTGCTGGAGAGCGGCATGCTCGCACTGCCGCCCTGGCTGTTCATCGTCATCGCCGCGGGGCTCGCGTTCCTCGTCACCAGAAAGCGGGGCATCGCCGTGTTCACGGTGCTTGGCTTGCTGCTGATCTGGAACATGGGGCTGTGGCAGGCCACGGTGAGCACCATGGCCCTGGTCTGCATCGCCACGCTCTTCGCCATCGCCATAGGCCTACCCCTGGGTATCGCCTCGGCCATGAGCGCCATCGTCTACCGCGTCGTCATGCCCATCCTCGACGTGATGCAGACCATGCCCGCCTTTGTCTATCTGATCCCGGCCATTCCCTTTTTCGGGCTGGGCAAGGTTGCCGCCATTTTCTCCACCGTGGTCTTCGCCATGCCCCCGGCCATCCGGCTCACCTGTCTGGGCATCAAGCAGGTGCCCCGCGAGCTGGCGGAGTGCGCGGACGCCTTCGGCTCCAGCCGCTGGCAGAAGCTGTTCAAGCTGGAACTGCCCCTGGCCACGCCGACGATCATGGCCGGCGTGAACCAGACCGTGATGCTGGCCTTGTCCATGGTGGTCATCGCGGCGATGATCGGCGCCAAGGGCCTGGGGGGCGAGGTCTGGAAGGCCATCCAACGCCTGCAAATGGGCAACGGTTTCGAGGCGGGCATCGGCATCGTCATCGTGGCCATCATTCTGGACAGGGTGTTGCAGCGCGTGGGCATCCGCAACAGGACGTGATACAGTCGTACAATTCCTGACAACGCAAACAACAGGAGGTTTATCCATGCATCGAAAGACGTTACTCGCCGTACTCGTGAGCGCGGCCCTGATCCTGGCCACGGTGCCGGGACTCGCGGCGAACAAGGGCAAGGTGACACTGGCCTACGTGGAGTGGGATTGCGCCACCTCCAGCACCTACGTTGCCAAGGTAGCCCTGGAACAGCTGGGCTACGAGGTCGAGATTTTGCCCGTGGCCGCGGCGGCCATGTGGCAGGCCGTGGCCAGCGGAGACGTGGACGGCATGGTCACCGCTTGGCTGCCCGTGACCCACGCCGATTACTTGGCCAAGGTCAAGGACAAGGTCGAGGACCTTGGTCCCATTGTCGGGGGCGCCCGCCTGGGTTGGGCAGTGCCGGCATACGTGGGCATCGGTTCCATGGCCGAACTCAAGGACAATAGCGACAAATTCGACGGCAGGGTCATCGGCATCGATCCGGGCGCCGGCCTGATGCGCCTCTCGGAGCAGGCCATGCAGGACTACGGTCTGGACAAGTTCCAGCTCATGGAAGGCAGTGGCGCCACCATGACCGCGGCCCTGGCCGACGCCATCAAGGACGACAAGTGGGTCGTGGTCACGGCCTGGTCCCCCCACTGGATGTTCGGCCGCTGGGATCTCAAGTACCTCGAGGACCCCAAGGGCACACTGGGGGGCGAGGAAACCATCAACACCATCGTGCGCAAGGGTCTCAAGGATGACATGCCCGAGGTCTACAACTTCCTGGATAAATTTTCCTGGAAAGATCCCAACCAGTTGCAGATGGTCATGGCCTGGAACCAGGAGCCCAACGCCAGCCCCGAGGCCAACGCCAAGAAGTTCCTCAAGGAAAACCCCGACATGATGCAGGCCTGGACGCAATAGGGCATTATACCCTTGAACAGGGGAAATGCTCGCGCCCACAGGACGTATCTCAGGGGCAGTATGCTCTAGAGACAGCCGCATTTCATGTCGCAAAGGCCGCTCCGGACTGGCATCCGGAGCGGCCTTTGCTATGGGCCATGCCCGTCCCGCGCCATAGACAGCGAGTTCGCCTCTCCAGGCCTGCCTGTCAGGTTCGGCCTTTTCCCTGGAGGTCTTTTCTCGTATGATGCCCCCCATGGCAGAACACGACACGGAAGCGGAACTCTCCGGAGAGCTTGAGCACATCACCTTCACGGCCCAGGACACGGGATTCACCGTGGCCAGGCTGCGCTACCAGGACGCGGACAGGCACACACGCACGGCAACCGTGGTGGGGCATATGATCGACCCCCAGCCGGGGCAGCAAGTGGTACTCTCCGGCGCCTGGCAGCATAACGCCAAATACGGCATGCAGTTCCGCGCCTCGAGCTGCCGGTTGACCATGCCCTCCACTCTGGCCGGCATCACGGCATACCTCCAGTCCGGGCTGATCAAAGGCGTGGGTAAGCTCTACGCGGAGCGCATCGTCAGCCACTTCGGCGAGGAAACCATCCACGTGTTGGACAGCGAGCCCGAGCGCCTGCGTGAAGTCAAGGGCATCGGCAAGAAACGCCTGAAGCAGATCATCGAGAGCTGGAAGGAGAACCGCGACATCCGGGAGCTGATGCTATTCCTGCAGGGGCACGGTGTGGGTGCGGCCTACGCGGTGCGTATCTTCAAATTCTATGGTCTCGCCGCCCTGAACATAGTGCAGCAGAACCCCTACCGCATGGCCATGGACATCCCTGGCATCGGCTTCATCACCGCCGATACCATTGCCCGCAAACTGGGCATGGATCCTGAGAACCCCTTGCGCATCCAGGCCGGGGCCTTCTTTCTTCTACGCCAGAGCACGGAAAAGGGCAGCGTTTTCCTCCCCCTGGAGTTGCTCGTACAGCGCTCCTGCGATCTGCTGGACACCGATCCCCACACGGCCGAGGAGGCTTTGCGCCGTCTGGCCGAAGAGCACAGGGTGGTCATCGAACGTCTCACCCCGGACATCGGCGAGGCCGTGTACCTCACGCCATACCACCTCGCCGAGAACCGCATCGCCGCGAAGCTGCACGAACTCATGTCCGCGCCCAAGACGGTACGGCCCATCGAGGCGGAAAAGGCCATAGCCTGGGTCCAGCAGCAGTTGGGCATCGAGCTTGCGCGCAAGCAGGCCGAGGCGATCCGCGCGGCGGCCCGCAGCAAGGTCATGGTTGTCACCGGCGGACCAGGTACTGGCAAGACCACCATCATCATCGCCATCCTGCAGATCTTCCGGGCCATCAAGGCCAAGACCCTGCTGGCGGCGCCCACGGGTCGCGCGGCCAAACGCATGGCCGAGGCCACGCGCCACGAAGCCATGACCATCCACCGGTTGCTGGAATACAGCCCGCAGGACAATGCCTTCAAGCGCAACGAGGACACCCCTCTGGAGTGCGGTCTGCTCATCGTGGATGAAGCCTCCATGGTCGACACCGTGCTCATGTACCACATGCTCAAGGCTGTTCCCCAGGGCGTCACCCTGGTCCTGGTGGGCGACGTGAACCAATTGCCCTCGGTTGGGCCGGGCAATGTCCTGGGCGACGTCATCGGTTCTGAAACAGTGGAAGTGGTGGTGCTGGACGAAATATTCCGCCAGGCTCGGGAAAGCGCCATCGTGATGAACGCGCACGCCATCAACAACGGGAAAATGCCCATCCTGCGCCAGGATCCCGAGGCGGCCAGCGACTTCTACTTCTTCCCCTGCGAAGATCCCGACAAGACCGCCGAACTCGTGGTGGACCTGGTCTGCCGGCGTATCCCCAGGCGTTTCGGCTTCGACCCCATGGAGGATATCCAGGTGCTCACGCCCATGCATAAAGGCTCCGCCGGTGCCCAGAACCTCAACACCCTGCTCCAGGAGGCCCTCAATCCCCATGGCCGGGTCTTGCAACGCGTCGGTCGTACCTTCCGCTGCAACGACAAGGTCATGCAGATTCGTAATAATTATGAAAAGGATATATACAACGGTGACATCGGACGCATCAATGGTCTGGACGAAGAAACCGGCGCACTTGATGTCTGCTTCGACGGACGCGTGGTGCCCCTGGAACAGGCCGAGCTTGAAGAGCTTGTCCCCGCATATGCCATATCCATACATAAATCCCAAGGATCGGAATATCCGGCCGTGGTCGTCCCCATGTTGACACAGCACTATGTACTTTTGCAGCGAAATCTTCTATACACCGCTGTGACACGAGGCAAGAAGCTCGTTGTGCTTGTCGGCTCCGCGCGAGCGGTGGGAATTGCGGTCTCCAACAATACTACCCACAAACGTTACACCTTTTTGGAGCACAGGCTCGCGGGGTGGCAAGACGAGTGACATGCGTGTAAGGGAATTCCTCCAACAGGACCTTGAAACTCGGGTCCAAGCGCTCAGGGACCAAATCGCCCTTTTGGAGAGCGAGAACGACCGCCTGAGGAAGACCTCGGTCCTGCCCCCTGGTGCGGACAAGCTCAAGCAGGATTTTCTGGCCAACATGAGCCACGAGCTGCGCACCCCCCTCAACGGCATCCTGGGTATGGCGGAAGTCCTGCGCGACACCGACCTGGATGTCGAGCAACGCGAATACCTAGACGCCATCAAACAATGTGGTCACGATCTGCTCAGGATCGTCAACAATCTCTTGGACATCTCCAGCGCGGTGCGCGGCGCGCTCAAACTCAGGCAACGTGTCTTTTTTCTGCGCCCCTGCCTGGAACCCGTGATCCGGGCCATGCAGGACCGTTGCCGCAAAAAGGGCTTACAAAGCAATGTCTTGATCCACCCAGACGTTCCCGAACGTCTTTGCGGCGACCCCGAGCGCTTGCAGCAGGTGGTGTTGAACCTCCTTTCCAATGCCGTGAAATTCACCAAGGTCGGCGGTGTGGAGTTGACCATCAGACCCTGGGAAAAAGACCGGGAAGAGACAGGTGCACCCGTGGCAGGAGCCAAGGCCTGCAACTATGCAATGCTCCATTTCAGGATCTCGGACAGCGGTATCGGTATTTCTCAAGAAAAGCAGGAAAGTCTTTTCGAGGCCTTCAACCTCAGCGAGGATCTGCTGACCAAAAAGTACGCCGGCGCCGGTCTGGGGCTGCCCATAGCCAAACATCTCGTGGAAATGATGGGCGGCACCATCTGGTATGAGAGCACCTTGGGCCAGGGCACCTCTTTTCATTTCACCGCAATGTTCGAGATTCCCGTTTCGGGCAGATCACGGCAGGAGCAGACCACCTACAAGGAGCAACCGCCGCGCAAGCTGGACATCCTGCTGGTCGAGGACGAGGAGATCAGCCGCTTTTTGGCGCGGGTCATGCTTTCACGCATGGGGCACGAGGTCACCTGCGCCGAAAACGGAGCGCAGGCCCTGGACCTATTGGCGGAAAAGGATTTTGACCTCGTGCTCATGGACATTCAGATGCCCACCATGGACGGCATCACGGCTGTGAAGGAAATCCGCAAGAAGAACAGGGGGGTGCGTAATCCGGATATCCCCGTGGTGGCGCTCACGGTTTTTTCCATGCAGGGGGACAAGGAGCGATTCCTCGAGGCGGGGATGGACGAGTACCTGACCAAGCCCGTGGAACCACAACGGCTGGAGCGCACCATCCGCCTGGCCATGGCCAAACGCGCCAAGGGGATGCAGTGATCGTGGCCAGGCCCATCGCCTTCGTGATTCTGCTGCTCGGCTTGCTCCTGCTCGGTGGGGGGTGCGCGCAGAAGCTCCACCCCCCCGGACCGCTGCTTCCCTTCGACGCCTGGACGGAAGTACGCGATCTCCAAATCTTGCCCCAGGACCCCACGGCCTATGTGGACGCGGCGCAGGAGCGGTGGATCGCGCCCGAACCCGCCGTGCTCCAGGCTGAAAACGAACGCTTTGTGGAGCGTTTCTTCTCCCCCTGGAAGCAACAACGCAGCGGCCTCCCCCCCGAACAGGCCTTCTGGGGTATCGCATCCTACGGCGGCAAGCAGGGTTACGGTGAGAACCTCAGACCCCGCCCCGCCTCCTGGACACAGGCGCTTGTCGCGGCCATGGACACAGGGAGGTTTCCCGGCAGGGCTGACTGCGGTATTACGGTACGCAACAGTGCCCTGCGTGTCATGCCCACGGCCAAACCCTTTTTCTATGACCCGCGCGACGCCGGCGAGGGTTACCCCTTTGACTATTTCCAGAATTCCGCTGTCTGGGCCGGCACCCCGGTCTTCATCTCCCACCAGAGCACGGACGGCGCATGGGTCTTCGTGGAGGCTGCCTTTGCCGCCGGCTGGATTCCAGCCCACGACGTGGCCCTCGTTGACGACGCCTTTGTGGAGCGATACACCGGTGCTCCTCTCACGGCTGTGCTCAGGGATGACACCCCCCTGATGAGCCCGACCGGCGAGTATTTCTGCACGGCGCACGTGGGTGCCCTCTTCCCCCGCGCGGAGGAAAACGCCCCGACCACTGCGGTGCTGGTTCCTGCTCGTCGACCTGACGGCCGTGCGCTCCTGTTGCAGGCACTGCTCCCAGGTGACGCGGCCGCGCCCTTTCCCTTGCCGTTGTCCCCCGCCGGTGTGGCCGCCGTGGCCAAGGCCCTGGGCGGGCAACTCTACGGCTGGGGCGGCATGTATGAGAACCGTGATTGCTCGGCCATGGCCCGGGATCTCTTCGCCCCCTTCGGGATCTGGCTGCCGCGCAATTCCAAGCCCCAGGCCAGGCAGGGGCGGGTTGTGGACATCGAGAATCTGAGCCCCAAGGACAGGGAGCAGGCACTGCTTCGCGAAGGCATCCCCTTTCGCACCCTGGTGGGCATGCCTGGTCACGTCATGCTCTATCTCGGGGAGCGCGACGGCCGCGCCATGGTCTTCCACAACATCTGGGGCCTGCGCACCCTGGACGCCGCAGGCAACACAGGCCGCCAGATCATCGGCGCCGCCGTGATCACCTCCCTGGCGCCGGGAGAGGAGCTCGAGGACGTACGCCGTGCTGACCGCTTTCTGCGCAACAGGCTTACTTCCCTGGCCATCCTGGCGGAACCCGCTCCCTGATCCCCGCTGACACGGCTGGGGCTTGCAAGACTCCCCTCGGGCAAGCGGGGGAGTTCACGAGTTCTTGCAATGGTGCTTGACTTGGCAGGTGCGGGGCATGGAGCTTTCGTCACGAAAGACTGCGGCTATGCGGGTCCGTGGTGATCGTTCCAGGCCTTCGCCCCTGACCAGGACAACCGCTCCCCAAAGGGGGCGTGCAACCTCTTTGCCTCGGCGATAGGGAAAGCAGACTTGGTGAACCGACTATGAATGTTCTGACATTTGGCTCGTGCCTGCCTGAATGTGTCGCACGTGTATTGCAGGATGAATTCTCCGCTGATATTTGCTCAAAGTGGTTCATTTCAAGGTAGATCAATTTCTTGAGCATATCGTCAGAGGAAAACATCAACTCTTGTCGTTTGAAGACTTGAAAAACCTGTTCATTCAATACTATGATGAAAGTAAAATCAAATACTTCAACAACGTTTGCACACATCAGTCAGAGGAGCACTACTACAATCCGACATATCACGGATTGATTGAACTTGGGGTTATTCCACACTATCTCACCGAAGATGTCCTGTCCGGCATGTTCGAGATTGTGCATACGTATCGCGACAATATTCGCCACGATATCATCTTCAAGGGTATTCGCTGGTAGCCAAGAATTTTCGCTTTATTCAAGCGAACTTGAACATCATTGCTGTCTGGGAAGAGAACTGCCCACCGAGATGATTACGGGGTATCACCCGAGCGGTCGCACACCCAGGACTTCAGCGATGTCGCTCTCGAATCGGGCGCGGTAGCGCGCCACCTTTGCCGGGTCCGCCATGATCATGTCCAACTGCCGGGCATGCATGACCAGGTAGCCCAGCACGCGAAGACGTTCCTCCAGAAAGTCCCGCTCGCGATGGTCCACGCTCGCCGTGAGCTGATCCTCGCGGATATCGGTACGAAAACCGTGTGATTCGAGGATATCCGCCAGGAATCGAAGGCGTAGCATGCGGCGTTCGCCGTCTGCCGCGCCCCCCTTGAAGTGAAAACTGATGGAATTCTCGAATACGCGCTCGCCGATCATGGCCTCCACGGTCGTGAAGTGGAACCCAAGGCGTGAACTGAGGCAGCAATAGTGCTTGGAGATCATAAAATAGTTGCGCTGGGAATATGGTGAGCCCATGGTGCCGGGCACAAGGGCCGGATTCGTGGTGGCTTGGAACATCACCGACAGGAGCCCGGTGCCGCTCAGCTCCGGCGGACCGCTCCACGGCACGGCCACTATCCCCTCCCACAAGGCGTGCATGGGGATGGAGGCTATGTTCTCCAGGTGGACGTACTCACCTTCCTCCTCCCTGACGAAGCCGTCGTCGAGGTTCAGCACCCACCACTGCATGGGCACGTCGCAGAGCAATTGCTTGCCCGTACCCTCCTGAAAGTCATGCTCCCTGCCGAAACTGAACATCTCATGTACCGCCTGCTCGTGGCAAAAACGGGTGATGTCGTGCAATGTGGTGCAATTGGCGGGGCGGAAGTCGGGCGAATCCGGGTCCACGAGTCGCAGGGGCACGATCAGCGCCGCCACCCGCTCCAGGGTTCGTTTGATGGGAGTGTCCGACAGTACCCTGGGTTTGGGTTTCCTGTCCTCCAGACCGGGCAAGACCCCGGCGTAGATACGCGACGTGTCGGCATCCACCGTGACCACAGCGCCCTGTTCCAGGGCTTCCAGGGCACCGGCCGCGCCGAACAGGGCCGGGACTTCCATTTCCCGCGCCACGTTCGCCAGATGGCTGGCGCTCGCTCCCTGCTCGGCAACCACCGCGACGGCCTTGTGCAGCAATGAGGCCCAACGGGGCAGTGCCTGGGCCGCCACGAGAACACCCCCCTGGGGAAAACTCAGGGCGTCCGCATGGCGATTCAGTCGAAACACGACTCCTGCGGCAGCTCCTGGTGCCGCCGTTATCCCGCCCTCGTAAAGCACGGGAGCCAGGGGCGTCTGGGACTCTTCCTCGGCCACGGCCATGCGCTCCAGGCTCGGACGCTGCAAGGGACGGCATTGCAGGATGATCACGCTCCCGTCGTGTTCCACGGCCCATTCGATATCCTGCGGCCGGCCATAGTGGCGCTCAAGAGCCATGGCCATGCCTGCCAACCGAACAGCTTCCTCCTCCGTCAGCGAGCAGCTGTGGCGTTCGGCGGAAGTCGTCGCTCTGCGGGAGACGCCCGTGGTGTCGGTGCAGTCGAAGCGCACGATCTTGTCCGCAACGTGACAGGCGACAAGCTTCGGCGGATCGTCCCGACTCAGGATCAGGGCGTCCGGAGTGACGAGGCCGTCCACCACGGGACGTGGCAGCCCCCAGACGGAGTGGATGAGCAAGGTTGCGTCCTGGTGGGCCACGGGGTTGTGCGTGTAAAGCACACCCGAGGAGCGCGGCCGGATCATGCGCAGGCAGGCCACGCACATGGCCGTGTCCTCGTGGCCGATACCCAGGCGTAGGTGGTAGAGCATGGCCTGGGCGGAGAACAGGGAAGCCACCACCTCCTTGTAGACGTCCGGGACCGTGTCAGGGGTCACGTTGAGCACGCTCAGATACTGTCCTGCAAAAGAGGCTCCTTCCAGGTCTTCGGTCAGGGCGCTGCTGCGCACGGCCAGGGTGGTGTCCGGGCCGCAGGCGCGCACCAAGTCGGTAACGGCGGAGCGAATCCCCGCTTCCAGGTCTTCGGGAAGGGGGGCAGTCTGAACAAGCTGTTGAATGGAAGAGGACAGGGCGTAGAACTGGTCAAGATCCTGCGGGTCGGCGGTCTGGATGCGACGGTTGATCTCCTCCTCCAGCCGTGACGCGGCCAGGAATCGACGATAGGCCTCGGCCGTGACCACAAAACCGGGAGGCACGTCCAGGCCCACGGCGGTTGCGACTTCGGCCAGCCGCACGGCCTTGCTACCGGCCACATCCACCATATCCGGGGTCAGCTGGTCCAGGCGCAGGACCAGCGGTCCCCCTTTGCGGAGCGCATGCGGTGCCAGCACTGCTTCGATATCCGCCTGGATGGACTTGAAGACTGTTTGCAGCGCCGCATACTTGCCCGGCGCAAGGACATCCAGGTGGCGGATGATGCGCAACACGGCAGCAATGACAGAGGTGCTCCGGGAGCGCACAAAGGCCCTGCCGAAGGGCTGATTCCCGGCCAGCATGGCCTCCAGTTCGGCCATGATCTCGAGGGCTTGATTGTTGGCCACGAGCAGCAGCTTGAACTCGTGGTACCGCGACCTGAACCGCTGTCGGAGTTCCTCGACGTTCGCTTCGTGCCCGGCCCGTTGGGACTCCGCCCGTGACCGAAACAGTCGTGTGAACCAGCCCATACGCTTTCTTATCGACACGTTGCGGATCAACTTGGAAACAGATCGAGCCGACTCACAGCATATCCGGGCCATCCGCATGGCGCGGATGCTGGTGTCGGTCAGCGTTCCTCGTTGTCCTTAATTCTGTTGGAGGCCTCTAGCCCCTTGGACTTAAAGGCATTTTCGATGGTGTACACGAGTTCGTCTATAGCCATGGGTTTCATGAGATAATCGAAGGCGCCCCCTTCGATACCGCCCACAGCCGTTGACACGTCGGCATGGCCGGTGAGCAGCACCACGGCAACATGCGGCGCGCGGCGGGTGATCTCACTCAGGATCTCGATGCCGTCCATGCCAGGCATCTTGACGTCCAGCACCACGACATCGACAGGTTCTTGTTCCAGAAGTGACAGGCACTCTTCGCCGCAGCTCGCGGTGATCACAAAGAACTTCCTGTGGTGCAAACGCTTCTTGAGTGTGGCCAGAAAATCGGGCTCGTCATCAACCAGCATAATGCGTATACCACTCATGTTTTTCTCTCCCGAGACAATACGCCTCGAATCATTGGGGGTCCGCTTCCCATGTGAGTCTATCCCGTCTTCAGGCAGTCGTGCCTGAACTCCGATGGAAGATGATGTTCTCACGAGTCCTGGTGTTGCTCCCGCTGTTCCATTGCCGGGTCATGCACGGGAAGATAGACCGAGAATGTGGCGCCCTGGCCCAGGACGCTTTCCACGGTGATGTCGCCGTGCATCTTCTTGATGATCCCGTAGCAGATGGACAATCCCAGGCCGGTTCCCTTTCCGACTGGCTTGGTGGTGAAGAAGGGATCGAAAATTCTCGTGAGATTGGCCTCGGGGATGCCTGGGCCGTTATCCGCGATTTGCAGCAGGGCAGCCGGTCCGATCTCGGGGTGCGTGGTGGCGGAGGTAGCCATGACAATGTGTCCCCCCTTCTCTTCCATGGCGGCTATGGCATTGTTGATGAGGTTCAACAGCACCTGCTGGACCTCCGAGGGTGATGCGGTGATGCGCGGCAGATCCGGGGCCAACTGCGTTTCCAGACGGACATTGCTGCTCTTGGCCTGCTTCTCCATGAGCTGAAGCATCTCCAGGACCATTTCGTTGAGATCCAGCACCTGTTGTCGGGTCTCGGACTTGCGGGCAAAGTGCAGCAGCTTGTGGGTGATCTCTTTGCACCGTCGGCCCTGGACGCGAATCAACTCAAGGGAGTGGCTCAGTTCCTCATGGTCGATATGACCATCGTCGTTGTCTTCCAACAGGTCCATGATCCACTCGGCTTCCTGGATCATGATGGCCACCGGGTTGTTGATCTCGTGGGCCACGCCGGCAGCCAGGGTCCCCAACGAGGCCAGGCGTTCGGCCTCGGCCATGCGTTGCGCCATCTGGTCACGGAAGAGCGCCTCGCGGCGGCGTTCCTCGCGGCGGACAACGGTATCGTACGCCTGGCGGATCTTCCGGGCCAGGTGGTCGATCTCCACGGGTTTGATCAGATAATCGAAGGCGCCGTCTTTCATTCCCTGCACCCCGTCGGCGGTGGTGGCGTGGCCGGTGATGAGCACCACCTCCGTGTCGGGGTATTCCGCTTTCAGCCGCTTGAGGGTCTCCAGACCGTCCATGCCCGGAAGCCTGACGTCCAGGACCACCACGGAGGCCGGCCTGTGGGCCATTACCTCGAGGCACTCCTCTCCGGATGCCGCATTCCTGGGCGCGAAGCCTCGCAATTCCAGTCGCTGGCTCACGCTGTCACGAAAGCCGGCCTCATCGTCGACCAGCAAGAAGTCCAGGGGACCGTCTTCCCGCACGTTCTGAAGCAAATAATCATCCACTGTCGCAACTCCTGCGTGCTGTCATCTCGGGTCCATGCACTTGCAATCAGACCTCAGGCCCTGGGTGGGCTTGCCGGGATTGCCCCTCGCGGACCGGGATGCAGGTGGGACACGAGAACCATGTGCGCCTGTGCCACCGGCCTGAGCTGGCACCGTGCAACGCAGTTATTCAGGAATTTGGTTCATAAGGCAATTCTTTTATACACAACTGCAGTACTTCGCATTCATGAGAAAAAAAGAACATGGATATGACGTATAAAACTCGAGTTCCTTCCATAATCTCCTGTCATGATGCAGTGCAACGTCCGCCCACGAAACGGATGGTTTTACAGCTGGATGTACGAGAGTTCCCAAGTCCACCGAGAGTTGCCCATTCCTGTGGCGTTGCAATGCCTGCCCGCTCACTGCCGAAAAGGGGACACGGTATGACTGGAAGAGTCCAGGTCGGACATGTCCACGAGCTGCCCTGGACTCCGGAAAAAACACATCACGAGCGCATAGCTCCCCGCGGGGGGCCCGGCTCCTTCGTGTTCTCGGTAACGCACTTCAGGCGCAATTCCAAGGTGCCGGCGCCGCGGTTCAGTTCGAGGTGCGCGCCCAGGAGTTCCGCGGCAAGGGCCGTGGTCTTGTCCGGAAAAGGCTCTTCCTGGTCCGCTTGGGGGTCCTTGGCCAATCCGAACATCCGCAGGACGCAGGCGCCCCCCTCCACGCGCATGGTCAATGTCGTGCCCTGGTTCGGGTCCAAACCGCGAAATGCTGCCCTCAGATACCCGTACAGTAGTTGTTGCACGTAGAACGGGGCGGCATCCACCGCGACGCACTCGTCGCAGAGATCGAGATAGACGGTACGGGCCTTGGGAAAGCAGGAGGAGAGATCGACCATGAACCGCACTATCCGCCCCAGGTCCAGACGGATAACGGGTTCGTCGGTGCTGTGGGCCAGGGAGTTGATGCGGCCCACGAGCTTTTGTCCACGTTCCGCCTCTTCCACGATGCGGCGCAATAGTTTCGCCATGCGGGCCGGATCCACTCCCCCGCCCGTTGACTGGAAGGCACCCAGATCTTCAAGCAACCCGGATGTCTCGCAGATGGTGGCCATGACATTCTGCAGTTCGTGGGTCAGGTGCACGTTCAGGCGACCGAAGGTGTGCAGGGTTTCGAAAGGGACGTGCGAGATGTCGCGCATGTTCACTCTCCAAGTAGAATGTCGCTCATGACCCTGTTGATGCTCGCCACGAGATCATCGATGGGCATGGGCTTGACCAGATAGCAGGAGGCTTCCGCGGAGCAGGTCTTGAACTCGTCCTCGCTTCCGTGTCCCGTGAAGAAAATGAACCGCGTGTCCGGCGAGACCCGAACCAGTTCCCGCTTAAGCTCCACGCCCCCCAATTGCGGCATCTTCACGTCAAGGATGGCCAGATCGTAGCGCTTTTTCGAGGCCCTATCCAGGGCCTCCGCGCCTGACACGACCCAATCCGCGTCAAAGCCCCGCAGGATCAGGCGTTGTGCCAAGGCTGAAACAAACTGCTTCTCGTCGTCAACCAAGAGTATCTTCAGAGTCGTCACGTTGTTCCTCCATATCCAGGGGCAGGGTGACGATGAACGTCGTGCCCTTGTTCATTTCGCTTTCAACGATGATGGTTCCACCAAGCTTTCGCACGAGGCCGTAGGTAATGGACAGTCCAAGTCCGGACCCTTCCTTTTTCCCCTTGGTCGTGAAGAACGGTTCGAAGATGCGGTTTAGATGTTGGGGCGCTATGCCGCACCCCGTGTCGATGAATCGCAACGTCACGTACCGATCGTCCGGGCGACTCGCCTCGATGCTCAACCGCCCCCCAGGGGTCATGGCCTGGAGCGCGTTCGTGACCAGGTTCAGGGTTATCTGCTGCAGTTTGCCCCGGTCCGAGCGGATGGCCGGCAAGTCGGAGGGGATGTCCACACCCACCTCGATGCCGCGGTATTCGGCCTCCTTTTCCAGAAACCGAAGCACATCACGCACCACCTTGCCCAGGTCGAGTTCCTCGATATTGAGGTCGATCTTGCAGGCGAAACCGAGGAGCTGCTTGGTTATCAGTCCGCAACGCTCCACGGATTCGAGCACGATGTCGATGTTCTCCACCAAGGTGGGATCCGGCTCGCGGCCCGGCAAGGTGAGCATGTCGCGCACGAGGCCGGCGCGCTCGGAAATGACGGCCAGGGGATTGTTGATCTCATGGGCAACGCCGGCGGCCAGGCGCCCGATGGACGCGAGGCGTCCGGTCTGCTCCATACGCTCCATGACCTGGGCCTGGCGCACGTTGGAATCGTAGATGGCATTGGTCATGTAGGTGGAGATGATGTAAATGGCCGAGACGATGATCACCAGACTTATGCCGGCCATCCACAGCAGGTCCATGCGTGGCTTCAGCCAGCCGATCATGGCGTCGGACATGGGCTTGACCACGCAGAGAATGAACGGTGAGTTGGTGATGTAGGCGTAGGCCACCAGGACGTCTTCGCCCTTGTTGTCCGTGACGATGAAATGATCGGTACGCTCCTTGAACTCCGGCACCGGGATGCCCGCGGTCTGGGAGATGGTTCCGTATCTCCTGGACGGAGTCTGGAGCACTCCCTTCTGGTTGATGAGGAAGGCGTCGCCGTTCCTGCCCACCTCCAGGGAGGAGAGCATGGTGGAGAACGAAATGATGTCCAGCGTGGCACGTAGCAGGAAAGGACACCCTGCATCGGTCTTGCCCCGCACCGCCACGATGGCGTGCGACATGTTGCGGAATCCCAGAAACACGTCGCTGACATAGGCTCCGGTTTCCATGGCCGTCTTGAACCACGGCACATTCTTGTAGGAGCGGTTCTGTAGGTCAAAGGGACCTGCATAGGACACCTGGAGACCATCTTCGCAAAGCAGGCCGAGATCGACGATTCCCGCGAAACCGGCACGCATGTTCCTGAGCACCTGGGCCAGGTGTTCGGAATCCTCCAGCTTCGAATAGGTCTCCTCGCGCAGGATGTATTCCAGCACCGAGCGCCGTTCATCGAGAAAGTAGGTCACCGTGCGCCTGGCGTTGGAGGCGGTCCGCACGGTACGCAGGACCTGCTCCGAACGCGCCACGTGCCCAGTGAGTGTGTAGTCGATGGCTGTGAGAATGAACAACGGCAGCAGCGACACCGCCGCGAGCAGCGCGATGGAGAGCAGCCACAAGGAGCGATAGTTGAGGAACCCCTGCCGCGCCAGAGCCCTGGGGTGGGGCTTGAGAAACTTGGGCACAAGACAGGAGGCGAGACGCCGCAGATTCATTCTTTTTCCCTTTCTCCACGCAGAATGGTCGCAAGCTTGTCGGCCCCGATGGGCTTGTTTATGAATGAAACAGCCCCCAACGCCAAACAGATCTTGCGGTCCTGATCGCTGCCGTGCCCGGTGAGCATGTGCACGGGCATTTCCGGACAGTTCTTTCTGGCGTGACGCAGCACCTTCATCCCACTGGCGTCAGGCAGGCGCAGATCCAGAACCATGGCCTCGAAAGGTTCCGCATCGAGTGTCTGGATGGCCCCTGCCGCGTCAAAGGCCACTGCCGGCTTGAAGCCGCGCAGGTGCAGCCTCTCCGCAAGGGCCTCGACGAACCCGACTTCATCGTCAACAAGGAGAATGCGCATGTTTCAAATCTTTACTTTGATAAAAGTATTGACACAGCATCTGGAGCCAATTAAACACAAGTTGTTTCGTTTGTAAATGGCTTTGTTTCAAAAAACCACAGCAAGAGGTTTCAGCATGCGCGGATTCGAATTTTCATCGCCACCCTTTGTCTGGGCAACAGCGGGCGTACTGGTCTCGATCACGCTCCTCGTTCTTCTCCTCGTGCCCGATCTGGCCCTCGCTTCCGAGGCCGCGGGGGAAGCCGCGGCGGCAGCAGTAGACACCCATCCCTGGTGGTTCTGGCCACTGGTGCTCCTGGTGTTCTGCTTCGTGCTGGGCATCATCGCCGTGCTTGCGGGCGTAGGCGGGGGCGTGCTCTACGTGCCCCTGGTCAGCGGATTCTTTCCATTTCACATCGACTTCGTGCGCGGCGCGGGCCTGATGGTCGCCCTGGCCGGTGCCCTGGCCGCGGGTCCGGGGCTGTTGCGTCGCAACCTGGCCAGTCTGCGCATGTCTTTGCCCATGGCGCTCATCGCATCCGCGAGTTCCATCGGCGGCGCCATCCTCGGCCTGCATCTCTCGCAACTCAATCCCGACATCCTGCAGATCTGTCTCGGCTCCACCATCGTGGGCATCGCCATCCTGCTGCTCGCCAGTAAGAACTCGGCAATTCCCGACGTCAAAAAACAGGACGCCCTGGGCATGGCCCTGGGCATCGGCGGCGCCTATTTCGACGAATCCATGAACCAGAAGATCACCTGGAAGACGCATCGCACGCTCCTGGCACTGGTCACCTTCATCCTCATCGGCATCCTGGCCGGCATGTTCGGTCTCGGCGCCGGCTGGGCCAATGTGCCTGTGTTCAATCTCATGATGGGGGCGCCGCTGAAGATCTCCGTGGCCACCAGCAAGTTCCTGCTCTCCATCACCGACACCTCGGCCGCCTGGATTTACATCAACAAGGGCTGCGTCATCCCCCTGATGGCTATTCCCTCCATCATCGGGTTGATGCTCGGGTCCTTCGTGGGCGTCAGATTGTTGAGCATTGCAAAGCCAAAGTTCATCCGTTACATGGTAATCATAGTCCTTCTCTTCGCCGGTCTCAAGGCCGTGGACAAGGGTTTGCACCTCGGACTGCTCGGCTGACGGCAACAGACCGGAAACGGATCACACATCAAGGAGAAACGGCATGAGTCAGTACACCGACCCCGATATCCGGCCGATGCCGGAGCAGATCATCTACGCGAACATCCTCGGTCTTGGCGCCAACCTCGGCATCCTGATCATGGCCGTCACGTATATCTTGTACGTGACGGGCACCATCGGCGCGCATGTTGAATTGGAAATGGTGGTACGCAACTGGCACCTCAACGTGCAGGATTTCATCCATGCCACGAACGCCCCCCATGGCTGGGGCTGGGTTGGCCTGCTGGTCAAGGGTGATTATCTCAACTTCATAGGCATGGCCTTGCTGGCCCTGTTGACCATCATCTGCTATCTGGTGTTGCTGCCCGGTTTCGTACGGCGTAAGGATTGGACATACTTCAGCATCTGCTTGGCCGAAGTGGTGGTCCTATCCCTGGCGGCATCCGGCATTTTCGGCAGCGGTGGACACTAGGCCCCACCCATAGCGAAACAGAAGGAGTTCCCCCATGAGCGAAAAAAAAGCAATCGTCCTTCTTGTGGACGACAAGAAAGAATTTCTGGAGACGCTGGCCGAGCGTGTACGCTTGAAGGGTTTCGCCACCCTCGAGGCGGGAACCGGTGCCGAAGCCCTCAAACTGGCCGCCGAGAATGAAATCGATCTGGCCGTGGTCGATCTCAAACTGCCGGATATGGACGGACTGGATGTGATCACCCGCCTGAAGCGGGACAAGCCTGGCCTGGAAACCCTGCTGCTCACCGGCTACGGCAGCGACAAGCTGCGTGAGGCCAGCGACGCGCTGAACACCGCCTACTTCGAAAAGCAGGACATGAGCGGATTCTGGGCTTTTCTGGCCGGCTTTTCCAGGCGTCCGGCCTTCCTGGTGGTGGACGACGAGGAAGCCTTCCTGGACACCGTGGCGCAGCGCGTGCTACTCAAGGGTTTCGAGGTGCATACCGCCAACAGCGGCGCCGAGGCCCTGAAGATCGCCGCCAAGGAAAAAATCGATTACGCCGTGGTGGACCTCAAGCTCGGCGACATGGACGGCCTGGACCTCATCACCAAACTCAAGCGCGAGCAGCCCGGGATGCAGACCATGCTGCTCACGGCCTTCGGCAGTGAAAAGCTGCGCGAGGCAACCAAGGCCTTGAACACGGAGTACTTCGAAAAGCAGGGCATGGGCAGCTTCTGGGCGTTCCTGAAGCGCATTCCCCGACGTTTCGAGGATGCCATGGCCGCGGCGGGCATGGCCACTGGCGGCGATCTCGAAGACGCCGAAGCCATAGACAAAAGCAGCCGTAAATAGATTCGGCATCAACCATGGGGAGCGCTCCACCAATGCCGTGCCTCGTCGGTGAGCGACACCACCCCGCGACCGGGATACGGGAGGGGTTCAGCATCCCGAGGAACACCTCCCGCTCGCTTCCACGTTGCGGCGTACTCCCCCTGTTACCAAGGCGCTACTACTGATCATGAGCAGACGTATCATCCTCCTTGTAGACGACGACGATAACTTCCGGGACACTCTGGTTCAACGTATGGAAAGCCGCGGCTTCGATGTCGTCGCCGTGTCCAACGGAACAGAGGCCCTGAAGCTTGCCGCCATGAACGAGCCCACATTGGCCGTGGTGGACATGCGCATGCCGGACATGGACGGCCTGGAAACCATCGCCAAACTCCACGAGGTGCGCCCCGGCATGCGCACCGCCCTGCTCACCGGTTACGGAGGAAACTCCCTGCGCCAGGCGGCCAAGGCACAACACGCGGAGTACTTCGAGAAGCAGAACATGGGGCAGCTCTGGGACCGCCTGGAGTGTCTCAAGAAAGAACAACTTTCCATGGACTCGGCCGGAAACCTCGGTCCAGGGAACGACAGGTCCGAGGAAACCGAACGGAGCATCATCGGCCAGACCGAGGCCATGCAGCAGCTCAAACGCGATGTGGACATGGTGGCCGCCCTGGACTGCACCGTCCTGCTCCTGGGCGAGACCGGCACCGGCAAGGAGCTGCTCTCGCGCACCATCCACCGCAAGAGCCCTCGCTCCCTAGGCAGGTTTCTGGCCGTGAACTGTGGTTCCTTCTCCCATGACCTGCTCTCCAGGGAGCTTTTCGGCCACGAACCAGAGGCTGGAGGCACCAGAGGCAGCGTCGGTGTGTTCGAAGCCGCATCTGGAGGCACCATCCTCCTGGACGAGGTTGGGGATACGCCGCTGCCCATGCAAAGCCAGTTGCTGCGCCTGCTGCAAGACCGCACCATCCATCGTGTGGGCGGGGGGCAGGAGGTGCACGTGGACGTGCGCATCATGGCAACTTCCAACCAGGATCTCTCGGCCAAGATCAGGAGCGGCCAGTTCAGGGAGGATTTCTACTACCGTCTCAACGTCTTCACCCTGCACGTCCCTCCCCTGCGGGAGCGGCGCGACGACATCCCCCCCCTGTGCAACTACTTCCTGGCGCGTTTCAACCAGAACTTCGGCCTGAAGGTGGTGGGAATCGACGCCGAGGTCATGGACCTGCTGCTGGTCTACTCTTTTCCCGGCAACGTCCGCGAGCTGGAAAGCATTATCGAGCGGGGGGTGATCATCCGTCGCGAAGGCATGATCCGTCGCGAGGACCTGCCCCGACGTTTTCAGGGGTCCAAGGCCGGCGCCAAGCACCCGCCGCTGGCTCAGCCTGGAGAGCGCCTGCCGACCCTGGCCGAACTCGAGGAAGAGCACATCCGCCGCGTCCTGGCCGCGGTGGGAGACAACAAGCTCGAGGCCGCCAAGATGCTCGGCATCAGCCGCGCCGGACTTTGGCGCAAGCTCAAAAAGATGGAGAACCCGGATTCGGACATCGAGTAGCCGGTTTTTCCTTCCCCCGCCCTGCCTCCATCCTGGTGCATGCCCGGCGCGACACCCCGCACCAGGCCTGCCCGGCTGAGCAACGCCCTCCAGGTCGCATGCCCCACATGGGGCGTGCTCGGACTGGACATGACCGCAACCCGTCACGTACCTTATGCGTGGTTACACTGCTTACACCTGGGAGGGGAAGATGATCCGGCTCATGCGGTTTGTGCTCTTGATGGCGCTGTGCCTGGTGCCCGCCGTACCGGTTTCGGCACAGCCCATGGATTTCAGGCGGGTGTCCTGCTCCGGTACCGCCGAGGCCCTGGAAAAGGCCGACGCCACGCAGCAGGTGGCCATCATTTCCTGGCTTCTGGGTTACGCCTCGTGCACCAACGGCAACACGACCCTGGACGCCCCGAACATCGAACAACGGGTCAAGGACATCTTTGCCTTCTGCGCCAGGCACCCGGAGCTGAACGTTCTCGAGGCGATCGACAACACCTGGCGCTGAGTATGCGCACGGCACACCGCACCATGCAGTGGGCAATCCAGCCTGATGTCTTCAGTTTCGCGCGGCCGTACTCCCTCGCGCTCACATTTTCTGCATCACCCGCAGCAGGGTCTCCCTGAGCACCTCGCTGTCCACTGGTTTACCAATGTAGTCATCCATGCCCGCCGCGAGAAACTGCTCCTTGTCTCCGGTCATGGCATACGCAGTCATGGCCACGATGGGTATCCGCTTCCTGTCCTCTCCGGCATCGCCCCCCCGAATGGCTCGCGTGGCCTGCACTCCGTCCAGGACCGGCATCTGCACATCCATGAGCACCAGATCGAAAGGCTCGCCACGCAACATCTCGAGTACCTGTTCCCCGGTCTCCGCCTGTCGGACGTGGCACCCGAATTTCTCCAGGATCTGCATGGCCGCGTACGCGCTGATGCTGTCATCCTCCGCCAGCAACACCCGCAGACGCACGGAAAGCGGTCGGCTTTCTCCAGGACCTTCCGCCGTGGGGGGTGTCGTCGCAAATCCCTGTTCGATCCCAAAGTTGATGGGAAAGGTCACGGTCGTTCCGACGCCTTCTTCGCTGGAAATCGAGATGCTCCCTCCCATGAGCCCGAGCAGTCGCTTGCATATGGCCAAGCCGAGACCCGCGCCTTGAAACTGGCGTGTGAAGCCCTCGCTGACTTGCGAAAACGGCTTGAACAATTGGTTGAGCTTCTCGTCAGGGATGCCGATGCCGGTGTCCGTGACCGAAAAGAGCACCCGGCAACCGTCCGGAGTGGTCTCCGGAAGGAGGCTGGCCTGGATGGTCACCGTCCCGGACGTGGTGAACTTGAAGGCGTTGCCCACCAGGTTGATGAGCACCTGCTGCAGGCGGGTCGTATCGCCCTGCAGACGCCGCGGAATGTCCTTGTCCACCTGACAGATCAGATCGACTCCGGACTGCCTGACCGTGGGGTCGAACATCTCACGCATATGTGTCAGCAGCTCGTCCAGGTTCAGCGGCTCGCTTCGAATGCTCGAGATGCCGGATTCGATCTGTGAAAGGTCGAGTATATCGGAGAGCAGGCGGGCCAAGCGCTTGCACGACTGGATTCCCGACTCCGCGAACCCTTTTTGCTCCGAACTCAAGGCGGTCATGCGCAACAACTGGAGCATGCCCAATATGCCATTCAACGGCGTCCGGATCTCGTGACTCATGTTGGCCAAAAACGTGGACTTGGCCTGGTTGGCGGCCTCCGCTTCCTCCATGGCCTTGCGCAGGGCGATCTGGGCCTGCTTGCTTTCCGTGATGTCCTGGACCGTGCCATGCAGGCCGGTGATACGCCCCGCCTGGTTGCGGGTCGGGCCGCCAAAGGCGTTCAACCAGCGTACGCCCTTGTCCTTGTGGACCATTTCCAATTCAATATTATAGGGCTCCCCGCTCTCCAGGGCATGCTCCACGGTCTTGCGCACGCGCTCCCTGCTTGCCGGGCTGAACATCTCCAGGGCCTTGTCCAAGGACAACGGTTCATGGCCAGGCTCCTGGCCCATGACGGAACGCAGCTCGTCGGTCCATTCGGCAATATCCCTGTCCCGGTCCCAGCTCCAGACGCCGATGCGGGCCTGGGCATGCGCCTGTTTGAGCAGTGTCTGGCTTTTCTGGAGTTCGTTCAGCAGGATCTCGTTGCGCTCACGCAACAGACATATTTCCAACCCCTTGCCCACACGATCAGAAAACTCCTTCGGATCCAGTGGCTTGGAAAAGTAGCCCTGCACCTGACCTTTGTTGATGGCTGCGACCAAAGGGTCGAAATCGCTGTACCCCGTGAGCATGTAGCGCAAGACGTCCGGAAACTCCGTGGCCACCTGCTCCAGCAGGGCCGCGCCGGACATGCCCGGCATGCGCTGGTCCGTGACCAGCACGTGGACCTCCTCCGCGCGTAGGATTTCCAATGCCCGCGGGGCGTTCTCTGCCAGATGGATGATATAGTCGCGACGGAACAGCGCCTTGAAGCTGCTCAGGTTCTCCGGCTCGTCGTCCACGTAGAGCACGACCGGTTTTACTGCATCGGTCAGCGGATTCATGCCACTTCCTCCTGGTGTGCAGGCAGATACACGGAAAAGGTGGTACCCTGTCCTGGAGCGCTGGTGACTTCGATGGTCCCGTGATGCTCCTGGATCAGGTTGTTGCAGATGAACAGGCCCAGCCCGGTGCCTCGGCCCACGGGCTTGGTGGTGAAAAAGGGGTCGAAGATGCGGCCCTGGATGTCCAGGGGTATGCCGGGGCCGTTATCCGTAACATGCAATGCGAGATATGGTTTTCCCTCACGCATGCGGGACTCCGTGGCCAGCGTGATACTCCGTCGCGCCGGGTCGTCAATGGATTCCACCGCGTCGATGGCATTGTTGAGGATGTTCATCACCACCTGGCTCAACTTGCCCATATTTCCGTCGATCAGAGGTAGTCTGTTGAAGTTCTTCGATATCTCCACGCTCTGTTTGTAGCGGTTGTACAGCACCACGAGCACGGACTCGATCAGTTCGTTGAGATCGATGTCGGAACTCAAGGCTTCGTCAGTGCGCGTAAAGACCTGCATACAGCCGACGATGTCACCCGCACGCCACAGCCCCTCGAAGATGTGGCCCAACAGTTCGGGAATCTCCCGCACCAGGGTGGGATAATCGATTTGCCGTTCATAGTCGTCAAGGGCGGCTCGTTGCTCTCCGGTCATGCTGCTCCGACAATACTCGACCAACGCCAGCAAGTCGCGGATGTCCTTTTCCAGACCATGGAAACTCGTCTTCACGAAATTGAGCGGGTTGTTCAACTCGTGGGCCACGCCGGCCGCCAACACCCCCAGCGCCGCCATCTTCTCGGACATGACGAGCTGGTTCTGCGCCATGCGCAGCTGCTCCAGGGCCTCGCGCAGGACCGTGTTCTGCTCTTCCAGCGCATGCCGCGCCTGGCGCAGGGCCAGATGGGTCTTGACCCTGGCCAGCACCTCCTCCACCTGAAACGGCTTGGTGATGTAGTCCTGCCCCCCCTCTTCAAAGGCGCGGACCTTGTCCGCCGCGTCATCCAGGGCGCTGATGAACAACACCGGGATGTCCGCAAGAATCGGGTCCGCCTTGAGCCTGCGGCAAACCTCGAAACCGTTCATCCCCGGCATGTTGATATCCAGCAGGATCAGGTCCGGCGGGGTGTGTCGCGCCGCCTCCAGGGCCAGTGCACCACTGGGCGCGGGACGGACCTTGTACCCCTGCTCCCTGAGCATGCCGGACAGCAACTGGAGGTTGGCCGGGACATCGTCCACGACAAGGATGGATATCCGCCTGTCGGTGTTCACGCGGTATGCTCCCCCTGCAAGAGACGTTGCAACTCTTCGAAGCGAAACCCATCCACCAGGTCATGAAGCGCCCGGGCAAGGGGCGCATACTCCGGCCCAAGTCCCTCCAGCCCGACGATGTGCTCCCGCATTCCTTCCACGTCCAGGCTCAACGCGGCATCACGCAGGGCGTCCAGCACATCCTCCGGAAGCACGGCAAGTCGGCCGGGCTCCAGTTCCACTTCCTGCCCATGCAGCGGGGGCGCTTCCTGCTCCGCCTCCTCCTGAAAGGCCACGCCCAGGTGCTGCCGCAAGAGTTCAAACAGTTCCTCGGCCTTGAACGGCTTTTTCAGGAAGGCCACGGCGCCGGCTGACAACACACGCTCCTTCTCCGACTGCAACACGCTGGCGGTGACCGCGATCACCGGCGCGGCCTTGGACCCGTCCTTGTTCCGTATGTGCTCCAAAACCGCGAAGCCGTCCATCTCGGGCATGATCATGTCCAGCAGCACCAGATGGGGATGCCATCGGGCGTAGAGTTCGCAGGCCTCCCGGCCGTCCGCGGCCTCCCGCACCAAGAACCCGGCCCCCTCCAACAGGCGGACCAGGATTTCCCGGTTGGTCTCGTTGTCGTCCACAACCAGGACGCGGCGTTCTCCCTGCCCCGGTTGCAACCTGCCCAGGAAGGGGGGATGGTCGCCGTGGCGCCCCCTGCCCGGCGTACCCAGTGCCACGGGCAGTGTGAAGCGGAACACGCTGCCCTGGCCCAGGCGGCTTTGCACCTCGATGCCTCCGCCCATGAGTTCGACATAGGCCTTGGCGATGGCCAGGCCCAGGCCGGTGCCGCCTTTCATCCTGCTGCCGGTGGTGAGTTGCTCGAAGTGGGAAAAGATTGTCTGGCGAGCGTTTTCTGGAATGCCCGGTCCGCTGTCCTCCACCTCGAACAGCAAGACCGTGCCCGGTTCTCCACCTGGGGCGGCTTCCGATCCAGCCTCGGACGGCTTGAGCACACGCAGCACCACACCCCCCTGATCGGTGAACTTCACGGCGTTGCCAAGGAGATTGTTCAGCACCTGGTGCAGCTTCTGCTCGTCGGACCTGATCCAACGCGGCAGGTCCGGCTCCAGGACAAGCTCCAGGGAGATGCCCTTGTTCCGCGTCAGGACCTGGAACATGGCTTCCAGGTCGTTCATCATGGCGTGCAGATCGAAGTCCTCCACCTGCACGGTCATGCGCCCCGCTTCGATTTTGGACATCTCGAGGATGCTGTTGAGCAACATCAGGAGGTGCTCGCCGCTACGGTACACGGTCTGCACCGAGCGCCGTTGTTCGGCACGCAGGTGCGGATCACGGAGCAGCAATTGGGTGAACCCCAGAATGGCGTTCAGCGGTGTTCGGATCTCATGGGACATGTTCGCCAGGAACAGGCTCTTGGCCCTGTTTGCCTCTTCGGCCGCCTGCTCCGCGCGCGTGCGCACATCGATTTCCCGCAGCAGGCTCTGGTTGGCGTCCTCGAGTTCCGCGGTGCGCTCCTTGACCCGGGCATCCAGCACATTGCGTTCATGCTGTAAGGCCTCGCGGGACTCCTTGAGTCTGGCCTCGGCCTCCTGCATCGTCGCCAGCATCTGGTTGAAGGCCTCGGCCAAATCCCGAATCTCGTCACGGCTGCGTACAGCGAAGCGGTAGGCCAGGTCGCCGCTTTGCCGGATGTACTGCGTGCCTCTGGTGAGGGCGGCCAGGGGCGAGAGGATGGAGTAGTACAGGCCTGCAAGGGTGACCAGGCTGAGCAGGACCACGGACGCGGCGAGAAAGGCCAGGTTGCGCAGCACCACGTCGCCGATGCTCTTCTCGATGTGTTTTTCGTCCAACAGTGCGGCCAACGTCCAGCCCGTACCCTTGGAGCGGTGCACATAGGTATGGAACCGCCCCCCTGCCCCCTCCAGAAGCAGGTGCTCCTTGTCTTCGCCCCGCAGCACTCTATCGCCGTCTTGAAAAACCTCTCGCACCTCCATGAACAACTTGGTCTTGTCCTGAAAAGCCAGGATCTTTCCCTCGTTGTCCAGCAGCATAACCCGGCCTTCATGACTGAGCGTGAAATCCGAAATGTACGAGGTGAGGTCCGTCAGGGTGATGTCAGCGCCAAGTACGCCGTAAAACGTGCCATTTTCGTCACTCAGGGGCACGACAACTCCGATGTTCACGTCCGGCGTGGTCAATGACCTGTAGGGTGCCGTGCGCATGATCCGATCCGGGTTCCACTTGGCCAGTACATACCAGGGGCGGTCCCTGGGATCATACCTGCTGGGGCGTTCGCGCTTGTGGGAGCGCACGAAACTGCCATTCTCCCGCCCCATGTACACGGAATTGACGTGGGGGTGATAGCTTCGAAAAGCTTGAAATAGATCGATTATCTCTTGTTCGTGTCGTCCGATGCTGTAGACGAAGCTCTCTTCATCGGCCGTGAGAAAATTGGTGAACGCGGCGTCATGGGGGGTCCTGACCCGTTCGTCCGCGGCCAGGATGCTCAGATCGTTCTCCACATCCCGCATGAAGCGCGTCAGGGCGAAATCCAGATGCTCGAGCTGTTTCGAAATCTGGTATTGTATGTCGTGAAACGTCCTGTCCTTGAGCACCATGAACTGGAACAAACCGACCAAGACCACGATCAGCGCTCCGGAAGCGGCGAACAGCACAAGGGTCTTGGCATGCAGTCGCATTGTTTCTCTCGTAATGTTCCAACGATCTTGCAGTATGCACAGCAGACGATCACCCCATTGACCTGCGTCCAGGGGCATTGCCCGCGCCGTTCATCCACCGGCGGTCTCGGTTGCTCGATTCAG
>CAZSRS010000044.1:0-31135 GCA_964609625.1 uncultured Desulfovibrionaceae bacterium
ACCTGCTCGTGAATCTCACCTCCGCGCCCGGCGTCTTTGCCGCGAACCCGGACACCGCCGGCGAAGCCCCAACCTGCCTGGAATGCATCCCGGACATCGACAAGCTCGACCTCGCGGCCATGTGCGGCGGCAAGACCAGCGTCGGTTCCGGCGGCATGCACTCCAAGCTCCTGGCTGCCAGACGCGCGGCCCAACGCGGCGTGCCCACCCTGATCCTCCGAGGCCGCGAGCCCAACGCCCTGGTACGCGCCTTTGACGGCGAGCCCCTGGGCACCTGGGTCCGCCCCACCGGGAAACACGTCTCCCGCCGCAAGTTCCGCCTGGCCTACAATCGGGAGCCGGTCGGCTCCCTGACCGTGGACGCCGGCGCCGCCACCGCCCTGGTGCAGCGCGGCAAGAGCCTGCTCCCCGCGGGCGTGGTGGAGGTGGAAGGCAACTTCGACAGCGGCGCCCTGGTGCGCATCGAGGACCAAGCCGGGGCGACCATCGGCGTGGGGCTCTGCAACTACAGGGCCGTGGACCTGCGGCGCATCGCCGGCAAGAAAAACATCGAGGCGGAAACCATCCTCGGCTTCTGCTACCACGAGGCCGTTCACCGCGACAACCTGCTCCTGGACGCGGCCATCTGACGCCGCGTTGCCCAGGCAAACGAAATCCCGTGTTGATGAAAAAAGCCCTCAACCTTTTCCTGCGCTTCGGCATTGTCGGACTCTGCCTGGTCTACGTCCTCTGGGGCCTGGACTGGGGGCAGTTCGTGGAGGCCCTGCGCAAGTTCGGCCCCCTGGCCCTGGTCTGCTCCATGGCCTGGAGCTTCTCGCCCTACGTGCCCCTGGCCATGCGCTTCAACTGGCTGACCAAGGGGCGGGCCGGATTCCTCAACGCCCTCAAGGCCAGCGTCTTCTGCCTGGGCATCAACAACATCTTTCCGGCCAAGCTGGGCGAGGTGGCCAAGGCCTTCTATCTCCGCCGCAAGACCTGCATCCCCCTGGGGCACGGCCTGGGCCTGATCTTCTGGGAACGCTTCGCGGACCTGAACAGCCTGCTCGTCCTGGGCCTGCTCACGGCAGCCTTCATGAAGAGCCTGGAGTTCCTGGCGCCACTGGCCGTGGTGGTCTCCTGCCTCTGGGCCGCGGTCTTCGCCCTCAAGCTCTCCACCCGATGCAGAAACCTGCTGCTCAGACTCGTGCCCGGCCAGCGGCTCAAGCTCCTGGCCGCCGAGGCGCTCCTGCAACTGCACGAACCCAAGGGCGCGGGCTTCTACCTCACCCTGGCCGGCTATTCGGCCCTGTTCTGGATCATGAGCGTCAGCGTGAGTTTTCTTGTGGTCTTCTGGGTAGCCCAGGTGGATCTCACCTATGCCCAGGCCCTGACCCTGTTCGTGGTGGCCACCCTGGGCTTTGCCACGCCTTCTTCTCCCGGCGCCCTGGGCGTGGTGGAAGCGGCCTTCGTGCTCGCCATGAGCTGGTTCGGCGTGGGCAAGGGCGAGGCCCTGGCCGTGGCCCTGCTCTTCAGGGTCATCACCTTCATCCCGCCCACCCTGGCCGCGCTTTACGTATTGGCCGAATCGGGCCTGAGCATGCGGGGCATCCGTCAGCAGAGCGAAAACGAACTCTGAGCCCCCCGCAGGAGCACGCATGAATATCCCCGCCAACATCCTGACCATCGCCGGCTCGGATTCCGGGGGCGGCGCCGGCATCCAGGCCGACCTCAAGACCATCGCGGCCCTGGGCGGCTACGGCATGAGCGTGATCACGGCGCTCACGGCGCAGAACGGCCTGGGTGTCACCGGTATCCACGCCCCACCCCCCGAATTCGTGGCCCTGCAGCTCGAGACTGTGCTCCAGGGCTTCCCGGTGGCCGCGGCCAAGACCGGCATGCTCTTCTCGGCCGGAATCATCGAGGCCCTGGCCGACATCCTGCACCGCAAGGACTTTCCCCTGGTGGTGGACCCGGTGTCCGTGAGCCAAAGCGGCCACACACTGTTGGAAAACGACGCCGTGGACGCCCTCAAACACCGCATCCTGCCTCTGGCCGATCTGCTCACCCCAAACGTGCCCGAGGCCGAACTGCTCACCGGGCTGCGCATCGCCGCTCCGGACGACGCGCTCCAGGCCGTGGCGGCCCTCCTGGACCTCGGCCCCAGGGCCGTGCTGCTCAAGGGGGGGCACATGCGACCGCACCCCGAACTGGTCACGGACTGGCTCGGCCTGCCGGGCGCACCACCGCAGGAGCTGTCACAGCCGCGTCAGGACACGAGACACACCCACGGCACGGGCTGCACGCTGTCGGCGGCCATCGCCACGGGCCTGGGCCAGGGCCTGCCCCTCGAAGAGGCGGTACGGCGCGGCCAGCGCTACCTGAACCTCTGCCTGTCCAAGGCCTATGCGCCGGGCAAGGGCTTCGGCCCCCCGTGGCATATGGCCGGCTGCCGGTCGTACGGCTGAGACGGACAACGCCCACATGGGGCGTTCACATGGGGCGATGCCCCATGCTGTAATTCTCCCCGCCCCTCCGGGGCTTTGGCTCGAATAGCCACCGAAAGACGTTGCCCAGCCCCGGAGGGGCGGCCGGAATAGATCCCAGGGCAAGGCCCTGGGGCCGCACCAGCGCTGGCCGTTGTCATTGGGCGCTTCACGAAGCGCCCCTACGCCCCTCTCTGATGATGGGAGATACGGCAGAGGGCAAAGACCTTGACCCAAGATGCCTGAATCAACACCCGGCCAGGCAATGCCGCACGCAACACAGACCCTCAGAGAGATACCGGCTGAAATGGCCCGCGCCCTTCGGCCTCGCTCGTAGGGGCGGCTCGCGAGCCGCCCTCCCGCCCGCGTCACGGCAACCACGTTGGAAGATGCATTGACTCCCCGCACCTGGGACTTGCCTTGCGTCGCACTTTGGGCCATGTTTGGACATATGTCGCTCAAGAAGACCCATACCCAGGGCGTGCCCACCAGCGCCACCGCCGACGCCACGGCCGTGGTCACGCCCCCCACGTGCAGGCCGCTGTCCTGCTGCGTGGCGGCCTGCGTCACGCCCCCGCCCTCGGACCAGGAGTGTCTGCTGCTCTGGCACCGCTACGCCATGCCCACGCACATCCAGATCCACAGCGCCCTGGTGGCGGTCATCGCCGAGCACATGGCCCTGCGCGCCAGGGAACGCGGCATGTGCGACTGCGTGCAGACCGTGAAGGCCGCGGCTCTGCTGCATGACATCGCCAAGGACTACACCATCCGCTTTGGCGGCAACCACGCCCAGCTCGGCGGCGTCTGGGCACTGGAGGCCACGGGCAACCCGGCCATCGCCCAGGGCGTGGTGCACCACGTCTACTGGCCCTGGGAGCTTGACGCGGCAACCTATTTCCTGCCCCTCACCGTGATCTACGCCGACAAGCGCGTGCAACACGACACCCTGGTCTCGGTGCGGGAGCGCTTTCACGACCTCTTCGACCGCTACGCCACCAGCGAGTGGATCCGGGGCCGTATCGCGCTGTCACTGAACCAGGCCCTGGAGCTGGAAAAAGTCCTGGGCGAACTGCTGGAGATCGATCTCGATGCGTGTACTTTTGATCGCGGGCGGATGGTCCAACGAACGTGACGTCTCGCTCTCCGGAGCAGGCGGCGTGGAACAGGCCCTTGCGGAACTGGGCCACGAAACCGTGCGGCTCGACCCACTGCATGACTTCGACCACATGGTGGAGCGCGCCGGGGAGTGCGACTTCGCCTTCATCCTGATGCACGGCAACCCCGGCGAGGACGGCCTGATCCAGGCCATGCTCGAGAACCTCGGCATCCCTTTCCAGGGCGCGGGCGCGGCGGGCTCATACCTGGCCCTGCACAAGGCCGCTGCCAAGCAGTTCTTTCGAGCCGCCGGCCTACCCACCGCGGATTGGGAATTCCTGCCGCGTCCTCCAGTTGCCGAGTGGAGCCCGGCCCTGGGGTTCCCCCTGTTCGTCAAGGCCAACGACGGCGGCTCCAGCCTGGACATGGCCCTGGCCCACGACCGCGCCGAGCTGGACGCGGCCTTGCACGTTCTGTTCGCCAAGGGCTGCGAGGTACTGCTGGAGCACTGCCTCACCGGCACCGAGCTGACCTGCGCCGTGCTCGGCGAGGAGGCCCTGCCCCCCATCCTGATCCAGCCCTTGAAGTCGGACCGCTTTTTCGACTACCAGAGCAAATACGCGCACGGGGGCGCAAGGGAAATCTGCCCCGCGCCAGTGCCAGAGCCCGTTACCCGCGAGCTGCGGCGCCTGGCCCTGGCCGCGCACCGCTGCCTGGGCCTGCGGGGGTGCAGCCGTAGCGACTTCATTCTCCAGGGTGAGGAACTCTTTCTCCTGGAGGTGAACACCATCCCCGGCATGACGGCCACGAGCCTCTTGCCCCAGGCCGCTGCCGCCGCCGGCCTGTCCTTTGCCCAACTCATACACAGGCTCATGGAGCTTGGCATGGCCGCCTGCCGACGCCGAGACTCCTGACACGAGCGCCCAGAGAGACCATGCACCACGCGCCCCTGACCCCACGGCAACGGTTCCTGCTTTCCGCCTACGGCGCGGCCCACTACCTGGCCGCGCCCCTGCTGTCCATGTCCAAACGCCTGCGCGCCGGCCTGTTCCGCCGCTTCGTTCCCGAGGACTGGGGCCGGAGCACCGGAACCCCCTGGCAGGACGTCTGGATCCAGGCCGCTTCAGGGGGCGAGTCCTACCTGGCCTGGGAGCTGATCAAGGAATTTTCACGCTCGCAACGGTTTTCCCGCGTCGAGGGGAGGCTCTCGGTATTGGCCACCGCGTGCACGGACGAGGGCATCGAGGTTCTGGACCAAGCCCTGGCCTGGTGCCGCCAGGAGGAGACCTTGGTGGCGTGCGGCCGCGACTATTTCCCCTTCGATGTGCCCAGACTCATGCGCCGCGCCCTGCTGACCACCCTGCCCAAGGTGGTGGTCCTGCTCGAGACCGAACTCTGGCCCGGCCTACTGGCCGCCTGCGCCAGGGAGCAAGTGCCCGTGGCCGTGATCAACGGCCGCATGCGCACCAAAAGCCTGGCCCGCTACCTGCTCATGGCCGATTTCTTCCGCAGGACCGCGCCGGCAACCATTCTGGCCGTGTCCGAGCCCGACGCCAGACGCTTCGCCGCCCTATTCGGGCCGGAGCGCGTCGGCGTCATGCACAACATCAAGTTCGACCGCTGCCAGGTGCAAGAGGCCCCGCCCTTTGTGAACAACCCCCTGGCCCAGGTGCTCAGGCCCGGCGTGTCCTTTGCCGTGTTCGGCTCCTTCCGCCAGGACGAAGAATCCGAGGTCCTGGACGCCGCGGCCCGGCTGCACGCGGCCAGACCCAAGACGACCATCGGCCTGTTCCCCAAGCACCTGGCCAGGGTTCCGGCCCTGCATGAAAAGCTGACCGCCGCGGGACTCGTGCCCGTGCTTCGTTCCACCCTGTTCGAGCCCGCGCCGCCCGGTACCGTGATCCTCTGGGATATCTTCGGCGAACTCAACGCCGCCTACGGTCTGGCCCGCGCCACATTCGTGGGGGGCGGTCTCAAACCCCTCGGCGGACAGAACTTCCTCGAACCCCTGGCCCAGGGCATCATCCCTTGCATCGGGCCGCACTTCGGCAACTTCGCCTGGGCCGGCACGGACCTCGTGGCCCAGGGCTTGGCGCGCGTCGTGCACAACACGGAGGAACTGGCCGACGAGATGCTCAGGTACCTGCAACGCCCACCAACGCAGACAAGGGTCAAGGAACGCTTCGCGGCCTTTCTGGCAGAGCGGCGCGGCGGCGTCAAACAGGCCTGCGAGGCCGTGGCCCGGCTATTGGAGTAAGGCTGCCGATTGTTTTCCAATGGAACCCCTTCGGTCACGGCCAAAGAGACAATAGCGGCGCGCTATCACTCTGGTTGAAAATATACGCCAAAGGGAAACCCCAGAATTACTGTCGCCATCCGTAAGGCGCGTACCACCGCGCCTTACAAATGCCGCTCTGAAGATGTGTCCCCCCAGGCCCCCCTTCCCAAGAATTCTGTCAGCAGGCGTTGTTAACAGCCCGCCCGCGCCGTCCTGGTACGCTTTTCACTTCCACCTCGAATTGCTGCCTGTTTGATGTGGAAATGGGATCACTCGCCCCTTTTTGCATCGGGGCGCACCCCAAGAAACACCTCGTGACCGGTGTCGCTGAAGGAAGAGTGCTCGAAGGGAACCGCGAGCGGTTCGAACCCCGCGGTCGCGATCAGTTCCAGCCATAAGACCCTGGAGAACAGTCCCATGACGTGGCGGTCGTGGACCACCTCGACGGCGCCGGTCGTGTCGCGCAGCAGATAGGCCATGTCGGTGACGTACATCCCGATCATCGAGTCGGGAATCCACCGCCATTCGAGATAGCGCAAGCCGCATCCTTCCGCGTCGCTGCCGCCGCTCTCCGTTCCCGGCGTGAAGGTCTCGGTGACGAAATCGGGCTGAAACAGCGCCACCCCGCCGGGAGCGGTATGCGCGAAGGCCGTGGCCACGGCGGCGGCGAGATCGCCCCGGGTCGTCATATAGCTGACCGCGTCGTGCACCAGGACGCAGTCGAACTCCCGACCGAGCCTGACGGAGCGCATGTCGCCCTGGATGTGCTCGCACTCCGGGTTGAGACGACGGCTGATGGCCAGCATGGCCGGCGAGAGGTCCACCAACGTGCAGGAGAGCGACGCCTTGAGTTGGGCCGCATTGTGCCCCCCGCCACTGCCGAGGTCCAGCAGGGTGCGGGGCGGTTTCCGGCAGTGGGCCTCGAACAGCGCGCGGTAGAAGGCTGCCTCCTCGACGTAGTCGACCACGGGCGTCAGCAGCGGGTACCAGTCCGCCAGTTCGCTGTAGAGCCTGAGGGGTTTCGGGCCTGTTCGTTCATCGGTTGGCATGCGGTTCTCCAGGGTGTTGCAGAATGCCACCCCATGCAGGGGGCGGACAAGGAACTATCCCCGCCCGAGCAGTGATTCCAGCCGCGCGGCCACCAGATCGTTGCCCCAGACCGCTTGGCCGGCGGCGCGGTTCCTGTAGCCCTCCAAGTCCTGCTCCAGGCGTTGCAGTCGGCTGGGCAGGTCCTCGACTCCGAGGCAGAACTCCCCGAAGCCGCAGCGTTTCACGAACACCGCGTTGACGTACTGCTCGTAGAGCATGGGAATGGGGAAGCAGAGCAGGGGTTTGCCGTAATATAAGGCCTCGCAGATCAGATTGTGCCCCCCGTTGGTGATGACATACGCGCAGGAAGCCAGGTCCGCGAGGAACCCATGGGTGGAGCGCGGCCTGAAGATCAGGTTTTCCTCCTGGGGGCGCTCTCCCAGCCCGTAGATCAGGAAGTTCCGCTGCCGCCCCCTGAGGATGTCGAGCAGCGAATCGCTCCCGGAGGATGCGGTCATGGTGGCGGGCATGCCGCTGACGTAGACCACGACGTGCCCGCCCTGGCTCGGGAGGTGCTCCTTGATCTCGCGGCGCAGGATGGGGGGCAGGACCTCGGTGGTCTCGGGATCGCGCACCGGCGGCGAGAAGAACGAGCTGATCAGGTAGCGGTGCGCATTGCAGTAGAGCCGCTTGACCAGGGTGCGAGTGATCAGTCTGCTCAACTTCTGCCCCGGCGGCGTCTCGAAGGCGCAATGGGTGAGCACATGCTGGTGGTCGAGGCTGACGCAGCCACGCCCCAGCCTGCGTGCGGCCAGAGGCGTGAAGTACTCGTAATCCGTGACGATGAGGTCGGGGTCGAACTCTTGGATACGTCGGGCCAGGGTGTCCACGATGCGGGAGCGCCCCGTGAGTATGGAGAGGGCGTTGACGATGGTGGCGCGGGCGTCCACCCGTCCGTTGCCGTGCAGGGTGGCCAGGATGGGCAGTTCGGTCACCTGATAGCCCAGAGCCGCCAGTTCCAGGACCACCGCTCCGCCGGCAAAGGCGAACTCGTGGCCGTTCATGTGTTGGACCACGGACAGGGAGCGGCTCATGTGCCCCCTGGCGTCGCCCATGATGCCGTAGAAGATGCGCGCCATGTCCGCTCAGAACAACTCGTGGCGTTTTTGGAGGAGCACGAAATCCGCCAGGACCAGTTGGATCATGGCCCTGAGCACCGGCACGATGCGCGGGATGGCGCTGATGTCGTGCCGACCGCCGGGGGCCAGCTCCACGGGGCGTCCGGAGCTGTCGATGGTGCGCTGCTTCATGCCCAGGGTGGGGATGGGCTTGACCGCCGCGTGCACGATGAGCGTCTGCCCCGTGGAAACACCGCCGAGAATGCCACCGGCGTTGGTGTCGCGCTCTTCCAGGCTGCCGGGCACGGGCAGGGGGTCGTTGTGTTCGCTGCCGAGCATGGAAGCCGCGCGCATGCCCGAGCCAACCTCCACGGCCTTGACCGCGCCAACGCCCATGAGCGCGTAGGCCAGGCGGGCGTCGAGCTTGTCGAACACGGGTTCGCCCAGGCCCGCGGGCACGCCCCTGGCCTCCACGCGCACCAAGCCGCCAAGGCTGTCCCCGGCCTTTTTGACCTGCAAGACACGCTCCTCCCATAGGGGGTGCACGTCGTCACAGGCTGCGAAAAAGGGCCTGGAAAGAGCGTTGGCCATGTCCAGGGAGTGGGCGCGGATGCCGCCCAACTCCACGGTGCAGGCTGCGACCTCGATGCCCAGCAGGGAGAGCCAGGCCTGGGCGATGGCGCCTCCGGCCACGCGGCAGGCGGTCTCCCGTCCCGAAGCGCGCCCCCCACCACGGTGGTCCCGGTGGCCGTACTTGGCCTGGTAGGTAAAATCCGCATGCCCCGGCCGAAACACGTGGCGCATCTTCTCGTAGTCCTTGGAACGTTGGTCCTGGTTGGCGATGGTGAAACCGATGGCCGTGCCCGTGGTACGTCCCTCGAAAACGCCGGAAAGCAGCTGGATGCGGTCGGCCTCCTTCCTGGTGGTGGAAGCCGGGCCGCTGCCTGGCTTGCGGCGGTCCAGTTCCTTCTGGATCATTTCCTCGTCCAGGGACACACCGGACGGGCAGCCGTCCACCACCCCGCCCAGGGCCGGGCCGTGCGACTCGCCAAAGGTGGTCAGCCGAAAGATATGGCCAAAGCTGTTGCCGCTCATGAATGGTTCTCCTCGCTGCCTGTCGGGGACCGATCAGCGTTGTCTGTCGTTGCGCGCGCTCCGCAGAGCCGCAAGGGCCTGCTCCAGGAGGGCGTCCTGGTCCAGGGACGCGTCCAGGACAGCCTGGGCGCACGCCGTGTACAAGGGCTCCCGCTGCGTCAGGGTCTTGCGCATCTCCTCTTCCGCCGAAAGCCCGGTGAGCGCCGGCCGCTGCCCCGGCAGGGGCTCCCGGCGCAGGCGTTCCAGCAGGACCTCGGCGTCGGCGCGCAGGTAGAGGACCACGCCAAAGGTGGTCATCAGTTGCCGGTTGTCGGCAGCGAGCACCACACCACCACCTGTGGCCACGACCCGGGGTTCGAGACTGCATATCTGCTGCAAGACGCCGGTCTCCATGGCCCGGAAAGCCTCCCAGCCGTGGGTGCGCACGTAGTCGGCGATGCTGGTGCCGACCTGCTCCTCGATGACCTTGTCCATATCGATGAAGGGCATGGCCAAGCGTTCAGCAAGGCGTTTGCCCAGGGTGCTCTTGCCGCTGGCGCGCGGCCCCACGAGATAGATATGCCACATGTCTCCGCCGCCTCAAGTTGTGCTGTTCTCGCGCTGCAGGGCCACGGCCGCGGCGCCCCAGAGTCCGGAATCCTGGTTGTCGTTCAGCATGACCGGGATGGGTGCCAGCAGCGCGCCGTGTGTCTCGCTCCAGCGGAACTCGTGCGCGAAACTTGCATGGTTCAGGATTTCCGGGGTCCCCGCCGCCACGCCGCCGGCGATGTATACTCCGCCCGTGGCCAGGATTTCCAGAGCGTAGTTGCGACAGGCCCGGCCGTAGAAGCGGGAGAACCAGGCCAGGGTGCCCGGGGCCTGCCCCTGCCCTATCAGCCCACCAATTTCCTTGGGCTCCAGCCACTGGCCGGTGAGGTACTTGTGCACGAGCCGCAGCCCCGGACCGCTGACGATCATGTCGCCGATGACCTGCTCCCGGCAGGTTTCACGGCGCACGAAGCGGGCAAAGGCGTACTCCTCCTCGTGCATGAAGGCGAACAGGCTGTGCCCCCCTTCCGAGGGCACGGCCCGGAAGCCTCCTTGTGCCAGGGGCACCAGGGCGCACTTGCCCAGGCCCGTGCCGGCGCCGATGACCGCCACCGTGCCCCCGGGCCTGGGAGTTCCGGAAAGCACGCATTTGGCTTGCTCCACGGCCCTGGTCCTGGTGGCGAAGGCCTGGGCCTCGAAGTCGTTGATCATCCAGGCGTCGCGCAGACCGAACTCGCGCCGCGCCTGCCGCAGATCCAGGCTCCAGGGGATGTTTACCGGATCGCAGCGCAGGCCGTCTTCCACCACCCCGGCCACCGCCAGCACGATTCTGTCCGCTTCCCCGGGGGGCAGGCTGAAACCGCTGCGGCCGAGCATGTCAAGAAGGTGTTCGAAAGACTCCGCGGTGGCCGTCCCCAGCGTGGTCTTTTCCTGGAGTTTCAGCAGGCCATCGTGCAGGGAGAAGGATGCGAAACGGCTGTTGGTGCCGCCAATGTCCGCGGCCAGGATTCTGATCATGGCTGGTTATGCTCGTTGCCTGAGGGGTTTGCTCGGGGTTGTTGCGGATCTACTATACCAACATCGGGCAAAAGGCCAAGCCCTGTCAAAGCCGAAAAGGAGCCGCCCGGCATCGGAAGGCCGGCGGCTTGACTTCGGCGCGGGAACGTATAGTCTCGCCGGACGCAAAGGCCCGGCCGATTGCAACGCGCCGCCGCACGAGACCACCACACATGAACATCCGCATCCTCTTTCTTGGCGATATCGTGGGCAAGCCCGGCCGGCTGGCCGTGCTTCGCCGACTGCCCGACCTGCGGGCCGGATACGACACGCACTGGGTGGTGGCCAACGCCGAGAACGCCTCCGGCGGTCTGGGGCTGAAGAGCGATGAGGCCAGGGACCTGCTCAACGCCGGCGTGGACCTGCTCACCTCCGGCAACCACATCTGGAAGCACAAGGAGATCCAGGAGTTCATCGCCAGGGAGCCCAGACTGCTGCGGCCGGCCAACTACCCGGCCCAGGCACCGGGGACCGGACTGACCGTGCTCCACAAACCGGATATCCCGCCCTTGGCTGTTGTCAATCTCCTCGGAAGGACCTATATGCAGGCTCTCGACTGTCCGTTCCAGGTCGCGGATGCGGTATTGTCGTCCCTGCCCGAGGAGATGCGACTGATCCTGGTGGATTTCCACGCCGAGGCCACCTCGGAGAAGATCGCCATGGCCTGTTACCTGGACGGCAGGGTCTCGGCCGTATTGGGCACGCACACCCACGTGCAGACCAACGACGCGCGCATCCTGCCCGGAGGCACCGCCGCCGTCACCGACGTGGGCATGTGCGGGGTGCAAGAGTCGATACTTGGCATGGAGAGCGGCCCCATCATCAAGCGCTTCCTCACCGGCATGCCCACACGCTTCAAGCTGGCGCCCGGCGAGGCAGGATTGCGGGGAGCCCTGCTCGAAATCGCCCCGGACAGCGGAAAGGCCCAAAGCATCGAGCTGTTCGTGCTCGACCCCTGAACCAACAACCCCCAACCGCTTCACGGATTGCCATGGACCTCACTGAAAGCCTGAAACAAATCCAACGCGGCGCGCAGGAGATCATCTCCTTGGAGGAACTCACCGAGCGCCTGAAAACCGGCGTGCCGTTGCGCGTCAAGGCCGGCTTCGACCCTACGGCCCCGGACCTGCACCTGGGGCATACGGTGCTTATCCAAAAACTGCGGCATTTCCAGCTCCTGGGACACCAGGTGATCTTCCTCATCGGCGACTTCACCGGCATGATCGGCGATCCCTCGGGCAAGAGCGAGACCCGCCCCCCCTTGACCAGGGAGCAGGTGCTCGCCAACGCCGAGACCTACAAGCGCCAGATCTTCAAGATCCTGGACGAGGACAGGACCGAGATCGCCTTCAACTCCCACTGGATGGACAAATTTTCCGCCGCGGACTTCGTGTCCCTCTGCTCCCGCTATACCGTGGCGCGGATGCTCGAACGCGACGACTTCCATAAACGCTACCTGGAGAACCGCCCCATCGCCGTGCACGAATTCCTCTACCCCCTGGTGCAGGGCTATGATTCCGTGGCACTGCGCGCCGACGTTGAACTCGGGGGAACGGACCAGAAGTTCAACCTGCTCATGGGGCGCACCCTGCAGAGCCAGTACGGGCAGAAACCCCAGGTGATCCTCACCGTGCCCATACTCGAAGGCCTTGACGGCGTGCAGAAGATGAGCAAGTCACTAGGTAATTACGTGGGCATCGAGGAGCCCCCGGCCGAGATGTTCGGCAAGCTCATGTCCATCTCGGACGAGCTGATGTGGCGTTACTTCGAACTGCTCTCGGACAAGAGCCTGGACGAGATCGCCATCCTCAAGAGCCGCGTGGCCGACGGCCGCGACCACCCCAAGGCGGTGAAGGAAATGCTGGCCGGCGAGATCACGGCCCGCTACCATGGCCAGGCAGCGGCACGGGAGGCACGTGAAGGTTTCAACAAGGTCTTTGCGGACGGCGGCGTACCCGAAGACGCGCCCCGCCTGGTGGTGAAGGCCGGAGACGCGAGCCGCCCCCTTGCGGCGCTGACGGATTCCGGACTCTGCGGCTCCCGTGGCGAGGCCAAACGCCTGGTGCGTCAGGGTGCCCTGAGCATCGACGGCCGGCGTTGGGAAGACGCCGAATCACCCCTGGCTGCCGGAGAATATGTCCTCAAACTCGGAAAGAAACGGTTTCTGCTGCTGACGGTTCAGGAGTGATACAGGGTACCCCACGGATCGGGGCCCATGACCCCGGCAGGGGTGGCAGGGAGAAGAGCATGGCCTTTGGATTCAAGAAGAGCGCGGCACCGAAACCCGATGAGAACAAGAACATCGGCCTCAACGCTTATCTCGGCGTGGGAACCCGCTTCGAGGGAAGGATGGAATTCACGGGCACGGCCCAGATATCCGGCGTTTTCAAGGGCGAGATCGTCTCCGAGGGAATTTTGCTCGTAGGGCAGGAAGGTACCGTGGAAGGAACCGTCACCGTGGCCAACGTGAACTGCTCCGGCAAGCTGACCGGCAGCGTCAAGAGCAGCAGGAAGACGAGCCTGCAACGCACGGCGGAATGCACGGGGAGCATCGAAGCGCCGCTGCTGGAGATCGACGAAGGCGCCCGTTTCGAAGGCACCGTCTCCATGCTTGAAGCGAAAAAAAGGGTCCAGGGCTGAGAGCCCGGAATCAGGAACCCACCAGTGTCTCGCCCTCGTCGTGTACCAAAATCAGGGCCACCCGTTTCAGGTCCGGGGCATAGGTGCCGTCCCGCACCTGCTTCTTGAGCATCCTGATCTTCTCGGCGCGGAGATCGATGTGGGTCAGATCGTCTGCCGCGGCTTCGCTCAGGCACAGGAATTCCCCCTCGACCTTGGGGGACTTTACCTCAGGCACGTGGACCTGATCCGCTCCCTGTGTTCCGTGCTTATCCCGCATCGTTGCCACGCCTTGTCCCCGGAGCCCAAGGGAGTGCCCCGATGCACCCCCATCAGTCCCTGTTTGGAAATATCTATCGGAGGCAGGACCGCGAATATTTAGGGTACGGTGACAGGGGGAAATCAGGGCGAATGGAGAAAGGCAAGCACTTGGCCCGCTCCGGGCGTAAAAAACTTGGATTGGCATGTCTCGCACTGCCCTCTTGGGTCATAACCGCCCCTCGTCATCCCAGAATGTTACTTCGAATGCGGGGATGATGGGGGAGCGCGGCCATGGGCCAATCTCTGGGACAGGCCTTAAAACTTCATCAAAGGCACCCAAACACCGGCCTTGAACTCGCTTTTTTTCTTGAAGTACTCATGGCGCTGCAAGTAGCCGTCGCCGTCCACATCCATTTCCTTGAGCATGGGTTCGGCCTCCTGCGTCAGGAAGAACAGGCGCAGTTCCTCGTAGGTCAAAACACCGTCCTGATCCTTGTCCGCATTGCTCAGGAGCAACCTGCCGTCCACGCCAAGTTCCGAGCGCGAAAGCACGCCGTTGTCGTCCATGTCCAGGCGGCTGAAGGCCTGCCGTAACCGCTCTTCGTCGCTGGCGATGGCCCGCAGCTCACCAAGGGTGAGCACGCCGTTGCCATCGATATCCAGGATGTCGAATGTCTGCGCACCGGCCGGGAGCACCGGCAACAGCCACAGGAGCGTTGACAGCCAGATCACTGCACGCATGCCGCACCTCCTTTGCGTCTCTGCTCCGCTCCTCATGCCCGGCTTCAGGAAACCAGGCATCAGACGAGATACGCCCGCGCCACGCGGAACACGTCCTCATATGTCAGCTTCTGGCGCAAGGCCAAGCTGAGTTCCAGACACAATTCCATCTTCACCCTGGTCTCGGCCAGGATCACGTCGCGGTGCACCCGCAGACGCTTGCGCACGAAGGGTGCGTCAAAGCCGTCGATGACCAGGGCGAGTCCGTCGCAAAAGTAGTTTGAATCGATGAACTCGAGAAAGGGCTGGCAGGCCCGCTTACCCTCGCGCCGAGCCCAGAGCTGATAAAACAGCAGCGTGACCATCAGCCTGTCATCCTTGAGTTTATGGTCCACGTTGAAATAGCGTCCCTTGTCGGCAATGCCGTCGGTCGCCTGCTGGACCATTTCCTGGGCCAGTTGAAAAGCGCTCTCCTCGTTCAGCGGTGGGTGGGTGAACTGTGCGGTCATCTTGGCCAGGGTCTTGCGCGGATTCTCCCCCGTGGCCACATCCAGCAACGCCATGCGCATCAGGTCGAACCTGCGCGTGAGCAACGCGAGCAGGCAATCGCGTTTCACGGCTCCCAGGCGGGCGGCCATGTGCTCGTTGTCCTCGCTGGAAATCACCTCCAACAGATACTTGATAAAGGGTTCGCCCGTGTAGGACGCCTCATCCTCCAGCAGCTTGGCGCCCCGCTTCGCGTCCACGAGCTTTTTCAACGACAACCAATATGCCGCCACCCCTTCGAGGGGGATCTCAACGAGGTCATTATCACGTTGTATTACCATCAGCCATTCCTTCCCGCCGCCACGGGCCATGGGCGAGGGCAACGCGCAAGGAAAGACGTGGCCCGTCCCTGGGCTGTGGAAGGAAGAGAGAACATACTCCCGCCCTCGGTTTCGGCACATCTGATGGACATGATCAGACATTGTACAGAAGCCGCGCAGGAATGACAAGAATTCCCGGTAAAATGCCCTCCTCTCTCGGAGGAACTTCATGGGCCACAAAAAAGTCATGGCCCGATTGCCTTCGCCTCCCTCCTGAAGTATCATGGACAATAGTACTGATCTCTTGCCATCCGCTTGCACCACGTGACGGCCAAATGTTCCTTGCGGCCCGAATGCAGCAAGGAATCCCGCGTCGCTGAATGAATCGCCGGCCGCGTTGCCGGCTCGCTATTGGAGAACGCATTGCAGGCGTTCCGGCATGGGATTACACCCGGACATCTTCAAAGGGGGTCGCCATGCAGGTCATCATCCTCGGCGGAACGGGATTCATCGGTCGCGAGTTGATCCACCAGATGCTCGCCCTGGGCTGGAGCGTAACCGTCCCTTCCCGCTCTCCAGAACGATACGCCGGCCTTTTCGGCTCCAAGGACCCCGTGCGTTTCGCCCCCTGGGATGCCGTGAGCGGCATTGCCCTTGCCGACATCCTCGAAGGGAGCGACGCCGTTGTCAACCTGGCTGGGGAGAGCATTGCCGCCAGGCGCTGGACCGCGGCGCAGAAAGAGCGCATCCTCGACAGCCGGTTGCGTGCCGGCGCCGCGATCCGCGAGGCCCTGGGCACAATGGCCAGGAAACCCAGCCTCCTGGTCCAGGCATCGGCCATCGGCTTCTACGGATCGCGCGGCGACGAGATTCTGGATGAGAACTCGGCCCCTCCCACTCCCAGCGTCAGCTTTCTCGCCGACACCGCCAGGGCATGGGAGGCCTCCACCCTGGCAGCCGAAGAACTGGGGCTGCGCCGCGTGGTCATCCGCACCGGCATGGTCCTGGACAAGGGGGGAGGCGCTCTGGAAAAACTCGTGACCCCCTTCAAATTCTTCCTCGGCGGGCCGGTGGGCAGCGGAAAACAGTGGATGTCCTGGATCCACCGCAAGGACGAAGCCGCCGCCGTGATCCACCTGATGCGTGACACGGATTGCGCGGGTGTCTACAATCTCACCGCGCCCACCCCAGTAACCAATCTGGAGTTCTGCCGCGCACTGGGGCGCGTGTTGCGCCGGCCCTGCCTGCTGCCCGCGCCTGCCGCGGCCCTCAGGCTCGCCCTCGGCGAAATGGCCAGGGAACTCGTGCTCACCGGACAGCGTGTATTGCCGAAACGACTGCAACAGAGTGGTTTCCGCTTTCACTACACAAATATAGGCGAGGCTCTCCGAGACAGCGTATGATACCCACCGGCACATTGTTCTTGCGACCAGCACGCCGTTGCAGTAAACATATATGTACGCGACGCAACGCCAGACCGCGGGCCTCCCATAAGAACGACGCAACACCAAGGACCTCACCATGTCCCAGGCCAGAATTCTCATAGTCGAAGACGAGCCCATCGTGGCCCTGGACGTACAGAAACGGCTCCAGTTCCTCGGTTACGAAACCCCCCTGGTGGTACCCAGCGGCGAGGATGCCGTGCGGGGGGTGCAGGAGGTCAGACCGGACATCATTCTCATGGACATCATGCTCCAGGGGGAGCTGGACGGCATCGAGGCGGCGCAACGTATCAGAGAACAATACAACGTTCCGGTCATCTACCTCACGGCTTACGCCGACCAGGATATCCTCAACCGCGCCAAAATCACCGAGCCCTTTGGCTACATCCTCAAACCCTTCGAGGACCGCGAACTCCAGACCTGCATCGAGATGGCGCTCTACAAGCACTCCATGGATCTCAAGCTGCTGGAAAACGAGCGCTGGCACAGCACCACCCTCAAGAGCATCGGCGACGCGGTCATCTCCACGGACAGCAAGGGCATGGTCCGTCTGTTCAACCCGGTGGCCGAGAAGCTCACCGGCCTCTCTCACAGGAAGGCCCTGGGCCGTCCCTTCATCGAGGCAGTGCGCCTGCTTTCGGAACATGACGGAGAGCCCATGGAAGATGTCGTGGCCCTTGCCCTGAAAAAACAACTCTGGAACAACGACACCTCTCTGCTGCTCGAAGCCGCGGACGGCAAGCAACGACCCGTGGATCTCACCATCTCCACCATCGACGGCGCCCGCTCCCATGTAAGCGGCGTGGTGCTCGTGATCCGTGACATCTCGGACGCCCGCAAGGCCGAGGAGGAGTTGCGCCAGAGCCTGCGCAACCTCCGCCGCACGTTGGAGGAAACCGTCACGGCCCTGGCCATGACCACCGAGAAGCGAGACCCCTACACCGCGGGACACCAGCAGCGCGTGGCCAAGCTGGCCAGCGCCATAGGCATCAAACTCGGCCTCACCGATGACAAGATCGAGGGCCTGCGCGTGGCCGCCCTGTTGCACGACCTGGGCAAGATATACATCCCGGCCGAGATCCTTTCCAAGCCGGCACGGCTCACGGACATGGAGATGGGCATCATGAAGACCCACTCCGAGGTGGGCTACGACATTCTCAAACGGGTATCCTTTCCCTGGCCCGTGGCCGACATCGTGCTCCAGCACCACGAACGCATCGACGGCTCTGGTTACCCCCAAGGGCTCAAGGGCGAGGACATCCTCCCGGACGCCAAGATCATCATGGTGGCCGACGTGGTGGAAGCCATGTCCTCCCACAGGCCTTACCGCGCGGCCCTGGGCCTCCAACTCGCCCTGGAGGAGATCGAGACCCACAAGGGGGGGCGCTACCCGCGGGACGTGGTGGAAGCCTGCCTCGAATTGTTCAGGAAAGACGACTTCAGCTTAGAGCCATGACCTGCCGAACCGTTACCGCTTCCATGCCAGAACGCATCCTGATCATCGACGACGAACAGGGTATCCGCCTCTCGTTGCGCGGCATCCTCGAAGACGAGGGACACCAGGTCCTGGAGGCGGGCAGTGGAGAACAAGGCCTGGAGGTCGTGGAGCGCGAGCAGCCCGACCTCGTGTTCCTGGACATCTGGCTTCCAGGCATGGACGGCCTCCGGGTCCTGGACACCCTGCGCGCGAGGGACGCCGCACCCCAGGTGATCATGATCTCCGGGCACGGCAATATCGAGACCGCTGTCAGCGCAATCAAGAAAGGCGCCTTCGACTTCATCGAAAAACCCCTGTCATTGGAAAAGGTGGTCATCACCACCAGCAGGGCCCTTGAGTTCCAGGCCTTGCAGCGCGAAAACCTGGTGCTGCGCTCCAACCTGGGCGCGGACCCCGTACAGGAGTGCACCGGGGCGTCTCCGGCCATCCAGGCCCTGCGCCAACAGATCGAGCGCGTGGCTCCCACCGATGCCTGGGTCCTGATCACCGGGGAAAACGGCACGGGCAAGGAGATCGTGGCCCGCTCCATCCACCGCCAGAGCCGCCGCAAGGACAAACCCCTGGTGGCCGTGAACTGCGCCGCCATCCCCGAGGAACTCATCGAGAGCGAACTCTTCGGCCACGAGAAGGGCGCCTTTACAGGGGCGGAACGGGCCCAGACCGGCAAGTTCGAAATGGCCCACCGCGGCACCCTGTTCCTGGACGAGATCGGCGACATGAGCCTGAAGACCCAAGCCAAGATCCTGCGCATCCTGCAGGAGCAACTCTTCGAGCGCGTCGGGGGACGCCGCCAGATCATGGTGGACGTGCGTGTCATCGCCGCCACCAACAAGAATCTCGAGGAGCAGATCAAGGCCGGCAACTTCCGCGAGGACCTCTACTACCGGCTCAAGGTGGTGCCTCTGGAAGTGCCCCCATTGCGCGCAAGGGCCGAGGACGTGCCCCTGCTCATCGAGGAGTTCACCCGGCGCATGGCCCAGGAACACGGCTTCAAACCCCTGCGCTTCACCGACGCGGCCATGGCGGTGCTCATAAACCACCCCTGGCCCGGCAACGTGCGCGAACTCAAGAATTTCGTGGAGCGCATGCACATCATGTACATGGGCAAGGACGTGGGCCCGGAGCACCTGCCCCCGGAATTCTCCATCCCGCCCGTGGCGCCCTTGCTCCCGGGCAGCGACGCCCCCATTGGCGCGGAATCCGTCGCCATGGACTTCAAGTCCGCCCGCGCCGACTTCGAGGCCCGCTTCCTCGAGGCCGGCCTGCGTCAATATGGCGGCAACGTCGCGGCACTTGCAGAGGCCATCGGCCTGGAGCGCAGCTACCTCTACCGCAAGCTCAAGACCTACAACATCGGCACGGAATAACCGTCCGGACGGCGAAAACGGCATCCTCCCGGCATGCCGCCGCTCTCGCAAGGCTGTTCTTGAACTGAACAGTCATTTCGGCTAGATGACAACGTCATGTCCACCATGAAAAAAGATGCGCCCGAAATCCAGACCCCGAGTGCAGCACCCAGGAATCCCCTGAACCCGACTTTTCTGGTCACCAAGGCCAAGGATTCCCGCGCCTGGACCCTGGGGGAAGAGATTCTCTCCTGGCTCACGGCCAGGGGGATCAGCGCCAGACTGATGGAAAATCCAGAGAGCAACCGCTCTTTTGACCAGGCCTGTGCGGCCGTCCTGCGCGATTTCGGGGGCGAACCGGGGTTGATCCTGGTGCTCGGGGGCGACGGCACCATGCTCAGCGTGGCCCGGCGGATGCTCCGCACCACCGCCCCCTTGCTCGGCGTGAACCTGGGCAAGGTCGGCTTTCTCACCGAACTGACCATCGCCGACTGGCGCTCCTGCCTGGAGCGACTGCTGGCCCACGGCATCACGCAATGCGAACGCACGGCCCTGGCCTTCGAGGTGATCCGGCCCGGCTGCGCCATACCCGTGACACAGGGGCGGGTGATCAACGACCTCGTGTTGGCGCGCGGCGCCCTGGCCCGGCTCATCTCCCTGGAAGTGCGCGTGGACGACGAACCTCTGGGGGAGTTCCGCGCCGACGGACTGATCATCTCCACGCCCACCGGTGCCACGGGATATTCTGTCTCCGCGGACGGCCCTCTGCTGCACCCTTCCCTGCGGGCCTTTTGTCTCACCGCGGTCTGCCCCTTTTTGCACGAATTCACGCCCATGGTCCTGCCCGAAGAGGCCAGGCTTTCGGTCACGCTGCTGTCGGGCGCGGCGGAGGCCTTCCTGACCCTGGACGGACAGGAAGGCTTCCCCCTGCAACCCGGTGACCGCGTGGACATCCACCGCTCGGAACAGCGATTCCGCATCGTGCGACTGGAAGACTCTTCCTATTTCGGCAAACTCAAGGTCAAAGGCTTTGTCCGCGCACACGAAAACTTTCAGGGAGCGGAACCATGAATGCGCCACTCCGGGAAAAGCCCATACCCCCGCCGGACCTGAGCGGCATAGAGACGGCCAGCGATCTGCGCTTCGGCAATGACCCGCTGCTGGACGCCTGGATTCTCCACTTCATGGCCGAAAACAACCTCGAATACCTGCTCAACCCCTTTCGCAACGCCTCACCGGAACAGCTGAGCTTCATGGTCTACCTGGAGAACGACCAGTTCTTCGCGCCCTGCACCGACGAACTGTTCAAGGGGTTGTTGGCCCCCGAACCACCAAGGGAATTGCTCCACGCCTACGATACCGTCTGGCGCGTGGTGGTCCGCCTGGTGGAGCAGAATATCGACTCGGAGTACTCCAAGAAACGCATCCTGAGCTTCTGCGAGCATCGCTACCGCCAGGCCCTGGCCTCGCACACCCTGATCCCCTCCCGGCTCATGAAGCGCCTCGTGGGCATCGTGCTCACCCAGAGCGGCATGCAAGACCCCTATATGGAGCGCAAGAAGCTGCACAACGCCCGCGTGGACAGCTTCATCAAGGGCGTCATCTTCGAAAAGCTGGTCCATGTCTGCCACGACAGCCCCTCCTGCGGCCGTATCGAGGATCTGCGATGGGAATTGGACCTCCTGGAGCTGCAGCGACTCTTCGCCCTCTCTTCATGGGGAGCCATCTGGCACGGTGGAAGCGTCGCCCCCGGCATGCAGGCCCTGGAAAAGGAGGCCGGCAAGGAATGCGAAGGCAAGGAACACCTCACGACCCTCCTGGGTCCGCAAAGCGGCGGCCGCAAGAAGATCCTTTACCTGCCGCGCAGCAGCGGCGCCGTGATCTTCGACATCCTGATCATCCGCTGCCTGCTCCGGCAGGGGCACCAGGTCATGCTGGCCCTGAAGGAAGGGTTCTACTTCCAGGCCCCGGCCTTCTGGGATCTGGAGCATGACCCGGTCCTGGCCAAGGCCCTGTGCGACGCCTACCAGATACAAAACGAGCGCCTGGGCAAGAACGAACTGCTCAGGCTCCTGCGCGAGCACCAGTTCGTGGTACTCTCCGACGGCACCATGGAGCGTCTCAACCTCTACCGCACCAGCGTCACCTTCGCTCGGGCCTGGAAAGAGGCCGACCTGATCATCGCCAAGGGGCACGCCAACGTGCGCCGACTCATCTACACCAGCCACCTCTTCACCCGCGACATCCTCTGTTTCCAGCGCGACACCCATGGCACACAGCAGATCCTCTTCAAGCCCAAGGCCGAGCAGGCCCGCAAGATCTCGGAAAACGACCTGCGGAAAAAGGCCGACGAGATCATCGAGAAGATGCGCAAGGCACGCTATGGCGGCAAGAGCGTGATGTTCTACAGCGCCATCGTGGGGTCCATTCCCGGCGAGACCAAGACGGCCATCGCGGTGCTCAGCACCTTCGTGGACTATCTGCGCCAACGTCTGGAAGGCGTATTCATCATCAACCCCGCGGAACACTTCGAACCCGGCATGGACGGCGACGACCTGATGTTCATGTGGGAGCGCGTGCAGCGCTCCGGACTGATCAACGTCTGGCGCTTTCAGACAGTGGGCGACATCGAGCAGGCCTTCGATCTCATGGGCAAGAAAGTGCCCCCGACCTGGGCAGGCAAGGACGCCACCTTCTCCACCGGATGCACCAAGGAAATGCACATCGCCCTGGACATGCAACGCTATCAGCCCGAAATGCAGATCATCGGCCCCAGTCCCGAAAAATTCTTCCGCCGCAGGGAGTACGGAGTGGGTAAATACTTTGACGCCGGCATCGAATATATGTAGTAGTTCCTTTTTCCACGCGCCTCGCAAGGCGCAAGCATGGCATACTGCAGCGCAACCAATCACGATTTCTTGGACATTTGAGGGGGCATGGGGGAGCTGACAGAAGAGGCAGCCCTGAGGGTCTTTTTTCCCCTTTCTCTTAAGGATTTGCAATGGACAAAGCCTGTCTGCGCAAGACCCTGACCGTGTGCTTCGACTCCCTGTCCCGGACCGTGAGCGCCTGGCACCAGGAACTGCCCAGTGCCGTCCCCTTGCTCGATGCCTCTCCCCTGCCACGGCTCACGGCATTGCTCCTGGACCTGCACCTGGCCAATTTCACGCTCTGGCACCTGGAGGACGACGCCCGCAGCGACGTGGGCGGTCCGGAACACGTGGCCCGCTGCAAACGGGCCATCGATGCCGAGAACCAGCGTCGCAACGACTGCATCGAGCGGCTTGACGCCCACCTGAACTCCCTGATAACGCCTTTGCTGCCAGCAGACGCCCCCAAACGGTACAACACCGAGACCATGGGCGCGGCCCTGGACAGACTCTCCATCCTGCTGCTGAAGATCTACCACATGGACGTCGAAACCAGGCGCGGGGGGGCGAGTCGGGAACATGTCCAACGCTGCACGCTCAGGCTGGAGCAGCTCCGCGCACAGGACAACGATCTCAGGCAGAGCATTCTTGAACTCTTCGACGACTATTGTGCCGGCCGGAAAAGGCCCAACGTCTTCCGCCAGTTCAAGATGTACAACGACCCGGAGACCAACCCGGCGCTCTACGCCGCGCCGGCCGCAAGCGACCGTGCCGCACCCGGCCCAGGAACAGAGGACGCGACATGACCACCTACGAAACCGTGATCGGGCTGGAAGTCCACGCCCAGCTGCTGACCCGCTCCAAGCTCTTCTGCGGCTGTTCCACCACCTTCGGCGAGGAACCCAACGCCAACGTATGCCCTGTCTGTTCTGGTCAGCCGGGAGTCCTGCCCGTACTCAACCGACGCGCCGTGGAGTACGCCTGCAAGATGGCCCTGGCCGTGGACTGCACCGTCAACCCCTTCTCCATCTTCGCCCGCAAGAACTACTTCTACCCCGATCTGCCCAAGGGCTATCAGATTTCGCAGTACGAACTCCCCCTGGCCGAGCACGGTGCGCTGGAAATCACGGTCAACGGCAAGACTAAAACCGTCGGCATCCTGCGTATCCACATGGAGGACGACGCCGGCAAGAACATCCACTCCCAGGTGGAGAACGTCAGCTTCGTGGATCTCAACCGCTCCGGTGTGCCCCTCATCGAAATCGTCAGCCAGCCGGACATGCGCTCCCCGGAGGAGGCCGTGGCCTATCTCAAGGCCCTGCGCTCCATCCTCGTCTACCTCGGCATCTGCGACGGCAACATGGAAGAGGGCAGCTTCCGCTGTGACGCCAACGTCTCCATCCGCCCTCTGGGGCAAAAGGAGTACGGCACCCGCGCCGAACTCAAGAACCTGAACTCCTTCCGCCACGTGCAACGCGCCCTGGAATACGAAATCCAGCGCCAGAAGGAGGTCATCGAGGACGGTGAGCGGGTGGTGCAGGAGACCCGGCTCTACGACGCAAACAAGAACATCACCCTCTCCATGCGCGGCAAGGAGGAGGCCCACGACTACCGCTATTTCCCGGACCCGGACCTGCCCCCCGTGATCGTCGATCCTGCCTGGCTGGAGGCTTGGCGCGCCGAACTGCCCGAACTGCCGCTCCAGCGCGAGGAGCGTTTCATCCGAGAGTACGGTCTGCCCCCGCAGGATGCCCACAATCTCACGGCGGAGCGCGACCTAGCCGACTACTTCGAGGCCGCCGTGGCCTCCTGCAACCAACCCAAGCTCGTCGCCAACTGGATGCTCGGCGAACTGCTTCGCGAGCTGAACCAGCGTGGACACACGGCCGCCTCCTGCCCCTTCAGGCCCGAATCCCTGGCCGGCCTTTGCCAACTCGTGGAGCAGGGCGTGATCAGCGGTAAGATCGGCAAGCAGATCTTCGGGGAACTCTACGAGAGCGACAAAGACCCCAAGGTCTTTGTGCGGGAAAAGGGTTTGGTCCAGATCTCGGACAGCGACGCCATCGAGGCCGCGGTCCTGGAAGTGCTGGAACAAAGCCCTGACGAGGTCGCCGCCTACAAGGGGGGCAAGACCAAGCTCATGGGCTTCTTCGTGGGGCAGGTGATGAAAAAGACCAAAGGCAAGGCCAACCCCGGCCTGGTCAACCAGATACTGCAACAGAAACTCGACGCCTGAGAGGTATGGCTTCAACCATGAGCAAAAAAAACACCACGGGTGCCAAGCCCGGCTTCTTTTCCCGCCCCACCAAAGACCAGTGCAAGGACGCCGGCATGGCCCTGATCCTCATCGGTCTGCTGGTGCTGCAATTCGGCAAACAGGCCTGGCTCTTGCCGGTGCTCATCGTCGTCACCCTACTGCTGATGATCCAGCCACGGGTCATCAAGCCCTTTGCCGCACTGTGGTTCGGACTCTCCGAGCTGCTGGGCACCGTGATGTCCAAGGTCATCCTGACCCTGGTCTTCTTCCTGGTGCTCACGCCTATGGCCCTTTTCCGGCAACTGGTGGGCAAGGACTCACTGCAGCTCAAACGCTGGAAAAAAGACACCGCTTCCGTCTACCGCGAGTGCAACGCCGTGGTGGGACCGGAAGACCTGGAGCACATGTTCTAGCGCGTTTCACCCGCGCCGTGCCCTTGTCTCCCGCACCGGGAGACCCCATCAGGCATTCGAACTCTATGGAGGATATAAGCAATGGATTTCCTGCGTGATCTCTGGAAGTTTCTCAAGGTGAGAAAAAAATTCTGGCTCTTGCCCATCATCCTGACCTTGCTGCTTTTTGGTGTGCTCATCGTGCTCACCAGCGGCACGGCCGTGGCTCCCTTCATCTACACCATCTTCTAGAGCCCTGAGGGGGGTACCCATGGCAGGAGCCATACTCGGCATATCGGCCTTTTATCACGACAGCGCGGCCGCGCTGCTGATCAACGGCGACATTGTGGCCGCGGCCCACGAGGAACGCTTCACCCGCAAGAAGCACGACTCCTCGTTTCCCGCGAACGCCGTGAAGTTCGTCATGGAAGAGGCCGGCCTCAGTCCCAAGGACCTCGACGCCATCGCCTTCTACGACAAGCCCTACCTCAAGTTCGAACGCTTGATGGAGACCTACCACGCCTTCGCGCCGCGGGGCCTGCGCAGCTTTCTCTCGGCCATGCCGGTCTGGATCAAGGAAAAGCTGTTCATGAAGAAGATGCTCAAGGACGAGATCGCCAAGCTCGGCCCGGGCATGCCCAGGCTGCTCTTCCCCGAGCACCATCTCTCCCACGTGGCCAGCGCCTTCTACCCCAGCCCCTACGACGAGGCCGCCATCCTGACCATCGACGGCGTGGGCGAGTGGGCCACCACCACCATCGCCCACGGCAAGGGGCGGGACATCACCATCCACCAGCAGCTGGACTTCCCCCACTCCCTGGGGCTGCTCTACTCGGCCTTCACCTACTACACGGGCTTCAAGGTCAACTCGGGAGAGTACAAGCTCATGGGCTTGGCGCCCTACGGCGATCCCGATGCCGAGCGCACCAGGAAGTGGTACAAGCTGATCCTCGACGAACTCGTGGACCTGCGCGACGATGGCTCCCTGCTGCTGAACATGGCCTACTTCGATTTCGCCACCGGCCTGACCATGTGCAAGGACAACGCCTTCAAGAAGCTCTTCGGCATCGAGCGCCGCAAGCCCGAGACCGACATCACCCAGCCCTACATGGACATGGCCCTGGCCATTCAGATGGTCACCGAGGACGTGGTCTTCCGCATGGCCGACGCGGCCCACGCCATCACCGGCTCCAGGAACCTGGTCATGGCCGGCGGCGTGGCCCTGAACTGCGTGGCCAACGGCAAGTTGCTGCGGCGCGGCCCCTTCCCCAACATCTGGATCCAGCCGGCAGCCGGTGATGCCGGTGGCGCACTGGGTGCGGCCCTGGCAGCCTATCACATCGGGTTGGGACAGGAGCGCCGTCCCCTGCCCAAAGGCGCGGCCGACGCCATGCAAGGCTCCTACCTCGGCCCCTTCTTCGGCGAGGGCTTCACCCTGCGCCTGTTGCGCAAGTACAAGGCCGTGGCCGAAAAGTACGAGAACTTCGATGAACTCTGCGGTGTCGTGGCCGAGAAGCTCGGCACCGGCGCGGCCGTGGGTTGGTTTCAGGGGCGTATGGAGTGGGGCCCCCGGGCCCTGGGCAATCGCAGCATCCTGGGCGACCCCCGCGACCCGGAAATGCAGAAGAAGCTCAACCTGAAGATCAAGTACCGTGAGGGATTCCGCCCCTTCGCGCCTTCGGTGCTCATCGAGGACGCCGAGGAGTACTTCGGCCTCGAGGGGCAACCCTCGCCTTACATGCTGCTGGTGGCGCCCGTGCGCGAAGCTCGCCGCAACCCCCTGCCCGAGAACTACAACCAGATGGAGATGTGGCAGCGCCTCTACCACCTGCGCTCGGACATCCCGGCCGTGACCCACGTGGACTACTCCGCCCGCATCCAGACCGTGCACAAGGAGACCAACCCCCGCTACCACCAACTGCTGCGCGCATTCAAGGAGCGCACCGGCTGCGGCCTGGTGGTGAACACCAGCTTCAACGTGCGCGGCGAGCCCATCGTCTGCACCCCCGAGGACGCCTACCGCTGCTTCATGCGCACCGAGATGGACTATCTGGTCATCGGCAACCACATCTTCGACAAGAAAGACCAACCCGCCTGGAGCGAAGAGGGCGACTGGCGCAACGAATACGAACTCGACTAGCGCGTTCCGGATCCCGGACGCTGTCCACGAAAACCACGCACCCCGCACGCATGCCTGCATGCGTGCGGGGTGTCCATGATCCCACGAGGCCCCCCATGGAAGACCACATCCAATTCGACTCCGCCGCTCGTAATCTCGTCCTCCTGGACCAGCGCTTCCTCCCGGTGCGCGAGGAGTGGTTCACCTGCACCAACACCGCGGAAACCATCTTCGCGCTGCAGGTCATGGTGGTGCGCGGCGCCCCCGCCATTGGCGTCACCGCGGCCTACGGCTGCTACCTGGCGGCGCGCGAGGCCCTGCACCAGGCGGGCGAGGGCGAGGCCGGCCAGTCCCTGCTGGAGAAGCTGCTCCTGGACCTGGAAAACGCCCGGCCCACGGCCGTGAACCTGCGCTGGGCCGTGCGTCGCATGCGTCAGGCCCGGCAGGAGGCCGCGCCCAGGACCCTGGCCGCGCTTTGCGAGACCTGGCTCGAGCTGGCCAAGGCAATGCACGCCGAGGATATCGCCATCTGCAGGGAGATCGGCAGGCATGGCGACACGGTGCTCCATGACGGCGACACGGTCATGACCCACTGCAACGCAGGCGCCCTGGCCACGGCCGGCTACGGCACGGCCCTGGGTGTGATCCGCGGCGCCGTGGACAGGGGCAAGACCATCCAGGTCATCGCCAACGAGACCCGGCCTTTCCTGCAAGGAGCGCGGCTCACGGCCTGGGAGCTGCACAAGGACGGCATCCCGGTGCGCGTGGCCTGCGACAACGCCGTGGGTCTGCTCATGAAAAAGGGCCTGGTACAGAAGGTGGTGGTGGGCGCCGACCGCATCGCCGCCAACGGCGACGCCGCCAACAAGATCGGCACCTACACCATGGCCGTCATGGCCAGGGAGCATGGCGTGCCCTTCTACGTGGCCGCCCCTCTCTCGACAATCGACCGCGAGACCCCGGACGGCGGGTTGATTCCCATCGAGGAGCGGGTGGACTCGGAAGTGACCCACGTGGGTGTGACGCAGATCGTACCCACGGGCGTGCCGGTGTTCAACTACGCCTTTGACGTCACCCCCAATGAACTAATTGCCGGCCTTGTCACCGAGGTCGGCGTGCTCAGACCGCCCTATACCGAGAGCATCGAGGCGGCCTTTGCAGCAACGAAATAGTACAGGATCATGTCCCCCATGCACTTCTCCCCCCCTGTCTGCGTACACAGCCCGCAGCACCCCCCCCGCGACGAGAACCGCACCCCATGACCATGCATGATTCCACGGCATTGCCCCTCGTCGCTCTCATCGGCCGCCCCAACGTGGGCAAGTCCACCCTGTTCAACCGTTTGATCAAGGGACGCCGCGCTCTGACCCACGACCGCCCCGGCGTGACCCGCGACCGCATGTATGGCCTGGTGCGTCGCGACGAGCGCCACTTCCGCATCGTGGACACCGGCGGCGTGAACCTGGACGACGCCCACGCCCCGGATCAGGGACCCCAGGAGTCCAGAGGCTTTGAGCGCGAAATCTATGACCAGGCCCGCGCCGCCATGGACGAGGCCCAGGTCCTGGCCCTGGTGGTGGACGGTCGCGAGGGCTGCACCGCCATCGACCAGCGCCTGGCCCGCTTCCTACGCCAGAGCGGCAAGCATGTGCTGCTGCTGGTGAACAAGGTGGACGGACCGGAGCAGGAAGACCTGCTGCTCAGTGAGTTCTACGGCCTGGGACTGGACATCGTGGCTGTGTCCGCGGCCCACGGCCACAACCTGCGTCACGTGGTGGAGCGGCTCGTGGAGCTGCTGCCGCCTGGGCCCGAAGAGGCCGGTGAACCCCCATCCGGAGAAGAGGAACAGGAAGAGGACTTCGACCCGGAAACAGCGGAACAGGAGCCCGAACTCGAGGCGGAGGTGCAGGAAACAGGACCCGAGGACCAGGCGCCCAGGCATCCGGAGTTCGGGCTGCGCTTGGCCATGCTCGGCCGCCCCAACGCCGGCAAGAGTTCCCTGGTCAACGCCCTGGTCGGGGAGCAGCGCATGATCGTCAGCGAGATCGCCGGCACCACCCGCGACAGCGTGGACGTGACCATCGAACGCCAGTTGCCGGGCGAGGAAACCTCCAGGCGCTATACCTTCGTGGACACCGCCGGCGTGCGCCGCCGCACGCGCATCACCGACTCCCTGGAGCGCTTCAGCGTGCACGCGGCCCTGCAGAGCGGCAAAAAGGCCGACGTGGCCTTTTTCATCATGGACGCCACCCAGGGCGTGACGCAGCAGGACAAGAAGCTCATCGCCTACCTGGACCGCGAGAAGGTGCCCTTCATCGCCCTGGTGAACAAGATGGACCTGGTACCACGCAAGGATCGCGGCGGACTGGAGCGGGACTATGCCGAGGCGCTGCGCATCTGCCCCCACGTGCCGCTGCGCTTTGTCTCCGCCAAGACCGGAAGCGGGCTCAAGGCCCTGCTGCCCCTGGCCGAAAAGATCTGGCGGGAATGCGGAGTGCGGGTCTCCACCGGGGTGCTCAACCGGGTCATGGCCGAGGCCACGGCGCGACACCAGCCGCCGGTGGTCAAGCGCAGGCGCGCCCGCTTCTACTACCTGACCCAGGTCGGGGTCCGCCCCCCCACCTTTGTCTTTTTTGTCAACGATCCCGAGCGGATCCTGGATTCCTACGCCCGCTATCTGGAGAACCAGTTGCGCAAGCTCGTGGGCATCGAACACGCGCCCATGGCCGTGCACTTCCGGGCGCGAAGCGTCAGGAAACCTTGACCCGCCAAGACTCTCCCCAACTTCTCATCCCGGTGGCGTTCTCCAGTCCGGTAACCAGCAGCGTCCGCACCCGAAAACAGTGATGCGGCGCACGCCCCAAGGTCGTACGCCGCATGCAACACCCGCGCTGGTCAGCGCTGATGTGGAAGATCACACTAATCGCGACTGCCGCCGAACAGACGCAGGAGCATGAGAAACAGGTTGATGAAGTCGAGATACAGAGTCAGGGCGCCGAGGATCACGCCGCGACGCACGGCCGTGGCGTCGTTTGCCGGCATGCTCTCGCCCATCATGCTCAGCTTCTGCGTGTCGTAGGCCGTGAGTCCGGTGAACACGATGACGCCGATGAAGCTGATCACGAAGTGCATCATGGGATTTTTCAGGAATATGTTCACGATGGAGGCGATGATGATGCCTATGAGCCCCATGAACAGGAAACTGCCCCAGGAGGTGAGGTCCTTCTTGGTAGTCATCCCGTAGAGGCTCATACCGCCGAACATCGCCGCGCAGATCACGAAGGTCTGGAAGATGCTGGCCTGCGTGTAGACCAGGAAAATGAACGACAGGGTGATGCCGTTGAGCGCGCTGTAGAGCAAAAACAGCCCCGTGGCCATGCCAGCCGAAAGCCTGCGGATGCCGGCCGAGATACCGAAGACCAGGGCCAGTTCGGCGATAAGCAGGCCAAAAAAGAGCGTCTGGTTGCCGTAAACCAGATTGACCATTGTCTGATTGCTGGAAGTGAACCAAGCCAGGCCTGCGGTGAGCAGCAGGCCGAAAGTCATCCACTGGTATACGCCGCGCATGAAGGCGTTCACGACCTCTGTGCGGGTCCTGGTGGTGCTTGCAGTCTGATAGTTCATCGACTCCTCCTGTAATTCGGAATACTCCGTGTTGTACTGGATCGATGCGTCACCCAGAATCAGGCGCGCTTTGGAAGTTTCTGGTTCATAAACAAATTCGACATTCCTGGCAAGACGTATGTTCCGGATGCGCCTCGGAATCCATGCATTTATTACCGCAGACAGCCGCGTTGCCCCAAGACTTCGTCCACCAGCGTTTCGAAGGCCTCGGGAGACTCCGTCTTGAGCACGGAGCGAAGCAGGCCCTTGAGCACCTGGACATCATGAATGGTCCTGACTTTTTCGGCTGTCCTCAGTCTGAGGGGACCGAAACGCTCCTGCAGGAGATCGAGAAGAGCATCGCGGATGCCTTTGGCTTCGCCCTCGCTCATGCCCTTTTCCATGCCCTTTTCCATGCCAACGGCCAGGCCCTTCTCCATGCCGACGGCCACACCCTTGTTGTAAACCTCGGGGAAGAAATCCGCTTCAAAGCTGCGCATGATGGTTTCTCCTTCCGTCACGTTGGACAGCTCTTTTTCGA
>CAZSRS010000045.1:0-30087 GCA_964609625.1 uncultured Desulfovibrionaceae bacterium
AACAACAGAATAACAAGGTTGCAAGGACCCTTCAAGCAAAAAATTGTGTTATTTCAGACTACTGACCGTTGCTTGAACTGTAGTTTCAACCCCGAAAGTTGAGTTATCTTATCTTTTCCCGGATCACCGCCCAAGACCCAAAGCTCAGAACATCATCATCAAGCCGCCCCCAAGGGCCAGGAACACGTTGGCAAAAGTGTAGGCCCCGGCATAGCCCAGGGTCGGCATGGAGTTTCCCGCGGCCTGGCAGACCACGTTCAGGGAGGGGGTGCTGGTCATGGCGCCGGTAATGCCCCCCAGCAACAGGGCCGGATTCAACTTGAGCACGAACCGACCGAAGGCGAAGCCCACCAACACGGGGACCAGGGTCACCACCACACCGCTCACGAACAGCGGCGCACCCACAGCGAGCAGCGCGGCCACAATGCCCTTGCCGGCCTGCAAGCCCACGCCGGCCATGAAGAACATCAGCCCCAGCTCCATGAGCACCCAGCGAGCCGCCGGCGGCACCCGGCCGAAGGTGGGATGCAGGGAGCGCAGGAACCCCACGAGAATGCCCGAGAACAACAAACCGCCGGCAGTTCCCAATCCCACGGTGAAGTGCCCCACCTTGAAACTGAACTGCCCGAGAAAGATGCCCAACACAATGCCGAAGGCAAAGGTCAGCAGGTCGGTCTTGACCACACCGCGCTCCTCGTGTCCGAGAATGCCGATGACTTCCTTGAGCCGGTTGCGCACCCCGGCCACGATGAGTGCATCGCCCTTTTCCAGGACGATCTCTGGCGTCACGGGCAACTCCACCTGCGCGCGCACGATCTTGGTGATGAAACAGCCGAAGCGCGCCACCGTGTGCAGGTCGCTGATGCGCTTGCCCGCGGCCTTCTTGTTGCTGACGATCACCAGCGCGCTCTCGATGGGCGCCTTGAGCAGCTGCTTGTCCCAGACGCCGGGGCCGATGGTCTCGCTTAGGCCCTCGAGCTTGTCCATGGGGCCCACGATACTCACCCGGTCTCCATGCCGCAACTGCGTGCTCTCGTTGGGGATCAGCATCTCCCCGTCCCGTCGGACCTCCTGGATCACGCATCCCGTGCTCTTGCAGAAATGCAAGTCCTCCAGGGGGCGGCCGACGACATCCTCCTCGCGCACCTCGAAGGCCCGGATCATGAGCTTGTGCTCGGGTTCAGGCTCGTGCTCCTGCCCCTCTTCCTTGAGCTTCTTCTCGCGGGCCAGCGCGGCGGCCTCGGCCTGAAGGTCGAAGCGCATCAGCCGCGGCATGAACCTGACGAAGGTAATGAGCCCAACCATGCCGAAAATGTAGGTAATGGCGTAGCCCACCGAGAGGTCGTTGAGCAGCTGTTCGGCGGACACATCCCCGGTAAGGGCCATGCCGCTGGCCACGGCGTCCTGGGCCGCCGCCAGGGTGGGGGTGCTGGTGAGGGCTCCTGCCAGCAATCCGCCGGTGAGCCCAGGATTGAAGCCAACGGCCAGGGCAATGCCCTTGGCCAGGGCAATGGCCGTGAAGGCCACCACCAGGGCCAGGCAGGCGTACTTCAAACCGTCCTCCAGGAGCACGCTCACGAAGCGTGGCCCGGCCTGAAAGCCCACGGAATAGATGAAGAGGATGAAGCCGATATCCTGTATGGTCCTGGGCATGGTAAAGCCGTAATGCCCGAAGAACAGCCCGGCCAGCAGGACTCCCGCCGTGGGGCCGATGGCCAATACCCCCCAGCGGATGTTACCCAGCAGATAGCCCGAGCCGAGAACCACGAAGAACACCAGCGTCGGGTTTTCGCGCAGCAGCGCGACGATGTCGATGACCATGAGACCTTACCTGAATGAAGGTGAGTGAACCGAATACCTTTCGGGTTGGATGATAGGACCTGACGGAAGGATTGCAAGCGGTTTTCGAGGGTATATTCCGTGCGGATGCGCAAGGCCGACCTTCCTACGCCAGCCCGTGGTGGAAAGCAAGTTCCATGTGCACCCCCGGAACCTGTTTCCTCCGCCCCTTACCTGTGCTATTTCAGAGATGCCCATGCCGCCCCAGCCCAGCGGTCCGCAACCCACGCCCAGGGAGAACCCCATGCCCGATACCAAGCCTGTCTGGCGGGTGGTGGAAACCATCCCCGAAAACAACGACGTGACCTCCGTGGTCATCGAGGCTCCGGAAGGCACGCCGGTGTACCACAAGCCGGGGCAGTTCGCCTCCATCCGGGTCATGACCGAGAACGGCTGGAGCGAACCACACCCCTTCACCATCTCCTGCGACGCCCACGACAGCCGCCTGCGCTTCACCGTCAAGAGCATCGGTGACTTCACGGCGGGCGTCAGGGACTGGAAGCCGGGCACGCCGGTGCAGTGCTCGGGCCCCATGGGTGTCTTCTGCAAGGACATCGACAGCCAGAAACACATCGTGATGATCGCCGGGGGCGTGGGCATCACCCCCTTTCTCAGCGTGTTGCGGACCTTCCGCACGGACGGCGCCACCAACAGAATCCTGTTGTTCTGGTCCAACAAGACCGTGGAAGACGCCTTTGCCAGGGGCGAACTGGAGGTACTGACCCGGCACCTGGACCTCACGGTGGTTTTCCTGTTCACCAGAAGCGAAAACCTACCGGAATCTCCGGGTAGTCATGTCTTCCACCGCGCGGGGCGTCTGGACAAGCAAGTGCTTGAGGAATTCGGGGTCAGTCCCACTGCTTCGTGCTATGTCTGCGGCCCACCGGCCATGCAGGAGGCGGTCTTGCGGATGCTCCAATCCTGCGGCGTGCCCCAGGAGCGGGTGCAGCGCGAGGCCTTCAACTTCAAGGGCAAGTGAGGGTAGTCTGCTGCATATGGGGCAAAACACCCACCGACGAAAGCATCACTCCCGCTTCTCTATCCTGGCGGCCAGGTCCATGAGGATGCCCGAGGCTGCGGCCTCGACTTCAGCCAGGCCCTTGCGGTCCAGAAGCCCGTGCACCCAGTCCATGGCACCCTCGCACTCGCCGGGTCGCAGCGGTGGGGGAGAGGCCGCTCCCTGCCTGACCATCCGGGGGCACAGGGCGATACCGCGAACCCATGCCGCCGTGAGCCTGAGGACCTCCTTGGACTGCTCTGGACTCAGTGTACCTTCGGAGCCCTCGTCATGGGCGCGTTGCACCTCATGGTGCAGTTTCTCCACCAACTGGCCGATGAAGAGCAGGCTGCCGAGCCGCAGGGTCGTGGGCGACACCGCATACACGTAGGGTCCGCCCGGTTGCAACTCCTCGGGGGCGTAGCGTCGGATGAGTTCGTGCAGTCCCAGATCCAGGCGTGCTGGTTCGCCCTTGGCCGCGGGGCGGTAACGCGAGACAACGAAACGGGCCAGGTCCGTGGTGAAGGTGGCCGGGGTGAGCTGGGCAGGAGGCTCCAAGGGGACGGGTTCGGCCGTATCGGGCCTCTGCCGCGGGGGGCGTTGCCCGTCCAGAACGGGTGGCGGGACCGCCTCCCGTATTTCCGGTACAATGGTGGGAGGGGGCACTTCATCGACCCTGTCCGTCTGCCCGCGCTCCCCGAGGTACAGGAACCCAAGGGCCAAGCCCAGAACGAGCACTATGGTCGCCAGTGCCGCGTATGTCAGGAATCTGCGTGTCATGTCTTGCCTTGAAGCGTGCTCATGAGTGTTCGGCAGGGTATCCGCTTTTCTTTGGCCGGGCAATGCCCGGAACCATGCGGCATCACCCGGATATGGCCGCTTTGAGTGAGACGCAGAAGGCGTTGCCCATGCCGCTCTCGCTGTCCAGGGGACTATCCAGCCAGATGGTGCCGCCGAAGCCGGTCACGATCTGCCGACAGATGGCCAAGCCAAGTCCGTAGCGCCCCTTTTGCACCTTCTGGGCAGGATCGATGCGGAAAAAACGTTCAAAGATGCGCTCCTTGTAGAAGCTCGAGATCGCCTCGCCCGTGTCCATCACCCGCAGCAACACGCCGTCCCGCGTTTCTTTCGCCGTGACGGTAACGGTGTTGTTTTCTGGGCCGTAAGCCACCGCATTATCCAGGAGGTTCACCAGCACTTCGAACAGACCCGAACGGGTGGCCTGCACCAGCAATTGCTCCTCGGGCAGTGCGTCGACGATTGTCACCCCTTTCTTCCGTGCCGCCTGCTCCAGGGTGCGCAGGGCCAGTTGCAGTTGCTGCCGCAGCGACACAGGTTCCATTTCGGTCTTGATCTCGGCATCCAGCTTGGCCAGGGAGAGCAGCCTGGTAACCATCTCGTCCATGTGCCGGGCATTGTCGTGGATGGTCCGCAGAAAGGTCCGCCGGTGCTCCGGATCGATGTCGGGGTTGTCCAGCAGGGTCTCCGAGTAGCCCTGAATGCTGGTCACCGGCGTCTTGATCTCATGGGTGATGTTGACCATGAAGTCCTGGCGAACGCGCTCCAGACGTTTGATTTCGGTGATGTCGTGAAAGACGATGACGATCTTGCGCACACCCTTGGGCGTACGGAACGGCACCAGAACCGCCTGAAGCATCTTGCGCTCCCTGGTCCTGAACTGGGCGCTCATGCGCGAGGTGCCTTCCGGGCTCGTGCGCAAGGCATCCACCAGCTTGCGCAGCTCCGGCTGCATGGTGACTTCCAGGGGTGTCCTGCCTTTAGCGTCGCCCATGTCCGGGAACATCTCCGCCAGGGCCTTGTTCCACGATTCTATGCAACCGTCGCTCCCCAGGATCATGACCCCCGAGGCCATGCCGTTGAACAACGCCTCCAGTTCGCCCTTGGCGTCCTCCAGGGAGGTGATCTGCTCCTGGATGTTCGTGGACATGGTGTTGACCGCCTGCATCAAGGGGGCGAATTCCCTGCCCGGCACCGAGGCGATGCGCAGGGAATAGTCACCCTCTCCGATCTGCTGGGCCGTGCGCGACAGTGCCTGGATGGAGGCGCTCATGCGCCTGATGAACAGGCCGGACAGAAGGCCCGCGCCGCAGAAAGCCAGGACCATGAAGGTATACACCCTGGGGATCATCCGCTGATAGCGGTCCTGGATGTCCGAGATGGGCACGGCCAGCCGCAGCACGCCGCCGGGCATCCCGCCCGCCCCGGGTACGGGCATTGCCGCGTAGAGCAATTCCTTGCCCACGGTCCGAGAGGACCTGATACTCGTGCCGAAGCCTTGTTCCAAGGCTTGCAGCACTTCGGGGCGGACACCATGATCGTCCAATCCCGCGAGGCCTTCGAAGGCCACTTCCGAATCGGCGATGACCCTGCCGCCGTTGATGTAGGTGATTCTGGAGTGCAGGCGCTTGCCGATGCCGGTGATCCAGGTGTCCAGTTCGCGTTCGTCTGTAAAGCCGTGGTGCTGCTCAATGAGCCAATGCACGGTCTCCAACCCTTGCCTGGCGCGCTCCGTGGCCTCCTGGACAAAATCCTCGCGCACGTTCCTGCTGAAGACAAAGGCCACGATGCTGAAGACCAGCAGCATGAGCACACCGGACACGGCCAGCAATTTGACGAACAGGGAAGGGCTCTTCATACCGCACGTCCTTCTATGTTTCCGAGACCATGCTTTTCCAATGTTGCACATTGCACAATTTTATTGTAATTATTTCCGCACCCATGTACTCATTAAAAGCTGTTTCCGTGATACCTGTCAAGAATCCTTTACACCGCCCCCGAAGGATCCCGGTTTTTTCCTTCTTCGAGGTTTGTCCCTGACCCCCCCATGAACATCTACGACTGGTTCCTCATCCTTTCCGTGCTGGCCGGCTTCATGATGGCCTTCAACCTCGGGGCCAACGACGTGGCCAACTCCATGGCTTCGGCCGTGGGCGCCAGGGCCATCAGTGTTCGCCAGGCAGTGTTCATTGCCGGCAGCCTGAATTTCGTCGGTGCCGTGTTCCTCGGATCCAACGTGGCTTCCACCATCCAGAAAGGTATCATCGACTCCTCCATGATCTCGGACCCGAACGTGATGATGGTGGGCATGTTTTCGGCACTGCTCTCCGCCGGTCTCTGGGTGCTCGTCGCCACGCTCACGGCCCTGCCGGTGTCCTCCACCCATTCCATAGTGGGCAGCCTGCTCGGATTCGGGCTGGTGGCCGGAGGTCCCGGCGTTGTCAACTGGCTGAAGATGGGTGGTATCGTGGTTTCCTGGATCCTGTCCCCGGTCCTCGGTGGCATCTTGGCCTACCTGATCTTCACCCATATCCGCAGAAACATCTTCGACAAGCCCGGCCTGCTGCATCAGGCCAGGAAGTGGGCGCCTATCTGGATGGCCCTGACCGTGATGCTCGTGGGGCTGTCCTTCCTCTACAAGACACCCTTTGGCAAAGGCATGGGTCTGCGCTGGCACGAAAGCCTGGGGTTCATGTCCCTCATCTGCCTCCTGGTCTGGTACATGGGGAAGATCTACGTGGGCAGACTCGTTTCCAACCTCACGGAGGGCCCGGACGGCGTGGAGACCGTGTTCCGCCGGATGCAAGTGGGCACCTCCTGCTACGTGGCCATATCCCAGGGTGCCAACGACGTTGCCAACGCCATCGGCCCGGTGGCCGCCATCTATGTCATCGCCAGGCAGCAGGCCTTCATGAGCACCGTGGAGGTGCCGCTGTTCCTGCTCATCCTTGGAGGCGCGGGCATCGCCCTGGGCACTGCCCTGCTCGGATACAAGGTCATGTCCACCGTGGGCGAGAAGATCACCCTGCTGACCAACACCCGTGGTTTCGCCGTGGACTTCGGAGCAGCAACCACGGTGCTTGCCGCCTCGAACCTGGGACTTCCGGTTTCCACCACCCATGCCGCTGTCGGTTCCGTGGTCGGGGTGGGCCTGGCCCGTGGGTTCAAGGCGGTGGATTTCCGTCTACTCGGGACAATCGTCATGTACTGGATTCTCACGGTGCCCATCGCAGCCTTCACCAGCATCGTCATCTTTCAGATCCTGCGCTGGAGTCTGCTGGAATAATCCGCGACAGTGAACCGGCATCGGGGACCGGTTCACCCGCGCCACACGGTGCGGCACAAGGGCCTTCGGGTCCGCCCTGAAGACAAGTATTCACCTGGAATACGCCCCTGCCTCCCACGGGGCCGGCAGATGTCCAGGAAAAGGTTGACCTGCAACATCTTACGCAACACGAGGGTGCCATGTCCTTACGAATTCCTTTTTTCGGGTTGATCACGCCTCACTCACCCATGGAAGGTTTGGGTGAGCACTATGACAAGATCATCGAAGGCGTTCATCTCATAGAAGAAGCTCTTGAATGTTATATCGGCGGTGGACCCGCGTGCGGTGAGTTCCTCGAACTCAAGAGCAAGGTCCAAAAGCTTGAAGAACAGGCCGATAAAATCAAACGGCAGATCAGGAACCACCTTCCCCGCGGTCTGTTCATGCCCGTGGACAAGATCCTGTTCTTCAACTACACGCGAAGCCAGGACAACATCCTCGACGACGGGCAGGATGCGCTGCAATGGCTGTTCATGCGCCCCGCCACCATTCCCGAAGAATTCTCCTCCAACCTCCTGGGATTTGTATCCGAGGTCATCAAGACCGTGGAGTTGCTCAAGGCTGCCCTGGACTCGACGGTAGGGCTGGTCATCGGCAAGCACTACAGCCGCGGCGAGACCAAGGATACCTTCAGGGCGGTGCGCGCCCAACACAAGGTCGTCTACGGGAAACGAACCGACATGCTCCAGCAGATCTTCAACTCCTCCTTGGAATTCAAGGACATCTACCAGCTCATCCACTTCGTGGACAAGCTCAACGGCATGAGCCACAACGCCGAGGGATGTGCTGACATGCTCAGGGCCATGATCGCCCGCTGAACCCAAGCGGAGGAAGACGACGATACCACGCGGAGCCACCCCCCACCGGCTTCGACACACTGACGACATTCCGTTATTTTACCCAGCGATATCGGAAACCCCGGCCGCCCCGGCCGCGGGATATCGAAAAAAAGCAGCCCGGCTCGATCCATCGGACCTTGCCGGGCTGTGTTTCATTGTGCAATGCCCGCTACCTGCGGCGCCAAGGGGGCGGAGGTCCCCACGGCGGCGGCGGAGGCGGCGGAGCCACTCCCCAGCCCCACGGCGGCGGCGGAGGCGGAGGCCCCCAACGCACCGGAGGGGGTGGCGGCGGCGGTCCCCAACCCCACAGCGGTGGGGGCGGAGGTGGTGGAGGCGGGCCCCAGCCCCACGGGGGCGGCTTCGGTCCCCACGGTGGCGGTGGAGGCGGCGGGGGCGGCGGCCAGCCTAACGCCATGCCCGGCGCGAGGTACCCTATGGCCTGGCCGATCACGCTCGACGCCAGGAGCGGCGTCACGGTGGCACCGGAAAGGCCGCCATAAGAAGGCGTCACTCCCCAGGCCAGTACCAAGGCCAGAATCATCACAACCTTGAGTGTCTTCATGATCGTTCTCTCTTGTATGACTAGGCCAAAGCGGCCTCCTTCCCTGACCATTTCGACGTCTGTCTTACGTATTTGGTTGACAGGACACCACCTTGGTGTCTGCCTTGATAGTGCAAGTTCAGTTCCAATCTTCACCATGCAACCGGTGCCTATATGCCAACGGGCGCGATGATTGCCGCGCCCGTTGCTGTCAATGTTCGTTTCCAAGCAGGGAACCTTGCGTCAGCGTTGTCACGCCACTTCGGGTTCAAGAGCCTGCTTGTTCCATCCTACCACCACGGTGGAGGCGGTGGAGGCGGCGGTCCCCAGCCCCACGGTGGCGGAGGCGGCGGAGGAGGTGGCGGAGGCGGGGGCGGCGGACCATATCTGTAGCTGTGGCCGGCAGCCTCCAGGGTCATGCCCGTCATGGCGCCGATGATCCCGCCGATTACCGCGTTCTGCCCCCTGTCTCTCGCGGGTCCGATGTTGTAGCCGATGGCGGCTCCGGCGGCCGTGGTGGCCAAGGTGGGTACTCCAGGGCCGGGATATGGCCGCCCGTACCGATCGTAACAGCCGGCCAGAAGCAGGGCCAGCATGACAATCAACAGCGTCGGTAAGGTTTTCATGGTCTTTCTCTCCTTTGGCAAAGGCCTTGAAGGGCCTCCCCCCTCTTGTTCCATTGGATTCGACGTCTCTCCCGAACCTTTGGTTGACACGCGAATCCTTCCGCGGATTTCAGGGCTTGCCTTAGCTCCGGGTACATCACATCATACAAATTATATGCCACCGCTGGAAAAAAGCAAGGCTGCTTTTCCCGCACGATAAGTGTCCAACAGCCGTTCGCAACGAATGGACTGCACCTGCCCAGGGCGCCCCTGCACCCGGACATGAGAAAATGTTTCGTTCGGGGGTGGATTTTGGAACATGAATCGGTGTAGTCTCGCTTCTGCCCGCCGGCTATTCCGACGGCACGTCCCAACACCCACAAGGAGACAAGCATGCAAGAGCAAACCGGACTGATAACCTTCATGGGCAATCCCCTCACCCTGCTCGGCCCCGCGATCGAGGTCGGCAAGCCGGCCCCCGCGTTCACCGCACTGAACACCGACCTCGCCCCGGTCTCCCTGGCCGATTTCAAAGGCAAGACGCTGATCATCAGCTCGGTGCCTTCCCTGGACACTCCAGTCTGCGATATGGAAACACGCCGCTTCAACCAGGAAGCCGCCAAACTGGGCAACGACGTGCAGATCATCACCGTGAGCATGGACCTGCCCTTTGCCCAGAAACGCTGGTGCGGTGCCGCCGGCGTGGACAAGGTCATGACACTCTCGGACCACCGCGACGCCGCGTTTGGTCAGGCCTACGGGCTTGTGATCAAGGAACTCAGGCTCCTGGCACGGGCCGTGCTCGTGGTGGACAAGGCCGGCAGCGTGGCGTGGTTCCAGCTCGTTCCCGAGATAACCCACGAACCGGATTACGACGCCGCCATCGCTGCCGCCAAAGCAGTGGTATGATGCCCTTAGACTCCTGCCCACAACCTGCAAGGCACCTTGTCGCGCATTGTCCCTGCCGGGCGTTTGGAGTACTATTGCAAGAAACTACCTCGTTCCTTCATTCAACCAGGGGGGCGGAACTCCATGGCGACTTGGCTGATGTGGTTTCTCATTGGCATGGGCTTTCTCCTTGCGGAGCTGGCCCTACCCGGCTTCATCCTGATCTTTTTCTGCGTCGGAAGCCTGTTCGCCGCAGTGGCCGTGGCACTTACCGGCTGCGGCCTGGAGTGGCAGATCACCGTGTTCCTCGCCACCTCGCTCATCGCGCTGTTCACGTTGCGCAAGGTGTTCATGCGCACTTTCAGGGGCAAATCCAAGGGCAATACGGACAAGGAGCTGTCTGACCGCGACCTGGGCAAGCCGGCCACGGTCACGAAGCGCATCTCGCCACCTGCCCTGGGGGAAATCAAATTTCGCGGCAGTTTCTGGCGGGCCTCCGCCGAAATCATTGTCGAGCCGGGCACGACCGTGCGCATTGTCGGTGTGGATGACGACGACGGCTTGACCTACCGGGTCAAACCCACGGGAGGAGACGATGCTTAGCAACACCGTGATTCTGTTTGTCGTATTGGCGATCATTGTCCTCATCCTGTTCATCAAGACCGCGGTGGTCGTGCCGCAACGCTCGGAATTCGTGGTGGAGCGTCTCGGCAAGTACAACGCCACCCTGGATGCCGGGTTCCACATCCTTATTCCGTTCCTGGACCGCATCGCCTACAAACGCTCCCTCAAGGAGGAGGTGATGGACATCCCGTCCCAATCCTGCATCACCAAGGACAACATAACGGTGGCCATCGACGGTGTGCTGTACATTCAGGTCATTGACAGCCGGCTCTCGGCCTACGGCATCGAGAACTACTACGTGGCAGCCAGCCAACTGGCCCAGACCTCCCTGCGCTCGGCCATCGGCAAGATCGAACTGGACAAGACCTTCGAGGAGCGGGAGAACATCAACCAACAGGTGATCCAGGCCGTGGACGAGGCCGCCCAGAACTGGGGCATCAAGGTCCTGCGCTACGAGATCAAGGACATCGCGCCTCCGGGATCGGTGATGGAGGCCATGGAGCGGCAGATGAAGGCCGAGCGTGAAAAGCGGGCCGAAATCGCCACCTCCGAGGGCGACCGCCAGGCACGCATCAACCGGGCCGAAGGTGTGCGCCAGGAAGCCATCGCCTTTTCCGAGGGCGAAAAACAGAAGCGCATCAACGAGGCCGAAGGCCGGGCCAGGGAAATCGAACTCATTGCCACGGCCACGGCCCAAGGCCTGCGCGTGGTGGCCGAGGCCCTGGCCGAGAAGGGCGGCCTCACCGCGGCCAATCTGCGCGTGGCCGAGAAATACCTCACGGAGTTCGGCAACTTGGCCAAGGCCGGCAACACCATGATCATTCCTACGACCATGACCGACATTGCCTCCACCGTGGCCGGGGCCATGACCGTCCTGGAAAACGTGAAACTGCGCAAGGAAGGTTGATGCCCATGACCTGAAGCATCCGGACCAGCACGAGCGCGGTGCCTCCATGCGGTCCAACCCGTGGCGGTGCCGCGCGCGGACCGATGGGAGTGGGCATGAAAAGCACCCTGTGCTTCTTCCTCTGGCTCTGCGTCTCGGCGCTGCTTTTCCCGGGGAGCGCCGCGGCCGATGTACGGATTACCGTACGCAGCAGCACCGGCCAAGTTTTCCGCCTGACCGACGATACATCCTCCCCCATCCACGAAGGGCAGACCCTGCGCCTCGGCGACACCGTGCGCACCGGCCCCGACGGTTCGGTGGTACTCGGCTTCGAGGACGGCTCCACGGTGGAGCTTTCTGCCGACAGCGCCCTGACCCTGGACGAGACCATGTCCCATTGGGACGGGGACCCCGGCTTCTCCCTGAGCCAACTCTTCGGCACGCTCATCGCCCAGATCAAGAGCCTGCGCGGCGACGATCTCGTGGTCACCCCCTCCCTCGCCCTGGGCATCCGGGGGACGCGCTTTCTGGTCAGCGTGGCGGACGACGGCGCCAGCGTCGCCAGCGTGGAATCCGGCACGGTGCTGGCGAGTACTGCCGGTGCTCCGGGCATTGGAATGGAAATCCCGATCACGATCGGTCAGGAAGTCCTGGCCCTGGAGCATGCCGCGCGCCTCACTCCCGGACCGGTGAACATTGGGACTCCGGAAGCGGCCGTGGCATTTCGTGAGCAACGGTTGAGCGCCTTTCTCCCCGAGTTTCCTGAAACGATCGGCGAACTGGACGGCAAGATGGACACCCTGCTCTCGGTACTGCGGGGACTCAGGAGCGACATTCTCCAGCAACTCGAACTGCTCAGGGACGCCCGACTCAGAGTGGTACGCGGCGTGAACCGCGAGGCCCGCAGGGAAGCACTTCGGGAACTGCGGCAAGACTCGGAGCAGGTCATGATCCAACTCAGACGCTTCCGGCTGGGGGCCATGCGTGGCAAGGGAATCTTCCAGAGGGCGCGGCGGCTGGAGACTTTGCTCCCGCTCTATGAAACACAGACAAGCCTTCCTACCCGGCACCTTCAGGAACAACTCGGCACGTTTTTGGATCGACGGCACGAGGTACGCCGGGAGATCCTCTCCATGGGGCAGGAGCTGCGCGAGGCCTGGCAGCCTTTCCGGCAATTGTTCGATACCACCCGGGCCAGGCCTGGAAATCGACAGCCGCAGCCGGAAAATTGATGGGCCGAGCCCAGCATCCACTGGTACTCGGCCCTGAAGCCACCTGGAATATGACGAACTATCTCTTCCGGCCCTTCTTGCGGGAAAAGGCTTCCTGGAACTTCTCCCCGAGCAGGTTCATGCCGCTCTCGTCCTCGGCCGTCTGTTCCTGCACGTAGGGCGCCGCGTCCTTGCGCCACTGGTCCCTGTCTTCCTGTTCCTGGAGGTCCACCGGCGCCAGGGTCAGCTTGCGGGCGGCGGTGTCCAGGGCCTGGACCACGGCCTCGAGTTCCTCGCCGGGTCTGCGGGACTCGATGCTTCCGGCCTCGGCGGCACGGCTGATCAGCGACTTGGGCATCAATCCGGTTATACCGGGCGCCAAGTTCACGAACAGGCCGAACTTCTCGCGTTTCTCCACCACGCCGGTGACCTTTGTGCCAGGGGCGAAGCGCTCCCCGGCGGTGGCCCAAGGATCGCCCTGGGCGTCGCGCAGGCTCAGGCCGATACGCCGGTTCTCCTGATCGATCTCCTTGATCTTGACCTGCACGACCTCTCCCGGCGAGACGATTTCCTCGGGATTGAGCACGCGTTTGACAAAGGAAAGCTCGCTGATGTGCACCAGCCCTTCCACGCCGGGTACCAGTTCCACAAATGCGCCGAAAGGCGCCAACCTGACCACCACGCCTTGCACCACGTCGCCTGGGGCCATGGTCTGGGCGATGTTCAGCCAGGGGTCCTGGCCGGCCTGCTTGGCCGACAGGGAGATGCGCAGGGCTCCCTTCTTGGGGTCCCTGTCCACGGAAAGCACTTTGACCTTCAGCTTCTCGCCTGCTTTCACCAAGTCTTCCGCCTTGTCCACCCTGCTCCACCCCAGCTCGGAGATGTGGATCAGACCTTCCAGCCCGGGCATGAGTTCGACAAAGGCGCCATAGGGCTTGATGCGCGTGACGACTCCTTCCAGCACGGTCCCTGGCTCGACTTCAGCCTGGAAACGGTCGGCGGATTCCTTACGCTCCTCGTCCAGAAGCTGGCGCCGCGAAAGCACGATGTTGCGGCCGTTCTGCTCGAAGGTGACGATACGAAAAGTGAATTCCTGACCAACGTAGGCTTCCAAATCTTCCACGTAGGCCGTATCCATCTGGGAGACGGGGCAGAAGGCCCTGCGCCCCATGACCTGAATGTTGAAGCCGCCCTTGCATGTACCCGCGACCTTGCCCTGCACCGGCAACTTGTTCTCGTAGGCGTCCCGCAGCGCTTCCCCCCCACCAGCTCCGGAAGCGGCCTTCGAGAGACGGATCTCATCCTTCCCGATGCTGACGACGTAAAGTTCCACGGTGTCGCCCGGCTTGTACGGGAAATTGCCCTCTTTGTCGCAAAGATCGCCCCGCTCGGCCACGGCGTCGATTTTGCTCCCCGTGTTGATGAACACGTTGTTGGCGGTAATGTCGATGATCGTGCCCTTGACTCGTTCTCCGGCACGGAGTTTTTGCTGCGGTTTGCTCTCCGAAGCCGCGAGCAAAGCGGCAAAGCTTTCCTCTTCCATTGCACCTTCGGCCACTGTAGGCCGCACGGTCTCGTCACTCATAACCCCGCTCCTGATCCCTCGCTGATGTGTCGGGCCGTACCAGCCGGTCCAGTTGGTGCCCATAGCAGCGCCCCGCGCGGCTGTCCAGAGGTCTTTCGTTAAGGGCAACTTTTCCTTTTTTTTTTCATTGTCGGGCTTGCTTCTTTGTCCTTGTTCTGGTTTTCATATAACCGGCAATGCCGTCGTAACGAGAACCATTGTCCTCAAAGCAGGGGGTCCTTGTGCGTTACATCGTCTTTCTTTCCATCGTCGTATTCTTCCTGATGCTCTCGCAAGTGGGCGATTCCGCGACCAATGCCACCGACTCGGCCGTTGCGCCGCCCCCTCCCACAGTCACGCTGCTGGCTCCGGCAAGCACCCAGAATGCCGCCGAACAGAACGCCACCGAATCCCTGCGCATCCCCATCCTCCCCGAGATTCCAGACGATCCAGTGGCCACGGAGCTGGAAGAACGCATCACAATCTACAAATTCATCCTCGAATCCATCGGTTTTTCCCTCTCGGAATTGGTCATCGCTCCGGACCGGCCCCACCGCATCGAGCTGACATTCACGGGCAAACTCAACACCACCGCGGATAAACTCAAGGAATTCTCCGACAAGTACAAGGAAGAACAAAAGCTCATGGAACTCTTGACCCGCGTTTTCTTGTACAACCAGCGCGACCTCACCAGCTTCACGGCCCACAAGATCGTGATCCGGCTGAGCAGCCCTCCGGAAATCGAAATCTACTACCGCAAGCCCTGAGTCTTCCGCCTTTTGGCACGTTCCATGCTCTCCACAGAGTGGCGGAATAGTTTGCCGCCCCGCGGCCACCCAGGCTTGGGCAGGGGTGCGTGCAGCGCTAAGGAGGCGTGAATGCTCTCGTCATTGTATATCGGCGCATCTGGCATGAAGACCCATTCCGAGGGCATGGGGGTTCTGAGCAACAACTTGGCCAACGCCAACACCGTGGGCTTCAAAAGCTCCATGGCCACCTATGCCACCCTGATGAGCCAGACCCTGGCCAACACGGACAACAACGTCGGCTACTCCCAGAAGGGCCTGGGTTCCACGGTCAACGACATCAAGATCGACTTCAACCAGGGCGCCCTGGAAACCACCAACACCACGTCGGACCTCTGCATCACGGGCAAGGGCTTTTTCGGAGTGGCCCTTGACGGCGTGACCCACTACACCAGGGCCGGCAACTTCCGCACCAACAACCAGGGGTATCTGGTGGATCCCCACGGCTACCGACTGCAGGGCACGGTTGTGTCACGCGACGCCGAAGCATCCACCGCCCTGGTGGACATCAGGCTCGAACCCAACGAAGAGGGCCAGGTGCTCATGGCTCCTGCCGCCACCACCCTGGTGACGGTCTCCGGCAATCTCGGCGCCACCGACAGCCTCAGCGACGCGCAGGATCCTTTCTTCTCCTTGCTCAAGGCCTGGGACGGCACCAGCGGCACGCCCCTTTCCTCTAACGAATACTCGAACTACGCCACCGTAAAAGTCTACGACGCCGAAGGCACGGCCCGCGACGTCACGATATACTACGACAAGGTAGAGGTCTCCAACGCCGGAGGATACAATTACTACGAGTACATCGCGACCATGAACCCAGCCAGCGACGCCCACGCCGGTTTCCAGGGCACCGCTGCCGCTGGGCTGCTCATGGCCGGAACCTTGAAATTCAACAGCCATGGCCAACTCGTCGGCATAACGGGCTTCACCAACGAGACCGGCGGCACGGACCCCAAGGACCTGACCAACTGGACCCCTGGCGCGTTCACCACCAACGGCAATCTCCAGTTCAGCATGACCACCGGCAGCGGCACCACGACCATGGGACTGGATTTCGGCCTCGCCAATAGCTCTGAGACCTGGACCAACAGCCCGGACAACGCCGCGGCAATCGGCCACTCGACCTCGCAGTTGCCCAGCTTCGACGGCACCCTGGACGCCCGCGCCATGACCAACTACCAGGGGGCCAGCTCCACACTCACGGCCCAGCAGGACGGCTATGCCCAAGGAGTCTTGTACAACTTCACCTTCGGCGCGGACGGCATCCTTCAGGGGCATTTCTCCAACGGCCAGAACGAGGACCTCTACCAGGTCAGTCTGTTCACCTTCACCAATGAATACGGTCTCAAGGCCGAAGGCGGCAACCACTTCTCGGCCACGTTGGATTCAGGACCGGCCTTGCAAGGCGCCCCCGGAGAGGGCAATCGCGGCAGCATCCAGGGTTCGGCCCTGGAGCAATCCAACGTGGACATGGCCAGGGAGTTCGTGAATATGATCGTGAACCAGCGTGGATTCCAGGCCAACGGCAAGATCATCACCACCTCGGATACCTTGCTGCAATCGGCCCTGAACATGAAGCGCTGACGCGGCGGAATTCCACGTCCGGCCGACACGTTTCCCGCGCGGGTGGGTATCCCTTGCAGCTGGCCGGTCTCCCTGTTATGCATGGGCCTGCCGGCGCGTGGCCGTCCCGGAGGCGGTGAATATCCGCCGTTCTTTTTTGATCCAACACTCAAGCCTCAAACGCCGACGGAGCCCGTCATGCATGCATTCCGTCTTATCGTTCCGATAGCTGTCTTCGCTTTCTGTTTGCTCTGCGTGCCTGCACTGGCCCAAGGTCCCGAAGAGCGCACCCTTACCCTGCTGCCCCTCAAGGGGCCATTGCAGGACCCCAACGCAAGAATATCCTCGGCCGTATGGTACCGCGACCATCTTCTGCTCATGCCACAATACCCTGACTGGAAGAACGACGAGCGTCTGCGCCCGGCGGCGTTGTTCGCCATTCCCGAGCGGGACATCGTACAGACCCTTGAAGCCGCTGATCCCGCGCCACTGCTGCCCAGGGAGATATTGATCCAGGGCCTCGAGGCTTGCAGCGCCCTACCGGGCTTCGAGGGGTTCGAGGCCATCGCGGCCTTTGGCGACACCGCCTTCCTGGGCATCGAAGCCCGTCACAAGCAGACCATGCACAGCTATCTGGTCAAGGGGCGCTTCAAGGACTTCGAGACCAGGGACGCCAGCCTGGAACTGGAGTGCAAAAACGCCCGCCAAGTTGAAACTCCCGTGAATCTGCGCAACATGAGCTTCGAATCGTTGCTGGCCACGGACCAGGCCTTGTTCCTGTTCTATGAAGCCAACGGTCGCAACGTGAACCCAGAGCCAAAAGTCCTGCGCTTCGACCATGATCTGCGCCCCACCGGCGACCTGCCCTTCCCCCACCTGGAGTACCGGCTCACGGACGTTTCCGGACTGGAGCAGAAGAACGACGACAACCGCTACTTTTTCTGGGGATTCAACTACTTCTGGCCAGGGGAACGCCAGTTGCTCAACCCGGCGGACGACCCCATCGCCGCCAGTTGGGGCCGCGGCACAACCCACTCCACCTCCGAGGCGGTGGAACGGCTGCTGCTCTTCGAACTCACTGAAGATGGCGTCCGTCTGAGCCCCCGGCCTCCATTGTCCCTCTCCCTGGGACTCCTGCCCCGCAACTGGGAGGGCGTGGCCCTGCTGCGTTCCCCGAAGCATTACGGCCTGCTGCTGACCACGGACAAATACCCCGCCACGATCCTGGCCTTTCTCCCCCTGCCTTGAGCCGGCGCACACCTGCCGGGGCATACTCATTTCCCGTCCGAAATGACCGGAGTGCATACACCACGTCACGCTACGCCGAATTCCCTCGTTTCCGGCAGTCCCTTTCCGGAAACAAGATGCAACTCCCCCTTGCGCCCCGGCACGGTCGCTGGTATGGCTCCTTGGTGCGTCCACCAGAGCCTTGCCAGTAACGCTCCAACTGGGCCCTTCCCGGACACGGACCAGGCTGCGGACAGCACGCATTACGCTCAAGGAGACCGACGCATGGGCAAAAAGCTTCTCATCGTGGAAGACGAGCTGCACATCAGAACGCTTCTGGAACAAGCCCTCGAGGACCTCGAAGACGAGTTCGACGTGGAGATCCTTACCGCGGCCGACGGCGAGGAAGGACTTGAATTGATCCGCGAAGAACGTCCCCAGGCCGTGTTCCTGGACATCATGATGCCCAAGATGAACGGCTACGAAGTGTGCAAGGCCGTGAAAGAAGACCCTGAACTCAAGGACACCATCATCGTCCTGCTCACCGCCAAGGGACAAGAGGCCGATCGCCGCAAAGGCCTGGAAATCGGCGCCTACGATTACATGACCAAGCCCTTCGACCCAGACGAGGTCGTGGAATTGGCCAAGGAGCTGTTGCAAATCGTGGATTGACCACTTGTTGCCGGCATCCTTCACACTCGTTTACATACCCTGGTCTTCTTGCTATATTTCTTGTCAATAAGGACTGAAATGTTGCAACAAGGACCAGATGTGAATACCGCTGTCCTCTTGTGCTGCCCGCAGACCTGCATGCCTTCGCCCCATGCACGTGAACGCCGGATAAACACCTGTCCAGGCGTCCAGATATCAGGCCTTACATCACGACTTCAATGATCCCGCTCTCCAAATTACTGAAAAAGGCGTTTTTATGCTCATACCTTCCGCAAGGGCAGGAACTTCTTGCCCCGCACCAACACGATGCCTGCCTTTTCCTGTTCCAAATCCACGATGACTCCACCACCCTCGTTTGCGCCGCGCCGGCAAACCAGGGAGAAAACACCCCCCTATCCGACGCTTTCCTGCGTCTGCCGCTGCTCAGTCCCGACCCCGGAGAATCCGGCATGCAGATCGGCGAGCTTGTGGCTGGGCCGGTTCCACCCGCTGGAACTCCAGAAGGCGAAGCCTTCCGAAAGACAGCTTCCTTTCTCGCCAGACAATTGCAGGAACTCGTGCAGCGGGAGTTCATCCGCCGCAGTCTGGGTGCGGAAGCACTGGAGCAGTACCGCAGCATTTCCCTGATGCAGCGCGCCGTGGTCAATCTCAACAGCTCCATGAAACTGCTGGAAGTAATCCGCGCCCTGGTGGAGGAGTGCAACGCCGCATCGGTGCCCGCCGACTACGCCCTTGTGATTCGCACCGACGGCCAAGTGGAGTTCGCCGGCCGGCTGCGTGGCAGCGTCCAGCCACCCCAGGAAAGCCCACCGGAGCGCTCATTGCTGCACCTCGCCAAGAGCGAGACAGTGAACAGGGCTCTGAGCAAGGGCAAGAGTGAAATTTTCAACGATCTCTCCCAGGACCCCGCCTGGAGGCACACCATGCCGGGTGTCTCCTCGTTGTTGCTGGCTCCGCTGCACGGCTCCCGTTTCGATCTGGGCGTCCTGGTCCTGGTGGGGCTCGATCCCTCCAGACCCTTTACCTCGGCCCACCTCAAGAAGATCGAGACCCTGACCAACGTGGCCGGCATCGCCACGGCCAACGCCCATCATTTCGAGCAGGTGCAGCAGATCCTCATGGCCTTGGTCAAGGCCATGGCTACCGCCATAGACGCCCGGGACAGGCTTACGGCGGGCCATTCCCAGCGTGTTGCCCAATACGCCCTGGGACTGGCCATGGCCTTGAACAACGATGTTGATTTTTTTCCCCACCTCAGATTCAGCGAGGAGGAGCTGCAAGAGATTTTTTATGCCGGGTTGCTGCACGATGTGGGCAAGATCGGCGTGCGCGAGGAGGTCCTGACCAAGGAGACGCGACTGCCGCGCCCCCATGTGGAACTCATAGGCCTCAGGCTCGCCCTGTGGGGGGAGATGCACAAGCAACCTTGGAAAGAGATTTATGCCCGGCTGGAGATCATCAACAAGGCCTACGATCTTACCGAGGAAGACGCCGAGATGGTCACGGACTTGGCCCGCAAGGCCCTGCACGTCTCCGGCAACATGGTTAGCATCCTCAGCCAGGACGAGGCCCTACGTCTGCTCACGCCCCGCGGCAACCTGACCCCAAGGGAGTGGGAGGAGATCAAGCGTCATCCGGAGGAGAGCTACCGCATCCTCAAGAACATCCCCTTTTCCTCACATTTTCCCAACATCCTGGACATGGTGCTGCAACACCACGAACGTCTGGACGGCTCGGGTTATCCCCTTGGCGTGAAAGACAAGGACATCATCATGCAGAGCCGGATCATGGCCATCGTGGACGTCTACGACGCCCTGCGTCAGGATCGGCACTACAAAAAGGCCCTGGCCAGAGACATGGCCCTGACCATCCTCCGGCAGGAGGCCAAACGCAAAAAGCTCGACGAACGGCTGGTCGAGGTCTTTTGCCGCGACATCGACAACATCGAACAAACCGTGGGTGGGCCCATGGACCTTTTGACGGGGCGGGAGTTCCTGCACTGAGCCACTCGCCCGCTACAACATCCTGGATACGCCACGCACGGGCAGCCCCAGAAGCTTGTAGAGCTGACGCCAGTCCAGATGCTCGCGCATGATCCTGGCCAACCGGTCCAGCGCCGGCTCGATGGAGTACGCGGCCACCACCCTGCCCAGGGGCGCCAGCCCCTTCCGCTCCCGCAATCCATCCACGAACCAGCGCCGAAACCGGTCGTTATCGAACACCCCGTGTAGATAGCTCCCCCAGACCAATCCCTTGCCATGGCCCACGACGCTCCCGTCTTCCTGTACCAACCAAGGGGACACATCCCCTCCTTCAAGGACCAGGGTCCGGCCATGGTGGATCTCGTAGCCCTGGAGCAACAGGCCGCTGACCGTGTGACGCACGGTGGTCCTGGTCAGGTGCTTTTCGCCAGCCAGTTCCGTGACTAGGGGCAGCAACCCCAGGCCGTCCACCACCGTTGTGGCGGATTCCAGCCCCAGAGGATCGGCGATCCGCTCCCCGAGCATCTGTAACCCTCCGCAAATGCCCACGATCTCCGTGCGGCCGTTGCGCGCCAGTGCCAGGATGACTTCGGCCATGCCGCACTCGCGCAGGTGAAGCAGGTCCTGGATGGTGTTCTTGCTCCCGGGCAGGATCACGGCATCCGGAGGGGTGACCGTGTCCAGATCTCCGGCCCCCCGGGCCACGCCGCAGCACACGTCCGGCTCCGCGGTCAGGGCGTCCATGTCCGTGAAATTGGAAATGTGGGGGAGGTCCACCAGCAGCACGTGGACGTGCTCGCCCTCCCGCACCTTGGAGGAGCGTGCCTGCTTGAAGCTCACCGAGTCTTCCTCGGGCAGACCCAGGTCCGGGACATGGGGCACCACGCCGAAAAACTGCTTTCCAGTGCGCCGGGTGGTGATCTCCAGGGCCGAATCCAGCAGGGAGGGATCGCCCCGAAAGCGATTGAGCACGAATCCGGCCACCAGTTCGCGCTCCCAGGGATCGAGAAGTTCCATGGTCCCCACCAGATGCGCGAAGACACCACCGCGGTCGATGTCCCCCACCAACAGGACCCTGGCTCCGGCATGCGCGGCCATACGCATGTTCACGATGTCGTGGGCCTTGAGATTGACCTCGGCCGGGCTGCCCGCGCCCTCGAGCACCATGACGTCGTGCCCCTCGGCCAGTTCGGCGTAGGCCTTGCGGGCCGCGGCAAAGGCCTCGGGCTTGAAGTCCACGTACTCACGCACGCGCATCACGCCCACCGGCCGGCCCATGACAATCACCTGGGAGCCCACGTCCGAGCTGGGCTTGAGCAACACCGGGTTCATGCGCACGTCGGGTTCCAGGCCGCAGGCCTGGGCCTGGGTGACCTGGGCCCGCCCCATTTCGCCGTTGTCCAGGGTCACGAAGGAATTCAGGGACATGTTCTGGGATTTGAAAGGGGCCGGCCTGAAACCGTCCTGCAGGAGCATACGGCAAAATCCCGCGGCCAGGACGCTCTTGCCCGCGTTGGAGCTGGTGCCCTGGAACATGATCGCCGGCGGAAAACCCTTGCCGCTCATGACTGCCCCGGCTCCCCGCTCGCACATGGCTGGATGTCGCCGTCACGCTCGCGCTGCTTGAGGGCCGAGCCCATGGCGTCCAACAGTTCCCGTGCAGTGAAGGGTTTGGTGACAACCGCGTCCATGCCCGCCGCGAGACAGGCTTCCCTGTCCCTGTCCATGGCCAGGGCCGTGACCGCGACGATGGGCACATTCCGATCCACTCCTGGAACAGTGCCCATGCGGATGCTTCTGGCAACCTCCAAGCCGCTGGCCTCGGGCATCTGGATGTCCAACAGCAGGATGTCGAACACAGATTCGGCCAGCATCTCCAAGGCCTGTGCCCCGTCCACGGCCAACTCGAAATCGTGTCCGTTCTCCCGCAACAGCCTGCCCAACACCATCGTGCTCACCGATTCATCCTCGGCCACCAGCACCCGCAGACCCGGCCGGCATGTTTGCTCCTGAAGCGGCTCTGGTACGTCAGGTTCCACGTCCGCCTGCATCACCACGGTAAAATGGAACACACTGCCCCCGCCGGGGGTGCTTTCCACCCAGATTTCACCACCCATCTTCTCCACGATGCCCTTGCTGATTGCCAGGCCCATGCCCGCGCCTCTAAAGCGCTTGGTCAAGATATCCTCGCCCTGGAAAAACATCTCGAACACCCTGTCGTGCAGCTCCGGTGCAATGCCCAGGCCCGTGTCCGCCACACTGCACAAGAGCGTCACGTTGCCGTCCTCCCGGTTTGCAGCGTCTACTTCCGAGATGCGCACGCCGATACGCCCCTGTTCCGTGAATTTCACGGCATTGGAGAGCAGATTGATGCAAACTTGCTTCAACCGCTCCACGTCGCCACGCAGCCGCTCGGGTATGGATGCATCCATTTCCACATCGAAGTCCAGTCCCTTGTCCCTGGCCTGCGTCTCGAATACAGCGAACACCGGTTCCAGCGAGGAACGCAATGCAAAGGGAACCCGCGCCAGGGTGAGGCTTCCCCTGTCGATGCCGGAGAGTTCCAGGAGATCGTTGACAATGCCGAGCATGTGCTTGGCCGTCTCGTACACGATACCCATGAAATCGCGCCGATCCTCGGAATTCTCCATGTCCAGAAGCATCTGGGTCATGCCCAGGACACCGTTGAGAGGCGTGCGCAACTCGTGGCTCATGTTGGCCAGAAAGGCACTCTTGGCCTTGTTCGCGGCCTCGGCCTGCTCCTTGGCCTCCAGGAGCGCCACCTCCATCTCCTTGCGCCGGCTGATGTCCAGCATGGAGACGATGACCTTGCCCAGATCCGCCTCATACCCGGAAACAACCGTGGCATAGACCATGGTGTACACCACCGCGCCACGCGGCGTCACGAACCGCGTCTCTCCGCGAAAGCAGTGCCGCCCCCGCAACAATCCGAGCAACAACTCCCGGAACAGTTCCCGGCAGTGTTCAGGAAGAAATTCCATAAGAAAGCCGAGAAGCTCGGTTTTGTCCTTGGCGTCGAACAACTCCAGGGTAGCCCGGTTCACGTCCAGTACACGGACCAGACGCAGGAACTGGTCCAGTTCTTCGAGGCGCGCGGCCATTACAATCTCGAACTCTTCCTCCCCGCCGCGCCGCAGTGTTTCCAACCGCTCCAGCACCCTGGACAGGTCGATTTCCCAGACCGAAATGGGTGAATCCTCGAACATGCTGCGATAGCGTCGCTCGCTCTTCCTGAGCGTCTCCTGGGCGAGCTTGCGGGCGGTCACGTCCCGGCTGAACACCGCTACGCGGTCGATTCTCCCCTGCTGCCCGCGAACCGGATGAAACCTGCCTTCGAAGTGCCTGTGGCTGATCGTCTCTTGATATCCCACGGAGCGGCCCAACGCGACCGCCCTGTTCAGTGTCGCCAGTACGCGCACGGCCCGCTCCGGCTCCATCATCTCCTGGACGTTCCGGCCACGCAAGTCGATGGGGCGCAAGCCAAAGATCGCGGCGCCCCGCTTGTTGCAGTCCAGAACGTCACCGGCTGGGCTCAGAAGGAAGATGAACTGACTGGAGGCATCGAACACGGCCCTGAGTGTGGCCTCCTTGTCCCGCAGGGCATCCCTTGCCAGCTCGCGCTGTTGGACCTCCAGGCGAAGCATGGCGTTGGTCTGCTCCATGGCGGCGGACCGCTCGTGGATCTCCTCCTCCAGGCGTTCCCTGTGCCCTTGCAACTCCTCCCTGGCCTGCTCCAGTGCCTGGACATTGCGTCTGAGCGCGCTGTTCGCCTGCTCCCTGAGGCTGTAAAGCTCATGGCTCTCCAGCATCTGGGCGCCCTGCTGCAGGACGATGCTCAGGATGTGGAAATGGGTGTCGGGCAGCTCGAAACGGTCGTGTTTGAGGATACCGCAGAACAATCCGCGAGCCCTAGCCGGCGTGCTCAGTACGTGCAGCAGGATGTCGCCGCCTTGCCCGGCTCGGGCAAAGACATGCTTCTCGCTGGACATGGCCCAGGCCACGGTGCCGTCCGCGATCAGGGGCTCCAGTTCCGCCCACAGGGCACTGCACACTTCGTCCTCTGTGGCGGGTTCTCCGGCCGCTCCAGACCGGCAGAACTCCAGGACCAGATCGTTATCCCCCTCCTTGAAAAGCAAAAAACCCAGGATGTTGCAGTCCAGAACCTCGTCCACCCTGCGGGCCATCTCCCGCAGGATCGGATCTCTGCTTTCGAGCCTGCTCAGTCCGGGATCAAAGCGCACCAGTGACGCCACGGATTCCAGAACACCCACGGCTGCGCGCTCACGCTCTCGGCTGGCCGCAAGCTGCTCCGCAAGCTCTCGGATGCGCCTTGTCTCAGACATCGGACACTCCCCACGCCTTGTTCAGCCTGTGGTCTCCTCCCCACTGCATCGGCGTTCTCCCTCCCCCATGTGTTGCACCCGATCAGACTTGCCCCTTGCCGCCGACCATGCCATGCTCGCACCCCCTCAAGCAATACATTTTTTACAGATAATCATTCCTGTTACCACTGCAACCTATGTCCCGCATATTATCCCGCAGGTTGTTGCCAGCAGGGAGACCATGCCTTACAACCAGGAAAAATCCCTGAAAACGAAAAGGATGCACCATGTTGGAAATCTCCCTGGATCGGGAACGGGAAACCGTCATCAGACTGGATCTCTCTGGCTACCTCGATGCAGAAGGGGCACCGCTCCTGGACGACCAGGCCCAGGCACTGCCCGGGTCCGTACACGTATTGTTGCTCAACCTCCAGGGCCTCGAATACCTCTCCAGCGCCGGCCTACGCTCCCTGCTCAAGATCCAGAAACAATTCGCCAAGGAACACCGGATGCTGGCACTTTGCAACCCAACGCCTTTCGTGCGCCAGGTCATTGAATTCGCCGGCATGGCCCAGCTCTTCAGAATCTTCGACAACAGTGATCAAGCTCACCAGGAAATCACCAGCTCCCTGGACGCCGCCGCGCATTTCAAGGAATCCGGGCACCAGGGGCGGACCCTGCGCTTCACTCCCTATCGGGGAGCGTCGGCCTGGGTGGAATACTGGGCCGGCCGGAGCGATCCCGCCGGCCTCGCCCCCGGCCTGGAGCAGGCCAGCCTGTCCGAACTGGGCTTTGCACTGGGCAGGGGCGGTTTCGGCAAGGACCGCTCTCAGGCCAGGGAACGGCTCGGCGCCTTCCTCTCCTGCTTCAATGTGGCCGTTCTCCTCCCCGAGGGGGAAGGAGGACAGCCTGCAACACCCGACTTCATCACCACCCGCTACCCTTCCGAGACCGTGATCTTTGTGGCCGAGGCCGTCGGACTGGGCGGCGATCCCATAGCCAGTGTGGACATCGACGCCCCTGGCTGCTTTGACTTGGCGACGTTGCTCCAGGACCTGGAGTGCGAACTCTCCAGAAACCCTGACCTTCCTGGACGTGAAAAGGCACGGGGGCTGCGAGGGGTCCTGTTCCTGGCCAGGGACCTGGAAACCGGCACCGACCGTTTTCCCGCTGGGGTCGTGCTCTGCCTCTACACTCCGGCCGGGGAATCACGCAACCTGCCCGGAGTTCTGTCCCGCATGTCCTGGACCACGACCGCGGACTGGGACGTCCACGCCCTGGCCCTGCTCCTGGACGCTTGGCCCGACAACCGCGGCTCCACTCCCAGATCGGCCCTGGAATCGGCCTGCGGTCTGGAGCGTCTGCTCTCCCTTCAGGCCCTGCCCAGCTCCGCCTCCATGCTCCAGGCCCGCGCCTGGGTATTTTGCCCAGTGGCCATTCATTCGGCCCAGGAAAAACGCCTGCGCATTGAATACGCCCAAGACGCGACCGCTTCCTTGACAGCTCAGGACGCCCCAGACACGTGGGACGTGATCATCCGCCGCATTTACGCCGGCTCTCCGAACGAGGGAGCGGACAACGCGGGAGGCGGCGCCTCGCGTGTGCTGCTCAGCCCACTGCACGGTGGCTTCCAGGCCAGTACCTTCCTGGTGGAGAGCTTCGACGCCTCGGGCCGACGGCAACTGCCCACCGTGATCAAACTCGGCGACGCAGGGCTGATCCAACGCGAACTGGCTGCCTGTAACCGCTTGGTGCACCCCTACATCCAGAACAACGCCGCCATGGTCATGGGGCACGCGCAACACGGAGAATCCGCCGGCCTGCGCTACAACTTTGTGGGGCTCGAAGGCGACGACAACCGTCTGGTCTGGCTGGAGGAGCACTACGAAACCAGGCCCGTGACCGAGTGCATCCCCCTCTTTGACCGCATCTTCACCAAGGTGCTCAAACCATGGTACGCCCAGCCCATCCTGGACAGGCTCGACCTCTGGAACGAGCACGATCCCAGGCGGTTGTTCCCCGACATCCTGGACGCGGCCCAAACCAGCCTTGGGCTCTCCCCGGACAGCCCGGAATTCGACTGCCCCGAGCTGGGGCGCTGTCTGCGCAACCCCTTTTATATCCTGCGTCATGAATACCCCAAGCACGCCGGCAGGCCCACGCTCTGGTACAAGAGCATCGTGCACGGCGACATGAACATGCGCAACGTGCTCCTGGACCAGCGCGAAAACATCTTCATCATCGACTTCGCCGAGACCCGCCAGGGCAACGTGGTCTCGGACTTCGCGCGACTCGAGCCCATCCTCCTGCTGGAGTCCACCCGGCTCAACTCCCTTGACGACTGTAATTCCCTGGCCCGCTTCATCGAAACCTGGTACGCGGCCGAAAGCTACGCCGCGGTGCCGCCCCTGGGATACGCCGGCAGCGACCCACGGGTATCCAAGGCCTACCAGATCCTGCGCCGGCTGCGCTGGTATGCCGACACCGTGACCCTGTTCGAAACCGACATGCACCCCTATCTTCTGGCGGTGCTGCAATGGACGGCCTGCACGGTCTGCTACCGCGCCTGGGAACCGGAGCGCAAACGCCTGGGTGCGGTCATGGCCGGCATACTCTGCGAGCGCATTTTGGGGGAGTGAAACACTTGCGCATGGTTATTCACACTGTCTTGCACAAGCCCTGCTCAACTCTTATACGCTCATCATTATTGACAACCTCCCCATGAATCGCCCCCCGCGCTCGTTTCTGCTGTTTCCGACCCTGCTGGGGGTGCTGCTCCTGGCCCTGCTCCTCCTCGGCCCCAGACTCGTCGGCGAAGAGCGCACCGGCCGCAGGTGTCCTCGACCCGGACCTGCTGTCCGGCACCGCCGACCTGAAACTCACGGCCCATGCCTCCGGGCGGGACTGAAGCGCCCTGCTCGCCTCGCTGCACGGGGAACTGCGCACCACGGTGCACCACCCGGACACCCCCCAATTCGTGGAAACGCCGCACATCACCAGCCTCAAAGCCGGCTTTCTGCTGCAAAGACTGTCGGGCGTGGAAGGAAAAATTCAAAAATCACAGTGAGCTGCGCGATGTGCCCTTGACAGGTGCGCGGTGCGTTGTTACCCCTCTAGCACTCCCAATCCAGGAGTGCCAAAGAGGTCCCGAAGATCATGGAAGCAATGCTCCAATCGCGTGAAGCGGAAGTCCTCAAAATCATCATCGAGGATTATATTGCCTCGGCCGTGCCCATAGGCTCGCGCACCGTGGCCAAGAAGTCCCCGCTCAAGCTCTCGCCGGCCAGCATGCGCAACATCATGGCCGACCTGACCGAAAAGGGCTATCTCGAGCAGCCGCACACCTCGGCCGGCCGTGTACCCACGCCCATAGCCTTCCGCTATTACCTGGACTCCACCTTCACACCCCTCAAGCTCTCCGAGCATGACAAGCAGGGCATCGGCGAACATCTGCGTTCGGCAGGGCTCGAAATGTCCGACCTGCTGGGGCAGGCCAGCAAGCTGGTCTCGTCCCTCTCGCAGCAAGTGGCCCTGGTCCTGGCGCCCAGCAACGAGGATGTGCGCTGGAGGGAGATCGACTTCGCCCTTATCAAGCCCGGCCTGGTGCTCACCGTGCTCATCCTGGACGGTGGCATCGTCCAGAACAAGCTGCTCACGGTGGAGGACGACATCACCAAGGCCGACCTGGAGAAGTTCCGCAACTACCTGAACAAGCACTTCAGCGGACTGACCCTATCCGAGGCGCGCACCCGCATCCATGCCGAGTTGCAGAGCGCCAAGCAGCGACTCAAGCTGCTCTACCTCCGAGCCCTGCGGCTTGCTCGCCATACCTTCGAGCACAGCGGCTCCCGCGATGTCTTCGTGGAAGGCACCACCAACATCCTGGAACACGCGGAGTTCAGCGACGTGATAAAAATGCGCGAGATCCTCAGACTGCTGGAGGAGCGCACCCAGATTCTGCGCATTCTCGACCGCACCATCGCGGAACAAGGCATCAAGATCATGCTGGGGCGGGAATCCGAGTTGGACGGCCTGCTCGAATGCAGCGTGGTCTGCTCCACCTATGGCGACGAGGTCAATCCGCGGGGCGTGGTCAGCGTCATCGGCCCCCTGCGCATGGACTACGCCAAGGTCATCCCCGTGGTGGACTACATTGCCCAGACCCTGACAGATCTCCTGCACGAACGATTTTAAACTCATGGCATCCATACAAACCAAGGAGGCATGCTGACGATGACCGACCCCCACGACACCAGCTTCGGCGAGCAGTTCGAAGCGAACCAAGCAACCACCGCCGGGGATGAACAGGCCCCGGCTCTCGAAATATCCGACCTGGAACTCCTGGCCCTGTGCAAGGAGCGCATCTGCAGCGTGTGCAACGAAAAAGAACAGGCGGACGAGGATCGACTGCGCAGCCTGGCCGAGATGGACAACTTCCGCAAGCGCATGTTCAGGGAGCAGGAAGAGTTCCGCAAGTACGCGGCTGAGGGCGTGCTCGCGGACCTGCTGCCCGTGCTCGACAACCTGGAGTTGGCCATTGCCCACGGCCGTAAGGACGAGGCCTGCAAGGACGTGGTCATGGGTGTGGACATGACCCACAAGGTCTTTCTCGAGACGCTCAAGCGCCATGGCATGCAGCCCCTGGGCGAGGTGGGCGAACCCTTCAATCCGGAACGCCACGAAGCCGTGGGCGACGAGGTCCGCGAGGACATGGAACCCGGCCACGTTTCCCAGCTCATGCAGCGCGGCTACATGCTCAGGGAGCGCCTCTTGCGCCCCGCCAAGGTCTTCATCAGCAAAAAAGGATAAAATCGTCCTCTCCCCCTGGACGGGAACGAAATCGTACTTAAATCAAATCAAACTACTTGCGAGCAACATCAGGAACCAGGAGGACTTTCGACAATGGGTAAAATCATCGGCATCGACCTCGGCACCACGAACTCGTGCGTGTACGTCATGGAGGGCAAAGACCCGAAATGCATATCCAATCCCGAGGGGGGACGCACCACGCCGTCCATCGTGGCCTTCACCGACAAGGAACGGCTGGTGGGAGAAATCGCCAAGCGCCAAGCCGTGACCAATCATGAGCGCACCGTCTTCGCCATCAAACGGCTCATGGGGCGCAAGTTTGACACCCCCGAGGTCTCGTCATGGAAGACCCACAGCCCCTACAAGATAGTATCCGGCGCCAACGGCGACGCCTATGTCGAGATTTCGGGCAAGCAGTACTCCCCGGCGGAAATTTCGGCCATGATCCTGCAGAAGCTCAAGAGCGACGCCGAGACCTATCTGGGCGAGACCGTGACCGAAGCCGTGATCACGGTGCCGGCCTACTTCAACGACTCCCAGCGCCAGGCCACCAAGGACGCCGGCCGCA
>CAZSRS010000046.1:0-28902 GCA_964609625.1 uncultured Desulfovibrionaceae bacterium
CTGCTCTACTACGACGGCGCCAACCTCAACGCCATCCTGGGCAAGCTGCGCGTGGGCGACGTGGGTTTCGACGTGGTCCACCTCAACCTGCACAAGACCTTCGGCACCCCCCACGGCGGGGGCGGTCCCGGCGCCGGGCCGGTGGGCGTCAGCCCCAGGCTCGAGCCCTTCCTGCCCATCTCCCGTGTGGTCAAACTGCGCGACGGGCAGTTCTTCCTGGACTACGACTATCCCAAGTCCATCGGTTACATGGCGCCCTTCTACGGAAACTTCGGCGTGCTGCTCAAGGCCTACGCCTACATTCTCCGACTGGGGCGCGAGGGCCTGCTCCGCGTGTCCGAACTGGCCGTGCTCAACGCCAACTACATGCGCAAACGCCTCGAAGATGTCCTGGAGATCCCCTACAACCGCACCTGTATGCACGAGTTCGTGGCCTCGGCCGCCGGGCAGGCCCAGGATGGGGTCCGCGCCCTGGATATCGCCAAGGCCTTGCTGGACAAGGGGCACCACGCACCCACGGTGTACTTCCCGCTCATCGTCAAGGAATGCCTGATGTTCGAGCCCACGGAGACCGAAAGCAAGGAGACCCTGGACCGGTTCGTGGACGACCTCACCGAGATTCTGCGCCTGGCCGGGCAGGACCCCGAGGCCATACGACAGGCGCCCCTGTCCACTCCCGTGGGCCGACTCGACGAAACCAAGGCTGCCAGGGACATGGTGCTCACGGATGACCTCTGAGCTGATCATTCTCGGGGGCGGGCCCGGCGGCCATGCCGCGGCCATGGAAGCCGCGACCCTGGGGCTGTCCGTGACCATGGTGCAGTCCGGCCCCCTTGGGGGCACCTGCCTCAACTGGGGGTGCATCCCCACCAAGCTCTTTCTCGGCGCCACCGCGGCCCTGCCCGAACTGGAAGCCCAGGCCCGGCTCAAGCTCGTGGATCCCGCGGGTATCGCCGACCTGCACCGCGCATTCTCCCTGCCGGCGCTCCAGGAACGCAAACGCCGCCTGCTCGGCGGCACGCACAAGGCCCTGGAAAAGGAACTTTCCACGGCCGGCGTCACACTCCTCAGGGGGCGCGGCCGCATCCTGGCGCCGGGCAGCCTGGAAGTGGCCCCTGAAAACGACGCCACGCCCATCACCCTGGCCTTCGAGCACCTGATTTTGGCCACGGGCTCCCACCCCGCCTTCTTCCCTGGTCTGGAGGCGGACGGTGAGGCTGTGCTCGACTCCAACCAACTGCTGGATCAGGAGCAGGTGCCACAGAGTCTGCTGCTCGTCGGCGCTGGCGCCATCGGGCTGGAACTCGGCGAGTTCTTCCAGCGCCTGGGCGCCCGCATCACCCTGGTGGAGGCCATGGACCGCGTGGCACCGGCCGAGGATCCAGAAGTGGGGCAGACCCTGGGCAAGATGCTCAAACGCGCAGGCTGGGACCTGCACCTGGGGCGCGGCGTTCAGGACCTGCGCACCGACGGGGGGCGGGCCGTCCTGACCTTTGCCGATGGCAGGACTATCCAGGCCGAAAAGGCCCTGGTGGCAGTGGGGCGGTTGCCCAACAGCCAGGACCTGGGGCTCGATGCGGTGGGTGCCGTTACCGCCCCTAGAGGCTGGATCGTCACCAACGACGATCTCCAGGCAGCACCACGGATATATGCCATCGGCGACTGCAACGGCCGTACCCTGCTTGCCCACGCCGCCGCAAACCAGGGGCGTTACGCCGCGCGTCACGCCGCGGGCAAGGAAGCCGGCGGCTACAACCCCGGCCCCATGCCCTCCTGCATTTACGGCAGCCACGAGGTCATGCGCTCAGGCGCCTCCCTGGCCGATTTGCAGGCCAAGGGTCCGGTGCTCCAGTCCCGGAGCATGCTCGCGGCCAACGCCATCGCCCAGTCCCACGGCGTGAGCCAGGGATTCGTCAAGGTTCTCTGGCAGGAAGGGCGCGTGCGCGGTATCGTGGCGGTGGGACACGGCGTCTCGCACCTGAGCACGGCAGCGTCAATGATAGTGGAGCAGGGGTGGGACCTGGAGCGCGCGGCGTCGTTCGTCTTCGCGCACCCCACCCTGGACGAAGCCCTGGCCGCCGCACTGCTTTCCGAGCCGTCCGAACCATGAACCGCTCCGCCGGCTGGGGAACCTAGGCTGTCCATCGACGCGACAAGGGGCCACCGCTCGTCGGTTCATGGCGCCACGACACCTTTCCTGGCCGTTCACCGTAACACAGAACGTCCCGAAGGGTTTTTTTCCCATGGACACGAAAAAAGCCTTTTCATTTTTTTTCTGGTGTGTATATTGAAATCAACAGACAGAAAGGTCGCCGGGTTGCCGACCGTGTCGAAACAAGGCGTCCTCCCCCGGGCAAAATTCCGTCCGGCTGTTTACATTCGTACGGAATGGGGGTAATCTGGATGTCAGCTTCAATTGCATTGGGCTAGTGGAATGGTCTTTTGACGGCCATGCCGTCAAGGCCGGGGAAGATCCGGTAAACAACATGTGGAGGTGTTTGGTATGAAGCGCATTGGTATGAGAACTATTGGCAAACTGGCCCTCTTGGTCCTGTTGGCGATGCTGATTGCCGTTCCCGCCCAGGCCAAGAAGATGAAAATGATCCCCAAGGTGGACAACATCCTCTTCTTCCAGGACTACTCCGGGTCCATGGCCATGGGTCACAAGACCTACGCCTCGAAGAAGATCGCAATGTCCAAAAACCTGCTGTACGCCCTCAACGAGAAGCTGCCGGCCCTGGGCTACAATGTTGGCGTGTACACCTTCGCCCCGTTCGCCGAGATGGCTGCAGTGGCCCCCTATGACCAGGCCGCCGTCGCCGCCGGCATCGGCAAGATCGCAACCAAGTACTCCGTGTTCCAGCGCAAGACCCCCATGGGCTACGGCATCATGGACCTGCGCCCGGTTCTGGACACCCTGAGCGGCAAAACCGCCATCATCATGCTGTCTGACGGCGTGCACAACGAAGGCATCGATCCCATCGAGCAGGCTCGTGCCATCTACGCCAGCTACCCCAACGTTTGCTTCCACATCATCAGCTTCGCCGATGACAAGTACGGCCAGAGCATCCTGGATGCCATCGCCGCCCTGAGCGACTGCTCCTGCCCGATGTACGACGGCACCCGCATGCTCGCCAACGGCACCGCTGTCGAAGACTTCATCAAGTGTGTCGGCTACGACCTCATCGCCGCCTGCGAAGGCGACATGATCTCCTTCCGCACCATCCACTTCGACTTGGCCAAGTGGAACATCCGTGACGACATGGTGCCCCTGCTCGAGGAAGCCGTGACCATCATCAACGACAACGAGTGCTGCTACCTGATCGAAGGTCACACCTGCTCCCTGGGCTCCATCCCCTACAACCAGCGCCTGTCCGAGAAGCGCGCTCAGTCCGTCTACGACTGGCTGATCGCCAACGGCGCCAACAGCGCTTGCAAGCTGCAGACCATCGGCTACGGCGAACTGCGCCCCGCGCATGACAACAGCACCGAAGCCAGCCGCAAGCTTAACCGCCGCGTTGAAATCCGCGTTGTCGGTGACTAAGCAACGGTTGTTACCGAGCCTCTGATGTAGTACCATATTCCCGGCGGCGCGGCCCCGCGCCGCCGGGATTTTTATTCACAACGGTACAAAATCATGAAAAAAATTTGTCTGAACCTGCTCCTTGTCCTGGTCCTTGCCCTCGGTGGATGTCCTTCCGGCGACAACGACAAACCGCAAGCCACGCAGGATACCGCGACCGAACAAGCAGCACCCGATTCCGGTGCAAAGGGCGACACAGCAATCACACAGCCTGCCGGAGATGCGGCCTCTGTTTCTCCGGCCGAGGCAACACCGGACGCGCCGGACTCCGCTCCGGTCTTGCCGGAGACTGCTCCGCCCCTTGAAGCGCCAGGAATACCCGCCGGGACTCAGGAAGATGCCAACATGACCGCTCCCAGCGAGAGCCTGCCTCAGGTCTTTACAGCAGAAGCCCTCAACGCCACGGATCAGGCTAACGCCACTGTACAGACTCCAGAGCTTCCACTCGTGGTCACGGCCATTGTGGAGACAGAGCCCGAACCTGTCACGGGCATTGTCCTGCCTGAGCTCTTGCCCGGAGAAACCGCCAAGAGTCGCAACTTTCCACCCACGCCCCAGGTGGCCAAACCCGGCGACGCGGTTTCCACCGTGTTCGGCGTACCCCAGCCACAGCCCGCGCAACCGGCTCCCACTCCTGAATTCGGCGTGACTCCACCCCCCCCGACTCCCGAGCCCGTGCCCGCGACGCCTCACGTGGCCGAGAAACCGGCCGTGCCTCCTCCTCCGGCCCCAGAACCAAAACCAGCGGCAACACCTGCTGATCTTGGGTTGGATCTCGGCGCTGAAGCTCCGGCCAAAAAGGAACCTGCCCCCAGCCCCGAGCCGCCCAAAAAGCCCGAGCCCCCAAAGGCAGTGGAGCCGGAAAAGCCCGTACTTGCGCAGCCCACCCAGGACCTGCCTGAAATTTCCTTGCAGCAAGCACCCAAGCCGGCCGAACCAGTAAAAATCCGTGACGTCGAGGTCCACCCCCTAAATGCCGACACACCGATCAATCCCTTGGTCGACCAAGCCATCTCGACCTTCAAGGATTTCGCTTCCTACTGGGTGGACAAGGTCTCGGGATCCTACATCCACAACAGGAACAACATCGAGGTGGCCAACGAAGGTGGCAAGTTCGTGGCCCGCTACACCGACATCGACAAGAAATCCCTGGAACTCTGGATCAAGGAAAAACCCTACGACCACACGCCCTTTGTCGGGCTCATGCGCTACCAGGAGTTTTCCTACGAATCAGTGGGTGATACACCGGAGCAGGCCCTGGCCGGCAAGTTCGACGTGGCGCGCCGGCTCAGGATCACCGAGATTTTCCGGTTCGCCAACGGCAAGTGGATAGAATGACCCCGTGCGGGGGAAGGATGTCCGTCCTGACTGCTCATACAGGGTTGGCACAACCTATTGGCCAACCCTTTCACATTTTCGCTGGGCGGCAGGCTCTTACCGCGCGGACTGAATGAAGACGAGCGTTGTCGGCAGCTACTCTTCCTCGATTTCGATGCAGTCCTCGGGGCAGTAGGCCATGCACTCCCGTATGCGCTCCTCTTCCGCACGTTCCTTCAGCAGATAGGGACGCTGCAAATCCTCGTCCCATCCGAAACACTCGGGAAGCAGTTCCACACAGGCCTGACACCCCTTGCAGGTGCCTGGGAAAAAACTGATTGTCTTCTTGTCCTGCATCTGGGCCTCGTTTGCGCCACGGCAGCCACCGGGGCTGCTCGTGTATCACGGTTTTTCTAAAATAATACTGTTACAATATAATGCCCTTCCAGGCAATCAACACGGAAAACAAAAAATCGGTTGCTTCCCGGCCAGAATCACCGTACCACCATGCAGGGCAACGCACCGGGCACCATGCCTCCGGCCACCCAGTCGAAATCAGTCACCAGCGACCCCACAACCAGCCACAGCCATGACCCAGCGTAACAATTCGGCACAGGTCAACGTCATCATCCGCCCCTTCCTGTTGCTCATCCTGCTCGGCGCACTATTCCTGGCCTTCAGACTGCTACAGCCGTTCATCAATCCCATTATCCTGGCCATCGTACTGGCCGGCCTGTTCCACCCCTTGCAGCGCCGCGTCCTCAAACGCTTTCCGCGCTGGAGCAAGAGTCTGATCAGCCTGGGCATGGTGGGGGTGATCACCCTGGTCATCATTCTGCCGGTGTTCGTCTTCATCACGGCCCTGGTGGACCAGGGTATCCAACTCAGCACCACGGTCCGGGACTGGGCCACCTCGGACAAGCTTTCCAACCTGCTGCGGCATCCCTCCATCGATCAGTCCCTGGGCTGGATTTCCGAGAAACTTCCTTTCGTCAAACTGGACGATCTCGACCTGCAATCCCAGGCCGTGGCGCTGGCCAAGATCCTCAGCGAGTATTTTCTGCGTCACGGCGCCGGCATGCTCGGCAATTTGGCCTTGCTGCTGACCAGCTTCTTCATCATGATCTTCATTGTCTTCTACCTGTTGCGCGACGGCGAGAGCATGATTACGCGGATCAAGCATCTCTCGCCCCTGCGCGAGGAGCAGGAGAACCGCATCTTCGCCAAGATCTCCGGGGTTTCACGCTCCGTGCTCATGGGCAGCCTACTCACGGCCGTGCTGCAGGGCATCGTCGGTGGTGTGGGCATGGCCATTGTCGGGATTCCTGGTCTGTTCTGGGGCACCATGCTGGCGTTCACCTCCCTGGTGCCGGTGGTGGGCACGGCCTTGGTCTGGGTTCCAGCCACCGGCTATCTGCTGCTCATCGGGCACTGGAAATCCGCCATATTTTTCGCATTGTGGAGCGCCGTGGTGGTCGGCTCCATCGACAACTTTCTCAGGCCCTTTCTCATGCGCGGCTCGGCAGGTATGTCGCCGTTCTGGATCTTCATGGCCATTCTCGGAGGCGTGCAGTTGTTCGGACTGGCAGGTCTGCTTTACGGCCCCCTGATCATCGGCTTTGCCATGATCATGCTCCTGATCTACGAAGAGGAATTCCAGCAATACCTCCACGACAAAGATCAAAGCCTGGTCAAGGAGTCCCGCATCCCGGTCCGGCGTATCCGCCGCGTCGCCCCGCGAGGCAAGGCACGCCCCCCACGCTTCCCAAAGAAAGCCGATTGAATCCATGTCGCGACACGGCGCATCCATGCCTTTTCGTCAGGCGTTGCCCTGGCTTATGTTCATCACCGGCATCTTCCTGTTCAATTTTCTGGCCCGGGCCATTTTTTCGCCACTCATGCTGGCCATAGAGGCTGAATTGCACCTGCGTCACGCCCAGGCCGGGAGCCTGTTCCTGATGGTATCCTTGGGCTACAGTCTGGCCCTGGTGGGCTCGGGCTACATCTCCAGCCGTCTCAACCATCGGCATTGTGTGGCCCTTGCCGGGTACTGGATGGGTCTTGGGCTGCTCCTGGTCTCGCTAGCCAAAAGTGACTTGAGCTTGCAGTTCGCCCTGTTCTTTTTCGGAGTCAGCGGCGGCATCTACCTGCCTTCGGGCATGGCCGCCCTGACCAGCCTCGTACAGGCCAAGGATTACGGCAAGACCATCGCCGTGCATGAGCTGGCGCCCAACCTCAGCCTGTTCCTGGCGCCGCTGCTGGTTGCCTGGCTGCTGCCACACACCACTTGGCGCGGTATTCTAGGGATGCTCGGCGTGGCTTGCCTGATCATGTCGGGACTCTTCCATGTCTTTGGCAAAGGAGGCCGGTTCAAAGGTAAAAAACCAAATATCGGCATGATGCGCACCTTTGCACGCATGCCCGCGTTCTGGTCCCTGAGCCTGCTTTTCAGCCTGGGCGTGGGCGCGAGCATGGGCCCCTACAGCATGTTGCCGTTGTTCCTGGTGGATGATCGTGGCCTGTCACCCGAGTGGGCCAACCAACTCCTCGCCATGTCCCGTCTCGCCTGCCCCCTGGCCGCTTTTGCCGCTGGTTGGGCCGTGGACAGGCTTGGTCCCATCCGCACCATTTATTTCTACCTGCTCGTTACAGGAACCAGCACCGTACTCATGGGGTTGGCCCACGGGCACTGGCTCACGGCGATGGTGTTGTTGCAGCCGCTTTCCGCGGCCTGTTTCTTCACCGCTGGATTCGCCTGCATCTCCCTGATCTTTCCCAAAGACGAGGGCAGCGTGGCCATCTCCCTGATCGTGCCCCTGGGTATCGTTGTCGGGATGGGGTTCATTCCCATCGGACTGGGCGCCATGGGCGACATGAAGAGTTTTGGGCTGGGTTTCTCAACATTGGGCGCGGTCATGTTTCTGGGTATGTTCCTGCCCCGCTTGCTGCGAAAACCCCTGGAACTGGGCAGGACCAGGGACAATGCACAGCAGCGCCCTTGACAGAAGTGGGCGCAACACCTAACTCATTCCCAACGCACGCGGCAGGATGCTTGGAGTGCGAATGAACACCAAGGAGATTCTCATGGCTTATGACGTCAGACTGATGAAATTGATAAACGGCGAAATCATTGTTGGAAAATACTCTGAAGAGGAACACAAGATCAAGGACGTCGCCTTGTTGCAGACCATTCCCACCGAGCATGGTGCACAGATGCTACTCCTTCCTTTTGGGTACCCCTTTGAGCAGGAAATGAGCGGTGCAATCTCCCTGGATCACGTGCTCTACGAATATAAAAGCATGCCGGAAGAGTTGAAGACCAAGTACCTCGAAGCCACCACCAACCTGACCCTCTCCACACCCGGCAACCTGCGCAACCTGACACTTGGCGGTGGAAGAGGCGGCAGAGGGCCGAGCATCTCGGACCTGCTGAAAAAATAGAGTTCCCCCCGAATGACTGTCACGCCGGGAGCCGGCCACCGGCTTCCGGCACACACATCGCCCCCGAGCCCCGCACCCCATCCATGCGCGAACTGCTGCCTCTGCTGCCCAAACCCAGCCATTATCTCGGCTGCGAGCCCGGGAGCGTCCACAAGGACCCGAACGCTGTCCGCTGCCGCATCGGCTTGGCCTTCCCGGATCTGTACGAGGTCGGCATGTCCTACACGGGACAGGCCCTGCTCTATCACGCCGTGAACCGCCACCCCCATCTCTGGGCGGAACGGGTCTTTGCGCCTGGCCTGGAAACAGGGGCACTGCTCAAGGAGCGGAGTGCCCCGCTGTGCACCATGGAGTCGGACACGCCCCTGGCCAGGCTCGACGCCCTGGGTTTCCACATCACCCACGAGCTGTGCTACACCAACGTCCTGTATATGCTGGATCTGGCGGACATCCCCCTGCGCGCGGAGGAGCGGTTGCAGGCTCTGCCGGGTTCCTGGCCGGTGGTCATGGCCGGCGGCGGCTGCGCCTTCAATGCCGAGCCCCTGGCGCCGTTCATGGATCTCATGGTCCTGGGCGACGGCGAGGAGATCCTGCCCGAACTTCTGGAACGCATTGTCGCGGGGCGCGAGGCCGACCTCCCGCTGCATGAACTCCTGGCCGGACTCCGGCACATCCCTGGAGTCTATATACCGTCGCTCTTCGAAGTCACCGCTCGAGGCCCCAAGCCCGTGCTCGAAGACTACCCTCGGGTGGAAAAGCGCCTGGTACCGGAGCTGGACGCCCTGCCTTACCCCCCACGCCCGCCGCAACCTTTCGGTGCCGTGCACAACCGCTATACCATCGAGATCGCCCGGGGGTGTACCCGCGGCTGCCGCTTTTGCCATGCCGGCATGGTCTACCGCCCCGTGCGAGAGCGCAGTCTGGGCCGGCTGGACGAGATCCTGCAACAGGGGCTCACCCAGAGCGGCTATGGGGAGCTGTCCTTCCTCTCCCTGAGCGCCGGGGACTTCTCGGCCCTGTCCGGATTGTTTTCCCAGAGCATAGCCCGCTGCCGCGCCGAGCAGGTCTCGGTGTCCCTGCCCTCCCTGCGCGTGGGATCGGTGGGACCGGAGATCATGGAGCAGATCGCCTCCATCCGTCGCACCGGCGCCACCCTGGCGCCCGAGGCAGGCAGCCAGCGGCTGCGCGACGTCATCAACAAGGGCATCCAAGAGGAGGAACTGCTGCGCCATGCGGCCCTACTCTTCGCCAACGGCTGGCGCGGTCTCAAGCTCTACTTCATGATCGGCCTGCCGAGCGAGACCCGCGAAGACCTCCAGGCCATCTTCGACCTCTGCCGCAAGGTGGCCGAGGCGGCCAGAAACGCGGGTGTCGGCAAAGGCCGACTCCAGATCACGGCCGCCATCTCACCCTTTGTACCCAAACCCCACACCCCGTTCCAGTGGGAGCGCCAGATCGGCCTGGAAGAGACACGGGAGCGCATCGCCTTCCTCAAGGAGCTGTTCCGCAAGGACAAGCGCCTGAACCTGCGCTGGCACATCCCGGAAATGAGCTGGCTGGAGGGCATCTTTTCCCGCGCCGGCCGCGAACTGGCCGATGTCGTGGAACGAGCCTGGCAACGGGGCGCTCTGTTCAGTTCCTGGAACGACCACCTCGACATCGATATCTGGCGCCAGGTGCTGGAGGGGTGCGGTTTCGGCCAGGAGGCCCAGGATCGGTTCCTGGCCGAACGCCCCCTGGACGCCGCCTTGCCCTGGGAGCATCTCGACTGCGGCGTGGACAAGCGCTTTCTGCTCACCGAACGCCGACGCGCTCTGGAAGCGAAGCTCACGCCGGACTGCCGCTACGACACCTGCCGCAACTGCGGCGTCTGCAACCACCAGGGGCGCAGCTCCAACCTCACGCGCCAAGCAGAACTCATGGACATCGCCCCGGTCTGCAACCTCGGCGCCCGAGACCAAGCCCGGCAGTCAATACCTGTAACACACGATACCGTACAGACACCACCGCGCCCCTCGGTGGAGCAGCGCAACCTGCACGCCAAGGCCGCGCACCTACGGCTGTGGTACGCCAAACAGGGGCCGGCCGCCTATCTCAGCCAGTTGGAACTCCAGGACATCTTCGAGCGCGCCCTGCGCAGGGGCGGCCTGCCCCTGAGCTTTTCCCAGGGCTATCACCCCCTGCCGCTGCTTTCGTTTTGCCGCGCCCTGCCCGTGGGCGTGCATAGCCGCTGCGAATACCTGGACATGTTCCTGCGCGAGCCACAGGATGCCGCCACGCTCTGCGAACTGCTGCAACCAGCGTTGCCCAAGGGCCTAGAGTGTCTGGAGGCGGAGGAACTCCCCATGCAGGGGCGCCAACAGCAGTCCTGCGCCGAAGAGTATCTGCTCAGCCTGCTGGGAGGGGATGAAGAGGCTTTTGTCCAAGCCTGGCATGACTTCGCTGGCAGGGACAGCCTGATCTGGGAGCGGGAGACCAAGAAGGGACCACGCCGCCACGACATCCGTCCCCTGTTCGCCGGCATGGAGGAGACCCGGGCCCCCAATGGGGCGGTGGCCGTCCACCTGCTCATGGACTGGCGCGAGTCCTACCTCAGCCCCCTGAAGATGTGCCAACTCGTGCTACCCGACATCGATCTCTGCCTGCTGCGGCTGGAAAAGCTCCGCCAGCTGTTTCCCGCCCCCCAACGGCCCGGAGCGCTCCCGTCCTGATATTGGTACCGGTGACGGTGTCACAGGTCGATGGTGGGGCATTGACTGGCCTCAGGCCCTTGCAACCTCGGCCTCGGCGCAGTGCTTCATCACCTTGCGCACCAGGTTGGGCACGTCCAGGATCAGGGCCATGGTGCCATCGCCCTTGATGGTAGCGCCGGAGAACTCCTCCACGTTTCGGAAGACCTTGCCCAGAGTCTTGATCACGGTCTGCTGCTGCCCGATGACCTCGTCCACCACGATGCCGGTGCGTTGGCTGTCGTCGCCGGCGATAATGATCTGTTCGATCTCCGGGTTTTCCCCCGGCACGTCGAACCACTCCCTGAGACGGATATATGGCACGATCTCGTTGCGCAGGTTGATGATGCGTTTGCCGTCGCCGTTGGCAGAGCCGCGCTCCTCCGCCGTCAGCTCGACGCACTCCTGCACCGCGGCAAGAGGGATGACGAAGAACTCGGGTCCCACCCGCACCTGCAAGCCTTCGATAATGGCCAGGGTAAGGGGCAATTTCACCGTGACCGTGGTGCCCACGCCCTTGGTGCTGTCGATGTCCACGCTGCCGCGCAGGGATTCGATGCCGCGTTTGACCACATCCATGCCCACGCCACGGCCCGAGACGTTGGTGACCTTCTCCGCCGTGGAAAAACCGGGATGAAAAACGAGGTTGAAGACATCCTTGTCGGACATGGAGTCAGGATCCGTGATCAGCCCCCGCTCCACGCCCTTGGCCGCCAGTTTGGAGCGGTCCAGGCCCTTGCCGTTGTCGAAGATACGGATCAGCACGTGCCCCCCGGAGTGCTCGGCCGAAAGCACCAGGGTTCCCTTGCGGGGCTTGCCCGCGGCCTCGCGCTCGGCCGGGGATTCGATGCCGTGGTCGATGCTGTTGCGCAGCAGGTGCACCAAGGGGTCTCCCAACTGCTCGATGACGGTCTTGTCCAGCTCTGTCTCCGCTCCCTGGGTGACGAGTTCGATTTCCTTGCCCAACTCATGGGACAGATCGCGGACCAAGCGCCGAAAGCGGTCAAAGGTGGTGCCGATGGGCAGCATGCGCATGCTCAGGGTTCTGTCACGCAGGGAGCCGCTCAACAGCTCGATCTCCTCTGCCACGCTCTGCAGGCTTGGTTCAGCGATGGTGCTCGCCAGTTGGCTGAGCTTGGCCTGTGCAATGACCAACTCGCCCACCAGGGCCACCATGTCGTCGAGCTTGAAGGCGTCCACGCGCACGCTGGAATGTGCCTCGCGTTTGGGTGTCCCTCCGGCGCGGCAGGTCTGCTCCGCGGCCTTGGGCACAGGAAGCGGACTCCCAGCAGCCGGCCCGACAGGTCCTTGCCCTGCCTGGACGGAGGGAATGGATGTTGGCCCCTCGCCCCACTGGTCGGGATTAATCACCGGCCGGTCCTCTGGTTCAGGAGACGCGGCGACCTGTTTTTCTCTGACCCGCACCGCCTCCCCTGCCCCGAGGGCGGTCGGCTCCGCGAGTTCGGGCACGGACAACGGCGTCACATCGTCCCGTCCCAGATCACGTTCCATGCGCCAAGCCTCTGGGTCGGCCACCTGCTCGATACGCAATTCGCTGACGTCCTCCACGAAGATGAACACGTCACGCAGAGTATTCTCACCCTTGTCCGTGATCACGAGGACTTCCCACCTCAGGGCGCAGGATTCCGGTTCCAACCGCTCCAACTCGGGAACATCCCGTCCATGGATCGCCACGTGACACTCCCCGAGTTCGCGCAGTCCGTCCAGGATGCCCAGGGGGTCCGCGTGCACCAGGGCGTCGACGCCCGTGGGCTTGAAGGTCACGGCATAGGCCACCGGTGCGGATGATTCCGCGGTTGTTGGCGTTTCCTGCCGAGGCACGGCGGCTTCAGGCTGCACGGAAGGGGGCGTCGTCGCAAGAGGCCGTGTTTCCAAATCGCCGCAGGCAAGTGCCCTGAGTCCGGCCTTGACCGTTTCCACCGCCGCGGCGTCCACCGCCTCCGGGGATTCGATGAGTTCCCAGATCAGGTCCCTGGCCTTGAACCCGAAATCAAGCAGCTCCCTGCTGCACGCGAACGCACCTCCCCTGACCTTGTCAAAGACGGTCTCCACCTCGTGGGTCAGGCCCGCCACCTCGTTGAGGCCGAACATGTTGGCCGCGCCCTTGATGGTATGCATGGCGCGGAACACCCGGTTGATCAGACTGGAATCCAGAGGGTTGTTCTCCAACTCCAGGAGTGCCGCCTCCATTTCGGTCAAGAGTTCGGAGGCCTCTTCGCGAATCTGCTTTCCAATTTCCGAATCCATCATGGGCGCATGCACCGGACCTTGCCGCACCGCGGCGTTGAAAGAATCTTCAGGAATACTGCCGCCATTCCTCAGAGAAACCTGGCCAAGGCAGGCTCCAACCCGGCGCCGAGCCCCGCCCTTCTGGCAGCTAGGGCAACGGGTTCGGCAATCCCCGGAGCGATGTCCAACGCATGCCCCTTGACCTTGGCCGAGCGTTTGGCCGCGATGAGCAACTGCAACAGCGCCACATCCGCCTGTTCCACGCTGCTGAGATCCACCGTGAGCGTCCTGGTCCTGTCCAGGCCGCGCAGAAGAGCCTCTTTCATGTCCGCGCCGCGCTCGATGGTGGCCTGGCCAGTGAAGTGCAACGTGGCGTGCTCGGCGGTTCCGGAGATCTGAAAGCCGCGGACCTCCTCGGTAAAGGCGCTCCCTGGCGGCTCGGTCTCTGGATTCGATTGTTCTGACTGTTCGGGTTCAGGCGCGCCCCTGTTCTTGAGCGCCGCCGTGAGGGAAGGATGCGGTCGCGGCGGCGATATGGTTGCGGCCTCGGACCTGCTGCCTGCCATGGCCTCGTTCAACTGGCGTTCCAGTTCGTCCAGGCTCTGTTGGTCCACCGGCTTGCCAAGGCGGGGAAGGGGCGGCTCCGCCGCGCATTCCACCGGCGAGGTGCTGGCGCCGTCCTGCTCCTCGATGATGTGGATGTATTTCTGCTCCACCTGAAAGATGGCCCTGACCAAGTCAGGCTCGAGAATGGTGGCATACAGTATGAAAAAGGGGATGCGGTTGGAGAGTTCCTGGTCCAGGTCCCCCATCTGGGAGATGTCCATCCTGCAGTCCAGTATCAGGCCGCTCTTTTCCAGAAAGCGCATCAGGTCGAGGGGTGTCTTGCCTTGCTTGTGCACGTCGTGGATGAGATCGTACTCCACCAGATAGATGAAATTTCCGCCCTTGCGGGATTGCCTTAGGTCGTGTTCGGAGACATTGAAGATCGTCCCCCCGCCTGGAAGTCCCAGTGGTCTGGTGCTGGTGACCAGTGTCTGCTGCTCCTTGGGGAGGTGGGCGGTGACCAAATGCCGCAGCGACTCGACGTGCCCGGAAATATCCATCTGATCGCTGTTCTGGATGTCTTCCACGAGTTCTCCGAGCTTGTCGAAGGCCGCGAGGATGACGTTGACGACATCGGAGGTGGGTACGATCTCCCGGTTGCGGACCATGTCCAGCACGTTTTCGATCTTGTGCGAGAGGTCGCGGATGTTCTCGAGGTTGAGGAAGGCGGCGCTGCCCTTGATGGAGTGCGCGGTACGGAAGACCTTGTTGACGAGTTCCGGATCGAAGTCAGGCCCCGCCTCTTCAATGTCCAGAAGGTCAGTCTCTATGTCGGCGAGATGTTCCCGAGTTTCCTCGAGAAACATGAACAACACATTGTCTTCCATTGCAAGCCCCCCGTGGGTCAAGCGACGACCTCAAAATGTTTGTCCAGGCGCATGGTGCGCATCAGTCCCAGAATGTCCTGGGAAGGGTTGACCACCCGCAGTTTTCCCCCGGCCTTGACCAGGGAGTTGTGGGCGGCGATGAGCAGCCCCATGCCAATGGAGTCGATCATCTCCACCCCTTCGAGATCCATGGTCAGTTCCTGGATACCCTGATCCACGAGCCCCTTGAGTTCCGTTTTGAACTCGTTGGCCATGGAAGAGACAATGTCGCGGCCGGGCTTGATCACGGCCGTACTGCCGGCATTCTGAATATCACGCATGCACGCCCCCTTTTGGATGTGCTTTTTAAGTACGATGGCATTGCCCCGCTCATTGTATGCAACCTCGTCGAAGTACTGACGCATGATTAACATGCCGCGCCCACTGGTGGAATCGGGCTCCGGAGTCCGGGAGCCCCTGTCCCGCCAGGGAAAGCCCTCTCCCTCGTCCCGCACCCGCAACGTGATTGTAGCATCACGCAGCTCCAAGGCATAGTCCACGGTCTTGTCGGCATTTACCCTTGATCCATGGATCACTGCGTTGGAAAGCGCTTCACGCATGACCAGGAGTACGGCAAAGGCGCAGCCGTCCAGGGAGTGCAGCTGCAACAACTTTTTGGTTTCTTCACTGGCCAGATCGATGTTGGCGAGTTCCGCGGACATGCGACACGCGATGCCATTCGCCGATCTGGTCACGGAAAACACTGTCAGACCTCGATTCCCAACAGGACAATATCGTCTTCCTGACCTTGCAGTCCAGGTACTATTCGTTGGACTATCTCGGGCACCGCGCGATCGAGTGGCAGATGCCCGCACGACGCGCAGACATCGAGCAGCATGGACTCGCCATCGCCCCTGGCCTGTCTGTTCTGCGCGAAACGCTCCGTAAGCCCGTCGGTGAACATGAAGATGCGATCTCCCTTGTTCACGCGGCTGGTCATGGGCTCCAGGCAAACGTTTTCGAATGCGCCGAGGATGTCGCCTTCCGGGTGCAGAAACCGGGCAGAACCGTCCGCGTCCACGAAGATGGCGGGGGGATGGCCGGCGTTGACCACCGTGACCTGCGAGAAACCACGCTGCACGTAACAGGCCTGGGCCGTGATGTACTTGCCGTCCTGGAGGATGGTCTTGAGCACGGAATTGATGTTCTTCATCGTCTCCGTGGGGGTGTAGAGAGGCCCGGAGTTCTGGCGGATCAAGGCCTTGAGCGAGGAGGTGACGAATGAGGCGCCCAGATCGTGGCCGCTGATATCCGCCACGAAATAGCAGTAGCTTCTGGCGCTTACCGGGAAGACATCGTAGAAATCTCCCCCTGCTTCCAACACGGGCACGTATTCGATGGCGAACCTGGCCTCGGGCACGTCTTCGGGTCGCACCAGGATGCTCTGCTGCGCCTCGGTGATCTGCCTGAGCTTGGCTGCCTGGCCCTCGATGACGGCCCGATGCGCCAGCCTGAGCTTGAGGTGCAGCCGGATGCGCGCCATGACCTCGGCCTTTTCAAAGGGCTTGGTGATGTAGTCCACGGCGCCCAGTTCCAGGCCTCGGACCTTGTTTTCAACGTCGCTCAGGGCCGAAATGAAGATGATGGGGATGTCGGTGGTTTCCGGATCCAGCTGCAGGAGCCTGCACGTGTCGAAGCCGTTTTCCCCCGGCATCATGATGTCCAGGAGGATGATCCCGGGCTTGGACTCCCTGGCCATGGCCCTGCCCGTGGGGCCGTCAAGTGCCGTGAGCACGCGAAACCCCGCGGCGTGCAGCATGCCCTTGAGAACCATCACGTTGATGGATTCGTCATCGATGACCAACACTTGTGGGGTGTCGTCAGTGTGCGGCCGTTCCATGGGCCCTGCGAACGTCTGCGTCATCCATCGCTCCACCTGGAAACACTGTCCTGACCATCAGGGATGCCGGACACACGGAAGGGGCACTCCCACTCACTACAGTCCCATTCCGATCCTGATCCATACATCACCTCACCACGTAACTCATGATACGCAACAGACGCACGGGGGGCAAGCGGCCCGCGGCACCATGCACCAAAATCGCCCTTGGCATCGCGCGCATTGCCGAAAAAATGACAATCGTGTAAGGCCACATTCTCCGGGCTGGTCATTTCGAGATTTATGGTTATCATCAGGCGATATCCAAGCCCCATGCATCCAGAACCCGACACGACCCGCCCTGCAAAAGGAGCCCGCAATGTTTGCCACGCTTCTCATTATCCTAGGAGCCCTGCTCATGCAAACGGCCTCGACACCAGCGCTCGCCGCTTCCTCGCAACAAGCGGTCACGCTGCCCAACGGCTTCACCATTCTCGTGCAGGAGGACGACCGCTTCCCCCTGGCTTCCCTCCGCCTTTACGTCCGCGCCGGGTCGGCATTCGAATCCCCAAAACAGGCCGGTATCAGCCACCTCCTGGAGCACATGGTCTTCAAGGGTACGGAACAGCGCAAGCCTGGACAGGTGGCGCAGGACATCGAGCGGGCCGGCGGATACCTCAACGCCGCCACCAGCTTCGACTACACCGTGTACATGACCGACATGCCGGCCGACAAATGGGACCTGGGGATGGAAGTCATTCACGACATGGTCTTCAACGCGGCCATCGACCCGGACGAACTGGAACGGGAAAAACTGGTGGTGATCGAGGAACTCAAACGCAACGAGGACAGCCCCGATTCCCTGCTTTTCAATCGCATGCAACCGCTGGCCTGGACCGACACCACTTACGCCCGCCCCATCATTGGATACGAACAGACCGTCAAGGCTTTCACCAGGCAGGACATCCTGGACTACATCGCCACCTTTTATCAGCCGCAGTCCATGCTGCTCGTGGTCGTGGGCAACGTGGACGCGGACACGGTCATACAGGAAGCCGTCAAGCTCTTCGGCCCTTTGCGCAACGACCGTGATCTCCCCCCGGTGGCACCCTTCGACCTCCAGGCCGTGCGACTGGCGCAAGGCGACGAACCACGCATTTCCGTGATCCCCGGAGACTGGAACAAGGTCTACCTGAGCCTGTCCTTTCCCCTGCCCGGTTTTCGCTCCGCCCGGGCCCCCGCCCTGGAAGTCCTGGCCCAGCTCCTCGGTGGGGACAAGACCTCCAGGCTCTACCGGAAGTTCAAGTACGAGCGCCAGCTTGTGCACGACATCTCGGCCTACTCCCTGCTTCTGGAGCGCACCGGACTTTTTTACGTCCATACCACCCTGGACCGCGACAAACTCGAGACCTTCTGGAAGGAACTGCTCGCCGAATTCGCCGGCCTGGAGGCCGCGACCTTCAGTGACGCGGAACTCGACCGCGCCAAGCTGAACCTCGAAGATTCCCTGTTCCAGACCAAGGAGACCCTCTCGGGGTTGGCCTCGAAACTCGGATTCTTCCAGTTCTTCGAGCAAGGTGATCTCTCCGAGAAAAACTACCTCTACGCGCTTAGGCACGTACACCGTGCCGAACTCCAGGAAGCCCTGACCGGATTCCTCCACCCCGCGGCCTTCTCGGCCGTGCTGCTCACTCCGGGCCAGGATTCCCCAAGCGGTGAAGAACTGGGCACCGGCTTGGCGCGGGACATTGCCACTGTCTGGCCCACCCAGGAGCGGGAGCAGACCGCGGATGCCGCAGGCTTGAAATCCACCGACGCCAGGGAAGTGTTGGAGCTTGGCAAGGGGCGTACCTTGGTGCTGCTGCCCGACGCCACCCTGCCCTACACATCCGTCAGTTTCTCCCTGCGTGGCGGGGACATGCTGCTCACTCCACAGGAGCAGGGCCTCGCCGAGCTGGGTGCCCGCACCCTGACCAAAGGCACGCTCCAACGCTCGGCCAGCGAGCTGCAAGACTTCCTCTCGGACCGTGCGGCCAACCTGGTCGCCAGCGCCAACCGTGACGCCCTCATGCTCCAGGCCAAATTCCCCACACGCTTCAGCGACGAGATTGTGCCCCTGCTCAAGGAGGTCCTCACCCAACCTGCTTTCGCCCCCGAAGAGGTGGAGCGGGAGCGCCAAAACCAAGTGGCAGCCATCAAAGGCCGCGAGGACCAACCCCTGGGCCTGGCCTTCCGCCACATCTTCCCCTTCCTGTTCCGGGAGCATCCCTACGGCTATTATCACCTGGGGCAGCCAGAAGAGATCCTGGCCTTCACACCCCAGCAGGTACGCGCCTTCTGGAACAGGCAACGCGGCACCCCCTGGACCATGGCCGTGTGCGGCGACTACGACAAGCACGCCATCGTCTCCCTGGCCCACGAACTGGCGGCATCACTGGAGACGTCCGAACACGGCGTGACGGAGGTGGCTTTCACCGCACCACTCTGGAACGAGAAGCGCGACATGGACCTGCATCTGCCGGACCGCAACCAGACCCATTTGTTGCAAATTTATGAGACTCCCGGCCTGAGTGCCGACGATACCGCCGGTCTCAAACTCTTGCAGGCCATCCTGGCCGGTCAGGGCGGCCTGCTCTTCAACAAGCTCAGGGATGAGCAGGGTCTTGGATACGCGGTCACCGCCATGCTCTGGCAAAGCCCTTCCACCGGCTTCATGGCATTCTATATCGGCACCTCGCCCGACAAGGCCGACCAGGCCCTGCAAGGCTTCAAGGACGTTGTGCGGGAATTGCATGAGACACCGCTCTCGGATGCAGTGCTGCAAGGGGGGAAAAACCAGCTGCAGGGCGACTATTACCGGGAACTCCAGAGCCTGGCCAGCCGCAGCAACGAGGCCGCCACCCTGAACACCCAGGGCTTGGCCCTGGACAGCAACGTGCGGGACATCAACAAGGCCCGGGAACTCACCCCCGAAGATCTGCGCAGCCTGGCCAGGAAATACCTGGACCCGGACAAGTCCTATTTGATGCGGGTGACCCCTGGCGAAAGCTGAGCCTGATCCCGCGCGACGCAGCACAAAGGGGACCTCCGGCCGGAAGTCCCCTTTCTCTTGTCCAAAGCGCCGGGGCTGGAACTACCATACCCCGGCCGGCGCGGGCAGGTTCTTGTCCACCCTCGCCTTGTCGAAGCGCGCCTTTTCCACCGTGGTCCAGGCACGCGGCTTGCTCAACCCTCCGGTACCAGGCGCGATGTCCGTCACCGTGCCAGGCTCGGTGAGTTCGACCTCGGCCAAGCCTCCTGAGTCGTCAGTTCCTAGGACAGCCAACATTTCCTTGAGTTTCTTCACTTCCTTCAGGGCGCGTTGTTTGTCCTTTTCCGCCTCCACCGGGCAGCCGGCAACAGCCCTCGCAGTGGGAAACGCGACAACCAGAGCCAGGAACGCGATGAATACAGCGGCAACAATGGATGTGGTTCTCATGTCGTCTCCTCCTTACCTGCACTGGTACGTGTCGAGCAGCTTTTCATACGCATCGGCGTCGACCTTGAGCTCCTTGCCCTCGGCATGCGCTCCTGCCCCGCGCTTGGAAATGTAGGCCAGATTCAGACGCTTCACCGTGGTCTTGATCTGATCGCAGAGGTCTTCCTTTTGCGCGCCCTGCAATGCCGGGGCCGCGGCCTTTTGCGGCGGGGTGTTGGCCTTCACGACCACCGGACCGCCCGCGTACAGGCCATGGACTTCGGTGTTGGGATCCACGGCCGAGGAAAACTCGGTGCCTCTGATGCCCAAGGCCACCAAAGGTGTCTCGACCTTGAAGCCGCCTGGGTTGATCTTGTCGATGGCGCCCGTCAACACCCCCATGACACCGTTGAGCAACTTAACCACGAACCTGGGTTTCTGCCCCTTTTCCATGAACACATCCGCGATGTTGCATTCGCTGTTCTCGGCCAGGGCCAGTGTGGTCTTGTCCTTGAACATGACCTGCACCCTGGATGCGGGCCCGGTCTTGAGGCGGTCCTGGGATTTGACCCCGCTCCCGACCTTGGCCGGTGTGGCTGCACCGGCCGCGATCACCGTCACGGTACCCTGAACCTCCTGCACCCAGCCCACGGCCTCGGCCGCCATTGCTCCCCCTCCGGCCATGATGAGCAGTATGCCACTCAACACCATGCCACGAATCATTGAAAGAAGTCTAAAGCGCATAGACACTCCCCTGGTTATACGTGAACGCGTCGCAGCCATGCCTGGCTGCGTGAACTTCCCCATCCCTTGCCCTCATAATGTTGCAGAAAGGAATGTGTCAACGGGCGTCGGACCGAAAGAGGTGCTCAACAAACCTCCCTGACCAGACTAATACGTGGATATTGCTGGTGTCCTGCAAGTCTTTGCAATATACTTGTTGATATAATGACGTTTACCTCTACTGCAACAGCAATGCTTGGCAAGAGATTCTTCCTGGTGGAACTTTGGACGACAATTGTGGCATCCAGACGAAAAGCATATGTCGGCATGCATCAGTCCGAGAATTCATGAAGTAATGGCCACAAAAATTGTACTTACCGATACAGGCACCCGCACTTAATACCGCTAATCCTTCTCGCTGTTGGCATTCGCAACTATACCTTGCTATTCTTGCTATTTCCATACATTCCCCGCATACTGGAATATTTGCAAGGCACGGCAACGTCGGACATTCTTCAAAGCCGACTTCAAGAACACCGAGCCGGATCTTTCAACAGGGCAGGATGTCGTCTCCATCCTGCAACACACGAGGGTCGTCCGCTCCGTGAATCGTTCTTTGTCAGCAGCACTCCTATGCGCAGCCTTTTGTTGCGGCATGCTCGTCCGCTCTCCGGCGGGAGGCATGGCCTTTGGCTTGGCCGAATGGCAGGTCTTCACCCCTGGGGGGCACGTCATCCGCGGCGTCAACAACCTCAAGGAGCCGCACGGAGTCTGCCTGATGGACGCACTCGCCGAGCCTCGGCCGGAAGGCAGCCTTATTCTTATCAATCACCTGTTGCGTTGGCGTTACTATCCAGGGCATGTGGCGGCGGAAACAGAGGAAGGGTACCTGCTCCTGGAAGAGCGCGGCCACAAGATCCGCCGCTTCCACAGCGAGGTCGAACTCCTGTCCACGACCCAGCTCATAGGGCCGGCTCTCTCTCCCTGGCTGACTCCCGCGGACGCCCAGGAGGAGGCCATGTTCCCTGCCTCGATTTGGGAACCGTGCACGCGGGAGATGCACCTCCAGGCTTCGGGAAGCTCCTCGCCTCCGGACTTCCCTTCGGGACTGGCTCCGGATCCGCGTTTGTGCGCCCTGTCTTTGGCTCCGGAACGGCTCCGTTACCACCGTCTCACCACCTGGGGCAGGGTCTGCGAGTACTGGTCCAGCGGCAATTCCACCCAGATCCAGTTGCCCTTTTCACCCCCCGCCCAGCTGATGCCCTTTTTCTGCGCGACCATCTTCAACGCCGAGTGAGCCGGGCTCCCACGCGAACTCACCCCCCTTGACCACCAGCAGGGGCGCGGGCAGGTCAATGAGGTCCTCGGGAAGGTCAGCCAACAGTTGTAAATCCGCCCAATATCCGGCCTCCAGGAGGCCGGCCTGGTCCCCCATGCCGCAGGCCAAGGCCGCGTGCAGCGTGGCCGCCTGCAGGACCTCCTCCATTGTCAGTCCTGCCTGACGCAGCAGCCGCATCTCACCACGGGGGGCGTCGTGCGGGACGCCGAAAAACGGCGCATCCGTGCCCACGGCCAGGCGCCCCCCACAGTGATGGAAAAGGGCGATTATCTCCATAAGAGGTTCGTTGTCCCACATGGAGCGAGACAGCGCATCCAGGGTGGGCACCAGCAGGACACCGCTGTCCGCCATGCGCCGGAACAACCCGTCGATCCGGGCACGGCCCCGGGGCGTGCCCCATCCCCGCAAGGGCAGGTGTTCCACCACGTCCACTCCGCAGGCCAGGGCCAGCTCCAACTCCCTGATGCCGGAGATGTGGGTCCTGGTCGTCATGCCCAGTCGATGTGCCCGGCTCACCGCAGCCTTGGCCGTGTCCTGGTCCAGGACCGGATCACCGTCCCCTGGCTCGAATACCAGCTTCAACAGACGCGCCCCATAGTCGTGCAGCAGCGAAACCGCTCGTTCGGCCTGGTCCGTGCCTACCACGGGCATGGCATAGGCCGGACCGTGCCGCCGAGTGGGATAGCCGCCGGGCGCCGTGAGCACCGGTCCGGAGCAGATGGCAGTCGCCGTGGCCCGGTCGCGGGCGTCTCGCTCCCTGCGCAATACCGGCACACACTCCAGAGGGGCGCCCACATCGCCGAGCATGGTCACGCCCTCGAGCAAATGCTTATTCCGGCGAACTTCCGGGGAGTATGCCAAGTGCACGTGCGCGTCGATAAAGCCGGGCAAGAGCAACATGCCGCGACAATCGATCCGTTGCGCCCCAGAAAGGTGGGGGATGGCCGTTTCACCCCGCGCCAGGATGCGCCCCCCGCGGTAGCAGAGCAGCCCTTCGGCCTCGAAGTGCGGCCCACGTGCGTGAAAGAGCCGGCAATTGCCCAGGCAGATTGTCTGCGCGGCTCCGTGGACAGCGGACACCCCAGCCTCTCGTTCCCCAGGGATCAGGCCCCGGCGGCCCGGAAGGCACGGCTGACAATGGCCTTGGCTTCCTCCTGGAGCTGCTTGAGGTGCGCGCGGTCCCGGAAGCTTTCGGTGTAGATCTTGTACACGTCCTCCGTGCCAGAGGGGCGCGCCGCGAACCAACCGTTCTCGGTGCGGACTTTCAGTCCGCCGATGGGGGCGTTGTTGCCCGGCGCCCTGGTCAAGATCTGGGTGATGGGCTCGCCGGCCAGGGTCTTCTCGGTGATCATCTCCGGTGTCAGGGTGGCGAAGGCGGCCTTTTGCGCCGGGGAGGCCGGCGCCTCCAGCCGCTCATAAATGGACTCGCCGAAACGGGCCTCCAACTCGTGGTAGAGCTGTGCCGGGTCCTTGCCCGTCCTGACGGTGATCTCCGCCGCCAAGATATCCATGATGATGCCGTCCTTGTCCGTGGTCCAGACCGAGCCGTTTTTACGCAGGAAAGAGGCCCCCGCGCTCTCCTCGCCGCCGAAGCCGCAGGCCCCGGTCAACAGACCGCTGACGAACCACTTGAAGCCCACCGGCACCTCCGAGAGCGTGCGGTTGAGGTCCCTGGCCACGCGGTCCAACATGGCACTGGTCACCAGGGTCTTGCCCACGGCGGCGGAAGCGGGCCAGCCCGGCCTGTTCTGGAACAGGTACCATACGGCCACGGCCAAATAGTGATTGGGATTCATCAGCCCCTGGCGGGTAACGATGCCGTGCCGGTCGTAGTCCGGGTCGTTGCCGAAGGCGATGTCGTACTTGTCCTTGAGGTGCAGCAACCCGGACATGGCCCAGGGAGAGGAGCAATCCATGCGGATCTTGCCGTCCTTGTCCAAGGGGATGAAGGAAAAGGTGGGGTCCACACGGGTGTTCACCAACTCCAGATCCAGGCTGTAGCGCTCGGCAATGGGCATCCAGTACTCGATGCCGGAACCGCCCATGGGATCAACACCGATGTGCAGCCCGCCCCCCCTGATCAACGGCATGTCCAGCACCTCGCTCAGGTCCTCCACATAAGGGGCGATATAGTCCCTCTGGTGCGTGGTGGGCGCGGCCAGGGCCCTGGTCAAGGGAATGCGCTTCACGCCCTTGTTGTTCCTGGCCAGCAGTTCATTGGCGCGGGCCTGTACGGCCTTGGTCTCCTCGGAGCCTGCCGGTCCACCATGCGGTGGATTGTACTTGAAACCGCCGTTGTCCGGGGGATTGTGCGAAGGTGTGATCACGATGCCGTCTGCACGGCCCTGATCATCCGGTAAGCGGCCGCGGTTGTGCACCAGAATGGCGTGGGAGATCACAGGGGTGGGGGTGTAGCCCCCTCCCTGCTGCATGAAACACTCCACCTCGTTGGCGGCCAGCACCTCCACGGCCGTGGCCAGGGCGGCCTCGGACAGGGCGTGGGTGTCGATGCCCAGGAACAGGGGGCCCCTGATCTTCCGCGCTGCCCGATACTCGCATACGGCTTGGGTGATGGCCAGGATGTGCGCCTCGTTGAAGCTGCGTCGCAGGGATGAGCCCCTGTGGCCCGAGGTGCCGAAACTCACGGCCTGGGCAGGATCCGCAGGGTCGGGCTGTTGCGTGAAATACGCCGTCATCAGCCGCGGGATGTTTGCCAGCATGGCATGGGGCGCCGGTTTCCCGGCCAGAGGATGTAGTGACATGAATACTCCTGGGACAATGTTGGCGTCAGTGTCGTTCCCGGAACTTACTCACCCGCGACGCTCTCTCGGACAACTCTCAACAGGGCCAGATCGATGTGGCCGTCACGTCGTAGAACTGCTCCCGAAGCCATTGTTCATAGGTGGGCACATTGTCCAGGGGCGAAACAGGGGCGTCCGCCAGGACCCGCACCAGGGCCTCGTCCTCCAGCAGCAAGACCTTGTGCCCCGTGGACTTGCCCGAAAGCAGGGCATAGGCTTCGTTGAGCAGCGCCGCGACGTCGTGGGCCTGGGGATTCCCTGGATTCCGGTCGGGATGATGCTTGAGCATCCGGCAATGATACCTGTAGTGTAGTTCCCTTTTGTCTGGCAAGGGGGGTGGTTTTCCCTGCGGGCAGGTGAATCCCAGCACGACAAGCGCCCGTACACGCAGGGCTGTCTCACGCGATATGTAGTCCATGATTCCCGCGCCTGTGTTGACAATCGATTACCAAGCCCACGACAACCGGCTCCACTGCCTCCAACTCGCATCAACGAGAAATCGTTGCGGCATCCACTCCCCATCTCCTACACCAGAAGAGCCGGCACTGCCAAGAGTGTGTGTTGTTCTCCGTCCTCTTTCATTTCTGATTTCCCTGTAAATGAATTCCCGGCTTCCGGTCCGCCGGTAACCGTATGGGCGAATCCGTCCAGTCGCTGACACTGTCAGGTCTTATCCGGGAATGAATGATTACATGCAATGCGTCTATCGTTATTTCCGGCATGGTTTCTTGGATTTTTCTGGTTACGAACGTATCCTTACGGGAACACAGGATATAGTTTTTCTTTACATCTTGGTTTGCATATGTGATTGTTCACCTCTGCTATGCTTATTGAATGGGCGGCCAACGGGACAGCATGTCCCACGCATAGGAACACTGCACCAAAGCGAACCGACAGAAATCCCAGACCGACGGATCACAATCCTCTGTCACGTATAAACAGCATGTTGCCATGAAACGTATTCTCATCGTTGACGACGAGGAAAGCATCCGCTTCACCTTTTCCGCTTTTCTCCAGGCCGCGGGCTTCGAAACCGTCCAGGCCGTGGACAGCTTCCAGGGCTTGCGCCAATGCGTGGAGCGATGCTGCGACCTCGCCGTGGTGGACATCATCCTGCCACGCAGCTCGGGATTCAGTTTGCTCGACAACCTCCGCCGCAAGGGGCTCACCATACCGGTGATATTGATCACGGGTCGGCCCAACCGGCAGAGCCTGGAGCGCGCCGCTGCCTGCGGTGCCGCGGACTATCTCATCAAGCCGGTGCGCAAGGACCAGCTCATCACCTCTGTTCACCAAGCCCTGAACGCAGGTATACTGCGCAACGATACCGGGGCATGCCAAACCAGCGTCACACACAATCCCGTCCCTGAGATTTCCCCGGCCATGCAGCAGCTGTTGCACATCGCCAAGCTGCGCTCCTGACACTGTTTCTGCAATAGTATATACCACCGGAAGGCTTCTCCCGGGCATCGGTGTATCTGGCGTGTCGTTAGATAATCCACCTGGAAGCACTGGAACGGGGCGCGACGGATTATGAGCTCAGATTTGATGGTCTCGGCCTCGAGTTCCGCAAGCCGCTTGTCCAGATGGTCACGTGTCGCCAGTGCCTGGACCATGGAGTCCTTATTGTTTTTTGTGCCAAGGTCGCGACGATGCCAACCTGCTGTTTCTGTTCGAAAAAATATGCGGCGTACGAAAACGCTCACCCGCACCGCACCGTACTTTTCACCACAACAACTGCATCCTCTCTCCATCCTTCTCTAAGAGTCAGGAATGCAACTGCATTTTTCATTTTGTTAGAAACCTCTTCCTCGCCCTTTACAGTGGCCCTGACAAGGGTCTATAGTCCATCAACGCTCGGAATACCCTCTGGGGCTTTCCGAAAAGAGGTGTCACAACCCAACGGAAAAGCTCCGGCAAGACACGTGCATGTTGGAGGTTCCATGAAACGGGCAAAGGAGATCATTGGCAGAATACTCGAGGAAGCCGGCATTCAAATCAACGGGAAAAGCTCCTGGGATATTCAGGTGCACGACGAGCGCCTCTACCCGCGGGTGGCTGCCGGCAAGAACCTGGGCCTGGGCGAGGCCTACATGGACGGCTGGTGGGACTGCGAGCGCATCGACGAATGCATCGCCAGGCTCCTGGGCTCCCAGGCCGAAAACCGGGTCATCGGCAGTCTCAAACTCCGGCTCAAGGCCCTGGCCGCCGTGTTCTGCAACCTCCAGACCGTGGCGCGTTGCCGCATCGTGGCGAATAAACACTACGACCTGGGCAACGACCTTTTCGGTGCCTTTCTCGACTCTCACCGTCAATACAGTTGCGCCTATTTCAAGGATACCGACGAACTGGAACAGGCGCAACGCAACAAGCTCGAACTGATCTGCAACAAACTGGAACTCGCCCCCGGCGAAAGACTCCTGGACATCGGCTGCGGCTGGGGCGGTCTGGTGGACTACGCCGCGCGCACCTACGGCTGCCAGGCCGTGGGTGTGAACATTTCCAGGGAGCAAATCGCCTTTGCACGCGCTCATTGTGACGGCCAGGCCGTGGAGATCCGCGAGTGCGACTACCGCGAACTGCCCCGCCCTGGGGAACGCTTCGACAAGGTAGTCTCCGTGGGCATGTTCGAGCACGTCGGCCCCCGCAACCACGAGGCCTTCATGGAGACCGTGGCCCGCTGCCTGGACCACGGGGGCGTCTTCCTCCTGCACACCATCGGCTCCAACCAGAGCCGCGAGGACTGTGACCCCTGGATCAGCAAGTACATCTTTCCCAACGGCTGCCTGCCTTCCATCGCCCAGATCGCTAAAAGCAGCGAGGGCCGTTTCGTCATGGAGGATTGGCACAACCTCGGCCCGCATTACGATCGCACGCTGATGTGCTGGCTGGAGAACTTCCGCAAGGCCTGGCCCAGCCTGCGTGACAAGTACGGGGAGCGTTTCCGGCGCATGTGGGAGTATTACCTGCAATCCTGCGCCGGCGCCTTCCGCTCCAGAAGCATCCAGCTCTGGCAGATCGTCTTCACCCCGGAAGGCCGGAAGCAGCCTTGTTGCAGACTGGGCTGAGGCAAGGGCACCCGCCCCGACTCCATGGGCCGGGCTCTATTCGGGAACGCCCTTCAGGGGCTTTCGGGAAAGCCATTCAGACATGCCCGACGGTGGTTGGGCGGCTCGCGAGCCGCCCCTACGGCGCTCTCCAAAGGGCGTTGCACAATGCGGCGGTGGCGGGCTGCGTTCGAGGAACAACACACATCATCCGGCCCAGCCCCATACCCAACGCCGGAGGGGCGAGGCCGATTACAGCCCAGGGCAACGCCCGGGTCTCAGACGTTGAATCGGAATTCGATGATGTCCCCGTCCTGAACCCTGTACTCCTTGCCCTCCAGTCGGAACAAGCCGAGTTCCTTGGCCTTCTTGAAGGTCCCGGACTTGAGGAAGTCGTCGTAGCCGATGACCTCGGCCCGGATGAACCCCTTTTGGATGTCGGAATGGATGACTCCGGCCGCCTCGGGCGCCGTAGCTCCTTGCCGCACCGCCCAGGAGCGGACTTCCTTGTCCCCGGCCGTGAGAAAGGAGATCAGTCCCAGCAGGCCGTAGGTCTTCTTGATCACGCGCTCCAAGGCCGAGTCCTCGATGCCCAGGTCCTGCATGAACGCCGCGCGTTCCTCGGGGTCGGCCAGCTCCGCCAGCTCGCGTTCCAGCCGGGCCGATACCGCGATATGCGCCTCGCCCCCGCCGTCCAGCACATCCTCGGGCAGGGTCGTGCCCTCACCTTCGGGCAGGTTCCAGGCCCAGAGCACGGGCTTGGCCGAGAGAAAGCGGAAACCCCGCAGGTCTTGGGAATTGACCAGCTCCGGGTCCGAGCGCAGAGGACGTTCGGACTCCAGCACGGCCATAGCGCGCTCCAGCCCGGCTTCCTCCTTGGGGTCCACCAGGTCCTTGTTCTTGCGCTTGTCCTGGGCCAGGCGC
>CAZSRS010000047.1:0-27536 GCA_964609625.1 uncultured Desulfovibrionaceae bacterium
CCTCCTCCACGGCGGTGTTGATCTCTTCCGAGGCCGCGGACTGCTCTTCGGAGGCCGCGGCAATGGATTGGACCTGTAGCGCGGTGTCGTCGGAGAGCTTGAGAATGCTCTGCAAGGCCTTTCCGGAGGCTTGGGCCTGCTCGTTGGCGGTGGCGACCGCCTCCTCGGCATGATCCACATTGGTGGCGGCAAGAGTGGTGGCATCCTGGATGGCCTTGATGCGGGTCTCGACTTCCTTGGTGGCGCTCATGGTCTTTTCGGCCAGTTTGCGCACCTCGTCCGCCACCACGGCAAAGCCCCGGCCGGCCTCACCGGCCCTGGCAGCCTCGATGGCCGCGTTGAGGGCCAGGAGATTGGTCTGGTCGGCGATGTCGTTGATCACGGTGATGACCTCGCCTATGCCCTGGGCGTCGCGCCCCAGGGTTTTCATGGCCTCCTTGAGCCGGCCGGTGATCTGGTTCACCGCCTGCATGGATTCGTCCACGTCGCGCACGACCTTGGCGCCGGCAGTGGCGTTCTCACGGGCGTCCTTGGCAGCCTCGGCCGCCTGCCCCGCATTGCGGGCGATTTCCAGGACCGTGGCGTTCATCTCCTCCATGGCGGAGGCTGTTTCGAACATACGATCCTTTTGGGTGGCGGCGCCCGCGGCGCCCTGTTCGGCCATGACCGCCAGTTCTCCCGCAGCCCGGCTCAGGTCTTCGGCGATGGTCGTGGCTTCCTTGGCCAGGCGCAGGTTGTTCTCGAAGAGGGTCTGCACCTCCTTCTGCCGCTCCAGGGCCTGTATTTCAGCCTGCCTGGCTTTTTCCGCCATGGCCGCGGCCTCGGCCTTCTGTTCCTCCACGGCGGCGATGGTCTCGTTCAGATGTCCGACCATGTTTTGTACGTCATCGCGCAGGGAGGCGAACTCGCCCTGGAAGACGCCCGAGGGTACCGCATTTCTGTCGCCCTTGGCCACGGCGCGGGTATAGTGTTGCAGTGAATCCAGGGAGCGGGTCACGCTCCTGATGATCCACAGGATGAGCAGAAGCACGCCCAGGGCGGTGAGGACATCGATGACGCCGACGATGATCGAAATGCGGCTGGACATGGTCAGGCGCTTCTGCATGTAGAGTTCCTTGAGTTGCAAGACCAGGGGCTCCATGTTCCGGCCTTTGTCAACGAGCGCATCCAGCAGGCCGCTTTTCCTGTTCATGCCGGCAGTGTATTCCTGGAGGCTGTCTGCATACTTACGGAAATTCTCCAGCAGGAGATCGCGTTTGTAGTGTGCCACGTTCTTGAGTTTGGATTCGAGTGCTGCCTTGCTGTCGGCCAGTTTTTGGGCATAGGTGCCCCCCCGCTCCAGGAAGTTTTTCTCCTGCCGCCGGAGTTCGAGGAGGGCGATGTGCAGATCCTTGTCCTCGAGGGCCATGATCTCCTGTTCCATGTTTCTGGCGGCAGTGATGAAAGCGCCCTGAAGTCCCAGCTCCTCCTTGAGCCCCATTTCCTCCATGGTCTTGCCCAGGGATTTCAGGTCCTGCTCGAAGGCGGTGACCCCGGCTGTCGCGGCACGGCAATCCGTGGCGCGTTCGGGGTCGATTTCAGCGATTTTGGCCAGGATGGCGCGCAGCGTGTCCAGGTGCACTACTGCCTTGTCCACGTAGACCAAGTCGAAACGCATGATCAGGTTTTTCTCGTGGCGCCGGGCCTGCAAGACTTCGATCTCGCCTTCCATGGCCAGTTCTTCGAGATGTGTGAGATTATTGATGATCCGTTCGCCCACAAAACTGGAGCCGAGAATGGCCACGAAGGCGAGTAAGCAGAGGGCCAGGAGGAGATAGAGCCGACCTTTTATGGACATGGGAGCACTCCTTGTTCTTCGGTGTGCGGGAACAGGGTTGGATGCATCCTGCATGCAGGGTTGGAAAACCTTGGCCCAGGTATGGGTAAGGGCTGGGGTGATACCGTCGTACGCTGCAAACAGTGCATTTGTGAATTATGGAACAAAGCTATTGCCAAGCCAAGTATTTCCTTTCCATTCGCCGGTGTGACGTCATGGTTTCTGGGTATTCTTTCCTGGGCGCTGGAACATGGTGTCCGGCGCCCGGAGATAGTTGCCCTTTGCATGGTCAGGGGGGGCGTTGCGCCGGAAGAACATGCTCATTGATTGTCCTGGGGCGGTGCCTCGGCCGGAAGTTTGATCAAGAAGGAGGTGCCCTCGCCGGGCTGGCTGGTCACGGAGATATCTCCCCCAATTTTTTGGATGATGCCGTGGCAAATGGACAGCCCCAGTCCGGTTCCCTTGCCGGGCAACTTGGTGGTGAAGAAGGGGTCGAAGATCTTTTCCAGATTCTCCTTTGGGATGCCGATGCCGTTATCGGAGACGCTGAAGCTCACCCCACCGTCATTCTCGTTCTTGGCCGTGAGCAACGTGATCTTGCCTCCCTTGGGCAGGGCGTCGATGGCGTTGTTGATCAGGTTGAGCAGCACCTGACGCAGGAGGGACGGCTCGCTGTGGATGATGGGCAATTCCTCGGCGAAGTTTTTGACGATTTGGATGTTGTTCAAGGTGGCCTCCCGTTCGCGCATGCTGACCACGTCCTCCACCAGGGCGTTGATGTCCACGTCGCGGATGGCGGAATCCATTTTCCGGGCGAAACTCAGCAGTTTGTGGGTGATCTCGCGACAACGGCCGGCCTGGGCCACGATCTCACGCAGGGAGTCCTGAAATTCCTGCATCTCCGGGAACTGCGCCATGGTTTCACGCTTGAGCAGGTCCTGCATCCAGCCGGCCTCCTCGCCAATGATGGCCAGGGGGTTGTTGACTTCGTGGGCTATGCCCGCGGAGAGTTGCCCGATGGCAGCGAGCTTCTGGGACTGGATCATCTGGTCGTCTACCTGGTGTTTATCCTTGTCCAACTGCTCCAGGCGGCGCTGGAGCACGAGGATGGTTCCGGCCGCGGCGGCGATGATACAGACCATGCCAAGGGCGAAGATGAAGCTGAAGGTCTTGAGTTTGGTGGTCCAGAGCCTCCGGAGTTCACGCTCTTCCTGCTGTACCACCAGGAACCAGTCGGGTTTGGAGTCGATCCGGGCGACGCTGAAGAGGATGTCCAAACCCTGCCGCGACCTGCGGGACAAACCGTTCCCTGGGTCGGAAAGCAGGTCCACGACATCTGGCTCCACTGAGCGCAGCACATTGCCATACATCATGGAGCGGGTTTGCAACTGCCCCTGGGGATTGACGATAAAGACCTCGCCGGTGTGGCCGAAGCGTTCGCTGTCGAGGATCGCGCTGAAGTGGAAGGCGTTGACCGTGGCCCGCAGCACCCAGTCCTGGCCGCCGCTTTGGCGTTTGATGGCGATGACGAAGTGCGGCGAGCGCCTGTAGCCCATGAACACGTCGCTGACGCACCGCCCCTGCTCCATGACCTCCAGGAACCATGATTCCTTGCTATAGTCCTTGTCCAGCAGGTTGTGTGGGCCGACATAGGCCAGATGGTGTCCGCTCTGTCCCAGAACTCCCATGTCTTCGAAGATGTGGTCGAAATTATGGTCCACACTGCTGAAGACGGATTCCAACACTCCCGGTGTCTGCAACTGCTCTAGGGTGTACATTTCCGAGATCAGGGTCACCACCCGGACCAGATCAGAGACGGTCTGGTCGATGAGGGCCCCGTATCTCTGGGACAGCAGGTGGAAGTATTCGTCCGAGCGTGTATTGGCCTCTTTGTCCAGGTCCTTGAGAGCGAAGGCGAAGACAAGAAAGCCCACCAGTATCGCCGGCAGTGTGGAAAAGAGCAGGACCGTGAGGTTGAATACCTTCTTCTGTTTTTTCAATGTGACATTGGGCATGGCTGAACCTCGAGGTGCCATCCGGGTTGTGGGGTCCGGAGGGTTACGCGCGGGCCGCGCAGCGGGGAGTTGCGGGTACGGTCTGAAACAACGGTGGAAAGTGGTTCATGAACTCGCTCCCTGGTTGCCGGCCATATGCCGGATTCCCATGCGTGGTGGCAGACGTTATCGAAGGATTTCGAAGAGTTCTCCACAACGCAGGATACGAAGCAGTTCTCGTGGTGCCACAACCTTGAAGATGTGTCCAGTGAGTGGAAACCGTTTGTACACAACGGCTTCCGGACCTCTCTCTGCTTGGCCGGCAACCGATGGTTGTTCGGTCTCGGGAAGACGTGGTGCGGCATTTTCGACCTTTTCGGGCGCAGTCGGGCATTCATCCCTCGAGCAGGCCGTGCACCAGGCTTGCCAGGATTTTCAGTGCCACGAGCCCGCCGATGCATGCCGGCCAAAACCACCATTTTTTCATGAACGGCGGGTTCCAGGCGTATTTTCCCCTGGGCAGATGGTGCATGGCCTTGAAGGGACGGAATGCCGGGTTTTGCCCAGTGTCTTTGGTGGTGTTCCGGGGCTTTCCGGAGTCGTTGTCAGTTTCTGGTTTCACGGGAGCAACTCGTATTATGCGGATGACTTCATGGGTGTCTTGGGTATCGGCGGACTCCGGTCCGACGCCTTTCCCAGGGAAAGGCGTCGGACCGTGCCACCGCGTGTCAGAAGCGGATACTCTTCTCCAGCTTGTTCAACTGGGCGCGTTCTTCCGCCTTGCGCAGCCGTTCCTCGTATTTGAGCTTGACGGTGTATGCCTCGCCGATCTTTTCGCACAGGTGGTCAAAATCATGGGGCTTCATGAGATAGTCAAAAGCCCCGAGTCGCATGCCTTCGATGGCCGAGGGCACATCTGCATGCCCGGTGAGCAGGATGACCTCGATGCCGATGTGCTTCTTGCGGATCTCGGCCAGGGTCTCAATGCCGGAGAGTCCGGGCATCTTGATGTCCAGGATGATCACGTCGACTGGATCCTTGCCTAGATATCCCAGGGCGTCCATGCCGTTGGCCACGGTGTCCACACTGTACCCGGCCTCTTTGAGGCGTTTCGCCAGGGTGGTGCGGAATCGTTCCTCGTCGTCCACCAGCAACAGTTTTGGTTTTGTCTGACTCACGGCGTCCTCCTTGATCTATCTCCCTGCCTCTGTGCCGGGAGGTGTTGCATGCTTTTCCCACGCCTCCACTGTGCACCTTAAAAAGGTGCCGGTCAATAGAACCCGATGAGCGGCCAGTAGATCATCACGCCGATGACGGAAATCAGGAGCAGGAACAGGCACCAGGGAATGGCCACCTTGATGAATTCAGCCTGGGTGAAATAGCCGCTACTGTAGGCGATGATGGTCGGGGGGCAGCCGATGACCAGCATGATGAAGGAAGTGGTCATGGGGGCGAGCAGCGCCACGGCCTTGGGCGAGAGGTTGAGCAGTTCGGCCATGGGCAGGGTCACGGGCAGGGTCAAGGCCACGGCCGCGGAGTTGCTCATGACGCTGGAGAGCATGGAGCCGAAGAGTCCCATACCGTAGTAGACCACGAAGGCGCTCTTGCCGTCCAGCAATGGCAGCAGGGTCTCGGCCAGGTACTTGCCCGCCCCGGTGTTGAGCATGGCGGCACCCAGAGAAACGCCGGCGCCGAACACTATCCAGGATTCCCAGGGGAATTTGTCGCAGATGGTCTTGAAGGAGATGAACTTGGGGCCGCAGAATCCCGCCAGGGCCAGGGCAGCCACCACGCTCACGTGCCAGCCCGTGAGGTCGGAGAAGGTCCAGAGCAGGAAGGTGGCGATGAAGATGATGGTCACGCCCAGCTCCTTGCCGCGCATGGGGGGCATGTCGGCCATCTTCACCGAGGCCGGGAGTTCTTTCTCCTTGGGGCGGAAGATTAGATAGACAATGGCCCAGGTGGCGATGGCCACGGGGATGGTCAGGGGGAACATGATCATCAGGTATTCCATGAACCCGATGGTGACTTCGCCGTTGGTGAAGCTCTGGAGGACTTCCACGGCCAGGGGGTTGCGGCCGCCGCCGAGCAGCGTGCCGAAGCCGCCGGCAGAGGAGGCCAAAGGGATGAGAATAATGAAGAATTTCGCTAGGTTGCTCGATTTTTCAGGTGTGAGCCCCATGGACCGCAGGACAGGAACCATGGCGAAGATCATGATGACCGTGACCGTGGCGTCGTGGAACACCGTTGCCAGCACGGTGCATCCGATAGACATGAAAAAACTCAGTCGCACCACTCCTGTGCCCGCGATCTTGAAGATATAGTACATGAGTCGGTTGGCCAGGCCCACTTCGTTGAGCACCACGCCGAACATGATGATCATGAGCACGAACATGACCGCGGGGCTGGCAAATGGGGCCCAGGAGTTGGCGGGTGACTCGATGCCGAAGAGAATGAGACCTCCCGCGGCACACAGGGCGGTGACGCCGATGGGGATGGCCTCGCTAACCCAGAGGATGATGATGGTGGCCACCAGGGCCAGGAGTTTGTGGCCAGCGACGGGCAGATTCTCGGGCGTGGGCAGCAGGTAGATACCCAGCCCTACGATAAGCGAGATGATAATCTTGATGATAATGCTCTTTCCGGATTGCTCTGGACCTTTTGGTTCGTGATCGTGCTCGTCCATCACGAGTTCATCGTCTCTGTAATCCGGGTTTTGGGCTGCACTCATGTGAATCCTCCGTTGATGGTGTGTATGGAGAACTGACTCATATTCTTGTTGTGCCGCTTTGGGGTGATCGACCCAGTGCGGGGAAGTGTGTCGTCAAGTCCCGTGTCATCAGGTTCAACATCGCCATACAATGAAAGACACTGCCGGTGTGCGTCCCGTGGAGCTATATTTGGCATACGTCCTTCACCCGGCGCCCGATTTCTTTGTATACGTCGGAGAAACGCAGCAATCCAACGAGTTTCTTGTCCTCGCGGACAAAGAGCGAGTCGTGGCGGAAGAGCACGAACCTGTGCAGGGCCGCGTTGAGGTTTTCTTCGGAACCAATGACCTGTGTTTGGTTTGGCCGCCGTGCGAAGTCCTTGACCTTCACGTCCTTGGCCGCGGAGCAGAGTATGTCCAATGGCTTGTTCCAAAGCAGAGTCTGTTTCTGCATAGCTTGAATGGCATTCAGTTCCAGGGTGTCCACCTGGGAACCGACCTTTTGCAGATCAAGGGTTTCGTAGAGAGGTTCAAGGCCGCGGATCACATCGTTGGGCGAGAGCTTGCCCACGATTTTTCCATTTTCGTCCTGGACCAGCACGATGCGTTGTTCCTTCCTGCCGGCCAGATAGTCCAACTGCGCCTGTTCCAGAGCCAGGACCGCAGCGGCGAACGTCGCCGTCTCCTTGATCTTCGGGAACTTGCTGATGGGTACCATCAAATCCTTGACCAATTCATACATAATTTTCGCTCCTCTCCGGGTAAGGCCTGGGCCAGGCGGGCACCGGTTGGGGGTGACGGGGCTTGCTGGCCCCAAGGTATTCCTTCGACCGTTGGGTTGCAGGTGAAAGGGGCATGCCGTCCCAGCGGGCGGCATGAAAATTCGCAACATAATTCTGTGAATTATTTCACAAAAATTGTTATCCCATATGGCCGGGCTCACCCGATAGTGATCGATAATCACCCTGCCGGGGAACCGGCGACACATGGGGGTGGCCCATTTGTTCGGTTCATGGGCACATCCGGTGGAGCAGTGATCTGCCGCAACGGCAAGCAGACAGGGGCCGTGGAAGCCCGCGTGCTCCGCCAGTGGATAGTGCATCTGTTACGACCCGGAATTGCGGCTTGCAGCAGTTTTCGTGGGAGTGGAACACTGCTGCAAGGCGCAAGCCCGAAGGAAGTACCCTCCCGGGAACAGGAGGGTCGGTAGTCTGGGCGGGGCACGGTGCTTTCTGTCCTGGAGCGGTATGCTATTGACAGAGACGAGCCCCGACTTTTTCTGTTGTTATTCCACACAATCCTTGGTTGCGTCAAGCCCTGTCAACTCGTTGGCATTGCAGCGTCGGTCTTGATGCCTGCTATGCCGGTATCTACATCATAAAAAAAGCACAAAAAACACCTTTCCTGGCCATTAGATACGTTGGCCAGGCGCGGTGCATTGCTTCACCAGGCCGGGCGTGCCGCCTCGTGCAAGGGCACGGCACGCCTCGTTCCTGGTTTATATGGCATCACCCGCTACGGGTGTTCGTCGTTGAAAGGTACTGTTTTACCTCCTAGAAACGCATTCGCTTTTCCAGCTTGTCCAGGGCGGCGCGTTCTTCTGCCTTACGCATCCGTTCCTCGCGGTGTCGTTTGGCCTTCACGGCCTCGAGCAGCTTTTCCATCAGTTGATCGAAGTCATGGGGTTTCATGAGATAATCGAAGGCGCCGAGGCGCATGCCTTCGATGGCCGTGGGCACGTCGGCGTGCCCAGTGAGCAGGATGACTTCAACGCCGATATGCTTTTTCCGGATTTCACCCAAAGTTTCTATGCCCGAGAGACCAGGCATTTTGATGTCCAGGATGACCACGTCGCACGGCTCCTTGGCCAGCCAGTCTAGGGCGTCCAGGCCACTGCCAACGGTCTGCACCTCGAAGCCGTTCTCGGTCAGCCGTTTGCCCAGTGTAGTTCGGAAGCGTTCCTCATCATCCGTGATCAGCAATCGTGGCTTGATGGTACTCATGGAAGATTCTCCTTGATCCGCTCCGCCGGCCGGAGCGCGGCCGGCGGGAGCAGGGTTTCTCAAGTGCATGCACTGCCTAGTAGAAGCCGATCATGGGCCAGTAGACCATGGCACCTAGGCAGGCCACCAAGAGCAGCACCAGGCACCAGGGAATGGCCACCTTCACGAAGTCCACCTGGCTGAAGTAGCCGGTGCTGTAGGCGATGATGGTCGGGGGGCAGCCGATGACCAGCATGATGAAGGACGTGGTGATCGGCGCCAGCAGGGCCACGGCCTTGGGCGACATGTTCAGCATTTCGGCCATGGGCAGGGTCACGGGCAGGGTCAGGGCCACTGCCGCGGAGTTGCTCATCATGCTCGAGAGGAACGAGCCGAAAAAGCCCATGCCATAGTAGATGACGAATGTGCTTTGCCCCTGCAACAGCGGCAGGATGGTCTCGGCCAGGTACTTTCCAGCGCCGGAGTTGAGCATGGAGGCGCCCAGGGAAACGCCGGCGCCGAACACGATCCAGGACTCCCAGGGGAACTTGTCGCAGATGGTTTTGAAGGAGATGAACTTGGGGCCGCAGAAACCGGCCAGGGCCAGGGCCGCCACCACGCTCACGTGCCAGCCGGTAAGGTCGGAGAAGGTCCACAGAACGAAGGCGGCCACGAAGATGATGGTCACCCCCAGTTCCGCTCCCCGCATGGGAGGCATCTTGTCCATTTTCACCGCGGCAGGCAGTTCCTTTTCCTTGGGGCGGAAGATGGCGTAGACCACGGCCCAGGTGGCGACCGCGGTGAAGATGGAGATGGGGAACTGGATGATCAGGTATTCCATGAAACCAATCTTCACGGCGCCGTTGGTGAAGTTTTGCAGAATTTCCACGGCCAGGGGGTTACGACCGCCGCCGAGCAGGGTGCCGAAGCCGCCGGCCGAGGATGCCAGGGGAATGAGGATGATGAAGAATTTCGAAAGATTGCTGCTCTTGCTGGGGGTGATGCCCATTGCCCGTAGCACCGGCACCAGAGCGAAGATCATGATGACAGTGACCGTGGCGTCGTGGAAGATGGTGGCCAGCATGGTGCAGCCCACTGCCATGAAGAAGCTGAGACGTTTGACGCCTGTGCCCGCGATCTTGAAGATGTAATACATGATGCGGTTGGCGAGGCCGACTTCGTTGAGTACCACGCCGAACATGATGATCATGAGCACGAACATGACAGCGGGGCTGGCAAAGGGAGACCACGCCGCGCCAGGTTTTTCGATACCCAGGAGGATCAAGCCGCCCGCGGCGCACAATGCCGTGACACCGATGGGAATGGCCTCGCTGACCCAGAGAATGATCACCGCCACCACCAGTGCCAGGAATTTATGCCCTGCCACGGGCAGGTTTTCCGGGGTGGGTAGCAGGTAGATGCCCAGGCCCACGGCCAGGGCGATGAGGACCTTGATGACAATTTTTGTCCCGGACTGCTCAGGACCTTGCGGTTCGTGCTCTTCCACAACGAGTTCGTCCGGGGTCCTGTAGTCGGGATTTGCACCATGCGTGTTCGCAGCACTCATATCACTCCTCCATCGATATTCCATGGTCCTTGACGGAACCTGGAAGCCTTATCAGGTTCAATGCAATCCGCACGCTGTCACAACCGGCAGACATCCTTGATCTTGCGGACGATTTCTTTGTAGACGTCTGTGAATCGCAGCATTCCCACCAGTTTCTGGTCTTCCATGACGAACAGCGAGTCATGGCGGTAAAGCACGAACCGATGGAAGGCGGCGTTCAGGGAATCCTCGGCTCCGATGATCTGAGAAGGCGCCGGCTTGTGGATGAAGTCCTTGATCTTGACGTCCTTGGCCGTGTTGCAGAGATCGTCCAGGGGTTTGGTCCAGAGCAGGAGCTGATCCTTCATGCTGTCAATGACATAGGTGGTACTGACGAAACTGCTGGCCTGTGGGTCGACAATCCTGTCGAAATCAGGTTCAAGCCCCCGCACCACATCTATGGGAGATAGCTTGCCCACGATCTTGTTTTCGCTGTCACACACAAGAAGGATGCGTTGCTCCCGCTTGCCGGCCATGAATTCTTCCTGGGCCCTGTCCAAGGCCATGACAGCTCCCGCGAAGGTGGCCGTCTCCGAGATCATGGGGAATTTTCCGATGGGGACTGTGAAGTCTTTTACGAGTCCGTTCATACTGGGATTCTCCTCGGTTTGATCCCATGTGCCCAGGCATGTCCCGGGCACATGGGCCTGATTGCCAAGAGACCATTTATTGTGTTTTCCAGGCTGCAGCGCTGGATTCTTTCCATAAGCCATACCCAAATCATACAACTTCCGTGCCGAGCCTTTCTGCACGATAGAAATATGTACATGTAATATCTCGTTTTCATTGGTGTAAATAATTTGCTCCGAAATTCACAAGCACAGGAGTTGCAAAATAAAAAACATCGCTTTGCACTTATTTTGCGCGATAATTCAAATAATGCAGAAAATAATGGGAAAAAGGCTTGCCCGACTGCGCATTCAGGGGTAAAGTGCAAACGAAGTGGTGAGGACTTCGTCCATGAAGGAGAGCCGGCCACGGGCTCCACGGCAAGTTGGACAGGCAGTGTGGAACGGGCATGGCGTTCGCGGCAACCACCTCTCGGACGTCTGCGGGCAGTGTGGTGAAAAACAGCGATACTCTGGAGGAAGCAAGCGTGGACTTATTCGGAGTTCCAGGCGAAATCCCTGTTCCGCCCGGAAAAGAGGACGTTCAGCGACGGGGGCGCAAGCTGCGGCTGCGGTTGCTGATGACTCTGGTCCCGTCCATCGTGATCATTCTCATGGCCACGGGCCTGGCCACCTATTGGGCCTCCTCCGAGTTCATCGCCGTTGCCTTGGGCCGTTTTTCCCGCATGCACGCCGCCACCACGGCACACGCCGTGGAAGTGTTTCTCGAACGATGTAGAACAGACGTGCTCTTTGCCGCCACACAACCGGTCAATCCCGAGGATATGGGGCGTTACCTCACGAATTTGCAAAAGGCGGCGGGGCAGGAGTACGTGGAATTCGGTTTCATCCCCTTGTCTGGCGAGGAGCACATCGTGCTTGTCAGCCACGGGGACGTCACGGTGCGCGTACCGCATGCCACGGTCAAGGACATCCGTCCCAGCCCGGTGCTCCTGTATCGAGAGGTGGAGCACCTGGCACCCGGTGAAGTCTGGGTTTCCCAGATCAATGAAGTGGAGTATCCGTTTCCCACGGAGAAGAATCCTCACAACCGCATAGCCCTGCCTGTGCTACGGTTCGTGACACCTTGTCTCGATTCATTCGGACGAACCGTGGGGTTCACGCATCTGGCCGTGGACGCCCGCAAATTGCGGAACATCCTTTCCCTGTACGATTCCAAGGAGTCTCCGGTTTCTTCCTTTCCCAGGAATCTCGACCTCTCGCGTTATACTTTTTATTTCGATGCCGAAGGCTGGATTCTATTCCAGTCCGAGAGCATTGACAGGCCAGAGGCAGAGCTGAGCACCCTGGGTATCCGGGCCGTGAAACGTGGCACGCTGGGACGGCCGGGTCTCTCCAATGCCTTTCGCCCCATCGAGGATGAAGAGCGATACTGGGAGCTTATCCAGGAAGTGCGGGAGGACAACAAGGGACTTTTACGGGTGTGGGGAGTGAGCGGACAACAGCTTCCCGACAAGGACTATTTTCTGGCCTATGCGCCGGTGCACTTCCGGTCCAAAGCCGGAGAGGGGGCACGTATCCTGGGCGGGGTGGCTTTCGTGGACCGCAGCAGCCTCATCGAATTGGCGGGGTACAATCATTTCGATGTGATGGTGGTGATCACCGTGCTGGCCGTGCTGGCCGTGACTCTAGTCATCGTCGTGGTTTCGAGGCGCACCACCAGTGGTCTCATGGAACTGGCCCAGGCCGTGGAGGATGTGCGGAGGCACGGCAAGCTCGTTGAGATCGACATTGCGGACAAGGGGTACGAGGCCTCGGTGCTCAAGGACGCCATCAACTCCATGATCCACACCATTCGCGACCAGTTCGAGGAAATCAAGGTCAAGGATTTCGCCATCGAATCCGTGGCACTCAAGGAGCCGGCGGTGCTCGAGATAGAGAGCGCGCAGGAGAACAAGGACACGGTCTTTCCAGAATTTATCGGCGGCGGCCCCTTCATGGAGCAGCTTAAACACGATATAGCCAAGGCCGGCCAAGTGGACGTGGACGTACTCATCGTCGGCGAAACCGGTACGGGCAAGCAACTGGCGGCGGAGGCGGTCCACAGGTTGTCACGCAGGGCGGACAAGCCCTTCATCTCCATCAACTGCGGTGAGTTGGACGAGAACCTGCTCCTGGACACGCTCTTCGGGCACGTCAAGGGAGCGTTCACCGATGGAAAGACCGACCGCAGGGGAGCATTCCAGGAAGCCGACGGCGGTACGTTGTTTCTGGACGAAATCCAGTCCTCTTCCCTCAAGGTGCAACAGGCGCTCCTGCGTGCGATCTCCATGCGTAAGGTCAAGCCCCTGGGCAGCGACAAGGAGCAGGACGTGGACGTGCGTCTGATAACCGCCACCAACGCGGACCTCAAGGAACTCATCGAGCAGCGCACCTTTCGGGAAGACTTGTACTATCGCCTCAAGGTCATCACCATCGCCACACCCCCCTTGCGCGAGCAAAAAGAGAACATTCCCGCGCTTACCAGGCACTTTCTGAGGGAAGCCGAACACATGGCCGGCCGGACGGGTCTGAGCCTGTCCAAGGGAGCGCTGGAACTGCTTATCAACTACCACTGGCCGGGAAACATCCGTGAACTCAAGCATGCGATCATCACTGCGGCGGTGATGGTCGAGGACAAGGTAATCCAAGTCGACCAACTGAACCTGGACGAGGCCCTGTCTACAGGTTTGGGAGGAGGCAAGAACGGCAGCCCACGCCGCGGTTTGATGGTCACGCCGACCACGCAGAACACGATGCCTCCGGTGCCTTCCGAGCCGACAGAATTGCTGCAAGGGCTCAACCCCAGGCAGATCACGGCCCTCGAGCATGTACAGCGCACCGGAGAACTGACCACCCGAGATTACATGGAACTTGTACCGGGGGGGATATCCAAGCGGACCGCCACCTACGACATCCAAGGCATGGTGGGGCATGGGCTGCTCGTCAAGGTGGGGAAAGGCCCGGCCACACGCTATGTTCCGGCGGAGCGGACAGGGCAACGCCCTTCGAAGCGCGAGGGGGCATGACCCACTGGCAATCGCATGACACCGTCGGCACTACAGGAAGGAACGCTTCGACTCCAGATGTAGCAGATAGAATCTTGAGTGGAACAGGGAACCAGAGTCAGTGGAATGGTGGAAGGAGCGCCAGGAATGCCAGGCGGCGGGAAGAAGCGTCAAGTGCGTCGCACGTAGCGGTGGTACGGCATCGATACTTATGAGTCACTTGGCCGCGTTCCCCATTTGTTGCAGTCTGTGTTCATGAGCCTTCGTGATCTTGTAGATCAGCTCATCCAACTGAAAGGGCTTCATCATATAGTCGTATGCACCGTGGCTGATACCCTGCAGCCCGCTCTCCACCGAGCCGTGTCCGGTCAGCATGATGACCTCCACGAGCGGGTAGAGTTTCTTGATCTCCTTGAGTACTTCGATGCCGTTCATGCGGGGCATTTTCACGTCCAGGATCACGACATCGACAGGGTTGTTCGCCAGATACTGCAAGGCGGCGGGGCCACTGTCAGCCGCGGCGACACTGAAGCCCCGTTTACTGAATCGTTTGACAAAGAGGTCGAGAAAGTCGGGCTCGTCATCGACCACCAGAACGATCGTGTTGCTGTCAGGCATGAAAACTCTCCTTTACTCGCACTGTTGCAGGCATCCCGTGTTGCGTGTGCCTGGTTCGTGCCGTGCGTCAGTTTGTTGCATCCACAGCGCAAAGGGGGTGCCCAGTCCAGGACTGCGCCATCTACACGGAGATCAACAGGCCAGTGGTCATTCATGGCCCCCTAGCTCAGAGGAAAGGTGATGGTGAATGTGGTGCCTTGACCAACGGAGCTTTCAACGGAGATGTGTCCGTTGAGCTTTTCTATGATGCCGAAGACTATTGCCAGGCCCAGGCCAGTGCCACCACCGACCTGTTTTGTCGTGTAAAAAGGGTCGAAGATGTGCGCCAGTTGCTCCTTGGGGATGCCGCAGCCGCTGTCGCTGATGGAAACGAACAACTCCTTGCGCTCCGTCGAGATCCCTGTCTTCAGGGTAAGGGTGCCCGAGTTGTCCATGGCGTCGATGCTGTTGTCGATGATGTTGAGGAACACCTGCTGCAACTGATTGGGGTCGGTGGTGATCAACGGGAGCATGGGGTCCAGCTCTAGGACGATTTCAATGTTGCGGTGCAGGGCCTCGCTTTCCATGAACTTGACGGTTTCGGAAAGCACATTGTTCAGGTTGACGTTTTCCTGCATGGGATCCATGCGCCGGCCGAAACCGAGCATGCGGTGGGTCACGTCCCTGGCGCGCTCCACATGGCGATCGATATTTTCAATGAGTTTGCAGATCTCCTTGTAGTTGCGCATGGTTTCGGGGCTTTCTTCAGACAGGAGATCGCTGGCCCAGCCGGCGCTTTCCCGGATCAGGGTCAGGGGATTGTTGATTTCGTGGGCGACTCCGGCCGCAAGCTTGCCGAGTGCGGCCATTTTGTTCGACTGGAGCAGGGAGGCATCGAGAAGTGCGGCTTCTCTGTCCGCCTCCATGATCTTTTGCGCCATTTTCCTGCTGACAAAAAACGATCCGATACAGACCAGGAAGGCTCCTGAAAGAAAGACCAGGAAGGCGTTGTGTTCGGCCTGGATCATGGGGCCCATCACCTCGCGGTGGTCCTCGGTGACCACCAGCATCCAGTTGACCATGGTCAACCAGCTCATGCCGACGAGTCGGGGTTCACCACCGATTTTCTGCTGCTCGACCAACACTCCTTGGAAGGGAGGGTGCGTCTCGATCTGCTCGCAGGTGGCAAGAATGGGTAAGGAAAAACGCGAAGGGGTTTGGAGAATGTTGTCCCGGTTCAGGAGAAAGGCATCCCCCCGTCTTCCTGTCTGGACTGTCTGCACCAGTGCCTTGAAGACATCGAGATCGACGGTGGCGCGCAAGATCCATGACTTGTCATCCTCGCGACGCAGCACGGCAATGATGAAGTGAGGATACTTGCGGAAGCCCAGAAAGACATCGCTGATGTAAACTCCGCGAAACATGACTTCGGAGAACCAGGGCTCTTGACTGTAATCCAGGTAAGAGATGTTGTAAGGTCCGACGTAGGAGACATGCTTGCCGGTACTGCTGATGACGCCGATGTCGATGAAATCCTTGGTCCCTCCCTCGATGCTGGAGTACAATTTGCGAAGTGCACCTGGCTCGGTGATGCTCTCGAAGGTGTTCTCGTAAGCGATGGTGCGCAGGAATGCTACTTTTTCCTTAAGAAAGAGATCGCTTGCATAGCGTTTATTGTCGACAATGGTTTTCAGATTGCTGATGGAGCGTTCCTCGTAGGCGTCATTGAATTGCATGAAGAGGACATAACCGAGTCCCATCACCGGGATCAGAGAAAAACCGAGTATCGCGACAAGTAGTTTGAAACGCAGTAGGCTGTAATTTCTCTGAATCACCATCGAACCTCCCCCATCATATCATCAGCATGGAGCGGATGTCGTGCAACATCTCTGTTTTACGTGTTTCCGCAACGCTGGAATCAGCCATGAGCATGTCCAACTGCCGCGTGTGGATGATCAGATACCCCAGCACCATGAGCCGTTTCTCCATGATGGTGCGGCCCAGTCCTTCGAGTCGGGCAAACAGCGCATCCTGTTTGACCTCGGTACGGAAGCCATACTCCTCGAGAAGGTCACTGACCATCCGGGCGCGAAGCACCCTACGGGGCATGTCCGCAGCTCCACCCTTGAACTGGAAACTGCAATAGTTCTCGGATTCATGGTCGCCGACAAGTCCCTCCACGGTGCAGAAGTGGAAGCCAAAACGGGATTGCAGACTGCAAAAATCCTCGGAGATCATGAAGTAGTTACGCATGGTGAAGCCGCTTTCACGTGCGGACTCCAGGTCGGGATTGGTGGCGGCTTCCATGAGCACGGACATGAATCCCTTGACGTCCAAGGTGGGAGGGCTGTGGTCAGGCACGGCGGTCATGCCCCGCCACAGGGCGAGCATGGGCGCGCTGCGGATGTCCTCGAGGAACACGAAACGTCCCCTGTCTTCACCGCTCGTGCCGCCTCCGAGATCGATGATCCAGTACTGCATGGGGACGTTGTGGAAGAGCTGTTTGCTCATGCTTTTCAGGCCGGAGGTGTCAGCCTCGGCCGCGAACATCAAGCGGACGGACATTTCATGACAGAAGCGGGTGATGTCGTGCAGCGTGCGGCAGGAGTCCGGCTTGAACTCGGGGGAGTCGGGGTCCAGCAGATACAAGGGGGCGATGTGACGCATGACGTTGTCGAGTACGCCGTATACGGGAGTGCCGAGCATCAGTTGCTTCTCCGAGGTCTGTCTTTCCAAGACAGCCGGCACTTCACCCGCATAGACGGTGCATGTGTCGGCATCCACCGTGACCAGGCCTTTGTCCTCGAGTTCATGCACGCAACCTTGCAAGCCGAAGAGGGCGGGGACATCGAATTCCCGGGCCACGTTGGCCAGGTGGCCCGCGACGCTGCCCTGTTCGGCCACAATAGCGGAGATCCTATGCAAAAGGGGGGCCCAGCGCGGCAGGGCCTGCTCGGTGACGGCAACCGCATTGTCAGGACAGCGTACAACATCGATGTCCTTGCGCAAGATATAGACTTCTCCCAAGGCAGCCCCTCGGCTGGCCGTCGCCCCGCCGCGCAGCAGGACCGGGGCATCGGGAACTGCTTCGGGAGCGGCCTCATGCAGGGCCTCTCCGTACAATTGCAGCGGGCGACATTGTAAAATATAGAGTTTGCGTTGTTGGTCGAAAGCGAACTCCACGTCCTGCGGTTGTCCGAAGTGCTCTTCGAGTTTCAGGCACGCCTTGGCAAGTTCGATCAATTCCGAATCGTTCAGGGCCGGCAGGGGCGCTTCTTCAAGAGAAGTGTCCACCGGGAGCACACCGTGCACGGGGTCGCAGACGTACTTCCGTGATTTTACGGCAACGACGCGGCGGACAATTTTCATATTATCGCGCTGCACCAGGAAAAGGTCCGATTGCCCCTTGCCGTCGACCACGGCGGAGGGCAGGCCCAGGACCACGTTGACCATCAGGCAGTCCTGGCGAATGCCCAAAGGATTGCGGGTGTACACCACTCCCCCGGCCGCGGCGTTGATCATGCGCATGAAGGCCACGCACATGGCCACGTCGTCGTCGGCAATGCCCCGCGTCAGGCGATAGCTCATGGCCGTGACACCATACTTGCTGGCCACGACTTCCTTGTAGGCCTCGGTAAGATCGGCGATCTCGACGTTGAGTTCGGAGTGGTACTGTCCTGCAAAGGATGTTCCCAGACTGTCCTCGCCCAGGGCGCTGCTGCGGACCGCAAGTCGCAGGTCGTCGCCGTGTTCGGCATGTAGTCTGGAACTGGCTTGATCCACCTCGACCAACAGGGGTTGCGGCAGCGGCGCCTTGAGGATGGCCTGCTGGATGGTGGAGCTGAGGGTGAAGATCTCATCCGAGGCATGGGCTTCCGAGGTTTGGATGCGCTTGTCGATGAACGACTGCAAATCCGCCTCGTTGAAGAACAAGCGATAGGCATCGGAGGTGACGACAAATCCCTCGGGAATACGCAGCCCCAAGGCGGAAGCAGCCTCCGCGAGACTGGCCACCTTGGGGCCCACGGCATCGACTCTCTCCAGGCCGGCTTCGCGGAGGTCCAGCAGCAGCGGGCCTGCCATTTCCTTTCGGGGCGGGGCAAGTTCCTGGTGAATGCCACGCTTGATGAGATCATAGCGATCAAACAGCGTAGGGTATTGGTTTCCGGACAGTTCCTGGATCTGGAGGATGATCCGATGCACGCTGGCAAGGACCCTGGCGCATTGGCTGCGGACATAGTGCATGCCAAAGGGGCGGGTGCCTTGCAGCGCTTCCTCCATGTCAGCCATCAGTTCCAGTGCCTGGTTGTTGGCGGCAATAAGCAGTTTGAACGCCACGCAACGAGCGTTGTGGCGCCTACGCAACGCCTCCAGGGCATCGTTGTCCAGGACTTCGTCACGTTGCGCGAGCTTTGCGTAGAGACGAGTCACCCAAGCAGTGATGCCCATGCCTATCCTCCGAGCATCGAGCTATTGCGCATCAGAGAGTTTTGTGTCGCTTGCGGTGGGCATCGGTGATTTTTGCAAGCAGGTCGCTGATGGCCACGGGTTTGATGAGATAGTCGAACGCTCCGAGCTCCAGACCCTGGTCAACGAACTGAAGGTCGGCGTGACCGCTGAGGATGATCACTTCGACGTCAGGGACAATGAGTTTGATCTGGCGCAAGGCCTCCAGCCCGTTCATGCCGGGCATTTTCACGTCAAGGATGATGACGTCGAATTCGCTGTCCTTGACAGCCTGCACGGCTTTCTCACCGGAATCAACAGCCACGACGTCGACGTTCCTGAGTGCCAGTCGCTTGCGCAATACATCAAGGAACTCAAGTTCATCATCGACAAGAAGCGTTTTAATATTTGCCATTGACCACCTCCAAATGGATGCTGCTTAACGGCCGGTAGTTTCGTTTGGTGATTGCCATATCCACCAGTGTATGCCATGTTCCCATATCCCAGGGATTGTTCAAAAAATCACATGAGTTGCGATGGGTCCTGGCTCTCCAGCGTCAATCCATCGCTACCGCCGCTCGTTCCCGACATGTGGGAGCAGCCCGTAACCACAAGCTGTCATGTGGAATAGCTGGTAGCATACGCCCTTCCTTGCCGGGTCTCAACCTTGATTTGATAGGGATCGTCGCCCCTGACGAATGTCATGCGGCAGCATGACACGTGGCACGCGCTGTGCCGGGGATACCATCCATTAAACGGGATTATGGTCCATTACCAGGAAAGTCAAGGTTGACAGCGGTTGCATCGTCTTCATCGAGGTACTCCAGATGCATGGCTGCACCCATGGCCTCGGCCATGAGTCGGGAAGTGTAGACGCCAAGGCCGCGCGCGTTTTTCTTGCCGTATGTCACGCCCTTTTCCGTAAACCTTGAACGGATTTCCAAGGGAATGACGCCGTTGTTGGTGATGCGCACCCGCTGGGCCTGTTGGGCGTGTTGCAGGTTGACGGATACGGTCCCCTGGGCAGGGCTTGCCTCGATGGCGTTTTTCACCAAGTTGTACAACGTGGAATAACACAACAGGTCTTCACCTTGCACGAAATAACAATTTTGGTCGGAAATGGTCTGGCCGTCCATCAGAAGCACCAGGTTAACGTCGGCCGTGGTGCACAGGCTCTCCAGGCCGCGCTTGACCATATGCAGAATCTTTACCAAGTCCACGGGATGGGGATGGAGATGGTACACGCCGCGTTCGAGTTTCCACAGGTCGATAGAAGAGGCGATCATCTCCATGAGTTCGAAACCTGAACGTTCTATATCCTCGACTTGGACCAGACAGGTCCGGGGCAGGGCAGGGGCGGTTGAAAGCGTATCGGCGGCGGCAAGAATACGCTGCAAGGGGCGTTTCAGGTCCTTGCGCATGATGCGCTCCACACTGTCTCGTAGGCTCAGGGCTTCCTCGAGCATCTTGTTGCGGCGGGACAGGCTCTCCAGGGTATGGCGTAGCTTCAGATGTGTTTCCACCCTGGCCAGGACCACCGAAGGGGAAAAAGGCTTGGGAATGTAGTCCACCGCGCCGGCCTTCAAGCCGAGGGCTTCGTCAGCCTCGGTTGAGAGCACCGAGATGAACAGGATGGGAATGTTCCTTGTGCGGGGGTCGGCCTTGAGGGTCCTGCATACTTCGTACCCGTCCATGTCCGGCATCTTGATGTCCAGGAGGATGATGTCGGGCTGGGGCAGTTGACGGGCGCGCTCCAGGGTCAGTCTGCCGGTGGTGGCGCTGCACGTGTCGTAGGCGGTGTCGAAAATGGCCTTGAGCACGTTGATATTGATCTGCTCGTCGTCCACGACCAAAACCAGCTTTCGATCGGCCTGACTGATGCCCATGGCGTCCGGAAGCAAGGGAGAGGTTCTTCCGGATGCCTCGCCATTGGTCAGGGCGCCGGCGCTAACCACGCGGTTGCGTCCCCCAGCTTTGGCCGCGTAGAGGGCCTGATCCGCCATGCGGAAGAGTTCGCCTGGTGCACTGCCGTTGGCCTTGGGAGAGGCAGAAGCCACGCCCAGGCTCAGGGTGATGCACCCGGCGGTTGGGCTGAAGGCGTGGGGAATGCCTAGTTCCTGGACAGCGTGACGCATTTCCTCGGCAACGTTGAGCGCCCCGTCCAGGTCGGTGCCCGGAAGCACACAGGCGAACTCCTCACCCCCGTAGCGGGCGGTAAGATCGGTCTGCCTGGTCACCAGCGAGGCCAGGGTCTTGGCCACCTCCCGCAGGCATTCGTCTCCGGCGGCGTGACCGTAGTGGTCGTTGTACAGCTTGAAATGGTCGATGTCGGCCATGATCACCGCGATGGACTCGCCTGAGCGCACGCTGCGCTGCCACTCGAACTCAAAGAAGTCCTCGAGCCTGCGACGGTTGGCGATGGCGGTCAGGCCGTCGATGGTGGAGAGGTTCCGGAGGAGGTCGCGTTTACGTTTCAGTTCCAGGTGCACCTTGACCCTGGCCATGACCCCCGCGGGCCCGAAGGGCTTGGCGATGTAGTCCACCGCGCCGAAGGCGAAACCCTGCTCCTCGTCTTTCTGGTCGGACATGGCGGTGATGAAGATCACCGGGATGTCCTGGGTCTCCGGGTCGGCCTGGAGCCGGCGGCAGACCTCGAAGCCGTCCATGTCCGGCATCTGGACGTCCAGGAGGATCAGGTCGGGTTTCTTGTCGCCGAATGCCCGCTTCAGGGCCTGCTCTCCGTTCAGGGCCACGCTGATGTCGTAATCGTCATGGAGGATGGAGTTCAAGACCTGGATGTTGGGGCGTTCGTCGTCCACTACCAGGATTCTGGATCTGCGCTCGGTCATGGAGGTCCCTACAGCAGGCTTCGTGGCTTTTGTATATGGTGTCGGGTTCAGGCGTGCAACGCCTGCTCCAAGCTATCGAGGATTTCTCCGGCTTCGTCAAAGGAGAAGTCGCGCACCGCACGTTCCAGGGTGGCAACCAGCTCTCCGTGCCTTGCTCCCAATATCTCTTGCAGTTGTCCGACCAGATCCTCGGCCTTGGGGTTTCCGTCCACCAGCAGTTCGCGGAGATCGGCCAAGAGTATGTCCATGGCATCCCTCTGGCAAGTATCCATCTGGTGCGGGTCCGGGGAGGACGAGGGTAACTCTGACCGCGGGAGGGAGGCCGGTTTTTCGGCAACCGCATCCGTGATCAGGGAAGCCAGGGAGCCCATGACCGTATCGAAAGCCGTGGAAAAGGGTGACAGGGCGGATTGCACGGCCGTGGCGACGCGCTCATCCTGGGATTTGAGCACACGCTCCAGTTCCTGCGCCGTTGCGAACAGTTCCTGGGCGCCAAGATTGCCGGCCACGCCCTTGATGGCATGGGCGGAGCGGGAGACTTGCTCCCATTGCCCACCAGAGATCGCTTCCTCGATTTGGCGCCTGCTTTGGCTGTGGCTGGCGTGGAAATCCAGCAGCAGTTGCCGCAGCAACTTTTCATTGTTGCGCAGCCGGGCCAGGGCGGCCGGAATGTCAAAGCCCGGCAGATCCAAGGGCAGCAGGGGGGCGGATGCCGAAGTCTGCGACGCTGTCCCGCTGTCCTGCGGAAGCGGTTGCTGGAGAGAGGATCCGTGGGGGGGGGTATCTCGGGGCAGCCACTTGGCCAGTGTTCGGTGGAGCACGTCAGGGTCGATGGGTTTAGAGACATGATCGTCCATGCCGGCCTCCAGGCATTTTTCCCTGTCGCCGGTCAGGGCGTGGGCGGTCATGGCGATGATCGGGATGCGTCGCCCGGGGCTTTGGGCTTCGGCTTCCCTTATTCGTTTCGTGGCCTCGTAACCGTCCATCTCCGGCATCTGGATGTCCATGAGCAGGAGGTCGAAGTCCCTGCTCAGAACCTTGTCCATGGCCGCGCGGCCGTTGTCGGCGAAGCTGACCTCCACGCCGAAGCAAGCCAGGATCTCCCCGGCCACCTGCTGGTTGATGGGGTTGTCTTCTGCCAGCAGCACTCGCCCGTGCAGGGGCTGTTGCACTGACGGGGCAGGAGTTTGGGCGGGCCTGTGGGAGTCCCCTGGAGCGGAAAAAAAGCTGGTCAGGGTGTCGAAAAGCATGGATGCGTTCACCGGCTTGAGCAGCAGACCGTCCAGCTCGCGGTCGCTGACACGGCTCATGACCTCCTCCCGGCCGTAGCCCGTGACCATGATCATAACCGGCATGGCCGTGTCCCGCATGCCGGAGCGGATGCGACGGATGGCCTCGATGCCGTCCATGCCGGGCATCTGCCAGTCCATGAGCACCAGATCGTAGGGGCTGTCGTTACGCACGGACAATTCCACGGCGCGTAGCCCCTCTTCCGCGCTGGCCGCGGTGTGCACGTTGAGGTTGAAGGCCTGGAGCATATCACGCAGGATTTCCCGCGCGCTCAGGCTGTCGTCCACAACCAGAACCCGGCGTTTGCCGAAATCGGCACGGGAAATGGTCTGGGGGGAGCGTTCCTTTTGCCGGCCCAAGCGGGCGGTGAAGAAGAACTCGCTGCCCTTGCCAGGCTCGCTACGTACGCCGATTTCGCCGTGCATCATCTCCACCAGGTGCTTGGAAATGGTCAGGCCCAGGCCCGTGCCCCCGAAGCGTCTGGTGGTGGAGGCATCGGCTTGGCTGAAGGCCGTGAACAGCCCGGCCATCTGCTCCTGGGTCATGCCGATGCCCGAGTCCTTGACACCGAAGCGCAGGAGTACGTGGTCGTCGCCTTGCTCCAGGGATTCCACCAGGACCTTGACTTCCCCTTGGTCCGTGAATTTCAGGGCGTTGCCCGTGAGGTTTGTGAGCACCTGCCCCAGTCGCAATGGGTCGCCCACCAAGTTGCGTGGAATGGAGGGGGGGCAGGCGAGCAGGAACTCCAGGCCTTTTTCGTCAGCCTTGCCCGAGAACAGGGTGGCCAGGTTGTCCAGGACCGCGTCCAGGTCAAAGGGAATTTCTTCGAAATTCAGGCGACCGGCCTCGATCTTGGAGAAGTCCAGAATGTCGTTGATGATGCCCAGCAGGCTCTTGGAGGCGGACTGGATCTTGGTCAGGTAGTCGTGTTGCTGCTCCGTGAGCGGTGTTTTCAGGGCCAGATGGCTCAGGCCGATGACGATGTTCATGGGCGTGCGGATTTCGTGGCTCATGTTGGCCAGGAACGAACTCTTGGCATTGGTGGCGGCCTCGGCCGCCTCCTTGGCCTCCAGCAGATTGACGTTGGCCATGGCCAGTTCCATGGTGCGCTCATGGACCTGCTCCTCCAGCCGCATGCTGTGGTTCTCCAGTTCCTGGGCGTATTGCTGCGTCTTGGAGAACAGCTCGTGGATCTCATGGGCCATGATGTTGAAGGAGAGGGACAGAACCGCCAGTTCGTCTCGTGAAGCGGCTTGGGATAAATCTAGAATGTCCGACGAGGCATGGAAGTCGGCGCGAACGCCCCCATCCTTGCCGGCGGTGTTCACCCGCCAGGACGAAGCGAAGCGTTGCACCTTTTCGGTCAGCTCACGGATCGGTCCCGCGATCCTGTTGGAGAGGATGGCCGCGGCCCCGATGCCCAGGAGCAGGGCCAGGACGCCGATGCCCGCCAGGTGGAGGAGCAACCTGCGCACGGGTTGGTTGATGTCGTCCATGGAGGCCACGCCGATGAGCCAGAGGGGCGAGTCTGGCAACTGGAGGATGTCCATGAGCAGGTCTGTGGTGCGCTCGGGGATGTCCTGAGCACCGCGCCAGTTCCTTGCGACTTGGACGAACGCGGTCCGCGCGGCGTTCTCCAGGTTGGAATCGCTGGGAGACGCGGCACTGGTGGTCAGGAAACGGTTGTCCTGGGTCTGAAAGGCCAGGCTGATGAAGCCCTGGTTGCCGATGCGGGCCGCGCCGAACATGGCCTGGGCCGCGATGTTCAAATCGACCAGGAGGTAGAGGTGACACCCTTCGATGGCTGTGCCTTGCTTCAGCACAGGCTGCTTGAACACCATGACGGGCCGGGGTGGGCCGATGTCATCCGGAAGCGGTGGAGTGATCACCAAGCTCTGCTCCGGTTGCATCTCAGTGAGCACGTGCAGCAATGCCTCGCGATCGTCGGCGTGCAGCAGGCGGAGATGGGCGAGGTCTTCGTAGAGCAGCTCCCTGTTCTTGATGATCAGGAGATTGTGGATCCAGGGCTCCTGGGATCTGATCTGGCTGAAAAAGCCGCGCAGGCTGGGAATGAACACGGAGGCCAGGCTTGGGTCGCTGCCCACGAATTCCACCAGGGGATTCACGCGCCATAACGCCAGGTTTGCCTGGCGCACGCGAATGAAACTGGCCAGGATCTCACCGGTCAGTTCCAGGGATCGACGCATCTCCTGCCTGGATTCCGCCTCCAGCAGGCCCACCGCCCGATACCCCACCACCAGGGAGAAGAGCAGCACGATCATCAGGACGATTCCCACCACCATGGCCAGGAACCTGGTCTTGATGGAGCCGGAGAGGAAACGGAATGGGTGAAAAGCCATGCGCACGACCTATCGCGTTGCCTGGATTAGGAGACGCAGTTGGCTGAGGGTCACGCCGTACTCCTCCTTCCATATGCGGTTCAATTCCGAGGTTTCGTCGTCGATCTGGGTGTCGAAATAGGCCTGCACAGCGTTGCGCAGGTTCAGGTCCTGCTTGCGGAAGGCCCAGCCGAGTTCGTCCACAGGCCCAACGGGAAAGGCCACGGCCATGTCCGGGTAGCGGTGCGTGGACTCCCAGAGCGAGACCTCGGCGTCGAGAATGGTGAAGTCCGCGTCGCCCGAGGCCACGGTGGGCAGCTCGGCTCCGGGGGGAATCAGGGCGATGTGTATGGGGGTGTCCCTGAATTCGTTCTCGTTGCGCTCGAGCACCCAGGTATGCAAGCTGGTGTTCAGGGCCACGGCCACGGTTTTCCCGGCCAGGTCCACCTCGGACGTGAATTCGTGCAGCCTGTCCCCGAGGGTGAGAACCATCATCCGGCTGAGGAACAGCGTGGCGAAATCCAATTTTTTCAGGCGCCATTCGTTTTTGGTCAGGTGGCTGGGGTACACGTCGCACTTCCCGGTTTCCATAAACCGGGGTGTGTATACACCCTCCCGCACGGTCCGACCGTCGGCGTCGTGAAACTGCTCGTCCCACTCCAGGCGATGGAAAACGGGGCGGACCTTGGGTCCCAAGGTCCGGACAAAGGCCTCCACCACGCGCGGCACCGGGCCGCTGACCTGGCAATCCTCGAGGCATTCCGGGTCGGTAAAAATGCTGTAGGAGGGAGACATGGGCACCAGGCAGGCGTGTAACTCCCCGGAGTGCAGGATTTCGTCCAGATCACGGGCCAGGGTTCGCTGCGGGAGTACAAGAGAGCACGCCAGGAGCAGGAGAATGCACGCCATTGTCCTTGCCGGTGTGGAGAGCATTTGCCGTACCTCGTATCATTCCTGCATGGAACCCAGCAGGCTGGTGAACTGCGTCAGGGACATGCCCAGATACCGCTGCCAGATGTCGTTTAGAGCAGAACCCTGGTCCGCGCGCTGTTGTTCGAAAAAGGTGCTGATGGCCTCCCGCAGTTCTTTGTCTTCCTTGCGCACGCCCCACCCGACCTCGTCAATGCTGCCCACCGAGAAGGCCATATGCAGGCTGGGGTACTGATGACGAATGATCCAAAAAGCCGCGTCGGCATCGATGACGGTGAAATCCGCCTCTCCCTGGTCGATTGCACGTAGGGCTTGGTCGGTGGGCATCAGGAGGATAATGGTCGGATTGGAGGCAAAGAGGGTCTTGTTTGTTTCCTGCATCCAGGTGTGGAAGGAGGTGTCTTTCTCCACCACGGCGGTCTTTCCTCCGAGGTTTTCGATGCTGTTGTATTGTGTACCGCGCTCTCCATGGGTCAGGACGACAATCCGGTTGGGGAACATGGTGACGATGTCGAACTTCTGCTGCCGCCATTCTGTCTTGGTCAGGTTGTTGGGATACAGGTCGCAACGTCCGGAGTCCAGAAGCGCGGGAGTGTAGGCCGCGTCGTGCACGGTACGACCATCGGCGTTGAAGAACTGCTCATCCCAGTCCACACGCAGGCCGCGGACTTCCACCCCGCTGCCGATGAAGTCGGCAAAGGCCTGCGCAGCCTCATACGCCGGCCCGGAGAAATTGCAATCTTCCCGGCAGCCATCAGGAGCGGCGCTGACAACCGATGGATGTATGTTCGCGAAGCAGACCCGCAACTCCCCGCAGGCCAGGATATCTTGCAAGGGGCGGGCATGGGCGGGTGATTGCCAGAGTAGGGTTGTGGCAATCAGGATGAGCGGAAAAAAGCCTCGCAACAGGAGCCAGCGGGGCGTCAATGGCAAGCAGGCCCTGTAAGAGGGTGTTTGGGGCATGGGGAACTCCTTGCGTAAACCGTGTGTTTGTGTGTTCGCGGTGTCGCATGAGAGGCACGTCGGGATGAAATCCACGGGACGGTCTGTTTTTCGGGCAGCGTCCGCTCCACACAGTGGGAATGTGAAATCAAGATGCACCGGATGCGGAGAAAGCGCAAGAAAGCAGACAGGTCGAAACACGAAGTTCGTGGTGCATTGCTCCGCGGGGACAAGCCGAGACCACCAGATCCTGGACAGCACAATACGGTGGATTCCATGGGTGAGGAGAGACCATCTCCCTGGCGGGAGCGAACAACCGGTTCTGCGCTTGACAACGGTGGAAGTAAATGCAAGATACTGTACTTGACTTGACTTTCTGAGTTGCCCTTCATGCAGCAACGTCCATTGATCTTTGACAT
>CAZSRS010000048.1:0-26368 GCA_964609625.1 uncultured Desulfovibrionaceae bacterium
GATGTTATGCACAAAAAACGGCGAAAATGTGCCTATCACTGTCGAACCTGGGATGGTCTCTTTTTTCGGGCCGCAGCCGCAATCGTTGCACATGGCATCCTCCGTGGCGTTTCTGCAATGCGTAGCACGAAATTCGCTCTCATGCCTTGCGCGGCTGTTTATCCAGTGACGTTGATGATATGATGCGCGCATACGTAACATACTGCGCAACCATGATATTGTGAGACCATTATGAGCAGAAAGACCATGGCCCAGAGGAAAGAGAAGCTGCTGCAAGACCCTGTATTCAAGCAGGAGTACGACGCGTTGGAGGAGTCCTTCAACTTGACCAGGGCATTGATGCACGCGCGTGTCGCCGCGCATTCGACACAGGAACAGGTGGCCACGAGAATGCATACCAAGCAGTCGGTCGTGGCCAGGCTGGAATCAGACCGCTCCCTGCCCAGCCTGCGCACACTACACTAGTACGCCGAGGCCACCGGCACCCGGCTGCGCATCAGCTTCGATCCGCTTGCCTGAGTACGTGCCACGGGGGGCGTCCGTCCACGCCCCCCTGCTTTTTCCCGCCCGAGTCCGGCCTCACTGTATAGTGAAATTCCTGCGTACCTCGAATTCCTGGTTCTTGAGTTCGTCGTGCAGGACCACGATGAACACATACTCCCCTGCGGGCAGTTGCCCCAGGCTGAAGTCGTTGGTCATGTAGACGTCGAGCACGGGCTTGGCCGTGTTCAGATGCATGTCCAGCAGCTTGGCTTTGTCGTAGATCACCTCCCCGGCAGCGGTTTCCAGCCTGAGGTCCTGGGTCAGCCAAAACTCGTAGCGCCCCTGCGCCATGTTGGTGAACCAGTTCAGGGGCTCGAAATACGCCACGAACTCCCCGCCAACGGGGAACACCGGATCACTCAAGGGAATGAAAGTGCCGTAGTTCAGGACCTTGCGGCAGAAGGTGAAGTCGTTGATGCCCAGGCTTCCCTTGTTCTGCATCTCGATGATCTGCCGTTTCAGTTCAAGGATCATCTCGGCGTCGTCCGCCCATGCCGGTACGGCCGCCACACACAGCAACACCACCGCCAGCAACGTCCACAATACTCTCTTCATGCTCTCCTCCCGCCTCACGGGCGCCTGTTTGCCGCATCACCCCCACACCTGGGGACACCCTGGTGGCGAATTTTATCCCGAGAAGATGGTTCTTGGCAAACAGACAAGACGTTTTCGGTACGCCTTTTTCCCATGCGGGGCGGGTTGACACCCGACAGCATGGCAATGGCCACGAGCACACAGGCGCAGCCGGCCGCGTGCCGGGGGCCGATGCCTTCGCCCAGGAACAAGGCCGCGAAGCCCAGGGCGCTCACCGGCAGCAAGGCCGTGAACACCGCCGCCACACTCCCGGAAACCCGCACCACGCCCCGGAACCAAAGCAGGTAGGCCAGGGCCGAGATGAACACCCCATAATAGAACAGCACCCCCCAGGTGGCGGGGGCGATGGCCGCCAACTCCAGTTCCCGCCATTGCCACAGGGCCAGGGGCGCGAACTGGACCAGGCCGGCCAGGCTCACGGCCGTGGCCGCGCCCAGGGCCGATATCTCCGAGCGCAGCCCCTTGCGCAGGAGCAGGAACAGGGACTCGCAGACCACAGCGCCCAGGACCAGGGTCAGGCCCCAGAGGCTCGCGCCGCCGCCATTGGTGGCGGGAGAGGCCAGCAGGGCCAGGCCCAGCACGCTGGCCGCGATGCCCAGCAGCACACGCCTGGTGGGGCGCTCTCGCAGAAAGAGCCACGAAAACAGCGCCATGCACGCCGGCGTGGTACTGGTGACGATGCCGGCCGCGCCGGCATCCACGTGCTTCAGCCCTTCGAGCAACAGCAGGTTGAACAGGTACGCGCCGCACAGGGCCTGGATAAAGATTATGCCCCAGTCGCGAAGGCACAGCCGGGGCAAGCGCCCCTCCAGCATCCGGCACAAGGGAACCAGCAGGCAACAGGCTACGAGGAAACGAAAGCCCAGACTGAAATGGATGGGCAAATGCAACACCACGTGCTTGCCCGCCACCACCGAACTGCCCACGATGACCATGGCCAGCGAGAGATCGCGATACGCTCCGAAGTTCCGCACGGACAGCCTCCTTTGTTGGAGCATTTCATCCCTGCAAAGGGTTAAATACTCGCGCGCACAGGACGTGCGCGCTTGAAGCGAAGCGGAAGAGAGCATTGGAGAAAACCACGTTTTTCCCAATGCTCCGCCCCTGTAATACAAGACGTATTTCGGGGGCGTTATGCTCCGATTCCGTCGTGTGATACGCTGTCGCGCGTCACCGTTCTTGAAGCATCTTGCGGTATTGTCCGGGCGGAACGCCCAGGATGCGCTTGAATTCGCGCGTGAAGTGGCTCTGGTCCGCGAACCCGGCCAGCAGGGCGATCTCGGCCAGGGATTCCGCCCCCGGCAATCGCGAGCGGGCGTATTCCACACGGCGCAGCAACTGGTAGCGCGCCGGCGGCAGGCCCGTGCTGCGGCCGAACACCCGTACCAAGTGAAACGGGCTCATGCCCGCCTGTCTGGCCAGGTCGGCCAACCGGATGTCCTCGCGGAACTTGGCGTCCAGGCACTCGCGTGCCAGGCGCACGGCCCTGGGCTCGCTCCCGGCCCTGGGCAGGCCCCGCGCCCCCGCGGCGTGCAACGAGACCCAGCGGGTGAGCGCGGCCAGGAGCCTGCTGTCCAGCTCCAATCCGGCGACACCGTCCCGCTCCAGCGCCAGGTGCAGGCCGCGCACCTGCGCCGCCAGCACCGGGTCCTCCAACACGCCCTGGGAGAAGTCCGGCAAGCCGTCGCGCCCCGTCTCCCTGGCCGCGGCGTGCACCAAGTCCGGCGCCAGGTAGAGCATGCGGTAGCTCCAGCCCGCCCCGCCGCCGGCGTCGCCGTTGTGCACCTCGCCGGGCGCCACCAGGCTCACGCTGCCGGCAGGCGCCAAGTGCTCCCGCCCCAGGTAGTCGAAGCGCAGGCCGCCCTGCTCGATGACGCCCAGGGCGTAACAATCGTGGAAGTGGCGGGCGAAGCGCTGCCGCCGGTACGTGGCCCTGAGCAGTTCCACGCCGGGCAGGCGTTGGTCCCTGAAGTACCGCGCCTCTTCACGTAGGGGCGCTGCGGCATGGCCGTACGATGTTTCCATGCAGATCACTGTACGCCGGAAACAGGTCCCTGTCTTGAATGATCTTGCGCCCAGGGCCCCCCTGATCAAGGCTTCAGCGCATGCGGGCCTTGAGGCGCATGATCCGGCCGTGGGACTCCTGGATACGCGCCAGGGGAATCTCGCCGCTCCTGACCTTGGCCACCAGCATGTCCACCACCTTGGTGGCCACCAGGGGATCGTAGTTCAGGTTGTTGCCGAAGAGCAGCACGTCCACCCCGGCGTTGACGCATAGGGTCACGGCTTGCTCCAGGCCGTAGAAGGAGGTCACGGCCTTCATCTGCATGTCGTCGGAGAACACCAGGCCCTGGTAACCCAGCCGCTGCCGCAGTAGCCCAGTGATCACGGCGCGGGACAGGGTGGCAGGATAGTCCGGGTCGAGCTTGGCGTTGAACACGTGGGCCGTCATCACCGCGTCCACCACCCCCGCGGCGAACAGCCGCTTGTAGGGGATGAGTTCGGACTCCGTCCAGGTGTCGCTAACGTCGGCCATGCCGTGGTGCGAGTCGTTCCAGGTGCTGCCGTGTCCGGGAAAGTGCTTAAGGCAGCTCATGATCCCGGCCTCCGCCAGCCCCTGGATGAAGGCCTGGGCCTGGAGCGCCACGGTCTCGGGATCGGCCGAAAAGCTGCGGCCCAGCTTGCCGATGGCCGGGTTGTTCGGGTTGACGTTCACGTCCACCACCGGTGCCAGGTCCATGGTGACACCGGCCTGGGCCAGTGTCAGGCCCATTGCCTTGGCCTGCTGCCGGGTGAACTCCAGGGAGCCGCGCTCCCCCAGCTCCTGGGCCGAGAGCGTGTCCGGGAAGCCGTGCTTGGGGGAAAACCGCGCCACACGCCCCCCTTCCTGATCCGCCAGCACGAGCAGCGGGGCCGGGGCGCGCTGTGCGAGGTATTCCACCAGGGAGCGCACCTGCTCCGGGCTCTGGATGTTACGCACCGGTGAGTTCAAGGCCACGTCCGTGGCGAAGAGCACCACCCCCCCCACGCGTCCCTCGGCCACGTCGCGGGTGATCTGGTCGCTTTCCGTGAGCGCCAGGCCCCGGAAGCCGATCATGACCATCTGCCCGGCCATGCGCCGGAGTTCGGCCTCGGAAACCGTCGCGGCCCCGGCGATGCAGGGGGCGAGGATCCAGAGCAGGGCAAACAGAGACACCGCCGCCACGCAGCGTGTACGAGTCGCGATCATGTACGTTTCCTTGTGCTGGTCGGAAGTCTATTTCTTGGCAATGACCCAGATGGCGTGCACCAATCCGGGGATGTACCCCAACAGCGTGAGCAAGATGTTCAACCAGAAGTGCCCCCCGATGCCTACCTGCAGAAACACCCCCAGAGGGGGGAGCAGAATCGCCAGCAGAATCCGCAGTAAATCCATAACCTCGTTCTCCTTGTCGCAGCAACGGATGCATCTGCATGCAGCCACTACGCAGGGAGTTCGGGAACGTCAAGCACCTTCTTTCTTTACCAGCAGCAGGGAGAAGTAGTGCGGCGTGTCCGTGATCTGGTCCAGATCCTCGCAGATGCGCTCCCCTTGCATGCCGATGCGGGAGCAGAACAGGGTCTTGGTCAGGGGACCGCAGTCGCGCAGCATGCGCACGATGGCGGGATAGTTGCGGTAGGCCTTGAGCACCACGGCGTTCTCGGCCAGGCGGCAGAGTTGGCTGAAGCGCTCGGCGTCGGCCTGCCCCGAGGTCAACACCAGGCTCTCGCCGGACTCTACCAGCACGGTGCGGCTGGCCGCGGCCGCGGCCTGGAACGAGGTGACGCCGGGGACGATCTCCACCCGCGCACCCGGCGCTTGCGCCTCCAGTTCCCGTAGCAGGTAGCCGAAGGTGCTGAAGAGCATGGGATCGCCCAGGGTCAGGAAGGCCGCGTCCTTGCCCTGACGGAGCGCTTCGACCACCAGGCCGGCGTTCTGCTGCCAGGCCTGATGCAGGGCCTCGGCATCCCTGGTCATGGGGAAGCCCAGACGCACGATCTCGCACCCCTCGCGCAGGTGGGGCGTGGCGATGTCCTTGGCGTTGGAAAAGTCGTTCTTGGTGGATGCCGCGGCAAAGACCACGTCTACCCTGCCGAGGATGCGCGCGGCCTTGAGGGTGATCAGCTCGGGATCGCCCGGCCCCACGCCGATGCCGTAAAGCGTGCCGTGGCCATCCATCATTTCGTTGTTCTTCACGTGGATGCAACTCCTTGAATCAATACCGCAAACTTCCGGTTGTCGTGATTGTGTCGTCACTCCTGCCCGCCGAAGAGCAACCGCGCCAGTTCCAGGGCAGCGTCGGCCGACTGCGGGCCGGGGCGGGAAAAGCGCTTCTCGTCCACCACGAATGTTCGGCCGCTCCGCACGCAGGCCAGGGAACGGAAGTGCGGCCGCTCGGAAAAGGATACCGGCGTAGGATTCATTGGTCCCTGCTGCGTCAGGCAGACCTCGGGATCCAAGCGCAACAGCTCCTCCTCGTTGAGGCGTACGAGCCGTTCCCCCCCCACCAAACAATTGCGCCCCCCGGCGGCTTGGATCAGGGCGTCGATCATGGAGCCCTGCCCCGCGGCCAGGAGGTTGGGATAGCGGACCTCGTAGAACACGCGCGGCCTGGACAATTCTCCGGCCAAACCCCGCGCCTTGTCCAGGGTGGCGCGCATGGCGCGCTCCAGCTCCATTGCGTGGGCTTCACGGCCGCAGAGCATGGCCATGCGCCGGATCACGGAAAACAGCTCCTCGAAATCCCGGGCCTCGAAGAACGCCGTGGTCACGCCCAGGCGCTCCAAGGCCAGGAGGGGCAGCGAGGCGTCCTTGCGCCCCCCCATTTGCAACACCAAGTCCGGCCGCAGCCCAGCCAGCAGTTCTACGTTGGGGCGCATGTGCGTACCGATGCTGGGGCGATCGGCCAGTTCCAGGGCGGTGTCGGCGTCGGTACGCGCCGCCACTGCGTCCCCCGCGCCCAGGGCCAGGAGGATGTCTGTCAGGGCGCCGTACAGGGGCACGATGCGGTCCGCGGGCCGCTCCAACACCACCTCTTGGCCCCGGTCGTCAACGATGCGGACCTCGGCACCTGCCTGGTTCAGGGGCAGGAGCAACGCAAGCAGCGGCAACAGCGCCCATGCCCAAACTCTGGCCCTAGCTCCGGGCAAGTCCGTTCCTGGGCGCCAGCACTGCCTGGGGCGCCCTGCGTCCCGCGGGCGCGGGGTGTTCGATGACGGTGAACGACGTTTCATAGACTGCCTCCAAAATCTCCCGTGTGAAGACCTCTCGCGTGGGGCCCTGGGCCAGGATGCGCCCCTGGTGCAGAAACACCAGCCTGTGGCAGTAGAGCGCGGCCAGGTTCAAGTCGTGGGAAGCCATGAGCACGGCGGCGCCGGCGGCGGCGCGTCCGGCCAATGCCTCGCAGGCCGTGACCGCGTGGGCCGGATCCAGACCCGTGGCCGGCTCGTCCAGCAGCAGCACCGCCGGGCCGGTGTCCGCCACCTGGGCCAGGGTGCGGGCCAGGAAGGCGCGTTGCAGCTCGCCGCCCGAGACCTGCCTCACACCGCGCCCGGCCAAATGCGCTAGGTCGGTCAGGGCCAAGGCCCTATCGGCCGCGGCATAATCCTCGGCTCCCAGGCGTTCCCAGAAGCCCAAATGCGGATAGCGCCCCATGAGCACCAGACCGCGCAGAGTCAGGCCCTCGGGCGGCTCGGCCCGCTGGGGCGCGCAGGCCAGCAGCCGAGCGCGCTCCCTGGGTGCGTAGACGGCCAAAGGCCGCCTCCCCAAGGCGATCTCTCCGGCCAGGGGAGGAAGCACCCCGGAAAGCGTCAGCAACAGCGTGCTCTTGCCGCTGCCGTTGGGGCCCAGCAAGGCCACCAGTTCGCCGGCTCCGACCTCCAGGTTCACGTCCTGAAGCACTGGAGGCGCGTCAAAGCCGCAGGCAAGATTCTGGACCCCGAGCATCAGCGCCTCCGCAGCTCGTCCCTGCGGGCATGGAGCAGCCAGCAGAAGAAGGGCGCTCCCAACAGGGCCGTGACCACGCCCACGGGCAGTTCCGCCCCCCCGGAGAGAAGCACCCTGGCCAGGACGTCGGACCAGAGTAGCAGCGCGCCTCCGGTCAGGAAACAGGCCGGGAGCATGGCCCGCGCCGGCAGGCGGGTGATCAGTCGGATCATGTGCGGCGCCACCAGGCCCACGAAGCCGATGACACCGGCCACGGCCACGCAGGCCGCGGCCATCAGGCTGGCGCCCAGCAGCAGCGAGAATCTGGCCCGGCGCACGGCCACGCCCAGTTGCGCCGCCTGGACCCGCCCCAGAGCCAGGAGGTCCAGCTCCCTGGCAAAGAGCGCCACCAGCAGGGCGCCCACCACGAACCAGGGCGCGAAGAGCAGGGTCTCCTGCCAGCCCCGCCCCTGGAAACTGCCCATGAGCCAAAAGACGATGCTGGCCACGGACTCCTCGTTCAAGGCCTTGATCAGCGAGATACCCGCGGCCAGAAAGGTGGAGACCACAATGCCGGCCAGCACCAGGGTCTGGCTGCCCAGCCCTCCGGCCGCGCGCCCCAGCAGGAGTACGGCGGTCAGGGCCAGCAAGGCGCCGCACATGGCCGCGGCGGGCAGGCCCAGGCCGGGGTGCAGCAGGGCGCCGGCGCCCAGGGCGATGGCCAAGCTGGCACCGCAGGCCGCGCCGCTGGATACGCCCAGGGTGAAGGGGTCGGCCAGGGGATTGCGTAGCAGCCCCTGATACACCGCGCCGGCCACGGCCAGCGATCCCCCTCCGATCCAGGCCAGCACGGCCCGGCTCAGGCGCAGCTCCAGCACCACCACGCGCCAGCTCTCGGGCGCGTCGTGTTCCAGGCCCAGGACCGTGCCCAGGATGCGCAGGGCCTCGGCCGCTGGGATATCCCAGGGGCCGGGCAGGCAGGCCAGGGGGATGGACAGCACCGAGGCCAGGGCCAGGAGCGCCAGGCACAATCCGGCGGGCAGCGCTCCCGTCTGTCGTGCGTCCATCCCCCGGCCTTGCCGCATGTGCCTACTCGAGTTCCTGCATGGTGGTGCGCAACTGCTCCACCCAGAGCCTGGCCACGGCGTCGTGTTCAGCCAGCCCGGAAAGCACCGGGGTGCAGGCGATGCCCGCCGCCTCCAGGCTGGACTTCCAGGAGTCGGGCTCGTCCCCGGCCATGTCGTTCCGGGCGTGGTCGCCGGCCACCGCCATCAGCGGCATGAGCGTGGCCTTGGTGAAGCCACGCTCCTCGAGCATGGCCTTGACGTCGTCCAGGCTCGGGAAACCTTCCACGGTGCCTACGAGCACGTCCTTGCCCAATCGATCGAAGTGGTATTGCAGGGCGGCGTAGACCACGTCCGCAGGGTGGTGCGTGCCGTGCCCCATGAGTACCAAGGCCTCGCCAGGGGCGCGTTTGGGCGCGGCTTCGTAAATGACTTTGGTCGCGGCCTCGAGGTCTTCACTGCGGGCCAGCAGGGGCAGCCCCACCCGCACCCGCTCCAGCCCCTTGGGCATGCCTGCGAAGGCCTGGGCTGTCCGCACCAGGTTGTGGTATTCCTCCCCCGGGATCACGTGCAGGCTCAGCACGGCAACCGAGGTGAAATTCTCGTCGGCCATGCGGGCCAAGGCCTCGGCCGGAGAGAGCAATACCCGTCCTTCATCCTTCTCCTGGGCCAGTTTGTGTCGGATCATCTTGGAGGTGTACGCCCAGTACAGTGGCACGTCCGGGAACTCCTGCCGGACCAGGGCCTCCAGTTTGTCGTAGGCGACCTGTGCCTCGGGTACGCTGGTGCCGAAGGCCACCAGCAGGATGCCGGTCTTGTCCTCGCGCTTGCCCTCATGGGCCGAAACGGCCTGGGGCGCGAGCAACAAGAGCATGAGCAGCGGCAGACAGAGAACCAATGGCGTGGACCGCACGCCGGCGTTGTGGGAATGAAGCATGTAAGCCTCCGAAAACGTGGTGGGCCTTGCTCGGGTGCGGTGCCGGAAAGAAAAGAGGCCGGGCCGCGATGCTCCGGCGCCAAAAGCCCCGTTGGCGACGGGCAGACTCCAGGGACAGGGCACAGGCAGGTCTTCCGGCTTGCCCCACCCGTTCCCGGCCTTCCCGGAGCTGCTGCTCCAGTGGCGCGTCAAGGGACGGGCTGTGTGCGGGGCTTACGGCGGCGGGTCCGCTCCCGATTCGCACGGGATTCCCTATTGAGCGCAACGGCGCCTGTGCTGCTCGTTTCTCTATTTCTTGGGGCAGGCAAAGTCAACATTTCCCGGGCGACCGTTCCACAGGCAAAATACAGGACAGGAAAATGCAGGACACCTTGCCAGTGCCTGACCACAGGTGCTACTATCCATAAACTGTCTTTTCCAAAAGCATGCACATGAGCGAAGAACATCGATCCTTGCACGCCAGAGTCGCGGAACTCGAAGAGGAAAACGCCCTTCTGCGGGCGCGTCTTCACGATATCGGGCGACCCGACTCTCTTGCCCCAGCCTGGTGCGATCTGTTCGACACCTTGCCGCTGATGGTCTGGCACTGCGACGCCATGGGGCTCTGGGACTACTGCAACAAGGCCCGGCTCGAATTCACCGGCCGCGACTTGGCGCGGGAACTCGGAAAAGGATGGATCGGCGGTGTACATCCCGAGGACAGGAAGCACCGCGACAGTATCTTCAACGCAGCCTTTAACGGACGGGAACCCTTTTCCATGGAGTACCGTCTGCGTGGCGCCGACGGCCAATATCGCTGGATCATGGATCAGGGACACCCCGTGCTCGATGCCCAAGGCCTTTTCCAGGGATACCTGGGTGGGTGTTTCGATATCAGCAAAAGCCGGGACATTGAAGCGTCTCTGCGCATCACCGAGCAGCATCTGCGCACCCTGGTGGACAATCTGCCCCTGGGAGTGAGCCTCGTTTCCGTCGATCACGTGGTGCTCATGGTCAATCAGGCCATGGCGACCATGTTCGGACGCCCCCTGGAAAGCCTGCCGGGACACAAGTGTCATCACGTATTCACCGATTGTGACCATGTCTGCGAACAATGCCCCGGTGTGACCGCCATGCTCGAACGCCGACCCGCGGAGGCACGGATGCCGGGCAGGAGGATGGACAACAGTCGGTTCAACGCCGACATCCAGGCCCTGCCCGTGTTCGATGCGGAGCGGGTGGCCGGCTTCATCGAAATCGTCCAGGATCGCAGCGAACAGGAGCGCATCGAAGGGGAAAAACTCCTGCTGGCCGAACTCCTGGACAATGCCGAGCACGTGGCCGTGTTCAAGGACCCGGACCTCCGCTATGTGTCCGTGAACCGCGCCTATCTCAAGCTCACGGGTCTCTCTTCCGTGGGCGACGTCCTGGGCAAAACCGACGCCGAACTTTTTGCCGGTCTCTCCAGTCCCGAGCAGATCCAGGGATACATGGACAACGACCGCGCGGCCCTGCGCCTACCCAGGGGAGGAACCATCACCTCCGAGGAGCGTACCTTTGCCGGCAGCGGTGAGGAGCGCACCTTCCTGACCAAGAAGTTTCCGGTCTACAGCCCGGAAGACAAGCTCCTGGGGGTGGCCACGCTGACCACGGAGATCACCGACCGCAAGCGCATCGAAGACCGCCTCACCAGGGCCAACCAACAGCTGCATGTCTTATTCGAAAACATCCCTGGCCACATCAACGTGGTGGACACGAACTTCAACATCGTGGGCACGAGCCGCGGCCTGTTGGACACCTTCGGCATCGAGAACCGCGAGAGCATCCTGGGCGAGAAGTGTTACACCGCCCTGCATGGACTCAAAGCTGTCTGTCCGTGGTGTGCCTTGCCCGAGAGTTTCCGAAAGAAGAGCGCCCTGGTGCGCTATTCCACACCCGAAGAGGAAGAGCGTACCGGCAAGGCGTTGAAGATCTACACCGCTCCCATCCTGAACCCGGAGGGCGGCATCATGGGCGGCATGGAATTCGTGGCCGACATCACCGACCTGCGCCAATTGGAGCGGGATCTCGTGAAGGCCCTGGACGCATCCAAAGCCGCGGGCAAGGCCAAGAGCGAATTCCTGGCCACCATGAGCCATGAGATACGCACACCGCTCAACGGTGTCATCGGCATGCTGCAACTGCTTGAAGACAGCGATCTGCCTCCGGAACAGTTGGAGTATGTACAAACCGCCCTGCACTCCAGCTCCAGTCTGCTGGCCGTGATCAACGACATCCTGGACATCTCCAAAATCGAGGCCGGAAGACTGGAACTCGTGGAAAGTTCTTTCTCCCTGGCCGAGGTATTGCGACAGGTCCTGGGGACCTTCAGGCAGCAGGTCAAGGAAAAGAACCTGAGCCTGTCCTTTGTCGTCGACCCTCGCATCCCCTCGGTGGTGCGTGGTGACATGGGCCGTCTACGCCAGATACTCTTCAATCTCGTGGGCAATTCCGTGAAATTCACCGATACGGGCGGCGTGAGCATTGTTGTTTCTCCCCTGCCCCAGGGGTCACCCCAAGGAACGTTGCGCCTGCTCTTTTCCGTCAACGACACCGGCTCCGGCATCGATGAAATGGACCTGGAGCATCTTTTCGAGCCCTTCACCCAGAAGGACGGCTCCTACTCACGCAGACATCAGGGCACGGGTCTGGGCCTGACCGTGGTCAAAAAACTCACCGAGCTGATGCACGGTTCCGTGAGCATCGAGAGCGAGCCGGGTGCGGGCACCAGCGTCTTCTTCACCGTGTTGTTGGGCAGGGAGGAACGCCCCTGTGAAAGTGGCTGTCCCAAGGCCCAGACCCTGGCGACCACTGTATCCCCCCGGCTCAAGGTCCTGCTGGCCGAGGACAACAAGGTGAACCAGCTTGTCACAACGCGGCTGTTGCAACGCTGGGGGCACGAGGTGGTGGTCGTGGGTTCCGGCGAGGAGGTTCTGGATGCCCTGCGGGAGCAGCATTTCGACCTGGTGCTCATGGACATCCAAATGCCGTTGATGGACGGCATCGAGACAACCCGCCGCATCCGCAACGACACCAGCGGCACCCTGCCTGCCGGCATCCCCATCGTTGCCATGACCGCGCACGCCATGCACGGCGACGAGGACATTTTCCTGCGCTCCGGCATGAACGACTACCTGCCCAAGCCCTTGAACCTCGACGAACTGCAGCGGGTGCTCGCGACCGTCATCCGCTGATCCGGCACGTCACCCCCAACCCCAGGCCCGATATCCCCACCGGCGTGTTCATCTTGACGGGGCAAGGCCCAGTCCGTATAGTCCAAACCATTACCTGTTGATATCATTCCGTTTTTACCGCAACATCACACCTAAGGAACTGTTCATGGCTGTCACAACAACGCGCACTGTCATTGCCGGACTCCTTTTCTCCCTGCTGCTCGTGTTTTTCGCGGGCACGCTGCAAGCCCAAGAGTACTCTTGCTCCATCTCCCCCCTTTCCGCATCGACCAAGCGCGAAATGCAGGGCCGGACTTGGAACGAGGATTGCCCCGTGCCCCTGGAAGACTTGGCCATCCTGGAGCTGAAGCACTGGGGCATGGACGGCACGGTCCAGAGCGGCGAGATCGTGGTGCACAGGCTCCTGGCCAAGGAAGTGGCCGACATCTTCCGCGAACTCTTCGATCTGCGTTTCCCCATGGACAAGGTACGCACCTACGAAAACTACTCCGTGGGCAAGTACGCCATCCACAACGCCACCGTGGGCTTCTACTGCCGCAAGGCACAGGATGCGCCCACGGAATGGTCCTCCCATGCCTATGGCTTGGCCATCGACATCAACCCCTTGATCAACCCCTTTCTCGACCCCAAGGAAGGCTGGTGGCCCAGCGGCTCTGAACTGTACAACGAACGTGACGGGCAGAAAGGTAAGATCGCCTTGCAATCAGACGTCTTCAATGTCTTTGCCAAATACGGCTGGCGTTGGGGAGGGCTGGACCACAATCCAGACTACATGCATTTCCAGAAAGGTGTTTTCGGCTCCAGGGACAAGCCAATGAACACTTGGTACTTCACGCCTACCCTGCGTTACGGCGCACCCTGAGGCGACAAGCTCAGGAATTTTTTCACGCACTCGACTGATCCCCGCGCATGGAGTATGCTCTCCGGCAACTATCTTACACGGCAATCCTTCTCGGACCTAAAACGCGGGAGACAGCTATGTTGCTGCAAGGAAAAAAGGCGCTCATATTCGGCGTGGTCAACGAGCGCAGCATCGCTTACGGCATCGCCAAAACCTTCAAGGAGCACGGTGCCAGGCTGGCATTCAGCTATGCCGCGCCGCCCATCGAAAAACGCATCCGCCCCATTGTTGAGGAACTCGACGGCGAATTCACCATCCAGTGTAACGTGACCTCGGACGAGGAAATCGAGGCGGCGCGGCAGGAAGTGGAAAAGCAATGGGGCGAGGTGGACGTGCTGGTGCACTCCATCGCCTTTGCCAATCGCGACGACCTGCGCGGCCGCTTCATCGACACCAGCCGCGACGGCTACGCCCTGGCCCAGGATGTCTCGGCTTATTCCCTCATCGCCCTGTGCCGGGCCTTTGAACTGCTGTTCACCCCCACGGGCTCGGTGCTGACCCTGAGCTACTACGGCTCGGGCAAGGTGGTGGCCAACTACAACGCCATGGCCGTGGCCAAGGCTGCCCTGGAGGCCAGCGTACGCTACCTGGCCGTAGATCTCGGCAAACGGGGGGTGCGTGTCAACTGCATCAGCGCCGGCCCGGTGAAATCCATGGCCGCTTCGGCCATTCCCGGCTTCAACAGCATTCTGGGCGCCATCGAGGCCATCGCGCCCCTGCACCGCAACATCACCATCGAAGACGTGGGCAAATGCGCCCTGTACCTGGCCTCGGACCTCTCCTCCGGCACCACCGGCGACGTGATCTTCGTGGACTCGGGCTTCAACATCATGGGCGTCTGCACCCAAAGCCCCAAGGATACGCAAGAATCCGAATGAGCAAAGCACCTTCCCTCCGGCGTCGTGTCCTGACCGTCACGGGGCAGGTCCAGGGCGTGGGCTTCCGCCCCTTTGTGTATCGCCTCGCCCTGGAGCGCGGCCTGTCGGGGTTCGTGCGCAACACCCCCGAGGGCGTGCGTATCGAGATCCAGGGCCAGGCCGAACTCCTGGAGGCATTCGCCCTGTACCTGGAGCGCGAGGCGCCTCCCTTGGCCGCCATCGTCACGGTGCAATGCGCCGACCTGCTCCCCATCCCTGACGAGCGCGGTTTCACCATCATGCAAAGCAGCGCGGGCAGCGGGCACAACGTGCTCATCAGCCCGGATACAGCCACCTGCGCGGACTGCCGGCGCGAAATCATGGACCCAACCGACCGCCGCTACCACTACCCCTTCACCAATTGCACCAACTGCGGCCCACGCTACACCATCACCCGCGCCATCCCCTACGACAGGGGCACGACGTCCATGGCCTGTTTCCCCATGTGCCCCCTGTGCGCGGCGGAATACGCCAACCCTCTTGACCGACGCTTCCACGCCCAACCCAACGCCTGCCCTGTCTGCGGTCCCAAGGTCTGGTACGTGGACCCTCAGGACGCATTCACCGCCCCAGACCAGGCCACTCTGCGCGGCGCCGCTGCACTGGATACTGTGGCCCTCGCCCTGGCACAGGGGCGCATAGCCGCGGTCAAGGGCCTGGGCGGCTTCCACCTCGCCTGCCTGGCCACCGGCGCCGTTGGCCAGGCTGCCGTGGCCGAACTGCGCCGGCGCAAGCAACGCCCCCACAAACCTTTGGCCATCATGGTCCCGGATCTGGAAACAGCAAGGGCCATCGTCCAGGTGAACGGACAGGCCGCAGCGCTGCTCACGGGGGCGCAACGCCCCATTGTGCTCTGTCCCAAACTGACTCCATCTCCCATGGCTCCAAACGTCGCACCTGACACGGATCAACTCGGTGTCATGCTGCCCTACACCCCGTTGCACCATGTGCTGCTGCATGCCCTGTCCGAACTGCTGGAGCAGGGACTGCTCCCCGCCCTGATCATGACCTCGGGCAACATGAGCGCCGCGCCCATCTGCCTTGGCAACCGGGAGGGACTACAACGCCTTGGGCGGATTGCCGACGTTTTTCTTCTGCACAATCGCGACATCCTCATCCGCACCGACGACTCCGTGGTGCGGCCGTTGCCGGCCACCGGCGACGACCCTCCAGATACGCAATTCTTCCGCAGGGCGCGGGGCTATACGCCCAGCCCGGTCTTCCTGGCGCCACTGCCCGGCAAGGAACCTCCCAGCGTGCTGGGCCTGGGGCCGGAACTGAAGAACACCCTCTGCCTGACCAAAGGAAACCAAGCCTTTGTGAGCCAGCACATCGGAGACCTGGAGAATATCGAAACCCTGGGCTTTTTCCGCGAGATCGCCGAGCACCTGCAAGCCATCCTCCAGACCCATCCCCAGGCCTTGATCCGCGACCTGCACCCCGACTATCTCAGCTCGCGCCACGCCATGGAGCAGTCTGAACTCCCCGTGTTCACACTGCAACACCACTTCGCCCACATCCACGCCGTACTGGCCGAGCACCGGCACCAGGGCGCGGCATTGGGCCTGGCACTGGACGGCACAGGCCTGGGTGACGACGGTACCCTCTGGGGGGGGGAGTGCCTGCTGGTGGACACGCTGACCCTGGAACACCGCCGGCTGGGACGTTTTTCCCAGATCCTGCTCCCCGGAGGGGAAAAGGCCATCCGTGAGCCCTGGCGTATCGCCCGGTCCTGCCTGCACACCCTTGGTGTCAACGAACCAGGCTCCAGGCCTTGGCCCTGGCTCCCGGAGCAGGAACGGGCCAGCGCACTGCTGCCCCTGCTCCTGGAAAAAGGCCTCAACTCCCCAGCCTCCAGTAGCTGCGGCCGGCTCTTCGACGCCGTGTCCGCCATGCTGGGGCTCACGACCGCCATCACCTACGAAGGGCAGGCGGCTATCGCCCTGGAAACGGCACAGGACATGGCCGAGTCCCGCGCTTATGGCTGTTCCCTGGGCGAATGCGACGACCTGAGCGTGCTCGACACCCTGGAACTCTTTGCCCAGGCCCTGACCGACTGGAACGCGGGAGTCCCGGCCGGCGTCGTCAGCCGACGCTTTCACCTGGGGCTGATCCAGGGGCTGGCTGACTGGGCAGCGCGATGCAGCCGGCAAACCGGCGTGACCGTGGTCGCCCTTTCCGGCGGCGCCATGCAGAACCGCACCCTGCGGCTGGAACTCCCCCCCGCGCTGCGGCGGCGCGACCTCGTTCCCCTCTGCCACAAATACCTACCTCCCAACGACGGATGCATTTCCCTGGGGCAGGCCGCATGGGGCCGACTGCTGTTGCATCGAACCGGTTGACGACCCCGCTTGGGCCCCCCCGCCCCAAAGCACTCCATTGCCGGGACCATGTATTTTTTCTTTGGCATTTCCCTGCAACCTGTGGCACATGTATTAGGAATGAGTTTTTCAAACGCTGGAACCTCTGGGACAGTACCATCATGCGGCTTCTGATCGTCGATGACTCCTCCTCCTCGCGCATGCTGCTGGAAAACATCCTGCAGCACAGCGGGTACAATGACCTGGTGCAGACGGATTCCGCCCTCAAGGCCATCGAATATCTGCAACAGTCCGCCTCTGCGGGAATACAAGGCCTGAACGCCTCTGAAAGCACCGATCCCGTGGATCTGATCCTCATGGATCTGAACATGCCGGAGATGGACGGCATCGAGGCCACCAGAGTCATCAAGGCCGATCCCAGGTTCTCCGACATCCCCGTCATCCTGGTCACGGTCAGCGAGGAGCAGGCACATCTGGAGCGGGCCTTCGAGGCCGGCGCCATGGACTTCATCAACAAGCCCGTGGACAAGGTGGAATTGCGGGCCCGGGTGCGCTCCGTGTTGCGGCTGAAGCAGGAGATCGACCGCCGCAAGGCCAGGGAGCGGGAACTCGAGGCCCTGAATCGCACCCTGAAGGACCTCTCGGACCAGGACGGTCTCACCGGCGTGGCCAACCGCCGGCGCTTCGACGAACTCTACCTCACCGAATGGCTGCGTTGCCGCAGGGAGCAACAGCCCCTGGCCGTGCTCATGCTCGACATCGATTTCTTCAAGGCCTACAACGATACCTACGGCCACCTTCAGGGTGATGCCTGCCTCAAGCTCGTGGCCCGGACCATCAAGGAGTCATTGCGCCGGCCAGCGGATTTCGTGGCCCGCTTCGGAGGCGAGGAATTCGTGGTCCTGCTGCCCGCCACGGGATTCGAGGGCGCCATGCGGCTCGCCGAAGCCATCCACTCCGGCGTCAAGGCCCAGTCCTTGGAGCACAAGACCTCGGACGTGGCCCCGGTGGTCACCGTGAGTATCGGACTGGCGTTTTGCGTGCCCAACGACGGCCGCGAGCCCCACCTGCTCATCCATGCCGCGGATACCGCACTCTACGACGCCAAACGCCAGGGCCGCGACCGCATCGTCGTGGGAGCCTGCCCCTTGTCGGACTAGCCAAACCGACGGGAGGTCATGGGACCTCGGTCATGGACACACCGCCCGCGGCGGTCATGGCGCCGCATGCAATGCCGCGATTGCATCCCACGGCGTAAAACTAACGCAAATCCCTCCTCTCTCCACTTTGCAGTACTTTGCATTGTCTTTGTCACGCCCTGGACTATGCTCCGTACATCCCTTCCACCATTCGCAACAGGAGAGAGTTATGAACAAAAATACCCTGCGTTCCCTGCTCATACTCGTGGCCTTGCTGGGCGTGAGCGTCGCGGCCCTGGCCTGGGCGAAATCCGAATCCCGCTCTCCCTCTTCCACCCCAGGGGCACGGACCAGCAGTTCCGGCGCCCTGAGCCTCGAGGCACGGCTTACCCAGACCAAGATCATGCACGGCGGCGACGGGCTCGTGTCCCTGGCCCTGACCCTACGTGGCGCCGACCCTGTCCACGGGGAAGACGAAGACGCGGCGAGCCTCCCCGTGGACATGATCATAGTCCTCGACCGCAGCGGCTCCATGAACGGTACCAACATTTCCGACGCCAAGGCCGCTATCCGCGCCTTAATCTCCCGCATGCGGGAGCGCGATCGCATCGCCCTGGTCTCCTACTCCAATACGGCTCAGGTACACTGCAACCTCCTGCAGGCCACCGCGGCCAACCACGGCCTGCTCCTCGACGCGGTGAACGGCATCGAGGCATACGGCGGCACCAACCTCGGTGAAGGTCTGCGCCTGGGCATGGATCTGCTCGCGGGCGCGCAACGCCAAAACCGCAACGCCCGGCTCCTGCTCATTTCCGACGGCAAGGCCAACCAGGGTATCACGGGGATTCCGGAGCTCAGCGTCATGGCAGCTCGGGCCGTGCCCGGTGAATTCGCCGTGAGTACCGTGGGCGTGGGACTGGACTTCAACCAAAGACTGCTCACCGCCATCGCCGATCACGGTGCCGGCAGTTATCACTATCTGGAACAGCCCGAGGCCTTTGCCCAGGTCTTCCTGCGTGAGTTCATGGCCGCACGCACGGCCGTGGCCCGCAACTGCGCCGTTTCCATCCCGGTGGGCAGCGGTGTGTACCTCGTGGAGGCCGGCGGCTATCCCATCCGGCACGAGGGCGCCGCGGCCGTGTTCCACCCGGGTGAAGTCCTGGCCGGCCAGAGCCGCACCATTTTCCTAACTCTCAGGGTCCCGGTAGACAAGCCCGGCGACGTGACCATCCCCGCGCCGACCATCCGCTTCGACGGCGACGCCGGCCCCGTGACCCTCGGCCTGCCGGAGCCGCTCCACCTGGCCTGCGTCAGGAACGAAGGCGAGGTCCTGGCCTCCCTGGACAAGGATGCCTGGGAGCGCAAGGTTCTGCAGGAGGACTACAGCCGCCTGCAGGAGCACGTAGCCCAGGACATCGCCTCGGGAGACGAATCCAGTGCCCTGCGACGCATCGAAAGCTACCGCCAGGAGCAGCTGCGGCTGAACCAGGTCCTGGACTCCAAAAAGGTCAAGGACAACTTGGAACAGGATCTGGGCGCGCTGCGGCAGAAGGTCGAGGAAAGCATGTACGCACCGGCGGCCGTGGCCCCGGAAATGCGCAATTCCAGTGCCAAGAAGCTGCAGCACGAGGGATATGCCAACCGTCGGGCAAAGACCGTGGAGAACCAGTGAGGCGAAGATGATGATCCTGCGCCGCCTGTTGGAACTCTTGCGCGCCGACGTGCACGCCCTCCTGGACAGCGTGGAGGATAAGAAGCTGTTGCTGGAGAACTGCCTCAGGCGGATGCGCCGCGCACTGGAGCAGGACGCTCTGGAACTGGAGCACCTGGCCGGAGCCCTTGCCCGGGCGCAGCACCAACGCGCATGCCTGAATTCACAGACGGCGCCGCCCCCCCTGCAATATCGACAGGACCGCAACGTGGAGAGCCTGCGCGCGCTCTGTCAGGAGCGCCAGATGCGCTTGCAGAGCCGCATCCAACAGTACGAGCACTTGCAATTGCGTTGCCGCGAGCAGGGGTATGCCGTGCGCCTCGCCCCTCCACTGCCGCAATTCACTCCCTTTGCCTGGGACTTTTCCCCGGCCTGGGAAGACCGTGAAACGCAAGGAGATCCATCATGTCCTCCCGCCGCTTCATCCAGGGAATAGTCTGGGCACTGGTCGGCACCGCGGCTCTGCCCCTGCTGCATGCGCTGCTCACTCCGGCCCTGGGCGCCGGGCCGGCCCTGGCCTCGGCCGTCTGCCTCGGCGTCGTTGTCTATGTCTCCTGCCTCTGCCTGTGCTGCGGCGCCTCGATGTCCTTCGCGTGGGCGCTCATGTGCCTTCCCCTGGCGGGCGCCCTTCTCCAGGCGCCCCCCGCGGTGGTGGCGCTGCAGACAGGCGTTTGCCTGGCCTGGATACGTAGCGTGCATTGCTTCCGCGGCGCGCCGCTGTCTCGCGTGCTGGTGGAGGTGTTGCTCGTGGGGGGCGGAGGGCTCCTGGCCCTGGCCCTTGCTCCGTCGAACCTCGCGCCCGCACCCTGGTCCTGGGATATCCTGACCTGGGGCGGCGGCCTCTGGCTCTTTCTCCTGGTGCAGGGGTTCTACCTCCTGCCCAGGGGCCTGCCGACACGCAGGAGTGAACAAGCCGCGGAAGACGCCTTTGACCGCGCCCTGCGAAGGGCGGAAAGACTGCTGGAATGACGAGATTGTCCCACGGGCGGCTATTCACCCATGGACACCAATGAGAGGATGGGCGCTTCGCGAAGCGCCCGTTCGTCTATTCTGCGCCCTCGTCTTCCTCCCCCTCGGTGTCCCGGGCCGCTTTGTAGATCTGCCAGTTCCTGCGGAAGAGCAGCCAGCCGATCCACAACGAGGCCAGGAACAGGGCGATGGAGAGTCCCATCTGCCACTGCTTGCCCAGCTTCACGCCGCTGCCCAACAGCGCGAAAAGCAATGTCTGTGGCAAATAGCCCAACAGTGACCCCAGGACGAACCACCCAAAAGGGGCGCTGCTCACCCCGGCCACCAGGTTGGTGACCATGTTGTTGGTGAAGGGCATGAAACGCATGACTATGGTCGTGGAAAAGGGATGCCGCGCGAGCAGGCCGTCCACCTGCCGGAGTCGTTCGCCCATGCGGCGGCGAACCAGGGAGCGGCCGAGCAGCCGGGCATAGCCGAAACTCAGCAGACAGCCCAGCACCGTGGCGGCCAGGGCCGCGAGTGTGCCCCATGCGGCACCATAGGCATACCCGCCGAGAAAGGCCACGATCTGCCGGGGCGTGCCCACCGCCGTGACGCACATGCCCCCGAGGACAAACACGACTAATCCCCAGACACCCAGCCGCGTGACGTTCTCGTCCACCCATTCGGGCCGCAGCACCTGCGACAGCGGCGTGATACGCAACAGCATCACCAACGCGAGCACAGATAAAACAAAGACCCCGGCCTTGACCAGGGTGCGTCGCCGCAACCGGCACTCCTCGCGCCGCCTGCTTTCAGTGCCGTTGGTAACCGTCATTCGTCCGTAATGCTCCCGCTCCCTTCTCCCCCGGCTTCCTTCATGCATTTCCCAGGCTTGTCAAGTGCATCCGGCTCCATGCCAACAACCGCCTTTGATTAAAATATCATTTCCATCGCTTCCAATGTATGATACAGACCAAGCTACGATTTTTTCTGGCTTTTGCAACCGCCTCGACATAAATGACCATTTTCATTTTTCGAAGGTATTTTATATAGCTGAAGCGATTACAACTGGCAGCTGGTATGCTGTCTTTCCCGACATCGGCCAACGGTTTTTGGGCAAAAGATATCCTGACTATCGCCGATGCCCGTGCAGAAAAATTCATACATGACTAACCTCGAGCTGCAGGCGGAGAATACGCCTTACAGGTGCACCATCCAGATATGGGAATCAACGGATCCGGCTCTGTCGCGGGATGCCGTATCGGCATGATTGTCCGCACCCCAAGGGGGGGGTGGAAAACAACAGGAGGAGTGAGGTGAAAAACTTGAAGTTGGCGGTCAAGATCGGTTTCGGATTCGGCATTCTCATCGTCATTGCCTGCTCCTTGGGAGGATTGGCCATCTACAACATGTCGCAGGTGGAGAGGGAATCCACCAGGTTGGCCCACGAATACGTCCCTGAAGTGAGCATCGCCAACGAGGTGGAGCGCAACGCCCTGCTGCTGATGTACGACATGCGCGGTTATGGCTTGTCCCAGGAGAACACCTTCCTGCAGACCTCCCGTGACTTCATGAAAAAGCTGGAAGGCTTCCTGGAGCAGGCCCGACAACATGCCGAGAAATTCCCGCAACTCGTGGCCCTGAAACAGAACGTGACCGAGGCCACGACCAAGAAGGACCAGTACAAAGCGCTCATGGACGATACCGAGACCATGGTCAGAACCATGGAGCGCCTGAACACCCAGCTCTTCGAAGCCGCCGTGTCCTTCATGCAGGAAGCCGAGGCCTATCTGCACTCCCAGGAAGAGGCGATCAAGAAGGAATTCTTCGAAGAGACCCCGACGCACAAGCTTGTTGAGCGTCTAGACAAGATCACTAAGATCAACAACATCATCAACATGGGTAACAATAGCCGCATCAACAACTTCCGCGGCCGCGCCCTGCGCGACATGAACATTTTCAATACGGCCATGGAGCCCTTTCAACAGATCGAGAAGCTCCTGGACGAGATCCGAGCCACCACGCGCCAGGATGTCAACCTCAAACAGTTGGACACCATCCGCTCGGCCGCCAACGCCTACAAGGGGGCGTTGCAGGAGTACGGCACCAACTGGAACCGGTTGGAGGAAGTCAACAAGCAGCGCACCGAGGTAGGCACGCAAGTGCTCCACGCCGCCCAGCAGACTTCGATAGCCGGCATGGAACAAACCACCGAAATAGCCGACGCCGCGGTGGAAAGCCTCAACGCCGCCTCCACGATCATGGTCGTGGGCCTGACCATCGCTACCCTCATCGGCATCGTAGTGGCTGTTTTCCTGACCCGCGCCATCACCCGCCCCATCGTCAAGGGTGTGGCCTTTGCCCAGGCCATGTCCACGGGCGACTTCACCCAGACGCTGGAGATCGACCAGAAGGACGAGGTGGGTATCCTGGCCAGCGCATTGAACGAGATGGTCATCCAATTGCGCGAGGTGGTGGCCGACGTCCAGACCGCCACGGACAACGTGGCTTCGGGCAGCGAAGAACTGTCGTCCTCGGCTCAGAGCCTGTCCCAGGGCGCCACCGAACAGGCAGCCAGCGTGGAGGAGGTCTCCTCCTCCATGGAGCAAATGACCTCCAACATCCGCCAAAACGCCGAGAACGCGCAGCAGACGCAGCAGATCGCGGTCAAGGCGGCCAAGGACGCCGAAGAGGGCGGCAAGGCCGTATCCCAGGCCGTGGAGGCCATGAAGAACATCGCCGAGAAGATCTCCATCATCGAGGAGATCGCCCGCCAGACCAACCTCTTGGCCCTCAACGCGGCCATCGAGGCGGCACGCGCCGGAGAGCACGGCAAGGGCTTCGCCGTGGTGGCCGCCGAGGTGCGCAAGCTGGCCGAACGTAGCGGCGCGGCCGCCGCCGAGATCAGCGAACTCTCCACCTCCAGCGTCCGCGTGGCCGAGGATGCGGGCCAGATGCTGACCAAGATGGTCCCGGATATCAAAAAGACCGCGGACCTGATCCAGGAGATCGCCGCCGCCAGCAACGAGCAGAACTCCGGAGCCCAGCAGATCAACAAGGCAATCCAGCAGCTCGATCAGGTGGTACAGCAAAACGCCTCGGCCTCCGAGGAGATGGCCTCCACCTCCGAGGAACTCTCCAGCCAAGCCGAGCAGCTCATGAGCACCATGAGCTTCTTCAGGGTCAGCACCGGCAACTCAGCCTCACAGAAGCGTGCCGTCAAGGCCCTTCCGGCCGGGCGCCCCGCGGGTCGCCAAAAACCGGCCGTGAACGCCGCGAGGCACCCCAACGGCAAACCCAAGGCGCAGGGGAGCGGTTTGGCCCTGGACATGGGCGCGGCCTCTGACGAGGACTTCGAGCGGTTCTAACCTCTTGCCGAAGGTGGCTGCCATGAACGCGCAAAACACCGAGCTGCACCAATATCTCACCTTCACCCTTGGCGGGGAACTCTTCGCCATGGACATAGCCACGGTGCGTGAGATCATCGACGACAAGAACATCACCAAGATCCCGCGCATGCCCCCGTACATGCGCGGGGTCATCAACATCCGCGGCCAGGCCGTTCCGGTCATCGACCTGCGCCTGAAGTTCGGCATGAGCAGGACCGAAATGCGTATCGACACCTGCGTGATCATCACCGAGGTGAGTCTCGAAACATCGCGGGGCGGTGTTCCGATACAAGCCGCCCCCGCCGTGGTGGGCGCTCTGGCCGACTCGGTGCAGGAGGTCATCGAGCTGACTCCCGAGAACATCGCCCCCACCCCCCGTCTCGGAGCGGCCATCGACACCCGCTTCATCCGGGGCATGGCCCGACAGAACGAACGTTTCATCATTGTCCTGGACATCGACGCGGTCTTCTCCGGCCAGGAACTTACGGACTTGGGCCTGGCCGGCAGCGAGACCGCCGCGGCTGCGGGGCCTGACACAGGACGGCCCGAAGCGCCTACCGGGATCTGAAAACGCCTGAGAACCTCCACACGGGCTCCTGGCCGCAGGCCTGGGGCCCGTGTTTGCTCCCGCCCTCCATGCCTGCCCGGCGCGTATAATACCTTCGGCGGTTTTCCAATCTCCAGGTTTTTCCACCGATAAACCGGCTGTCACATATTTGTCTCTTGACACCCCTCTGACCTATGGCCACCATTCCTCTACCGTTCAAAGCCAACAGTCTCCCGGGAGGAGTCATGAACCTACGCATCAAGGCATACTGCTGCTTCGGAGGGGGAGTGGCGGCAACCTTCATCATCTGTGCCGTTGCCCTCGCCGGCGCCTCCGGCCTGTTTTTTTGGAGTACCCTGGCCGCCGCCATCCTCTCCCTGGCCTGCACCGCCACCCTACTGCACCTGCTGCGCTCGGCCCTGGCCGAACTTGCCGGCCACGCCACGCTCCTGGAAGGGGCGCGCACCTCCATGGCCTTCCACCAGCGCCTCACTCCCGGCAAGGACCCGGAACTCGGCCACCTGGCCCGAAGCGTCAACGGCTTCCTGGACGCCGTGCTCCAGATACTCAACCTCAACCGCACCATGCTCGACGCCATCCCCTCCCCCACGTTCCTGCTCGATCCGGACAACCGCGTGCTGTTGGCCAACATGGCCACCGCGCGCTTCGCCGGCGTGCACATCCGCGAGATCAAGGGCAGACGAGGCATGGAATTGTTCGGCCATGTTCCGGACAAGCTGGTGCTCTGTCGCCCCACCCATGGAAGCAGGGAGGACGCGATCCTGCGCGTGGAGGGGCAGAACGGTCCCCGCACCTATCTGCTCAAGGAGGAGGAGGTCAAAAGCCGCGAGGGCCGGACCATTGGGTATCTCAAAATTCTTCAGGACATCACCATGATCCATGAACAGGAGCGGCAGTTGCATGAGACCGTGGCGCGCATCACCGCCACGGGCGAAAGTGTGGCCGAGGCCGCCCAGGGCATGGACGCCATCGCCGCCGAGATGCGGACCAGGGTGCTCGAAGCCAGCAACGGCGCTCAAACCCAGAAGAACCGCGTGCAGCAAAGCGTGGAGGACATCCACTCCCTTCAGGAAAACCTCACTGCCATGGCCCAGGCCACGGATGATACCATGGATCAGGCCAAACAGGCCAACCGCATGGCCAGCACGAGCGCGGCGATCATGGACAAGGCCCTGCAGGCCATCGAGGAGGTCAACACCCTGGCCACCGCCCTGTGCGACCAGATGCGGGCGCTCGACCGCCAGGCCGAGGATATCGGCGACGTGGCCCATGCCATCGCCGACATCGCCGACCAGACCAACCTTCTGGCGCTCAACGCGGCCATCGAGGCGGCCAGGGCCGGCGATGCCGGCAAGGGATTCGCCGTGGTGGCGGGCGAGGTCCGCAAGCTCGCCGAGCGCACCATGCTTGCCACCCAGGAAGTGGAGCGGACAACTGTCGCCATCCAGCAGCAGACCCGACAGGGGGTGACCAGCATGGAACGCGCGACAAAGGCCGTGCACCAAGCCACGGGATACGCCAGGGAGTCCGGCCAAGTCCTGCGGGAAATCGTGACCCTTGTGGACGACACCTTCGCACGCATGCAGACCATGCGCCGGAGCACGGAACTCCAGGAACACTCCGTGGGCGAGATAGCCGCCAGCATGGCCGAGGTGGAGCGCGTATCCAGGGAAACCACCGAGGGCATGGAGCGCGCCAGCGCAACCATGACCCGACTCCAGGAACTGGCCGGCCAACTCAGGGCCAAATGCGGCTGAGGGGGCAGCGCGCATCAAGCCCTCACGCTTGACGAACGCAACATGCACCTTCCGGCAGCGAATCTCGCGTGCCAGGCTTCCGAAAAAATGGTAGGGTAACCGCGGCAATGCGGCATTTCATTGTGGACTATGTGACAGTTGTTGTGACGATATCGCAATACGTCCGTAATGGTTCCCGTGATAAGTTGGCATGTAGGAAGAGTGTTGTTGTCTCAACTCCACAACGATCTTGAGTTTTCTCAGGTTCATCAAACACGGGAGAGCATTGTATGATTCGCGTCGTGATTGTTTCATTGTTGATGTTGGCCTGCTGCCTGTCCGCCCCAGCGGCTTTTGCCCAGGAGGACTGTCCCCGCGGCACTCTGGACAGGAGTTTCGCCCCACAGACCTTATTTTCCGAATAATAGCAATGAAATAAGT
>CAZSRS010000049.1:0-25902 GCA_964609625.1 uncultured Desulfovibrionaceae bacterium
TACTTATTTCATTGCTATTATTCGGAAAATAAGGTCTGTGGGGCGAAACTCCTGTGAGAATCAGGAAAAGACTTCAATGATGTTCCAAATCCAGTATGGTAATGCTGTCAATACAGTCGTATGCCGAGAGTTGAAAACGATGAAGTACAGCACTGCCGTCCTCAGACACAAAACAATTATAATAAAAAAGAACAAAAAAATGGAATTGAAGTTATTGCAGCATTGGCAATGCATCCTCGCATGGTATGGAAAAGTGCATCGTGAACAACCTCCGCGTGGGCATGGGAACTATCCCCAATCTCGGTGCCGGCGGGGAGCGCACGCACGCGGGGCATCTTCATCCTTACGTCGCCACAGGGGAAAGAGAGACGCGGCGCGGTACCGTTGCCAAGACTCTTGCCTTTTTCAAGCAGACTGGCATTATCGGCCGCAAGGGTGCTCCGGCAGCATCTTGGAGCCGTCACCTTGCGTCATTATTCGGAGATGCCATGAGAATACTTATCGTTGACGATGATTACAACTCCCGTCTCGTGTTGGAGCGCTTGTTGCAAAAATACGGCGAGTGCCATGTGGAGGACAACGGGAAAAAGGCCGTCGCGGTCTTTGTCCAGGGATTGTTCGAAAACAGGCCCTTTGAGCTGGTCTGCATGGACATCATGATGCCCGAGATGGACGGACAACTGGCGCTGAAAATCATACGCACAGTCGAGGAAAAATGGGGCGTGCAGCCCGGCGACGAAGCCAAGGTGCTGATGGTCAGCGCCCTGGACGACGTCAAGGAGGTCTCCAGGGCCTTTTTCCAGGGCTGCGCCACGGATTACATCGTCAAGCCACTATCCAGGAACGTGTTGATCGACAAGGTCGAGAAGCTGCTTGGAAAGACTTGCGGCTGAGGCAGAACTGAAAAGATATGCCGATGGAGAAGAACCTTTTGCAAAGAGGCTTTCCCACTCGGGTATCAAGAAAATCTTTCCCTTTGCGGAGGCAAAGGAGATGTCACGACGAAAAAGCAAGGAATAACGACACGCACCGCATTTTACACCATCTCGAGTGTGCCCGCTCCGATTGCGCACACTTCGGCTATTAGACCCTTTCTACCAACGGGCATCGCGGTACCGGGCTTCGCGGCTTGACGACCAAAGCGCCCCCGCAGTAGGTTGCGATATTCCTCGGAAACCTCGCCAAGCAGTAACCGGAACCCGCCATGCCCGTCCGCAACGACCACGACCAGTGCAGCGCCTTTCTCGACGCCGTGAGCTACGCCGTGGTGGCCATGGACACCGAAGGCCGGGTCCTCTACCTCAACCAGCCGGCCAGGGACTTCCTCAGAAGCAGGGGGCGCGACTTCACCTCCTGCGTGGGAGGGCCGGCCGCGACAATCCTGCCCATTGCCACGCCCCTGGCCTTGCAGGCCATGCGGACCGAGGAATTCGCCGAAGGGCGCGGCCGCATCGTGGACAAGGGCAAGGAGCTGTTCTTCGAGATCACCCCCCTCATGAGTGAGGGACGTCTGCATGGCGCCGTGATCAGCCTGCAACGGCCCGAGCGCTTCGAGGAAATGGCATGCAAGCTCGACGCCTACCAATCCCTGTCCAAACAGCTGCAAGTGGTGTTCGACTCCTCCAGCGATGGCATCTGGGTCACTGACGGCGAGGGCGTGATCACCAACGTCAACAGGGCCTCCCTGGAGCTGAACGGGCTCCGGGGCGAAAACCTCATCGGCAAGAACGTCCAGAGCATCGTGGCTCGTGGCGGCGTGGACCAAGCCGTGACCCTGGAGGTCATGAAGCACAGGCGTCAGATCAGCCTGATCCAGCACATCAAGAGCACCAACCGCCAGCTTCTGGCCACGGGCACCCCGGTGTTCGACGACAACGGCGAACTCACGCTCGTGGTGGTCAACGAGCGCGATCTCACGGAGATGAACAACCTGCGGCGCGATTTGGCCATCGCCAGGCAGAGTCAGGAGACCGTGAGCAACGAACTCAAGAGCCTGCTGGTCCTGGAGCTGGCCGGCAGCGGTATCGTGGCCGAGAGCCGGAGCATGCGCCAGGTCCTGGCCGCGGCCCTGAAACTCGCCCAGCTCAACGTCTCCAACATCCTGCTCAGCGGCGAGTCCGGCGTGGGCAAGGGCGTGCTGGCCAAGTTCCTGCACAACAACAGCCGGCGCAAGGAAAAGCCCTTCCTGAGCATCAACTGTGCCGCGCTCCCCGAGAGCTTGTTCGAGGCGGAACTCTTCGGTTACGAGAGCGGCGCATTCACGGGGGCGCGCGAAGGCGGCCGCATGGGCCTGCTCAACCTGGCCCAGGACGGCACCCTGTTCATGGACGAGATCGGTGAACTGCCCCTCTCACAACAGGCAAAGCTGCTCACCTGCCTCGACTCGAACGAGTACATGCCCATCGGCGGATCCAGACCCGAGACCGTGCACTGCTGCCTGATCTTCGCCACCAACAAGGACCTGGAAGCCCTGGTGCGGCAACGCCGCTTCCGCAAGGACCTCTTCTACCGGCTCAGTGCCTTCACCCTGCACCTCCCCCCCTTGCGGGGGCGCCGGGAAGACATCTTCGAGCTGGCGCGCAGCTTTCTGGACAAGTGCAACGCCGAGTTCCAGACCCGTCGCTACCTGAGCAGGGAGGCCCTGGAGCTGCTGCAGAAACACTCCTTCCAGGGCAATGTCCGGGAACTGCGCTCCCTGATCCGCAAGGCCGTGGTCATGAGCGAGGAAGACGATCTGGCCGGCTTTCTGCACCACAGCCTGCACCCCACGACGGAAAATGACGTTGCCGAGGAGCGCACCCGAACCACCCTGCCCGAGGCCGTGGCCGCGTTGGAGCGAGAGATGCTGCTCAAGGCCAGGGCCATGCACGCCAACACGCGGCAGATGGCCGAATACCTGGGCGTGAACCAGTCCACGGTGGTGCGCAAGCTGGCCCGGCATGGCCTGAACGAACCTCGGTCCCAGTCCTGATGCAATAATGCATCGATGTTGCCGCGGCTGTGTCTCCACTCCGATGACTCGGCAGGGCAACGCTGTGTATTGGCGGAAGAATCCTCCACTCAACCAAGCGTACCCGGTGTTATCAGCGCTCTCCAGCAGATGCGAAACTGCATCAGCAAAGATTGTTGTAACTTCGAGCTTTACGTAAATAAACTGATGCATTATTGCATCAATGCGGTGGTCCAAGAAGCTGCACTCGCTATCAACACGTTGTAGTCACACAGCAAATAAAAACAGGCAACGTCCTTGCTAGATATCTACGGTTTACCAATCGCATTGAAAAGGCGTGCATGGGAATGGAAAATAAAGGTTGGCGACCCTGGGCCCTTTTGTCACCGGCATTGACGGCGGTATTTCTGCTGCTGGTGGTGCCGGTGTGCTTCGTGGTGGTCTACAGTTTCTGGTTGCGCGCCCCCTCGGGGGCGGACATACCAGCCTTCCAGTTCGGCAACTACGCCAAGTTCTTCGAGGACTTCTTCTACCCCTCCATCCTGCTGCGCACAATCCGCATCGCCCTGGAGTGCGTGGGCCTGTGCCTGGTCATGGGCTACATCCCGGCCTACTTCTTCTACAGGACCAAGAGCAGGTACAAGGCCCTGCTCATGCTGCTGATCATGCTGCCCTTCTGGATCAGCTTCATCATCAGGACCATGAGCTGGGTGAACATCCTGGGAGACACCGGGCTCTTGAACCACGCGCTCCTGCACCTGAGCCTGCTGTCCCAACCCCTGCATCTGCTCTACAACGAGGGCGCGGTGCTCATGGGCCTGATCCAATACCTGCTGCCCTTCATGATCTTGAACATCTACGTGAGCCTGGAGGGCATCGACAAGCACCTGCACGAGGCTGCCAGGAGCATGGGGTGCAACGAATGGCAGGCCTTTCGGGAGGTGACCCTGCCCCTGAGCCTGCCCGGGGTCAGCGCCGGATGTCTGCTGGTCTTCGTGCTCACGGCCGGGACCTACCTGCCCCCCATGATCTTGGGCGGTCCTGGTGACGAGATGATCGCCAATCTGATCTTCAAGCGGGTCATCGGCACGCTGGACTGGCCCTTCGGCTCGGCCATCAGCGTGATGCTGCTCGGGCTGCTCGGGATCATCGTCTGGACTTACAACCGCTACCTGGGCATCAACACCATTTTCAAGGCCTTCAAGGGGGCGTGATCATGCTGAAAATCAGCGGTTGGTCGCTCATCAAGCTGTATACGATCCTGGTCTACGTGTTCATGTTCGCGCCCATCGTGGTGGTCATCGTGCTCTCCTTCAACCCGCAGCAGTTCGGGTGCTTTCCCATGGAGGGCTTCAGTTTCAAGTGGTACGTCAAACTGGCGCAGAACGAGACCATCCTGCGGGCTTTCAAGAACTCCCTGATCCTGGGCTCGCTCACGGCGGTGATCACCACCGCCGTCGGGGTCATGGCCGCACTGGCCTTCGTGCGTTACGACTTTCCGGGCAAGAACAGTCTGAATACCCTGCTCCTGGCGCCGATCATGATCCCCGAGGTGGTGCTGGGCGTGGCCCTGCTGCTGTTCATCCGCTGGCTGCAACAGCCCAAGAGCTTCGCCTTGCTGCTCATGGGGCACGTGGTCCTGACCCTGCCCTACGTGCTGCTCATCGTGCAGGCCAGGCTGGTGGGCATCAAGCGGGTCTACGAGGAGGCGGCCATGTCCCTGGGCGCCAATCCGTTCCAGACATTCAGAGAAGTGACACTGCCCCTGCTCATGCCGGCCATCCTGGCGGGCATGCTGTTTTCCTTCACCATATCCTTCGACGATATCACGGCAACGCTGTTCTGGGCCACGGCGGAAAACCAGACAGTGCCCGTGAAGATCTTCGGCATGCTGCGCAACTCCATCAGCCCGGAGATCAACGCCCTGGGCGCGGTGATGATCCTGCTCACCGTGTCCACACCGCTCTTGGCGGGATTTCTGATCCGCAGGTTTGCACGGGGATAGGCGCGCCGACCCTTTACCATTTATACTGGAGGAGGATCCATCCATGAAGAAGCGACTGGAAGCGGTGAGAGAGAAGTACGCAAGCGGCGAATTGTCCCGCCGGGATTTCATCAGGTACATGGCCGTGGCCGGCGCAATGGCCGGTCTGGCCGGCGGCCCGTTCATGGGAGTGCGGCAGGCCCTGGCCTCCACGTCCATCCGGTTCGACGGCTGGGGAGGCACCACCTCCGAGGCCTTCCGCAAGTTTGCCTTCGAGCCCTTCACCAAGGCCACGGGTGTCAAGGTCGTGGATGGCGAGTTCGGCGACATGGACGCCTACCTGACCAGGGTCAAGGCCTCCTTTCCGCCGGGGGGCGAGTTCAACCTGGCGCACCTCAGCGGCGTGTTCGACTACGCCCGCTACGTGGAACTGGGCTACGCCGTGGAGCTGGACGAGAGCAAGATTCCCAATCTGGCCAAGGTCATGACCGCCATGATCGAACCCTACCGCAAGATTACCAATGGCACACTCTCGGCCGTGCCCTACGACCTGGGACAGACCGGTATCGCCTACAACACCAACAAGATCTCCAAGGAAAAGGCCGAGGAACTCGGCGCCTCCCTGCTCTGGGACAAGGAACTGAACGGCAAGCTCGGCAGCTGGGGCGACTGGCGCACCAACATCTGGTACGCGGCCCTGCACACCGGCCAGAGCCCCAACAACATCACCGACCTTGACGCCGTGTGGGACGCCCTGCGGCAGCAGGTGCCCATGATCAAGAAGTACTGGGGCTCGGGCGCGGAACTCATGAGCCTGCTGGCCAACGAGGAAATCTTCGCCACCGTGGCCTGGTCCGGCCGGGTTGCGCACCTGCAGAACGACGGCCACCCCATCGGCTTCCTGGCCCCCAAGGGCTGCTACTCCTGGCAGGAGTGCATCTTCGTGCTCAAGGGGTCGGATCTGGACGTGGCTCAGCAGTTGCTGGACTTCATGCTCGCTCCGGAAGCCTCCATCGCCGTGGCCGAGGGCCAGCAGTATCCGCCGAGCCTCGACCCCACCAAGGTTCCCATGCCCGAATCAGTCATCAAACTGCCCGCCTTCGACCCCTCGGGCAAGCTGGAAGGCTACTTGTTCGCCGATCCCATCTACTGGAACTCCAAGCAGGTGGAGTGGGCCGAAAAGTGGGACCGCATCATGGCCGGTAGGTAGTTTCCTGGCCTGCTGCAAGAGGACGATTGCACCCCGCCGCGTTCGGCGCGGCGGGGCTTCATCTGAAACCGGAACAGAGAGAGAAGCCGCGTGGAGAGCAAAACGCCACCTCCGGCCGTGCAACTCAGAGGTGTCTGCAAGCGCTTCGACAAGGTCGAGGCCGTGCAGACCACAGACCTGGACATCCAGGAAGGCGCCCTGGTGACCCTGCTGGGGCCCTCGGGTTGCGGCAAGACCACCATCCTGCGCATGGTGGCGGGCCTGGAAACACCCACCGCCGGGGATATCTATATCAAGGGCAGGCGTGTCAACGACATCCCCATCCACAAGCGCAACCTGGGCATGATCTTCCAGAACTACGCCCTGTTTCCCCACAAGACCATCCACGACAACGTGGCCTTCGGCCTCAAGTACCGCGACGTGCCCAAGGCCGAGATCAGGCGCAAGGTGGAAAAGGCCCTGGAGGTCGTGCGCCTGCCCGGCGTGGAGAGGCGCTACCCCTCCCAACTCTCCGGAGGGCAGCAGCAGCGTATCGCCCTGGCCCGGGCCATCGTCATCGAGCCCGACGTCCTGCTCATGGACGAACCCCTCTCGGCCCTGGACGAAAACCTCCGCGAGGACATGCGCCGCGAGATCGACAACCTCCAGCGCTTGCTCGGCGTCACCACCATCTTCGTCACCCATGACCAGCGCGAGGCCCTGAGCATGTCCGACAGCATCGTGGTCATGAAGGAGGGCAGGATCCTCCAACAAGGCCCGCCCGAGGAAGTCTACAACATGCCGGTCAACCACTTCGTGGCCGACTTCCTGGGCACCTCCAACTTCCTGCCGGTCACGATCCTGGGCCTGGAGGGCACTCTGGTCAAGGTCAGGCTCGACAGCGGCGAGGAGATTCTGGTGAGCCACCCCGGTGAGTGGCAATCCGGCGAAAGGGCTGAGCTGGTCATCCGCGCCCAGAAATTCGGCATCTACACCATGGACGAACAGGACCAGATCAGCGAGCGCAACGTGCTCAAGGGCAGGATCGTGGACCGCAGTTACATGGGGGGCGAGGTCACCTATTTCGTACGCCTGGAAAGCGGCGTGGAACTGCACGCCATCAGCCAGATCAAGCTCCAGGCCCTGCGGATCGGCATGGACGTGCTCATGGAAGTGGCGCCCAGACGCTGCGGCCTGCTGCACCTGGAATAGCGCGATACGGTGTCTGTGGCGCGATGCGGAAGTCATTGCGTGATGCTGAAAACAATCCATGCGTTCAGAGTGTTACCAACAGACCATGATCCAGACCAATGCTTGCGAACGCTTTCAGCAATGTTTGGGGCACCATTTTGTCCAACGCTTTGCCCAACGCTGGAGCACCATCGACTCCCACACCCAGGGAGAAGCCACCAGGTGCATCCTGGACGGCTGCGGCACCATCCCCGGCTCCACCATGCGCCACAAGCGCGAATTCTTCCAGGCCAACCTCGACCATGTGCGCCGCCTGCTGACGCGTGAACCGCGCGGTCACCGCGACATGCTCGCCGCGGCCATCACCGATGCCGTCACTCCCGGTGCGGCCTTCGGCCTGATCTACATGGACGCCAGGCGCTATCCCTTTCTCTGCGGCCACGCCACCATCGGCGCCGTGACAACCTGCATCGAGGCCGGTCTCCTGGAACCCCGGGAGCGTGTCGTGGTGGACACCCCTTCCGGCCCCCTGGCCACCCACGTGCGCATGGACGGCGACAAGGTCGCCTCCGTGGCCATACGCTCGGTGCCGGCCTTTGTGTATGCGCTGGATTGCCCCTTGGATATACCGGGCCTGGGGCGCGTCGACGTGGACACGGTCTGCGTGGGCGGCTTCTTCGCGATGCTCGACGCGGACAGGGCCGGGCTCGACCTCTCACCGGAGCGCAGGGCCGAACTCGTGCCCCTGGGCATGCGCATCATCGAGGAGGCCAACAGGCAGCTCACCGTGCGCCACCCGGAGCGCCCCGAGGTCACCACGGTGGACGTGGTGGAATTCTACCGCGAAACCGCCCCTGGCATGGGAGGGAGCGTGGTGATTTACGGCGAGGCGCACATGGACCGCTGCCCCTGCGGCACGGGCACCACGGCCAAGGCCGCGCTGCTGCACCGCAAGGGGCGCTTGGCCTTGGGCGAGCCCTACGCCAACGCCGGCCCCCTGGGCACGAGCTTCCTGGCCGAGATCGTGGAGGAGACCACCGTGGGCGGCATCCCGGCCGTGCGCGTCGAAGTCCAGGGCAGCGCCGTGATCACGGGTTGCCATACCTTTGTCCTGGATCCCGCCGATCCTTTTCCCGGAGGTTTTCTGCTGTGAGCACCACATGCGGCCACGCCACGCTCATTCTCGAAAACGGCGACCTGCGCACCCAGGACCAGCGCCGACCCAGGGCCACGGCCGTGGCCATTGCCCACGGCCGCATCCTGGCAGTGGGCGACAGCAAGGACGTTGCGCCCTACGCCCAAGCGGGCACCCGGCGTATTGACCTCGGGGGGGCGCTCTGCCTGCCGGGATTCATGGACTCGCACTTCCACTATTACCAATGGGCCATGGGGCGCACCCAGCTCAATCTGGAGCGGGCGCTAGACTTCGGCCAGTGCATGCGCGGCATCGCCGAGCGCGCGGCATCAACGCCCATGGGCGAATGGATCCTGGGGCAGGGTTTCAACGAGTCGGACTGGCCCGAGAACCGCCTGCCCCTGCGCGATGATCTGGACGCGACGGCTCCCGAGCACCCAGTGGTCATCTGGCGCTGCGACCTGCATCTGGCCGTGGCCAATTCCGAGGCCCTGCGCCGGGCCGGCGTCAGCGACGCCAGCCAGGCCCCGGCCGACGGCGCCCTGGACCGCGACGCAAGCGGCCGGCTCACCGGGGTCCTGCGCGAGGGCGCCATCACCATGGTGCGTGACGCCATCCCGCCGGTGACCCTGGAGTCCCTGATCCAGGCCATGCGGGAGGCACAGAGCGCGGCCCACGCCTTGGGCTTCACCAGCCTGCACGACGTGCGGCTCAGTGGGGTGCAACGCGAGGCCGCGCTCACGCTGCGGGCCTGGCAATGCCTGCGGGAGCGAGGGGAGTTGGCTCTGCGCGTCTGGACCGGCATCCCCGGCGAGTGCCGCGCCCAGGCCCAGGAGCTGGGCCTGCGCACCGGCCTGGGCGACGACTACCTGCGCATCGGGCACCTCAAGTACTTTTTCGACGGCGGCATGGGCGCGCGCACGGCCTGGATGATCGATCCCTATGCCGATACCGGGGAGTGCGGGCTCTGCGTCTACCCCCCGGAGGAGCTGTTCCGCGAGATGTGCGAGGCCCACGACGCGGGCCTGGCCGTGATGGTCCACGCCATCGGCGACCGCGCTTCACGGGAGCTGATCAACCTTTACGAGCGCCTGCTCACGCCGGAGCGCAGCCAGGCGTCCGACGCGCCACTCCTGCGCCATCGCGTCGAGCACGCCCAGGTCATCAGGCCCGAGGACATCGCACGGCTGGCGCGGTTGGGCCTCCCGGTGTCCATGATGCCGGCGAACATGGTCCTGGACATCAGCATGATCAGCCAGTGCGCGCCTGGGGGCACGGGCAGCGCCTATCCCTTCCGCCCCATGCTGGAAGCGGGCATCCAGGTCATGTTCAGCTCTGATTGTCCGGTCTGCGACCCCTCCCCCCTGGTAAACATCCAGGCCGCGGTGACCAGGCAGCGCGGAGACGGCACGCCAGCGGGCGGCTGGCACCCGGAACTGCGGGTGAGCGTGGAGCAGGCCGTGCGGGCCTACACCGCCACCCCGGCCGCGGTCTACGAACTCGAGGGCGAGGCCGGCAGCATCACGCCTGGTAAGCGCGCGGACCTCGTGGTCCTGGACCGCGACATCTTTGCCGTGGACCCCCTGGAGATCGTGGGGGCCAGGGTGACCCTGACCGTGTTCGACGGCCGCATCGTGTACACGGCATGAACCATCGACCAGACAACAACGGAGAGGGAGACGGCATGAGCCTGACCAACGAACAATTGCTTGCGCGGCGCAATAAGGTCGTGCCCAGGGGCGTGTTCAACGTTGCGCCCCTGTTTGTGGACAAGGCGGTCAACGCGCTGATCACTGACGTGGAAGGCAACGAATACATCGATTTCGCCGCGGGCATCGGCGTGGTCAACGTGGGGCACTGCCACCCCCGGCTGGTGGAGGCGGTGTCCGGCCAGGCCCACAAGCTCCTGCACTCCTGCTTTCACATCGTGATGTACGAGCAGTACGTGGCCCTGGCCGAGCTGCTGGTCCAGGCCACTCCCGGTGATTTCCCCAAGATGTGCGCCCTGTTCAACAGCGGCGCCGAAGCCGTGGAAAACGCCGTGAAGATCGCCCGCCACGCCACCGGGCGACAGGCGGTCATCGCCTTCGAGAACGGCTTCCACGGCCGCACCCTGCTGGCCCTGAGCCTGACCAGCAAGGTCAAGCCCTACAAGTTCGGCTTCGGGCCCTTTGCCCCGGAAATCCACCGCATGCCCTACGCCTATTGCTACCGCTGCCCCCTGCACCTGGAGTATCCGGGCTGCGGCGTGGCCTGCGCCGACCTGCTGCGCGACTTCTGCATCGGCCACGTGGCTGCCGAGAACGTGGCCTGTCTGGTGGTGGAGCCGGTCATGGGCGAGGGGGGCTTCATCGCCCCCCCTCCAGAGTATTTTCCCAGACTCAAGGCCATCTGCGAGGAGTTCGGCATCGTCTTCGTGGCCGATGAGGTACAGTCCGGCTTCGGCCGCACGGGCCGGATGTTCGCCATGGAGCACTACGGCGTGGAGCCGGACCTGGTGATCATGGCCAAGGGCATGGGCGGCGGCATGCCCATCTCCGCGGTGGCCGGCCGGGCCGAACTCATGGACCACCCCCAGGTGGGCGGCCTTGGCGGCACCTACGGCGGCAACCCCCTGAGCTGCGCCTCGGCCTTGGCCGTGCTCGAGGTCTTCGAGCAGGAGCGTGTCCTGGACAAGGCCCAGGCCCTTGGCGAGCGCATGCGCGCCCGCTTCGACCAATGGAAGGAGCGCTTCCCTTGTGTGGGCGACGTGCGCGGCCTGGGGCCCATGCTGGCCTTGGAACTGGTGGAGGAGCGCGAGACAAAACAGCCCGCGCCGGATCTGGCCAAGGCCCTGGTGCGGCGAGCCCAGCAACTCGGCCTGATACTCATCGCCTGCGGCACCTTCGGCAACGTCATCCGCGTGCTCCCACCCCTGACCATTGACGAACTGACCCTCGAGCAGGGGCTGGCAATCATGGAACAGGCTCTGGCCGAGCTGAGTGGTGGGGCGGGAGGAGCCTGATGCACGGTTTCCACGGCAGAATGCTGCGCATCGACTGCGGGGCGCGGGAGTTCCACATCGAAACGCTCCCCGAGGAATTGCTGCTCGTCGGGCTCGGCGGCAAGGGCCTGGGCTCGGCCCTGCTGTTGCGGATGAATCCGCCGGGTTGCGATCCCCTGGGGCCGGAGAACCACATAATCTTCGCCACCGGGCCCGTGACGCAGAGCCTGGTCTGGGGGAGCAGCCGCTACGGCGTGTACAGCAAGTCGCCACTCACCGGCGGCTACCTGGAGTCCTACACCGGGGGGCGCGTGCCCGAGGCCATGGACGCGGCCGGGTTCGACGCCGTGGTGCTGCACGGCCGGGCCGAGAAGCCCCTGTGCCTCGTGGTACACCCCTGGGGTTGCGATTTCGTGGACGCGTCCGACCTCTGGGGGCAGGACACCTACGACACCGAGGACGCGGCCGTGGCCCTGGCCACCGAGCGCTTTCCGGAGTTCACACGGCGTGGGGCCGTGGTCATCGGACCGGCCGCGGAGAGTCTGGTGCGCTTCGCGGTCATCGAGAACGACTACTGGCGCTCCGCCGGACGCGGGGGCGCCGGCGCGGTGCTCGGCGCCAAGCGGATCAAGGCCCTGGCCTTTACCGGAGACTGCCGGCGCGAGGTGGCCGATCCTCAGGGGCTCAAGGAGCACTCCAGGGAGTTCATGCGGCGCGGCCGCGACCTGCCCGGCGTCAAGGCCTACAAGGCCCAGGGCACCACCCTGATGGTGGCCCTGATGAACAACGTGGGCGCCTTCCCGGCCAGATACTGGAGCCAGGGCACCTGCGACCACTGGGAAAAGCTCTCCGGCGACACCTTCCACGCCACGCACCGGATAACGCCCCACGCCTGCGCCAAGTGCTTCATGGCCTGCGGCCGCATGGCCACCATGGCCCAGGGGCGGCATCAGGGCCTGACCATCGAGGGCCCGGAGTACGAGACCATCTACGCCTTCGGCGGCCTGTGCATGATCGAGGACATGGCCGAGATCGCCTGGCTCAACGACATCTGCGACCGGTTGGGCATGGACACCATCTCGGCCGGCAACCTCTGCGCCCTGGCCATGGAGGCTGCGGCCAGGGGCGTGATCGATCGCCCCCTGCCCTATGGCGACGCCGACGCCGTGGCCGAGCTGCTGCGTGACATCGCGGCCCGGCGCGGCCTGGGCGACCTGCTGGCCCAAGGTATCCGCGCGGCGGCCCAGGAGCTGGGCCTGGAGGACATGGCCGTGCACGTCAAGGGCATGGAGCCTCCGGGCTACGACCCCCGCGTGCTCAAGGGCATGGGCCTGACCTACGCCATTGCCGACCGGGGCGCCTGCCATTTGCGCACCACCTTCTACAAGCCCGAGTTGGCCGGCATGATCCCGCCCGACGCCATCGTGGGCAAGGCCGAACTACTGGTGGACTTCGAGGACAGGCTCACGGTCTTCGACACCCTGATCCTCTGCCGTTTCTTCCGCGATCTCTACACCTGGGAGGAACTCGCCACCGTGGTCCATCTGGTTACGGGGCGGAACATGGACACGGCAGCGCTGCGCCGCCTGGCCTCGACGGTGCGCGACACCACCCGGCGCTTCAACCTGCGCGAAGGCCTGGGAGCTGAGCAGGACGCCCTGCCTAAACGGCTGCTCACGGAGGCACTGCCCTCGGGGCACGTCCTGCACCCCGAGGAACTGGCCACGTTGCTGGCCGATTACTACCGCCTGCGAGGTTGGGACGAAATGGGGCTCCCCCCGCAAAACCCTGAAACAGCGACACCACAAGGCACGGATTGACCATGGCCCAGCCATTCCACTCCCCGTATCTCTACTACCAGACCTCCATGTCCAACCCCTTCGTGGCCAGGGGAGAGGGCGTGTACCTCTGGGACCACAACGGCAAGCAGTACCTGGACGGTTCGTCCGGCGCCATCATCTGCAACATCGGGCACGGCGACCAGCGGATACTCGAGGCCATCAACGAACAGGCCAAGCAGACCTTTTTCTGTTACCGCACCCAGTTCGAGAACGAACCGGCCCACCGCCTGGCCAAGAAGCTGGTGGACCACTCGGCCCCGCACCTGAACCGCGTGTTCTACGTCTCCAGCGGCTCAGAGGCCGTGGAGTCGGCCCTCAAGCTCTGCCAACAGTACTACTACGCCCGGCGGGATTCGCGGAACCTGATCATCTCGCGTTTCCCAAGCTACCATGGCGCCACCCTCGGCGCGCTCTCCCTCACGGCCTACGCCGCGCTGGAGAACCCCTACCGTCAGCTGCTGCGCGCCCACCCGCGCATCCCCGCGCCCTACTGCTACCGCTGCGAGTACAACGAGACCTACCCCGAATGCGGCCTGCGCTGCGCCTGGGCCCTGGAACAGTGCATCCTGGACTACGGCAAGCGCAACATCGCGGCCTTCATCGCCGAGCCGGTCACCGGCGCCAGTGGCGGCGCCATCGTGCCGCCGCCGGACTACTTCGACGTGATCCAGCGGATTTGCCGCAAGTACGAGATCATCTTCATCCTGGACGAGGTCATGACCGGTTTCGGCCGCACCGGGAAGCTCTTCGGCTACGAGCACTGGAACGTCACCGCCGACATCGTCGCCCTGTCCAAGGGCATGGGCTCGGGCTACTTCCCCCTGGCCGCCACCATCGGCCGCCGCGAGATCGTGGACACGGTCATGGCCGACGGCGGCTTCAAGCACGGCCACACCAGCGCCGGCGCGCCCATGGCCTGCGCCGTGGGGGAGAGGGTCCTGGACGTGATCCTGGAGGACAGGCTCTGCGAGAACGCCGCGGCCATGGGCCTGAAGTTGGGCGAGGGGCTGCGGCGGCTGGCGGATAGGCACGAGGTCATCGGCGACGTGCGCGGCATCGGCCTGCTCTGGGCCGTGGAGTTCGTGGCCCACAGGGAAAGCAGGGCACCGTTCCCGGCGCAATGGTCCGTGGGCTCGTTGCTTACCGCCGAGGCCTTTGACGAGGGGCTCATCGTCTACCCCAGGCGCTCCATCAACGGAACCCGTGGCGACCACGTGCTGGTGGCGCCCCCGCTGATTGTCACGGAGGAGCAGGTGGACGAGTTGTTGGAGAAGTTCGAGCGCGGCCTTGTCCGGCTGGAGGATATCCTGGCGCGCAAGGGCACGGGGAGCGTGCCATGTTAGACAAGACAATGCCCCTGGCCGAGGCCATGGCCGACATCCGCGACGGCGCGGTGATCATGGTCGGCGGCTTCGGCATGCCCGGCGCCCCCGTGGTGCTCCTGGGCGAGTTGCTGCGGAGGCGGGTCCGCGACCTGACCATCATCAAGAACGAGGCCAACGAGCCGGGCATGGGCGTGTCCCTGCTCGTGGAGGCCGGCCTGGTCTCCAGGATCGTGCTCTCCCACCTCGGTCTGAACTCCGTGGTCATCGGCATGATGCACAGGGGGGAGGTGGAAGTGGAATTCCACCCCCAAGGCATCCTGGCAGAGAAGATCCGTTGCGGCGGGGCCGGGCTGCCGGGGTTCCTCACGGACATCGGCGTGGACACCATCATCCGCGACACCAGGCAGGTCATGGAATTCCAGGGGCGCGAGGTCATCGTGGAGCCTGGCCTGCGGGCCGACGTGGCCCTGCTGCACGCGGCCAGGGCCGACCGCCTGGGCAATCTGGTCTACGCCAGGACCGCCCGCAACTTCAATCCGCTCATGGCCCAGGCCGCGGACCTGGTCATTACCGAGGCCGTGCATGTGGTGGAGACTGGCGGCCTGGACCCGGACCACATCCACACCCCCTGCGCCTTCGTGGACCGCGTGGTGGACCTCGGCGGCGCGCTCACGGATGCCTACAAAGTGATGGAGCACCATGTCAGCCAAGCATAGGATCGCGGCCCGCGCGGCCCGTGAGTTGCGTCCCGGCCAGGTCATCAACGTGGGCATCGGTCTACCGGCCCTGCTCCTGCAGCATCTTTCGTCCGACACCCCGGGGCTGGTGCACTCGGAGAACGGCGTGCTGGGCATGGACGGCCACGTGGGCCGCGCCGACGCCGACCCCATGCTCATCGACGCCGGCGGCGGCTACGTCAGCATCGCACCGGGTGCCTCGTTCTTCGACAGCGCCGTGTCCTTCGCCATTGTCCGAGGGGGGCGGTTGGACATCGCCTTCCTGGGCACCCTGGAGGTGGCCGAGAACGGCGACCTGGCAAACTGGATGATCCCCGACAAGTTCGCCCCCGGCATTGGAGGCGGCATGGAACTGGCGCAAAAGGCCAGGCGGCTGGTGGTCACCACCACCCACTGCACGCGCACGGGCGAGCCCAAGATCCTGCGGCGCTGCACCCTGCCGCTCACGGCCAGGGCCTGCGTGGACAGGATCATCACGGAACTGGCCGTGCTCGACGTGGAGTACGGCGAACCAGGGGGGCTGATCCTGCGGGAGTTGGCCGAAGGCGTCGACCTGGAGGAGGTCCGGGACAGAACGGCGGCGCCGTTCATGATTCCGGAGGGCGAACTGCCGCGTTTTTAAGGAAGGGAGCACATGGACAAGAGAGAACAGGCGATCATCCTGGCTGTGGAGACGCTTTCAGAGGACATCGTCGAACTGACTAGGCGATTGGTGGCCGAGCCCAGCACGCTGCTCAACGAGGCCTCGGTGCTCGCGGTCATGGAGAGCGCCTTGGTGGACCTGGGTCATGACCCGGTCCGCGTGCCCATCGATCCAGCCCGTCTGGCCTCGCATCCGGGCTTCGCCCCCGTGACGTGGGACTACACACAGCATCAGGGGCGGCACAATCTGGTGGCGGTGGTCAAGGGTGCGGGAGGTCAGGGGAGGCAGGGCGACAGCCCCAGGAGCGCCCTGTTCAACGGGCATCTGGACGTGGTCAGCCCCGCGCCCCTGGAGTATTGGAGTGACGACCCCTTCACCCCGGTGATCAAGGACGGCTGGCTTTACGGCAGGGGTGCCGGGGACATGAAGGCCGGCATAGCAGCCATGGTCCACGCGGCCAAGGCAGTGGAACGCGCCGGCCTGGCCCTGCGGGGCGACGTTATCCTGGAGACTGTCATCGAGGAGGAGTGCAGCGGCAACGGCGCCCTGGCCTGCCTGGACGCGGGGTACGACGCCGACGCCGTGCTCATCCCCGAACCCTTTGGGCCCGCGTTGCTCACCGAGCAGGTCGGGGTGCTCTGGTTCAAGGTGGACGTGGCCGGACTGCCCAGCCATGTACTGAACACGGCTGCCGGAGCCAACGCCATCGAGAAGCTTTTTCCCATCATCCAGGCCCTGCGCGCCCTGGAGCAGGAGATGAACGACGAACCGCGCCCCCAAGCCTATGTGGGAGTGACCCATCCCCTGAACCTGAACGTGGGCATTCTCAAGGGGGGCGACTGGCCCTCCACCGTGCCGGCCTTTGCCGAGATGCACTGCCGCATGTCCTTTTTCCCGGGCGAAAGCTACGAGAGCGTGTGCGAACGCATCGTGCGGCGCGTGCGTGAAACAGCGGCCAGGGACCCCTGGCTGGCACTCAACCAGCCCAAGGTGAGTTTCCACGGCTTCAGATCCAGGGGGCACTCCATGGATCCGCAAGACCCGGCCCTGCTGACCCTGGGTGGTTGCCACGCCTCCCTCACCGGCCAGGAACCGGAGCGCTACATCGCCACTTGCACCACGGACCTGCGCGCCTTCACCTCCTTCGGCAAGGGCAGCGCCACCTGCTACGGCCCGGTGGCCAAAAACATCCATGCCGCCGGCGAATGCGTGCGCATCGACAGCGTGGTGCACACGGCCAAGGCCTATGCCCTGTTCCTGGCTCGCTGGTGCGGGCTCGCGGAATAACCCTCGAGGATTCGACCAAGGAATGTAAAGGACGTGAACATGAGAGACGTGGTCATAGCCGGATACCTGCGCACCCCCTTTTCCCGCTCCAAGCCCACGAAGCCAGAGGCCGACTGGTTCCACAAAATCAGGGCAGACGAGCTGTTGCGGTTGTTGCTGCCCGAGACCCTCGAGCGCGCCGGCGTCCAACCCGACGCGATCCAGGACTTCATCGTCGGCTGTGCCCTGGGGTTGAACGAGCAATGGACCTACGGGGGGCGGACGCCCCTGTTCCTGTCCAACCTCTCGGAAAAGACCCCGGCCAAGTTCCTGGACCAGCAGTGTGGCTCGAGCATGGCGGCCTTGCACACGGCATACCTGGAGATCGCCGCGGGGTTCGCCGACGTGGTGCTGGTGGCCGGCATGGAGCACATGACCCGCATTCCCATCGGCCCCAGCCTGTACGCATCCGGTTTGGCCAACGTACACCCCGAGCTGTTCAGCGCGCCCGAATACGCCCACTGGGACATGCCGGTAACCATGAACATGGGACTTACCGCGGAAAAGCTCTTCGTCGACACCGGCCTGAGCCGCGAGGACCTGGACGCCTGGAGCCTGCGCTCCCACCGACTGGCCTCGGCAGCTCTGCGCGAGGGATATTTTGCCGGGGAGATTCTGCCCGTGCAGGCCGAGCAGGTCGACGGCCGGGTCCTGACCGTGGAGCACGACCAGTGCATCCGCCAGGACGCCAGCATGGAATCCCTGGCCGGGCTGAAGCCCGCCTTTCGCGAGGACGGGGTGATCACCGCGGGTAATGCCTCGCCCCTCAACGCCGGCGCCAGTTGCATGCTGCTCATGAGCCGCGGGGAAGCGGAGCGTCGAGGGATTCCGGCTCGCACGGCCTTGCGCTCCATCGGCTTCAGCGGCGTGGACCCCACCGTCATGGGTACTGCGCCGATCCCTGCCGCGCGTATGGCTTTGGAAAAGGCCGGCGTGGGCGTGGAGGCCGTGGACTTCTGGGAGATCAACGAGGCCTTTGCCGTGGTGGTGCTGCACATGATCCGGAGCATGGGCCTGGAGCCTGAGCGGGTGAACGTCAAGGGCGGGGCCCTGGCCATCGGCCACGCCATGGGCGCCACTGGCGTGCGCCTCGTGGGTACCCTGTCGCGGATACTGGAGGAAAAGAACGCCAGGCTGGGCTGCGCCGCGGCCTGTATCGGCGGAGGTCAGGGCGTGGCCACCCTCATCGAGCGCATTGCATGACCCGGCCCGACGCTGTCGTCAGCTTGGGGCGCTCCCTGGTGCAGCACGGCCCTCATTCTGACAGGGTCTACCTCATGCGCCTGGACCCGGCGGATTGTCCGGGCATCGTTGCCGAGCTGGACCGTCTGGCAGCGGAGCAGGGCTATTCCAAGATATTCGCCAAGGTCCCGGAGTCCCTGGTGGCGCCCTTTCACCAGGCAGGCTACGTCACCGAGGCTCTGGCGCCGGGGTTCTTCCCCCGCCCGGGTGGCCAGGGACGGGAGAACGGGCACTTTCTTGGGCGTTTCACCGCGCCCTGGCGCGCCGAGGAGGGCGACCCGGCGCGGGTGCTCGCCGTGCTGCGCGCCGCCACGGTCAAGGGCAGGGCCGCCCGGCATGCCGAACACGCGCCCTGGGGCATGGACTTCGAACGTCTGGGCCCAGAAGACGCCCCGACCATGGCCGCGCTGTATGCAAGCGTCTTCGTCACCTACCCCTTTCCCATCCACGACGCGGCCTACATCCGCACGAGCATGAGCCACGTGATCTACTACGGCCTGCGCGACAAGGAAAAGCTCGTGGCTCTGGGATCCTGCGAGACAGACGCGCCCCTCGGCTTGGTTGAGATGACCGATTTCGCCATTGCGCCCGGAGCGCGCGGCGCGGGCATCGCCCAGCGGCTTCTGGCGCACATGGAGCGCGAGATGCACGACCTGGGCCTGCACATGGCCTACACCATCGCCCGGGCCGGCTCCTTCGGCATGAACGTCAGCTTCGCCCGCCGGAGGTTTGCCTACGCCGGCACCCTGATCCGCAACACCAACATTTCCGGTTCCCTGGAATCCATGAACGTCTGGTTCAAGGCGCTGCAATGATACAACACACAAGCACAACAATGAATGAGGACACTGAAGTGGTCATGAACAGTGCGAGCACGTTGGAAATCCGTTTCGTCCATTCCGGAGAGACCCTGCAGGTGGGCCGCGAGGCCCTTGACCAGGCCGTGACGTCGTTCCTGGAACTCTACGGCGAGGAGTCGTTTCTGGGCAAGGAATTTTGCGCCATGTTGCAGGGCGCGTCGGGCCGGGAGAAGTTCGACAGCCTGCTGCGCCACTGCGGCCTGGATGCCGAGGCCTTCTTTACCGCGGTGCTCAAGCAGTTGGAGGAGGCCAATCACGTCAAGCCCAGGGACATCGTCGTGGCCGGCGTGCCTCTGCCCAAGAAGTTCATGCTTTGCATCCTGGAGCAGGTCATACCGGGCAATGGCTTTGTTTCCGTGAAGAGCGTGCCCCAGTACGAACTGCTGACCAACACCGCGATACCCGAGGAGCAACGGCAGGATCTGCAGAAAGTCATGGACAAGTACCCGGTGCGTCTGTCTCGGCACGTCATCCGCCTCTCCAGGCTGTCCCGCGACGTGGCCTACCAGTTCATGCCCTTTGTGGAGGAGTTGGACGAGAGCGGGCACAAAAATACCTGGATTGGCCAGTTCCATCAGGGCCTGCTGGAGCAGATGTACCAGAACCGCCCCATCTTCGTGCTGCACATGAGCTGTCCGGTGTATTGCCGCTTCTGTTTCCGCAAGCACAAGGACTGCCGCAACCTGCCCACGCCCAGCACCGATGACGTGGGCAAGGCCCTGCAATACATAGCCGGGGCCAAGGACATCAAGGAGATCGTGCTCACCGGAGGCGAACCCCTGATGAACAAGGACACCCTGACCTGCGCCGTGGAAGGGTTGGGGGAAATGTCGCACATCCAGACCATCCGCATCGCCTCGCGGTGCATCTCCTACTATCCGGACATGTTCTACAAGGACGAGTCCTTCTGGCTGCGCTACCTGATAGAGAAGAACGCGGAACTGGTATCCAGGGGCAAACGCATCGAGGTGGCTACCCACTTCATCCATCCGGACGAAGTCTCCCACTACAGTCTGGACATCATTTCCCAGCTGGTGCGCGGCGGCATCTCGGTCTATACTCAGACGCCTTTTCTCAAGGACTGCAACGACTCCGGCGTGGAACTGGTGGAGCTCTACAGACAGTTGCGCGGCGCCGGCTCGGAAATGCACTACATCTACATCCCCTGCAGCCCCATCCAGGGCAACAACGTCTACTGGACCGACATCGCTCAGGGGCACAAAGCCGCCATACATCTGCGCGCCCACCTCTCGGACCGGGCCATGCCCATCATCTGCACGGCCACGCGCATCGGCAAGATCGACTGGAACACCAGCGGCTGGGCCGTGCAACAGGACCAGAACAACCCCGATGACATCTGGATCAGGACTCCCTACAGCGAGAACTACTTCCGCAAGTTCGCGCCCAACTTTTCCCTCATGAGTGTGAAGGCGAACAGGAACGGCACCCTGGACGCGCCCTTCATGGCCAAGATCGGCGACACCTCCCTGTTCCTGGGGCACCTCGAGGACGCCACCGAGCCCGAAGCCGTGCTCGACGCCGACCGTCTGGCCGAGGCCCAGGAATTGGTCCAGGCTGACGGTCGCATCCAGCAGGGCATGGTCTCCACGGGCCTGGACTCCCTGCAACGCATCCACGAGACCCGCGTCGAACTCGATGTGGGGGCGGTTCAGGACTTCGACCGCCAGATCGCCTCCATCGCCGCGGACGAACGCATCACCGACGTCGTGGCGGCGGCCCAGGACGGCCTCCTGGGCAGGCTCGACGCCGTGGAGCGTCTGGCCACGGCCCTGAAGAAGATCAGCCACGTCAACGCCCTGCGGCTGCGCAGTCTGGAGTTCACCTACCAGCCGGCGCGGTTCACCAACGGGGTCATCGAACGCATCGCCGACTGCAACGCCCTGGCCGTGGTCAACCCCCTGCGCCTGGAGATCGAGGCCCAGTTCCTGCATTCCTCGGAATTCAGGGACATCCACACCGAGATCATCAAGGCCTTTCTCAAGCGCGGGGTCACGGTGTACAGCAACATCGTGCTGCTGTCCGACGTGAATGACAACCCTGACGAGATGAAAAAGATGTGCTACAAGTGCCGGCAGATCGGCATCGAACTCTATCATCTTTACGTGGCCGGGCTGCCCGTGCAGTTGGAGATGAACGCGGCACTCCCGGTAGAGGCCAGCGATGTGATCCACATCGCCACGCACCTGCGGCGGCACGAGAGCGGCCGGGAACTGCCCCTCTATGTGGTGCGCACGGCCCTGGGCGATGTGGACTTCAACCTCACGGGCATCCCGGTGGGCGCGGACGAGGCGTCCGTGTCCTTCGCGCTGCGCCCCTATGGCCTGGAGTACTATCGGGCCCTGGACCCGTCCTTTTGTCTGCCCGAGGACGTGAATCTGAACGCCGACGGCGCACCCGTGGTGCCGGTGCGGGGCATCACGGTGCGGAAGAACAAGGCCTTTTTCCTGCGGGAGTGAGCAGAGGGAGGGCCGTGAGGAGACCCGGCAATTCTCCCAGAGGAGGTGGGCATGGAGCGGAGCATGGTCGACCGGTTCAGGGGTTGTCTGTTGGGGCTGGCCACTGGGGATGCCCTGGGCACGACATTGGAATTCAAGGCACCGGGCAGTTTCACCCCCATCTCGGACATGGTGGGGGGCGGTCCCTTCCGGCTCCAGCCCGGATACTGGACCGACGACACCTCCATGGCCTTGTGCCTGGCGCAGTCGCTCATCGACAAGCAGGGCTTCGACCCCAAGGACCAGTTGGACAAGTACGTCCGCTGGAGCAGGGAAGGCTACATGAGCAGCCTGAATCACTGCTTCGACATCGGCTCCACCGTGAGCAGCGCTCTGGGGCGCTACCAGGAGACCGGTGCACCTTTCCCCGGAGGAACGGGCGAGTATACCGCCGCCAACGGCTCGATCATGCGCCTGGCTCCGGTGGCCATGTATTACCTGCGGAATCCCCTCCAGGCCATGCAGCGCTGCGGCGAGAGTTCCAGAACCACCCACGCCCTGACGATCTGCGTGGATGCGTGCAGGTTCATGGGCGGCCTTCTGGTGGGGGCCATGCTCGGAGAGAGCAAGGAAAAACTGCTTGCGCCCCTCTATGCCCCGGTGCCGGGACACTGGCGTGACACCCCCCTGCACCCCGAGATCGAGGCCGTGGCCGCAGGCTCCTACAAAGAGAAGGAACCGCCGAAGATCAAGGGCTCTGGATACGTGGTCCGTTCGTTGGAGGCCGCGCTGTGGGCCTTCCACAGGAGTGACGATTTCAGGCAGGGAGCCCTGGCCGCGGTCAACCTCGGGAACGACGCCGACACCACGGGCGCGGTCTATGGCCAGATCGCGGGGGCCTATTACGGACAGGGCGGCATCCCCCAGGATTGGCTGCGCAAACTGGCGAAAAGGAATCTCCTGGACACGGTACTGGACGGTCTGTGGCGCCAGGTGGAGCGACAGTCCAACACCGGGCCGCACGTGAAGATATGATTCCAGACACTTGACGCCGGCGCGCATTTGCGTACATCTCCAGCCCATACCCAAGGTCTGGAGATATGCATGGCGAACTTCCCCGTAACGTGGCCAAGGACGAAGTGATCGTTTCCCTGCTCCCTTCAGGAGCGGGGCTGCGCATCTACGAGCCCAGCGCCGGGCGGGAGGAATTGGCCGTGGACATTCGAGCCTGGACGATCGGACACCGGTGAGGCATACATGCAGGGCAAGGCTGCGTGATGTCGCGCAGGAACAGGATCTGGATGCGGGCCGGCTCGCTCCGACGAGCTCTTGTTGGGCCCATTCTCGCTCGCCGGCCGGCGGGGCCTGCGCACGAGGCAACGTGTCCTGTGAAGCCGAGTAGGGTCGTCAGCGGCGTGGACAAACAGGAATGTACCTCAGCAAGGCCGCTGAACTGTCCAACGAATGGGATCCTCTTCAGACTACTGTAATTGCCGGTCATTAAGGGTGCTCTTTACCATTATCTCGTTCTTTTTATAATTCTTGTTTTTGAAGTCTTTAATCTAAAGCTATTGTGAGATTCATCGTCGCCAATAATTCGATGAACATCGAGCAAAACACATCGCTATTTATGTCCATCATTCTTCATTTTGTCTATCTTCCACGTTTACCTAACGCACTATGCCTTTTCCCTGTCTGTACGGCAACCAGGAGCGTTTATGAGTTTCTTACGCAATGTCATTTCTTTTTTTATTCATTGTGCAGTATGCTTGCTCATCACTCTTCTTCTCATTGAAGGTATCCTCCGGTTCTTTCCCGTCAGACAGGTACCCCACACTGCGGAACTGAGTGATGATAATCCAATACCACGTTATGTAAGCAATATGTCCGGAACATGGTCACATGATTGGAATTTCAGTATTGTTAATACAATCAACATCAACAATTATGGCTACGTCAACAATATTGACTACGACAGGAATGACTCGTCGCCTTTGATCGCTGTTATAGGTGACAGTTTCGTTGCTGCAATGATGGTGCCCCATGATGAAACATTCCATGGTCGACTTGCTTCCTATTATAAAGGAAGCGTTCGCATATATTCTTTTGGCCTGAATGGTGCTCCACTTTCAACGTACTTGAAGCTTGCCCAATTTGTAGATCATGAATTTCATCCCGATTATATACTGTTCACTATTGTTACCAATGATTATGATCAATCATATTTTAGATACAAAGGCTTCCCTGCGTTCTATTACTTTTTTGAAAAGCCTGATGGTAGCTTGTACCTTGACAAAGTAGATTTTTTCATTACTCCATGGCGACGAAACTTGGTTCGCGCGTCCCGCCTCATGGCTTACCTGACCCAGAATGTCCAGATCGGCGATCGAATCAAGGATATCATGCAGAGAGGGGACAACTCGATTCACGCCACCTCATTTGACCACCACCGTCTGGCTGAATCAAAACAGGCGATTGATTTTTTCCTGGATCAACTTATTAAAACCGTTTCTCTGGATCGCTCAAAACTAGTGTTTATCGTGGATGCTGTGCCAGCATTTATGTATGACCAGAATGAAACTCTGGAGTCAAACTCGAGTTTTGAGTTGGCACTGAATTCTTTTTTTATCGAACGTGCCACGAGTTTCGAGTTCCCTGTAATTTCATTGCAAGATATTTTTACTGTGCACTATCGTGCACATGGCTTGCGTTTTGATTATCCTACAGATGGGCACTGGAACCCCATGGCGCACGAAATCGTCTGCACAAGCATCATTGACTCCCGCTATCTTGATTTTCAATTTTCCACAACCCTGAACAATCCTGTTTCACAATGATCTAACTGAGGCATAATGCTTCTACCTATATATTCACTTAACTCAATATATACTATTGGAGGCTGACATGATATTGATCACCGGCGGAGCCGGCTATATTGGTTCCCATTTAAACAAGATGCTCGTTTCCCAGGGAAGGGAAACAATTGTCTTGGACAACCTTGTTCATGGACACAGGGAGTTTGCAAAATGGGGAGCATTTGAGCAACAAGATCTAGCGGATATTGACGGTCTCAAGGCTGTGTTCTCAACATACCCAATTCACTCCGTCATTCATTTTGCGGCATACTGCTATGTACATGAATCGATGAATAATCCTGCTCTGTATTACTATAACAATGTATCTGGTACTTTGAACCTTCTCCGCGCGATGCTGGAATATGATGTTCAGAATATCATCTTCTCTTCCACCTGTGCTGTCTATGGATACGCCCTTGAAGTTCCTTTGCCGGAAACTCACCATACGTCACCGATCAATCCCTATGGCCGCAGCAAGCTGATGATCGAACAGATTCTTCAAGATTTCAATACTGCTTACGGGCTCAACTTTGCGGCCTTGCGCTACTTCAATGCCGCAGGGGCTGATCCCGAGACAGAAATTGGTGAGTGGCACGAGCCTGAGACACATCTGATTCCACTTGTTCTCGATACGGCACTAGGGAAACGTGCAAAGCTCACGGTCTATGGCGATACTCACAACACACCTGACGGGACCTGTATCCGCGACTACATCCACGTCAACGACCTGGCCAAGGCCCATATTCTCATGCTGGACCATCTTGAAAAAAATGGGGAGAGCCGTGCCATCAATCTAGGCAACGGCGGTGGGTATTCCGTGCGTGAAGTCATAGAAATCGCGGAGAAAGTATCTGGCAGATCCATTCCTTTTGTCGTGGGGAGTGCTAATCCTGGTGACCCCCCCCAATTGGTCGCCGCGGCGAATACAGCCCGTTCGCTGCTGGGGTGGCAACCCGATTTCCCGACTCTCGAACAGATCATCGGCACTGCTTGGGCGTGGCACAAAAGACTGTATACCGATTTCAAACGTTAGCCTCCAGATCCGTCGTAACCGTCACCATGACTCCACCTTCCACCTGGTGTAGCGAGCGGTTATAGACAGTCGTGACAAGACCGGATCAGGAGTTCTTTGACAGGAGTTTCGCCCCACAGACCTTATTTTCCGAATAATAGCAATGAAATAAG
>CAZSRS010000050.1:0-25673 GCA_964609625.1 uncultured Desulfovibrionaceae bacterium
TCTAGGCTTTTTCTAGATCATGCCAGAAGTGCGGAGCGAAGGCAATAGCCACGTTGGGAAAAGAACGCCGCGATATTATCGGAACACCTATCAAACAGTATTTTCCTCCGGAAATTGTTCTTTTCCGGCAGAAAATGTTCCAGAAAGCCATCCATTCCGCCCGGCCCGTCCGCTTCTCGGACCGTCGCGCCGGTACCGACCTGGATTTAATCTGCGCCCCTGTCCTCGGGGCCGATGGCCAAGTCACCGCTGTGGCGGTCTCCGCTCGCGACATCACCGAAATGAAACAGACCGAGCAGGAATTGCTGCAACGGATCAAGGAACTCCGCTGCCTGCACGGCATCTTTCAAATCAAGGATACCGCATCCCATGACCTGGAAGCCATGCTGCATGGTATTGTTGCCCTCTTGCCCCCGGCCTTCAGGTATCCCGACATCGCAGCCGCGCGCCTGCTTTTCGACAACCGCGAATACGCGACTTCCGACTTTCAGGTCACACCCTGGCGCCTCTACGAGCCGATCCTCATTGACGGCACCTCGCGGGGGCAAATCGAAGCCGTCTATCGCGACGCCCCCCCTGTCGAGTACGGCGCCCCTTTTCTTCCCGAGGAACGCACCCTGCTCGCCGCCGTGGCTGGACGTGTCAGAAGCATCGTCGAGGGCCATGAAGCACGGCTCGCCCACCAGGAATCGGAGCAACGCTACCGCGCCTTGTTCCAGGCCGCGGGGGACGCCCTCATGGTCATGGACACCGAGAGCCGTATTCTCGATGTCAATCAAGCCACGTGCACCCAGCTTGGCTATTCGCGTGACGAACTCCTGACCATGCATACTCACGAGGTAGTCGACGCTCCTCATAAGCTATCTGTTCCTAAAACAATTCAGGACACGATCAATGTCGGAAGCCTGACCTTCGAGTCTAAAATCCGTCGCAAGGACGCTTCGACCCTGGACATAGAAGTCTGCACAACGCATATATCCTTTGAAAACAGGCCAGCCATCCTCTGCGTGACCCGGGACATCTCCGCCCGCAAACGACTCGAGGAATGCCTGATGCGGAGCAAGACAGAAGCCGAATCGGCCAACAAGGCAAAGAGCGACTTCCTCGCGCGCATGAGCCATGAAATCCGCACGCCCATGAACGCAATCCTCGGGATGACGGAACTGCTCCTGGACACGAGCCTCAAAGGGGAGCAGCGTGACTATCTCGAAACAATACACGAGGCCGGCCAGCATCTGCTGAACGTGATCAACGACATCCTGGACTTGTCCAAGATCGAGGCCCGGCGCATGGAACTGGTCGATCAGGACTTCGATCTGCACCAATGCATCTCCTCGACCCTGCGCACCCTGCGCGTGCAAGCCACGGCCAAGGGCCTGACACTGAACTATCGCATTGCCAGGGACACGCCGCGTTTCATCAAGGGGGACTTGCCCCGGCTGCGGCAGGTGCTCGTCAATCTCGTGAGCAACGCCATCAAGTTCACCGATACTGGTGAGGTCACCGTACGCGTGGAGACCGCGCCGGACATCCTCTGCCCCCTCAAGGGCGGACTGCCCTTGCTCTTCCGTGTGGACGACACCGGCGTCGGCATTCCTCCCGAAAAACTGCGCTATGTGTTCGAGAAGTTTACTCAGGCTGGAGATACCCAGAGCCGCCGCGAAGGCGGCACCGGCCTGGGACTGGCCATTTGCCACCGTCTCGTGGCCATGATGGGGGGGCGCATCTGGGCCGAAAGCGAAATTGGCCGGGGCAGCGTGTTCCTGTTCACTGTCGTGTTCCAGCCGGGTACGCCTCCCACGGCAACAGTGCAGCGACCCGAACCAGTCCAAGAAGCTGGAGCCGGCGTCCGACTCAAGGTCCTGCTCGTGGAAGACAACCCCATGAATGTCAAGGTGGCCAGGGTATTTCTCGACCGTTCCGGCCATCAGACAACCGTGGCCGAGGACGGGGCCCAGGCCTTGGCCATTCTCGCCCGCGAACCCTTCGATATCGTGCTCATGGACGTGGAAATGCCCGTCATGGATGGCTGGGAAGCCACCTCCAGACTGCGCGCCGGCCAAGCCGGCGACGGCAACAGGAATATTCCGGTCATCGCCTTGACCGCCCATGTCCTGCAGGACTTTCGCGAACGCTGTACCCAGGCGGGCATGACTAACTATGTTGCAAAACCCATGAATTTCCGCGAGCTTGCCGCGATCATGAACCGGGAAGTGGCTGAATCTGGCCGTCCGCCTTTGCTGCTCAAGTCATCCCCCGAACCCGCACCGCCCGTGCTGGATGTGCACCACGCCCTGGAGCGGTTGGACCGCGATGTGGACCTCTATCTCGAGGTGGTCGCCACAACCGTGGGCGAGTTGCCCCAACGCTTCGCCGCCCTGTCCGACCTCGTATCCCAGGGGGGCGGGTACGAAGCAAGCCGTGCCGCCCACTCCCTGAAGGGAAACCTGGGCACCATCGGTGCGGAGCGTGCCGCCGCCGCGGCCAAAGCCGTGGAGGACAACCTACGAATCGGCACCACGGAACTCGCCGCCCTCCATCTGTCCGCACTCGTGACAGCCATCGATGAATTGCGTCAACAGGCTCCACCCATACTTTTCGCGTCCCTCGGCTCCTTGCCGGAGACCCTCGATCGTCGGCGGCATGCCCGGGTACAGGTCGTCGGTTTCATGGCACAGCTCACAAACGGAAGCACTCCCTTCACCGCGATGGTCCAAGACATCTCTCCTCACGGCCTGGGCCTTTCTCTGCCGCATGGAACCAGCTTCCGAGCCAATGCGCGGGTCAGCATCCAGCTGTGTCATGGGGGGGCGGTGCTGATCCCGGATCTGGAGATCACCATTCGCTGGTGCGACGGACGACGAGCCGGCTGTGAGGCAGAACACCCTGGACATGTCGATCTCCAATGGGTGCTCAGCGATCTGCTCTCGGAACGCTGGAGCATGGCGGAAATTGATCTGGACACTACACCCGCGCATCGTAACCCGCGGATGCCGTGTACCTCGGAGCAGTCCACAGAGGAGGCCTATCCGTGCGGAGACAATCCTGGGTCGCAACCATCGTAAGTCCGCACAGGTATTCTTCCCACGACGACACATAACCTGGCTACTGCTATTGATATTTGGATTCCAAGCATCACCAGCGCGACTGTTCGATTCCGCGCACGTACGGCGCCTTGTAACCCTTGGAGGAATTTCACCGTGAAGCATCTCAAGCTGGGAGTGAAAATCGGCATCGGCTTCGGCATTCTCATCCTCATTTCCTGTGTCCTCGGCAGCGTTGCGTATTACAACATGGCCAACGTCGAGGGTGATTCCTCCAAACTGGCCATCGAAAACATCCCGGCGGTGGGCCTTGCCAACGATGTGGAGCGCAACGCCCTGTTGTTGCTGTACGACATGCGTGGCTACAGCCTGACCATGGATGCGGCCTATTACCAGGATGCCCGCGAATACCTGAAGAAATTGGAAGGATTCCTCGAACAGGCAAGGCAACATGCGGAAAAGTATCCCAGACTCACTGCCTTGAAGCAGAACGTCCTGGAAGCGACTGCGAGGAAAGACCAGTACAAGGCGCTCATGGTTGAAAGCGAGACCGCCATCAAGACCATGGAGCGCCTCAACACTCAGCTGTTTGAAGCCGCGGTCTCCTTCATGAAGGAAAGCGCCGCCTACCTGGGCAACATGGAAGAAACCCTCATAAGGGAATTCAGGGACGAGACCCCGCCCCATAAACTCGAAGAGCGCCTCGGGAAAATATCCAAGATCAATGACATCATCGACATGGGCAACGACAGCCGCATCAACAACTTCCGAGGCCGAGCCCTGCGCGACATGAGCATTTTCCAAAGCTCCCTGGAACCGTTCCCGAAGATCGAAAAGCTCCTGGACGAGATTCGAGCCGATACACGCCAAGAGGTCAACCTCAAACAGTTGGACACAGTTCGGGCTGCCGCCAACACTTACAAGGCCGCGCTCCAGGAATACGGCACCAACTGGACGCGACTCCAGGAGATCGACAAGCAGAGTCTCGAGGTGGCCAGGCAAGTCCTCGATGCCGCCCAGCAGACAGCCACCGACGGCATGGGCAATACCACGGACATGGCCCAGAACGCGGTGGTCAGCCTCAAGTCCGCGGAATCGATCATCCTCGTGGGCCTGATCATCGCCACTCTCATCGGCATCGCCGTGGCTGTGTTCCTGACCCTGGCCATCACCCGCCCCATCATCAAGGGGGTGGGATTCGCCCAGGCCATGGCCACGGGCGATTTCACGCAAAAGCTTGACATCGACCAGCGGGATGAGGTGGGTACCCTGGCCGCGGCCTTGAACGACATGGTGGACCGCCTGCGTGACGTCGTGGCGGAAGTCCAGACCGCCACGGACAACGTGGCCGCCGGCAGCGAGGAACTCTCGTCCTCGGCCCAGAGCCTTTCCCAAGGTGCCACGGAACAGGCGGCCAGCGTCGAGGAGATATCTTCCTCCATGGAGCAGATGACTTCCAACATCAAACAGAACGCGGACAACGCGCAGCAGACCCAATCCATCGCGGTGCAGGCTGCCAAGGATGCCCAGGCCGGCGGCGAAGCCGTGCTCAACGCCGTGGCTGCCATGAAGAACATCGCCGAGAAGATCTCCATCATCGAGGAGATTGCCAGGCAGACAAACCTGCTGGCCCTGAACGCGGCCATCGAGGCTGCCCGAGCCGGTGAGCACGGCAAGGGCTTCGCCGTTGTGGCCGCCGAAGTCCGTAAACTCGCCGAGCGTAGTGGCGCCGCGGCTGCGGAAATCAGCGAGCTCTCCAGCTCCAGCGTGCGGATCGCCGAGAACGCGGGGAACATGCTCAGGAAAATGGTTCCGGACATCCAGAAGACCGCGGATCTGATTCAGGAGATCGCGGCGGCCAGCAACGAACAGAACTCTGGCGCGGCACAGATCAACAAGGCCATCCAGCAACTCGACCAGGTGGTGCAACAGAACGCCTCTGCTTCCGAGGAAATGGCCTCGACCTCGGAGGAACTCTCGAGTCAGGCTGAACAGCTCATGAGCACCATGACCTTCTTCCGGGTTTCCAGCTCCGGCACCCAGGCTAAAAACCGCCAGCTCAAGGCCCTGCCAAGGGGCGGAGCGTCGGCAAGCAGGCCCACCTCTGCGCTTCACCACAAACAGGGTGCTGCCCGTATGGCCGCTGGTAGCGGTTTGGCCCTGGACATGGGCAGTACGTCCGAAGACGACTTCGAGCGATTTTAGCCTGGAGAAATGCCATGCATGATACAAGCCTGCACCAGTACCTGACGTTTCATCTCGGCGAGGAGACCTTTGCCTTGAACATCGGCGCTGTGCGCGAGATCATCGACGACAAGAGCTTCACCAAGATCCCGCGCACTCCTGAATTCATGCGCGGCGTCATCAATCTCAGGGGGCACGCCGTGCCCGTGGTTGATTTGCGCCTCAAGTTCGGCATGAGCAAGACCGAGCTGCACGTGAACACCTGCGCCATCATCACCGACATTCCCGTCGGCGGGTCTTCCGTGCAGATCGGCGCCCTGGCGGATTCAGTGGAAGAGGTGGTGGAAATCAAACCCGAGGACATCGACCCCGCCCCCGCGATTGGGGCAGCTGTCGAAGCCGCCTTTATCAAGGGCATGGGCAAACGTCACAAGCAATTCATCATCATTCTCGACGAGGCGCACTTCCTGTCCGACGTCGAGTTCAACCACGTCGTGGCACAGGAACAAATACCTCCTGAGATTTCGACTTAAGGTGTCCATCCCATGCAGCTATTATCATCTCCGTGATGTTGATGCGAGAGCACACCAGCTCGTATATCTAACTGCGGTTGTAAATGAGATGCAAGTAGCATGTTCATTCAATGCCTAATTCATCCTATCTACGATGCAACGATTTATATTTGCTTAGTACTCTATTTCATCTCATGATATAGCACATTTCTCTTTCTGAGCCACCATTACATTTTCTCAAGCAGATATTTCACGAATGCACTGCCAAACAACAGTGCATTCGTGAAACAAGCCATCTGCACCCCATCGTGTTCCGACTCGCTCGGGGCACAATGTTTAGGCCGGCCCTCTCGTGATGGGGGCAATTTCATGGATCGAGACACGGAAAACAGCGTCCTGCCGACGTACGTCGCTATTCGCATTCCACACCTCATTCGGTCGTGCAGGTCACGGAACAGCTTCTACCCCTGCCCGAGGCCCGGTTTTTGCTTTATTATCCCCTTTAAATTTATATAGATGCGAACAAATCTATCGCTATGCCCTGCGCTTGCCCCCATAATTATGCGCGATATCCTGCGCAACATCTTGCAAAAATATAACGCGATTATGCTCGATCCTTCACAAAAATTCAGGCATGGCATCACTGCCTACACCACGAGAAAGCTTCTCACTCTAAATCGCATAGATGTGCTATATCATTTTGTGTAGACCTCGCTTTCATTCCTGCACGACTCAACAATCCTTTTGCTTATTCAAGCAAAGCTGTGCATATTTTTCGAGCAGGTTTGCACATGCTCATTTTTTCAGGCAATTGCACGCAATTTTGCATATGCCTTTATGCGCAAAATATAATTTGTGAATTCATGAACAAAATTTTTAATCTGTAAAATAGCTATGTTATAACTTTGCGCTTTGTTCCTGCCCAATACACGGCACGCAAGTTGTATTGCTTGTACCAATCTGCGCGAAAGCAGACTCGCAAGACACGCACGTCGCGGAAGACCCGATAATCCGGCCCCAGGCTCCGTGCCCGGCCAAAATGAGGAGGAAAAGGCAAGTATGAACGGAATCGTCAAGGACTTCACGGTCCCCATCGGCAAGTTCCCCATGATCTCGGAATCCGCCACCTTTGCCGGGGCGGTCATGGCCCTCGACAGGGCGCAGGAAGAGTTCATGGCCGGCAAACGGGAGCAGCGCATAATGCTGGTTTGCGACAGCGAGAACAAGATCGTCGGCAAGCTCTCGCCCGTGGACGTGGTCAGGGGGCTCGAGCCGGATTTCGACAAGCTCGTGGATGCCCAGGCCAGCAGTTTCGTCAGCACCGCCTATGTCATCGAGAGCATGAAGGACCAGACCCTGCTCTGGTCAAAGCCTCTGGACGATCTGTGCAAACTGGCCAAGGAAGTGAGGATCAAGGACTTCATCCGCAAGCCTGCATCTTCGCAGATCATCAATGCGGGAGACTCCCTGAACCTGGCCTTTCATCGCTTTGTCCTGCACCGCCACGATTCCCTGTTCGTCATGGAGGACCACAAGCTGATCGGCCTGCTGCGCTTTTCGGATGTCTACAAGGAGATCGTCCGCAAAATCAAGGAAGTTTGCCGCGTATGAGGCAGTCCAACGGCACTATCCACCACGAATCCAGCCATCGTCGCCTGTCCTGGAACCTTAATGGAGGAAGAATATGAGCACTACCGCTGAACACGCACCCAATCCGGACTACAGAACCCCGGACGAACTCGTTGCCGAAGAACACGAACCCGAAGGTCCCAAGCAGTCCTCGAAAGCCATGGTCATCAAGCTGCTCATCGCCTTGGGGCTGGGCATCTTCATCATCATGCTCCCCCGCCCGGACAACCTGCCCGTGGAAGGCCACAGGTTGGGGGCCATTCTGTTGCCCATCGTCTTTCTATGGGTCTCCGAGGCCATTCCCATCGGTATCACAGCCCTTGTAGCCACCGCGCTGATGATCATGTTCAACGTCACCAAGGCCTCGGATGCTTGGGCGCCCTATGCCAACAGGGCGGTCATGTTCGTGATGATGATCATTATGTTCGGCGTGGTTCTCAACGAGGTCGGCCTGGCCAAGCGCCTCTTGTTCTGGATCCTCAAGTTCGCCGGCACCAACGTCAAGAAGCTGAGTTTCTTCATAGCCATCAGCAGTACGCTACTATCGACGATCTTTCATGATGCCACCATCACCATCATCATGCTCTTCGCCATCCTGCCCCTGTTCAGGGCCATGGGCATCACCCCGAACAAGAGCAACAACCTGAGTAAGTTTTTCGTCATCCTCATCCCCCTGGCAGCCTCGGCCGGCGGTTTCGGCACCCTGCTCGGCGGCGGTCGCTGCGCCCTGGCCGTGGACATCACCCAGAAGTACATCCTGGAAACCACCGGCGTGGTATTGAAGATAGGCTTCCTGAAGTACGCGATCATCGAGTTCCCCATCGCCATCCTCACCGCGATCGCTACCTGGCTTGTCTGCTATGCCATCTTCCGCCCCAAGGAAGTATCCTTGCCCGCCTCGGTCAAGATCGAGTCCATGCCCAGGATGAGCAACGCTGAAATCGGCGTGGCCGCCATCTTCCTCGGTGCCTTCGTGCTCTGGTTCGCCGGCGACCTGACGGGCTGGGACATCAGCGTGGTGGCGGCCATAGCCCTGCTGGGATTTTGCGCGCCGGGCTGGGTCTCCTTCAAGACCATTTGCGACAAGTTCCCCTGGGAATCCTGGATCGTCTTCGGATCGGGCGTGTCCCTGGGTGCGGCCATGCTCAAGAGCGGTCTGGGCAAGTACCTGGCCGAGGTCTGCCTGCCGCTGCTCGAGGGGCAGAGCGCATTCGTCACCTACTACGGCATGGGCTTCTTCGGATCGATGCTCTCCAGCTTCATGAGCAACTCCGCCGCCGTGGCCCTGAGCCTGCCCATCACTCTGCCCATGGCCGAGATGATGAACATGAGCGTCGAGGCGGTGGGGCTGCTCGCTCCCATGACCACGTCCTTCATCATGCTCGTCATCGGTTGCCCCCCGACGATTATCGCCTACAGCTCCGGCTACTTCAGCCAAGTGGACTTCATCAAGGTCGCCGTGCCCTGGTGCCTGATCCTGCTGACCATCTGCGTGCTCGGCGCACTGGTCTACTGGCCCATGATCGGATTCAACTAGGCATCCTCAGGTCTTGACAACGCACATGCCCGCCGGTCACAATCAGACCGGCGGGTACCTCAAAAGGAGAAGGTCCATGAGCGAGATAACACCCAGACTGTTGATCACAGATGACGAGGAACGGTTCCGCACCACACTGGCCAAGCGTCTGACCGAGAGCGGCTTCGAGGTGCAGACCGTGGGCAGTGGCCTGGATGCTTTGGAACTGCTGGCCAAGGATCCCTGCGACGTAGTCATCCTGGACATCAAGATGCCCGGGCTCTCGGGCATCGAAACCCTGGCGGAAATCCGCAAGAAGCACATCGGCGTGGAGGTGATCCTGCTCACGGGGCATGCCGACGTGCCTACGGCCATCGAAGGCATGCGCTTGGGAGCCTTCGATTACCTGATGAAGCCCCATGAATTCGAGAGTCTCGTGGAAAAACTCAACGAGGCCGTGAAAGTCAGGAGGCAACGCCAGGAGCGCCTGCGTAAGGCCGAAGAACGTGCCGCCCTGGAAAAAATCGAAAAGCAGTCGCGCTTCATGTCCAGGCGATAACGACACCTCCGGTGTGCCGCGCTTCCCTCGGCGGAGGTGACCCGCGGTTTGCATATACAAGGCGTTCGAGACTCCGCGTCCCGGACTGGCCATAGGCTCACTATATTGCCCCCAGCCATGGAGTTGCATGGCTGGGGCACTCTTTTTGATTGGGACAGCCTGTTAGACAACAGGTAGAGCGGTATCGCCCGGGGGTTCCCGCCCGTTTATCCACGCCATTCCCAGACCGGAGCCACGAGGAAACAGCCTGTTGCATCGATCCTTCACCGTTCTTGGTGCCAGGCTGGAAGCGGACCGGGCCAACACTCCGGGAAGTGTGCCCGCAAACACCATGACCCACGGTTTCTATCAACAGGCCTGGGAATCAAGCTGTGTCAAAAAATCTTCAGAAGGGACTCGACATAACCACCAAAAATCTCCAAAGTACGACCATGACCGAACACGAATTGCGCAATCTCCTGTTCGGCGGGCAAGACCAGGAGCTTTTCGAACAGGCCGCCACGGTGTCCAGAAAGATTTTCGGACGGGATGTACCCATGTGCGGTATTGTCGGTTTTTCCAACGTCTGTATCCAGCGTTGTCGCTATTGCGGTCTGCGTGTCCAGAATGTTTCACTGCCCCGTTATCGCCTGGGGCGTGACGAGTTCATGGCCTGCGTGTCGCTCGCTCCGGAATTGGGCATCGGCACTGTCTTGCTGCAAGGCGGCGAGGACCCGGAGTGCAATGCTGCCACTATCGGCGAAATGATCCGGGCCGTGAAGCAGCGTCACCCCCTGACCGTGTTTCTCTCCCTGGGGGAGCGACCCCTGGAGGAACTGCGCTACTGGAAGCAGTGCGGCGCCGACGGCTATCTGCTATCCCTGACCACCACCGACCCCGATCTCCATGAAGTGCAACGCCCCGGCAAACTGGTCCAGAACCGTCTGGACACCATCGAGCATTTGCAACGCCTCGGCTACCAGGTTGGCTCGGGAATCATCGTGGACCTGCCGGGAATGAGCTTGGACGTGTTGGCCCGCGACATCCTCTTCCTCACGTCCCTGGATCTTGAAATGCTCGTGGTGGGGCCCTTTGTGCCCCATCCCGACACTCCCCTCGGCGGGGCGCCGGCAGGCAGCCTGCAACGCTGCCTTCGTGTCCTGGCCCTGCTGCGCATCCTCAACCCCAGGGCCAATATCCCGGCCACGTCCGCCCTGGACGCCGTGGCCCCCCATGGTCGCAAGCAGGGGCTCCTGGCGGGGTGCAACATGTTCATGCCCACCTTGTCCCCCGCCACCCCGGGCCATGGTTATGCGATATTTCCCGACCAGGACTCCGGCTCCCGGCGGCAGAGCGTGGCCATGCTCAGGAATTGGATAACGGAATCCGGTCTCTCCCCTTCCTCGGCACCATGCCGCGCACCCAGCCGCGCATCCGTCACCAGGCGTCTTGGAGAACCGTGAGAGTCCGGCATGGATTTGCGGGAATCATGAAACACCCGTCTCCTTGGCGCCTTCGATCACGGCACATGGTTGCCGGCAATCGTGCACGGATGCCGGAAATGCGTCATTCAGGCCAGTCCACCACCACTCCTCCATGACGTCCCTGCGCATCTGCTTCTGCAACAGCAACCAGGCCTGGGGGGGCGGAGAACACTGGCACCTCGGCTTTGCCCGCCTGATGCGGGAGCGCGGCCACCGACCGCATATCCTAGCGGCCCTGGGCAGCGTTCTGCTGCAACGCGCCAAGGAGGCCGGACTTCCGGTCACGGGAATGCGCCTGGGGCGCCTCAGCTTTTGCGATCCACTGGCCATGGCCGCACTGCGCCGGCATTTCCACCGCACCCCCTGTGATGTCCTGCTGCCGGGGCTGCCCCAGGACGTCAAGGCCGCCGGCATCGCCGCAAGGCTCGCGGGCGTACGCGTGGTCATCTACCGCCGCGGCATGGGCCTGCCCGTGCGAGACTCCTTTTTCAACCGCTTTCTTTACCGCCGCGTGCTCTCCGGGGTCATCGTCAACAGCCTGGACACGGCCCGCGCTCTTTTGGCCGAAAACCCCCATCTGCTGCCTCGGGAGCGCATCCACCTCCTGCCCAACGGCCTGGAGCCGGAACTGCTCACGCCTCCACCCCCATGTGACGGCGGACACCCGGTGGTCATCGGCACTGCCGGACGGCTGGTGGAGCAAAAGGGACAGCGATTGCTCATCCAGGCAGCCGGGATATTGCGGGACCAGGGGCTGGATTTCGAGGTGCGTATCGCCGGCGAGGGCCCCCTGCAGACGGAACTTCAAACCTTGGTCCGCGATCTCGAACTCGATGCGCGGGTCAGTTTTCTGGGATTTGTCCAGGAAATGCGTTCATTTCTCCAGGCCTGTCACATCTTCGCGTTCCCTTCCCTCTGGGAGGGCATGGGCCGCGCCCCCCTGGAGGCCATGGCCGCGGGGCGCCCGGTGGTGGGCTTCGACGTCAGCAGTATGTCCGAGGTTGTGGAGCATCGGCAGACCGGGCTGCTCGTGCCCACCGGCGATGTGGAAGCCCTGGCCGCTTCCCTGCGGACCCTGATCCTGAATCCGGAAGTACGAGCGCGCATGGGGGTGGCGGGCTACGACCGGGCGTGCAAGGAATTCAGCCTCAAGACCATCGTACCCCGCTTCGAGAGCATCCTGGACGCTTATTGCACCGCAGTCCAAGGAATTCGGGGCGCTCGGGGCGTCTGAACCTCTTTTCAATACTATTACGGATAGCGCATCCATAGAAGGCGGCAGTTGTCTCTCGTGCACGTTGCGGTGATTGGATTACCTGCCCATGGGACGTTAGAAAATCTCTATACAATATCATCATTGTAACCCATTGAAATTTTTATAGCGAGGGGTATTGCATTTTCCAAAATTCGGCAGATAATGCGCGTTTGCCGGGTCTTCCAGGCAAATCTTTGTCCATAAAAAACGGTAGAACCTGAACAATCCACTGAAATCATAGTTGATCATCCGTGGGAAGCCAGTTCCCACACTCCAGGAGCGAAACCCCCATGTTCCAGATCGAAGAGGATCTTGCCGCAGCCCCCATGGAGCGCGTACGCGCCCATGGACGTTTCCTGTTCGCAGGTAACGACAAATTTTTCATCAAAGGAGTCACGTACGGTCCATTTCCTGAAAACTTGAGTGGTGACCCCCTGCCGGAATTGGAACATGTGGTGCGGGATTTTCGGATGATGCACGCTTCCGGGGTGAACACCATCCGCGTGTACTACGTGCCGCCCCGCTGGTTTCTGGATTTGGCGCGAAGTTTCGGCCTGCGGGTCATGGTGGGCATTCCCTGGCCGCAGCATCTGTGCTTTCTCGATCAGTGGGAGGTCAAGGAACAGATCAAGGCCACGGTCCGCGGGGCCGTCAGGGCCTTGGCCGGCCATCCGGCCATCCTGGCCTGGCTCGTGGGCAACGAGATCCCGGCGCATATCGTGCGCTGGCATGGAGCGCCTAAAATCGAAAAATTTCTGGCCAGGCTGACCGCCATCGTACGGGAGGAAGACCCAACCGGACTGGTGACCTACGCCAACTATCCCTCCACTGAATACCTGCGCCTGCCCTTCCTCGATTTCCTGTCGGTCAATGTCTATCTGCACGAGGAAAAGGCTTTTCGCGGGTATGTCAAGCGCCTGCAAAACCTGGCGGGAGACCTGCCCCTGGTGCTCTCCGAGTTCGGTATGGACTCCATCCGCCATGGGCGGGAACAGGTGGCGGAGACCTTGGCCTGGCAGCTTCGCGCGGCGTTCGAGCTGGGCGTCTCCGGCACCATGGTCTTTGCCTGGACCGACGAGTGGTTCACCGGGGGGCATTTGATCGAGGACTGGGCCTTCGGCATCGTCGATGCACAGCGCGATCCCAAGCCCGCTTACGAGGCCGTGGCCGAAGTCTATCGCCAGCGGCTGCCGCTGCTGCCTGCCGAAACGCCCAGCATCTCGGTGATCGTCTGCGCCTACAATGCCGAGTCCACCATGGAGGGTTGCCTGGCCTCCTTCCGAAAGCTCAACTATCCTGATTTCGAAGTCATAGTGGTCAACGACGGCTCCACCGACAAGACCGGCAAGATAGCCGACCGCCATGCCGCGGAGAACCCCCACATCCGCGTGATCCATCAGCCCAACCTGGGGCTGTCCGCGGCCCGTAACGTGGGCATGCGCGCCGCGCGGGGCGAGATCATCGCCTATACCGATTCCGACTGCTATGTGGACCCGGACTGGCTGACATACATGGCCTGGGCCTTCATGGACAAACGATTCGTGGCCGTGGGCGGCCCCAACCTCCCCCCTCCGGAGGACAATCGCACCTCGGCCTGCGTGGCCGTCTCTCCCGGCGCGCCGACCCACGTTCTCCTGACCGACGAGGTCGCCGAGCATATCCCGGGGTGCAACATGGCGTACCGCCGAGAAAAGCTCATGGAGATCGACGGGTTCGACGTCACCTACCGGGCCGCCGGCGACGACGTGGACGTCTGCTGGCGCTTGCAGAACCGCGGCTACGTCATCGGCTTCTGCGCCGCCATGATGGTCTGGCACCACCGCCGAAACACCATCTCCGCCTACATCAAACAGCAGAAGGGCTATGGCCGTGCCGAGGCCCTGCTCCTGCCCAAGCACAAGGACCGCTTCAATGTCCTGGGCAATTCCCGCTGGGCCGGGCGCATTTACGGCGACATCGGCGGTTGTCTGCTGGCCAACCGCCCCATCATCTATCACGGCGTCTTCGGCATGGGCCTTTTTCAGACGCTCTACGAGCCCAAGGGCAACCTCTTGGCCTACCTGCCCCTGTCCATGGAGTGGATGGCCGTGGCGCTGGCCCTGCTCATCGCCACACCGTTCCTGCCCGTGCTCGGGATCGCGGGACTGCTCATGGCGCTCACCAGCCTGGCCTTTGTCGGGCACCGGGCCGGCAAGGCCAAACTGCCGCCCCGGCACAATACCTTGCGCTCACGGATGATCATTGCCGGTCTGACCCTGCTCCAACCCATCTGCCGGGGCTGGACCCGCTACAAGACCGTGATGCAGCTGCGTCACAAGGCTTGCCCTGCCATGTGCCCCGTGCCCCTGTCCGAGGACATGCCCCACACCATGCGTGAAATGCCGCATGTGGGTTTCCTGCGTACGATCTGGGAGCTTGTGGCCGTCTGCTCCCACCGTCTGACCTTCCAGCATTTCTTCTGGAACAACAACGGGGTGGAACGCGACAAGCTCCTGTCCCACATCCTTTCGGTGCTCACCGGCCTGCACATGCCCTATACCACGGACACCGGCTTCTCCTCCATTTCCGCGGTGCCTCCTTGGGATTTGCGCACAAGGGTAGGTCTTTGGACCATTCTGAAACTCCGAGTCACCACTGAAAACCACGGCGGCAACAAACGGTTCGTACGTCTCGCCGGAACCATCCTGCCCACGTGGCGCTCCATGTTGCTCCTCCTGGCATTGGCGACAGCCGCGGTCTTGGCGCCCTTGCCGGCGCACATGTCCCTGGGCGCGGCCGTGGCCTCGGGCCTGTTCGCAGGTTGGATGCTCTGGGGACTTTACCGTTCAGCAACGCTGGTGACCATGCTCGTGCAGTATCTTGTCGTACGCAACCCCGGCGGTTGTCTGGAAGAACCCGTGGAAGAATCCCTGGCCGAGCCCGTGTTCGAACACCTGGCAGAGATCGCCGTCGAGTCCGTGGTCGAGCCTGGTGTCGAGCCTGTGGCCATGCCGGCCCACAAACGCCCCGCGACCTGGGGCCAAACCTCGCGCCACGCCTCGAAAGCAACGGGTGACACCCCCTTGATCCACGGTCTGCTGCCTGCGGCGGTTGCCGGTGAAATGGCCGAGCGTGTCATGGACGTCTGATGTTCATCCGGGAGCGCGGTACCCCACGGCATCGCGCTCCCAGTCCCTCATGGTTGTGATATGGTCCGAAGACTCCGAACAGTGTAGCAAGGCGTTTCCCGCATGTCCCTGTTTTTCCGCCTTTTGGTCTACCTGCGGCCATACAGGCTGACCTTCGTGCTGTGTCTCTCGCTTGTCGGAGGCATCAGCGCCCTGGAACTGCTCAAGCCCTGGCCCCTCAAACTCGCGGTGGACCAAGTCATCGGCAAGGCCCCCCTGGACCTCTGGGGCTGGCGGATCGACCCCCGGGACATGCTCCTCACTGCGCAACTGGCCGCCGTGGTCGGCCTACTGCTGGCCGTCCACTTCCTGGTCGGGTTCCTCCAACTGCTGAACAACTACCTGACCATCCGCATGGGGCAGGACATGGTCCAGGACCTGCGTCGCGACCTCTTCCAGCACCTGCAGCGCCAATCCCTGCTTTTTCATCAGAAATGGCCCACCGGCGACCTCATCTACCGCATCATGGGCGACACCTACTCCGTGCAGACACTGCTGATGAATGGCGTGTTCACTACCCTGGTCAGCGGCGCCATGCTCGTGGGCATGTTCATCGTCTGCCTGCGCCTGGACGCGGAACTGACCATCTATGCCGTATGCATCATCCCCTTCCTCTTCCTGGCCATCTCCAAGGTCAGCAAGCGCATCGGCGACCTGACCACGGAATCGCACATGAAGGAAAGCCAAGTCTACACCACGGTGGAGCGTATCTTTTCCTCCATCTCCCTGGTGCAGGCCTTTGCCCGCGAGGAAGAGGAAAAGAGGCGCTTCGTGGCCGAGTCCCAGCACTCCTTCGACCGCAAGCTCTCCCTCTACGCCCTGCAGACCGTCTACGGCTGGCTCATCGGCGGCATCACCGCGGCCGGAACGGCACTGGTGCTCTACGTGGGCGTGAGCCACGTCCTCGAAGGCTCCCTCACCACCGGGGAACTGCTGATCTTCATCTCCTACCTGGCGACGCTGTACACGCCCCTGAGCAACCTGAGCACCACCGTGGCCGGCATCCGGGGTTCTCTGGCCCAGGCCAAACGGGTCATGGACGTCATGGCCATGGACGAGTCCGTGCACGAGGATCCGGACGCCCCTCCGTTGCGCATCACCAAGGGCGAGGTGCGTTTCTCGAACGTCACCTTCGGCTATACTCCGGACAAGCCCGTGCTCCAGGACGTGAGCTTCGCCTGCCCCGGCGGCTCCACAGTGGCCATCGTGGGCCAGACAGGCGCGGGCAAGACCTCTCTTGTCAGCCTGCTCCTGCGTTTCTTCGACCCCCAAAAGGGCGTTGTCGGCATCGACGGACAGGACCTGCGTCACGTCTCCCTCAAGAGCCTGCGGGAGCACATCGCCATCGTGCTCCAGGAAACGCAGCTCTTCCCGATGACGATCCACGAGAACATCGCCTACGGCAAGCGCAAGGCCGACCGCGAGGAAGTCATCCAGGCAGCCAGGCTGGCCAACGCCCACGACTTCATCACCGCCCTGCCCGAGGGCTACGATACCCGGCTCGGTGAACGCGGGAGCAATCTCTCCGGTGGACAGCGCCAACGCCTGGCCATCGCCCGCGCCCTGCTCAAGGACGCGCCCCTGCTCATCCTCGACGAACCCACCTCGGCCCTGGACGCGGAGACCGAGGCCCTGATCATGCAAGGCCTGGAGCGGCTCATGGCCAACAGAACCACGTTCATCATCGCCCACCGCCTGTCCATGATGCGCCGGGCCGACCTCATCCTGGTCATCAAGGGCAGCCGCATCCACGAAATGGGCACCTACGACGAACTGATGCAAAAAAACGGCGAGTTCGTCAGGCTCCACGACATCCAGATGGGCAAGGCCAAGGCCGCGGAGGCAAGCCCATCCGTGAGTGTTCTGGAGCACGCATGAAAAAACGCACCATCATCGTCTCGGGTTTGGCCGCGACCTACCCCCTGGGCGGCGTGGCCTGGGACTACCTCCAGTACTTCCTCGGCTTCCACAGACTTGGCCACGACGTCTACTACCTCGAGGACACCGGCGGCTGGGTCTATGACCCCTTCAACGTCACCTTTGTGGAAGATCCGACCTACAACGTCCGTTACCTGCGGGACTTCCTGCGCCGACTGGAGCCCGGCCTGGAGAATCGCTTCTGCGTGCGCGCCCCGGACGACACCCACTGGGGGCTCTCCCGCGAGGACCTGGCCTCGCTGGTGGCCCGCGCCGACGTGCTGTGCAATATCTCCACCACCTGCCAGCTCCGCGAGGAATATCTTCGCATCCCAGTGAAGGTGCTCATCGACTCCGACCCCATGTACACCCAGGCGGACTTGCCCGGATACCTGCGCGGCGAGGCTGACGCGAAAGCCACGGCGAACATCGAGAACATGCTCCGCCACGACGTGTTCTTCTCCTTTGCCGAGAACATCGGCAAACCCGGTTGCCTCGTGCCCACGGGCCTCTTCGACTGGAAAACCACGCGCCAGCCGGTGGTGCTCCCGGCCTGGGAAGGGGGCGGCCCCCCCGAGCGCCAGGTGTTCACCACAGTGCTCTCCTGGCAACCCAAGGAACAGGGGCCGCTGGTCAACGGCGTGCGCTACGGCGCCAAGAACCTGGAGTTCGAAAAGCTCATGGACCTGCCGCAAAAAACCACGGCCGTGCTGGAGCTGGCCCTGGGCGGCGGGCGCCCCCCGCGTGAACTCCTGGAACAAAAGGGGTGGAAACTGGTGGACGGCTTTTCCATGTCCCGCACGCCCTGGGAATACCGGGACTACATTCGACGGAGCATGGCCGAGTTCTCCACGGCCAAGAACGCCTATGTAGCCTCCAGGAGCGGCTGGTTCTCCTGCCGCAGCGCCTGCTATTTGGCCATGGGGCGCCCCGTGGTGGTACAGGACACGGGTTTCTCGGATTACCTCGAACTCGGGCAGGGTGTACTGCCCTTTGCCGACATGGACGGCGCCCTGGCCGGCATCGAGGCCGTGCGCGGCGACTACCCCCGCCATGCCGCGAAAGCCAGGGCGTTTGCCGAACGCTACTTCGACGCGCAAGCGGTGCTCTCCCGACTCCTGCACGAGGCACTGGGGCGGCGCTGAGCATGAGCGGGCAGGGTATCGGAAACCGGATCACCGCCTCCCGACGATCGATCCCGGCCTCATTGGCAAACGCTCTCATGAAGAAAACCCCTCATTCTGCTTGACGTCTGGCCCTCGATAGGGGCATGATGTCTATAATTGGTGATAGCCTTCACAAGCTCGTAGTGATTGTTTTCGGTGGGGAGGCTTGTCATCGATATATTTTGTTACACTTTCATATTGGCTGGGCTTGATTTGATTGTCAGTAACCTGCCATCATAAATCTACATTTCTCACAGGGAGGAGCGCATGAAACGTACATTGCATGTAGTTATTCTGATTGTTGCTTGTGTCGCCTGGCTGACTTCCGTCGCCTTTGCCCAGGAGAGTGCAACGCCAGAAGAGGTGATCGAGAAATGCAAGCAAGCTGCCACATTCCTTGCAAGCGAGGGCGAGGCTGGCTTGGTCCAGTTTAACGACCCCAAAGGGCCCTGGGCATGGAAGGACACGTACGTATTCGTATACGATTGCGAACCCATGATTCTCGTCGCTCATCCCAAGGAGTCACTCATCGGTCAGGAACCGGACAAAATCAAGGACGCCAAGGGCTCGTTCATCAGTATCGACCTGTGCAGTGCGGTGCAGGACTCTGACTCGGGCTGGGCAGAATACTTCTGGCCCAAGCCAGGGCAGGACACCCCCGCGCGGAAGGTTTCCTACATGCTCAAGGTGCCCGGACAACCATACACCGTTGGAGCAGGTATATACAGCGACACGGTGAGCGCCGAGGAGTTGAACAAAACAGCCAAATAAGGTCGTGTCGGTGTTAGGTTTGATACGGGAGGGGAGCCAATGCCCCCTCCCCTTCATTAACACGCGAGAGGCCCATCATGTCTATCCGCATCAAAATACTGATTCTCGTTTTCCTGGGTATTCTGGCTTGCGTGGCCATTGCGGTTCTCAACACACTGTCCTCCTCTGCTGTAGCCTCGATCATGTCCTTGCGTGAAGACATCAATACAAACGCCATGTGTGTATTGCAGGTACGCTTGGCTGAAAAGGATTTCATAAATTCAGCTGACGAGGCAAGCTGGAATCGACTGCAAAGATTCTTACGCGAGGGCAAGGAGTGTCAAAACAATGCCGCACAAATCATCAATGACTACCAAACTGAACTTGAAAGCCTCGCCAACGCCTGGAACGCATATGAAGTCGAATTGCCCAAAATAAGAGAAAACGTTGCCCTGCTTCGAGACACACTGCAACACTATGAAACTGCGGGAAGAGCACTCACCAGCTACCTTGATCAACAATACATCTTGCGGTTGGAGCAGGAAAACATAGAAGCGAATTTCTCTGGCGCGTCGATTTCCGCATCTCGCCAAGCGGTACTGGATAACGCCAAGAACCTGGTGGGAATTTTTGTGCGTATGCGCAGCAATGTCCAGGAATATCTCTTGTTGAACAATCCGGATCGGTACACACAACAGTATGAAGCCTTTGACAAGGAACTCAAGACCTACAGTAAAAATCTCGGCCAAGCCATAACCCTCAGCCGCGACGACGATTTCAAGAAAGCGCTCCCCGAACTCAATGCTCAGATCAAAGGGTACGGAGAGCGAGAGTCCCAACTGGTGGACTTGCAGAACCGACAACAAGCACTTGTTGCTAGCTTCGACAAGGCCGGTGAGGACTTGATCCAAACGAGCCAGTCCCTGCTTGCCACGCTACGTGATAACTCACATGCCGCCTCCGCGCGCATTGAACGATTGGGCTGGGCGTTGGCAATTGCCGTAACCCTGACACTGCTGCTCCTCGGCGGCTTGATCGGACGCTCCATCACTTCACCGATCAAGCGCATAGGGTTGTATTCAAAGCAGGTGGCCGGAGGCGATCTGGATGCCACGCCTCAAGGCGTATTCAAGGGCGAAATGGGCGAACTTCGCTCTGACATCGGCTTCATGGTCACGAATCTCAAGAATATGATGCTCGAGGCCGCGACCAAGAGCACCGAGGCCGAGAAACAAGCACGGCATGCGGCCGTGGCCATGCGCCAAGCTGAAGACGCCAAGCGTGAAGCAGAGCTGGCCAAGGCCCAGGGCATGCTTCACGCCGCCAACAGGCTCGAGGATGTCGTTGCGGTGGTCTCATCCGCTTCAGAGCAGTTGTCCGCCCAGGTGGAACAGTCCAGCCGCGGGGCGGAGGTGCAATCCCAGCGCGTCTCGGAAACCGCAACGGCCATGGAACAGATGAATGCAACCGTGCTGGAGGTGGCAAAAAGCTCCTCGCTTGCTGCTGACACGGCAGAAATGGCTCGCCTGAAAGCTTTGGAAGGGGCGGATGTGGTCAACAAAGTTGTCGTTGAAATGGGCGCGGTCAACGGCCAGGCGCAGGAAATGAAAAAGGATATGCTCGATCTGGGACAGCAGGCCGAAGGAATCGGGCAAATCCTCAACGTCATCTCCGACATCGCCGATCAGACCAACCTCCTGGCACTTAACGCAGCCATCGAGGCAGCGCGCGCTGGAGAGACAGGCAGGGGTTTCGCCGTGGTGGCGGACGAAGTGCGCAAACTCGCCGAAAAAACCATGACCGCCACCAAACAGGTGGGCGACGCCATTCGCAGAATCCAGCACGGAGCGGCCAAGAACATCGCCAATGTCGAAAAGGCCGGCTCCACCATCATACAGGCCACGCAGCTGTCCAACACCTCGGGCCAAGCGCTCAAGGACATCGTGTCACTTGTGGAACGAGCCTCGGATCAGGTTCGTTCCATTGCCACGGCTTCTGAAGAACAATCCGCGGCCAGCGAGGAAATCAGCAGGAGCATCGACGACGTACAACGAGTCTCCATGGAGACAGCGGAGGCGATGAGCCAAAGCGCCAGGGCGGTAACCGAGCTGAACTCCCAATCGCAGAAACTGCAAACACTCATCAAGGATCTGAAAGACGAGGGTGCGACATCCTGACTTTTCCGCAACGGGTAAATACTTGACTTCGCTTTTCGCGGCGAAGTACTTGGCATTTCGAGAGCGCCGTCCTGGCGTGCCTTTCATCTCTCACTGCCGAGTACAGCCTGTTTGAAGTGAAACGCGGAATTACACACCAACACTGCCAAGAGTAGTTCCTCCACCGTCTCGAAACACCGGCGGCAGCGCACTTCCCAAGGCCCTGCAACGCACGTCTGATGCCGAAAATGCTGACCTCCCGCATCCTGCCGATGTAGAATGAGGGCTGCAAAGCAAATCTTGTACCCATGGCAATGCGCCGTGTACTTGCCCTCGACGCACTCCTCTTGGTATGGTGCGATTCCAGCCGCCCTTGACGTGCAGCATCTTGATATACCTTGCCTTGACAACGGATGACGCGGGAGGAGGTCATGTACGGGAAGCTGTATGCGCTATTCTTGCTGTCCCTGGGGCTAGCCATTACCTTTACCCCTGCCTGCACCGGAGAACACGAGACGGCAACGCCGAAACCGCTGCGTGTGGGCTGGTCCCTATGGCCTGGGTGGTATCCCATCGTCATTGCGCGGGAGAAGGGCTTTTTCGCGAAGCACGGTGTGGATGTGGACCCGATACTCTACGATTCCTATACGGACATCTTCTCGGATTTCGCGGCCGGTTCATTGGACGCGGCCCACGGGGGGCTCTACGAACTGCTCAAGAGCAACGTACCGAGCATGAAAGTGGTGCTGGCGACTGACTATTCAGACGGAGCGGAAGGGCTGGTGGTAACGCCGGACATCACGGACCCCGCCGACCTCAAGGGCAAGCGCATCGGGATTCAGGGAGCGCTTTCAGGCAGCGAATTCATCATCCTGACCTTGCTCCGTCGCCATGGTCTGGCCCGCAGCGACCTCACCCTGTTGGATGTGGGGCCTGAAATCGTCCTGGAGACCATGCCGGACAGAATTCAAGGCGGATACACCTGGGAACCGTTCCTTTCAAAAGCACTGCAAAAAGGCTATAAAGTCCTCTTCACCACTGCTGACACACCCGGCATGATCCCCGACGTCATCGCATTCCAGGGCAACGTGGTACAGCAAAGGGCGCGCGAGGTGCAGGCCTTCGTGGATGCCTGGTTCGAAGCACAGGAGTATTGGCTCGCCCACCGCGCCGAAGGTGACGCCCTCATCGCCAAGACCCTTGGATTCAAGCCCGAGGAAATCTCGTTGGAAGGCTGCCATGTCCTCACGCGTCAGGACAACCTGGAAGCATTTGAGAAGACTGCCGCCCCCTCCTCATTGTTCATCGTCGGCGCCAGTCAGATCGAATTCTTCATCAGTGTGGGTGACGCTTCCCTGGCTCCTGATCTCGAGCAGGTCCTGGAGCCGTCCTTTGTCCAAAATGTGGGGACCAGACCTTAGAGAGCACCCTGGGGCGTACTGTCACAAGGGAATTCCGGCGGAATTGGAAACTCCCCTCATTCCGTGTTCCGAACATCAGGCAACCCCGCTGTGGGCAACATGATGTGCGGAATGATGAACGTGTTGAAGGGTAACATGCTATTCAAGTCCATCCAGCGGATTGTGGGCACCCACAACCACCAGCTCCCCCTGCTGGTGCTCGACGCCGTCCTGGCCTTCCTGCTGGCCGCACTCGTGTCCCGCTTTCTCCTGCATCCCTCGGGAAACGCACAGCCGGCTTATTTGTCGCTTACCCTACTGAGCCTGGCCTTTTTCCCGATCTTCTTCGCCGCACGGTCCTTTTCAGGTCGAGCCAAGCTCAAGTGGAAGCTCGTAAGCGCCTTTCTGCTCATCTCGTTGGTGCCGGCAAGCCTCCTGTCCCTTCTGGACCAGCGCAGCACCTACAACGCCCTGTCCGCCAACAGCAGGCAAGCCATGTTGAGTGCCGCCAACCGGACGGCCATGACGCTCGACAGTTTCATCCTGGCCAATCTCGCCACCGTACGCACCGAATCCATGATTCCACAGTTCGCCGACTTCCTCGCCCTGCCCCCTGACATCGCGGCCAACAGTCCCGAGGAGCAGGCGATCATGAGCATCCTCGATTCCCTCAAGCGACGGGATCAGATCAACATAACGTCCATCGCGCTCCTGAACCTTCAGGGCATTTCCGTCGCCGACACCTACGGCCCTGACAGCGGCTCGGACAAGTCAACACGACTCTACTTCCTGGAGCCCCTCAGGACTGGCTTGCCCTATGTCTCACCGGTGGGCATGGCGGGCTTGACCAGGCAACCCTCCCTGTATTTCAGCTGCCCGGTGCGCGACACCGCCGGAAACATCGTCGGCATGCTGCGTTTCCGCTACAAGGCTTCCGTATTGCAACAGTTGTTACTTACCGACGCGAGAGAAGGCGACGAGACCCTCGCCGCGGTACTCGTGGACGAGGTCGGCATACGACTGGCGGACAGCAGGAGGCCGGACCTCGTCTTGACTCCCGCCTTTCCCCTGCGCCAAGAGGCAAGCGTCACATTGCAGGAGCAGCGGCGTATGACCATCCCAGCCGCGTCCGGCCTGGACATGGGAGTGGACTTCCAGGCCCTGGACCCGGCCGCTCCATCCTTTTTCCGCGCCCCCCTGCATGGCCCGGAATCCGAAACCACGTTGAACGTCAAGACGAGGTTGCGCAGCACTCCCTGGACACTCGTCCTGGGCTACTCCGAGTCCGCGAACCTGGCCAGGATCGAAAGCCAGTCCTTCAATGCCCTGATCCTTGTGTTGTGCGTGGCCGTGGCCGTGATCTTCGGAACGCTGTTTTTCACGCGCAGGATCACCGAGCCTTTAATGCAGCTCACTGCCGCGGCCGACGCAATCTCACGGGGACAGGAGGACGTGCTCGTGGACCTTAAGGGTAACACGGAAATCGGTGAACTCGCCGGAACCTTCAACACCATGAGCGAGGCGCTGCGAACTTCGCGGCAAAAGCTCATCGCCTCGGGCGAGCGCCTCCAGACCCTGCTGGACACACTGCCCGACGCGGTCCTGGTACACGGCGAACAGGGGGAAATACTGGACGTGAACCGCAGTTTCCAGACGCTGTTCGGATACTCCCAGGCGGAAGCCGCGCAACTGAGCATCGAGACCTTGAGTGGGGGCGGTCTGACCACGCGAGACGTCATACGGCATTTCCAGCACTGTATCCTCCACGGTGCCTGCGAGTTCGAGTGGACATCGCGCCGCAAGGACGGAACGAATTTCCCTTCATCCGTCCGCCTGCGCAAGCTGGCTTTGCAGGAAGGCCCGCGCGTCATGGCCGTTATCATGGACGATACCGTGAAGAAACGCTCCGAACAGACCCTGTTGCACGCCAAGGAACAGTTGGAGCAAAAGGTGGAAGAACGCACCAGGGAATTGCGCGAAGCCAACGAACAGTTGCAGCAGCTCGACGCGCTCAAGAGCGCGTTCATCTCCATGGTCTCTCACGAATTGCGCACACCCCTGACATCCGTGCTCGGCTTCGCCAAGCTCACCGCCAAGGCATTCAGGAAGAACTTCTTGCCCCTGGTGGAACAGAACCCGGAATTGGCCAAGCGGGGTGAGGTGGTACTGAACAATCTGTTGGTCATCGAAAGCGAGGGGGCCAGGCTTGCCAGGCTTGTCCACGAACTGTTGGACATCAACAAGATTGAGTCCGGCAAGAGCGAATGGCATGACGTAGAACTGCACTTGGGGGAAGAGATGCACGCCGCGGTGTCGACCATGCAGGCCGAATTCGCGGAAAAGCCGTCAATCCATTTCGAGAGTGTCATCGATCCGCAGACCCCTCCTGTCAAGGCTGACCGCGACCGCATACGGCAACTCTTCCTCAATTTGTTGTCCAATGCGTTGAAGTTCACTGCCACGGGTTTCATCAGGATCAGCGTGTCCCCGACTGCCGGCGGCGCGGGAGTGGAAACGCGGGTGCGGGACAGCGGCAGAGGCATTCCACCCCAGGACCTGGAGCGTATCTTCGAAAAGTTCTACCAGGTGCCGGCTCCTGACCAGGACTTGGCCAAGTCCAAAGGCACTGGACTCGGCCTGGCCATCTGCCGGCAAATCGTGGAGCACTACGGCGGCACGCTGCGGGCGGAATCCACCTTGGGACAGGGAGCAACCTTCATCGTCACCCTGCCCGCGGCCCGATAACGTCTTGCGCCTACAGCCAGGGGCCTTCCAATCCCCACTACGCGCGGCAGTCGCCAACAATGACCGCCCGTGCCCTGAAAACAGGAAAACGATCGAGGAGGAAATCGCACCCACCTAAAAAAGCCCCTGCGGTTGTTCACCGTAAGGGCTTGATTTTCCTGGCGCGCCCGAGAGGACTCGAACCTCTGGCCGTCTGCTTAGAAGGCAGAT
>CAZSRS010000051.1:0-23032 GCA_964609625.1 uncultured Desulfovibrionaceae bacterium
GAGCATGGCACAGACGTGGGCGCTGCGGAAGAAGGGCGAGATAAGACGGTTACGTGTAAACTCTGTATTCCGGGGCATCACTGCCCCGGCCTCATTGAAGCCTTTTCAGTTGCAGAATCGGTGTTAGGGGTCATATTCGTATTCCGGGGCATCACTGCCCCGGCCTCATTGAAGCTTGACCGTGGACAGCGCCTTGTGCGCTCGCTCGATCCAGTCGGCGGGGTCATCGATCTCGGCAAAGGGCTTGAGGCGTTCCTGCGCCTCTCGCAATTCCTTGCGGCGGGCAGCGCTTTCGCTGTTCAGCTCCTTGATCTTGTTCAGGCTGTGTTCCGCGTCGAAAGGCAATTCCTTGCCATCCGGCTCGATCCAGACCGGCTTGCCGTCCTGAACAACGATGTGCTCTCCGTCCATCTTCCAGGGCATGATTTCCTCCGTGGGCATCCTGGCCCAAAATCTGTGTTGTGGGCTTCTCGCCTGTGTTCGCTCCGTTCCGCGTCGCGCGGCGCACACTTTTGCCGTCAATCATGACACGCGCGCGGGGATAGGCAAGCGTGCGTGTGCAGCGCTGCACATTTGTCGATGTGGTGGAGGGGGCGAGGAAACGAAAAAGCCCCGCGAGAAGCGGGGCTGAGGATGACGTTCAAACGGGGGTGATGATGAGCAGGAGGTTCACTTGCTCGTGGCAATAGCCTCTTCGGCCTTTGCCATCATCTCGAAGCAGTATTCCATGCTCCTGGCATGCTCGACCATCCCGGACATCAGTGAACCGATAGTCTGGTATGCGGCGTACCTGGCCCCGTTGAGTGGCGACAGCCGCACCTGCCCCACATAGAGGCTCTGGCCGTAGATGCCGCGCATGGTTTCGAGTATGTTTTTCAGCTCGTCGCGGAATCGGCTGATGGATCCGTTCAGGGTCCAGCGCAGTTCGTTCAGACGATGCTGCGGCGTTGCCTCTCCTGCCGGAACTGGCATGGCCAGCTGCTCCTGTTTCTGGGCGTGTTCGGCGTGCGCCTCCTCGATGCGCTTGGCAACCCAGGCCATGGCCGCTTGCACCTGGTCAACGGTCATCTGGTCGAATTTTTCCACGCCAAACATGGCATGCACCTGCTTGAACGCTGCGCCGTAGCCCTGGGGCGACACGGCAACCCAGGCGTTGACCAGATCGCGCAAGGGCTTGCGCTCTTCCTTGGTCGCCGGCCGCGAGGGCAGGGCAGGGGCTGGCTGCTCCTGTCCGAGAGCCATCTTCTCCATGGCAATGAAATACTGCCGCGCCTCCCGGCCCTTGGCGGTCCGCTCCACCATGCACAGCTCCTTGCTCATGTCGATGGTGCAGTGGTACTCCTTCGCCGTCGGCCACCTTCGGGGTTTTCGCCAACTTTGGCGAAAACTACATAGTCAGCGTTTTTCTTGAATCCATAGTACGAAATTCGCTGCTTGATCCAATTCGAGAAGTCCCGCTTGACGCCGAGGAAGTCATGGATGTCGCGGGCGTTGGCCGTGGGAATGAACTGGCCGGAAATCTGACTGCTGCCGATGGGGATGAGTTGCGATTGAGTCATGATGCGCTCCTATGATTTGTTCATGACCCCCTCAGAATGAGAGAGCCGGGAGCTGAACACCGTCATAGGAACGGCTGGTTTATTCCCCCGAAGGGTCTTGTATTCACCAACTCCCGGCAGAAATGACTGTACTACAAAGGGGACAAAAAAGCCACGGCTGACGGGCGTGGTGATCCGCCTATGAGGTGTGTTCAGCACCTGTTGAGGTCCATCAAGCACGAATCAGGGGGGATGTCAAGACTCCGCTTCGCGTCTCTGCCCAAGCAGCAATTCCTTGGCCTTCGGCAACCCCTGAGGCGTGGCCGAGGTGGAGTGCGGGGGGGGCTAGGCGGTTGCTGGCGACCTGTGCTTCTGCATGAGGCGGATGTCTTCCGGCTTGACGTCGACGATGACAAAACCCGGGAACTCCACGTCGTAGCCTTTTGGGTCGGTGAACACATCCACCACAGTGCCTTTTTCGCCCACCCGCAACCCGAAGTCGGGCAGATCGGCGACAAGCTCCACATGATCAAAAAGCTGTATGTCCATCTTATTCCCCATCATCGATCAAGTGTTTGTAAAGCGCTTGCTCTTTTTCGTCTGCAACCATGACGCTCGTCAGTCTGAGTTCGTCGTTCTTGTCTTGCAGCCATGCCGTTTTCACGACAGCCTTGCCCTTCGGCCCCTTGATGGGCATGTACACTGTAAACCGGCTTCCATGCCTTGTGTCGCCGGCGTAGCTGGCCTTGTGCTTATTGACGCCTTCAAATATCTGCCGCCGCACATCGTCAGCATCGTCTATGGTTATCCCCAGCGCGCTCCTAAAAACATAAGCTTTGTTCTTCCCGTCAGGGCTTTCCAGGTTCAGCGCGTACTCGGTCAATTTCCTTTCGTCCACAGTAGCCTTCAAAGCGTCACGAAGTTTGCCGTCATTATCAATATAGCGCTCCAGACCCACCTTGTCCAACCCTTTCCAAGAGAATGACGCCGTTGTAACTGCCGCACCACCCTTGTAGCCAGAAACCCGCCCGCCCCGCAACTCTTTCAGCGTCTTCAACTCACCCGTCTTGCTGTCCACAAGCCCTTGAAAAGTCACGTCGCCATTTTCCAGCAGCTCCAGCCGCCCCGGCCCCATGGCCTTGAGCTTGAACTCCCGGCTCTGCTTGTCGAACCAGCTTCCGTAATCACCCTGGGAAAGCCCCACCTCCTGGATCGTGCGCCGTCCGCCGGCGTCTATATTCTCGTCAGGGCGCATGGTGTACGGGCGCGCCACCTCCTCCATCTCGTCGATGTCAATGCCAAGTTCGCGATATGTCTTCAAAATTGGAGTCGACACGCATCGACAGCGCACGTGCAGGGGGATATCCGGCCCCTCGCCCATCTTGAACTCCTGGCCGTCCAGGGCCGCGCAGCGCAGGCAGTATTCCGGGGCATCACTGCCCCGGCCTCATTGAAGCGGCGAAGAATTTACAATCGATGTCGATTTCTCCTCCGGTATTCCGGGGCATCACTGCCCCGGCCTCATTGAAGCTGGACCGTGCCCCAGGACGCCCAGGGCGACCAGTGGTGTATTCCGGGGCATCACTGCCCCGGCCTCATTGAAGCGCCACGGAGACCAACTCTGTGCCGCCCTGTTTCGCGGCACAATACACGCAGGTCAATACTTCCCGCTGAACGATTCCCGCTTGCGCAGATCATGCCACCTTGTCTCGATCCAGATGCTCCAGGTAGTTTTCCTCACGTCTCACCAGAAAGTCGCTTGCCTTTTGGATGAGCACGAAGAACAGCGGCACAAAGAATACCGCGATGAACGTGGCCGCGAGCATGCCCCCGATGACGCCGGTGCCGATGGAATGCCGGGCAGCCGCACCCGCGCCGGTCGACACGGCAAGAGGCACGACGCCAAGGATGAAGGCAAGTGAGGTCATGACGATGGGGCGAAACCGCAAGCGAAAGGCCTGCAAGGCGGCTTCCTTGACATCCATGCCCTGACGGTTCGCCGCCACGCAGAATTCCACGATGAGGATGGCGTTCTTTGCCGACAACCCCACCAGTGTCAACAAACCGATCTGAAAATAGATATCCTGGGCCAGGCCTCGTGCCCACACGGCAACCAGGGCTCCCAGAACCGCAAGGGGCAGGATCCCCAGTACGGCAACCGGCAGGGACCACTTCTCGTACTGGGCCGCCAGGACGAGAAACACCACGAGGATGCCGAAGGCCAGGACCATGGGCGCCTGGTTGCCGGCCTTCACTTCCTGATAGGAAGCACCGCTCCATTCGAATCCAAAGCCCTGGGGCAGGATTTCATCCGCGATCTCCTGCACGGCGTCCATGGCCTCGCCGCTGCTCACGCCAGGGGCGGGCGCCCCTGTTACTTGCACCGAGGGAAAGCCGTTGAAGCGCGAGACCGCGTTGGGACCGGCGCGGTAGCCGATATCCACGAGCCCGGACAGTGGCGCCATGTCGCCCTGGTCGTTGCGCACGTAGATTCTGCCGATATCATCCGGATGGTCGCGGAATCTGGGTTCGGCCTGGAGCTGCACCCGCCAGATACGGCCATACTTATTGAAATCGTTGATGTAGAGAGAACTCAAGTAGGCCTGCATGGCTTCAAAAACCCCGGCGACCTGAATGCCCATCATCTTTGCCTTGTCGCGGTTCAGATCGACAAAGAGCTGGGGTTGCGCGATCCGCAACGTGCCCCGAACGCCTGACAACCTGCCGTCCTGGTTCGCCTTGGCGATGAATTTTTCGGCATGGGTCGCCAGTTCCTCGACTGTACCGCCCCCCCTGGCCTGCAACTCCACCTGGAAGCCTGCCCTGGCACCAAGACCCTGGACCGAGGGGGGATTGAACGCCAGGACGAGCCCCTCACCCTGGCCGGCGAAGTGTCGCATGGTTGCCGCGGCAATGTCCTGGGCACTCATGCCCGGTGCCCGACGCTCCTCAAAGGGTTTGAGCTTGATGAACATGGTGGCGGAGTTGGTGCTGGTGATGCCGCCGCTCAGAAAGTCGAGTCCACCCAGAAGTACGGTGTCTTCCACAGCGGGGTGGTGCAGCAGGAATTCCTCGACCTTGGCCGCGAGCCTATCCGTTCGGTCCAGGGACGCGCCATCCGGCAGCAGGACAAACGTGAGCACGAACCCCTGGTCTTCGTCGGGGAGAAAGCCCGTGGGCACCTTCTGCTGCAAGGTGAACGCCGTATAACAAAGGATGCCGAAGATGAGCAGCGACACCGGGGCGAAACGGATCACCCGCCGGACTCCTTCGGTGCATCCCGCGGTCAGGGCGTTGAACGCGCTGTTGAACCACCTGAATATGAACAGCTTCTTGCCGTGGCTGGGCTTCAGGATCAGGCGACAGAGAGCCGGGCTCAAGGTCAAGGCCACCAGACCCGAGATGGCCACCGAGACCGCGATGGTCACCGCGAACTGCTTGTAAAGCTGCCCCGTAAGACCGCCAAGGAACGCCACAGGGACGAACACGGCGGAAAGCACCAGAACGATGGCGATGACGGGCCCCGTCACCTGCTGCATGGCCTTGATGGTTGCGTCGCGGGACGATAGCCCTTCCTGCTCCATTATCCGCTCGACGTTTTCCACAACAACGATGGCGTCGTCCACCACGATGCCAATGGCCAGCACCAAGCCGAACATGGTCAGCGTGTTGATGGAGAAGCCCAGCGCGAGCATGCCCGCGAAGGTGCCGACAATGGCCACGGGCACGGCAAGAAGTGGAATCAAGGTTGCCCGCCAGGACTGCAGGAACAGGAACACCACGACCAGCACGAGGCCGACCGCTTCCAACAACGTGTGGACAACCTCGGCCATGGATTCCGAGATGAAGGTAGTCGTGTCGTAGGGCGATTTATAGGAGATCCCCGGAGGGAAACTCTTTGCCGCGGCGGCAAGGGTCTGCTCGACACCCCGCATGGTTTCCAGGGCGTTCGCGCCGACCTGCAGATAGACCGGGATGAGCGTCGAGGGTCTGGCGTGGGCTCGACCGAACAGATCGTAGCTCAAGGCCCCCAGTTCCACGCGGGCCACGTCCTTGAGTCGCAAGGTCGAACCGTCGGCATGGGCGCGCAGGACGATGTTCTCGTATTCCGACACTTCCTGCAGCCTTCCACGGGTCAACACGGGCACCGTCATCTCGATCTCGCTGTCGCTCGGGCGCTGGCCGATGGTGCCGGCGGGAAACACGGCATTCTGTTCGCGAATGGAAGCGGCGACATCGGATACAGTGAGCCCCCGTGTGGCGAGACGGTCAGGATCGACCCAAATCCGCATGGAGTAGTCCTTGGTGCCGAAAACCGCCACATCGCCCACCCCTGGAACCCGCTTCAGCGCATCCACGAGGTTGATCGTGGCATAGTTGCTCAGGAAGATATCGTCGTAGCTACCGTCCGACTCCAAGGCAAACACCCCGAGCATGCTGGTGGAGGACTTGGTCACGGTGATGCCCTGTCGAACCACCTCCGAGGGCAGGCGCGGCTCGGCGATGGAGAGGCGGTTCTGCACTTCCACCGCGGCCATGTCCTGATCGGTGCCGATCTCGAAGGTGACCACGATCTTGACCGAACCGTTGTTGGAGCACAGCGAACTGTAATAGAGCAGGTTCTTGACGCCACTGAGCTGCTGCTCGATGGGAGCGGCCACCGATTCAGCGGCGGTCTTGGCATCCGCCCCAGGATAGGTGGCGTTGATCTGGATCGTGGGCGGCGTGATCTGCGGAAAGCGGTCGACAGGCAGCACGAAAATGGCCGCCCCGCCGGCGATGAGTATCAGGATGGACAGAACGCAGGAAAAGACCGGACGGTCGATGAAAAAACGGGACAACATGGCTACATCTCCCCGGGTCGAGGCTCTTCATCCGGCTTCGCACCCACCTGGGCACCCGATACCCCCGCCGAGATGGGTTCCACGGGAAAGCCGGGGCGCAGTTGCATCAGCTTGTCGCAAATGACCCTGTCCCCGGCCTGAAGTCCGTTCTCGATGATCCACTGGTCATGATGCCACTTCCCCAGCGTGACCGGCCTGATCTCCGCCTGGTTCTGCGTGTTGACGACATAGACCATAGCGCCGGTTGGATTCTGGAGGACGGCAGTCTTGGGCACCATGACCGCCTTGAGAAGGTACATACCCTTGATGCGTACGTGCACGAACTGCCCTGGTTTGAGCATGCCCTCGGGGTTCGGGAAACTCCCGCGCATGATCATTGTGCCAGTCTCTGTATCGATTTTCGGGGAGATGTAGCTGATGTGTCCTTCGTGGGAATAGACGGATCCATCGCCAAGTATGATGGTCAGACGCAAGTCGTCGATGCTCGGCATCGACGTCATGCCCGTTTCAGCCATGCGTCGCGCCTGCAGCAGGTCCTGTTCGCTGATGCTGTAACGGACGTATATGGGATCCGTCTTTTCCACCACGGCCAACAGGCTTTTGTTGGAATCCACATAACTGCCCACATCCTTCTGCGCCATGCCGATGTCGCCGTCGATGGGGGATTCGACGGTCGTGTAGCTCAGGTTGAGCTCGGCCTGGAGCACCCGGGCCTGTTCCAGCTCGATGGCGGCGTGGGCCACGATCGCCTCTGTCCGCCATTGATCCACTTCGTCAGTGGTGGAGGCGCGACTCTTCAGCAGCTCTGTATAGCGTTCCACCTTTTGCTGCGCGCGGACGAGCTGGGCCTGGGCACTTGCCAGCCGCGCCCTGGCTATGTCCAGATCCGCCTTGAAGGATCGGGGGTCGATGCGAAAGAGGATCTGCCCCGCAGCTACCCTACCGCCCTCCTCGAAATCCCTACTCTCGAGAAAGCCGGAAACCCTGGCGTGTATCTCGACCTGCCGCGACGCTTCCGTCTGGCCGAGATGCACAGGTTGCAAGGGAATGCTCTTGGTCTCCACGGTGACGACCTGCACGGGCAAGGCTCCCCTCTGCTCCTGTTTCTGCATGGCCTTGGGTGCGTGGTCCATTCGCTGCCAGTACAAAACCCCCCCGGTCACGGCGGCGATGAGTACAAGGAGAGCAATGCCCCGACGTATGATGCTGATGCCTGGAAAATGTTTCCTGTTTGTAGAGGGAATGTTGCTTTGTGTGTCGTTGCGCGCTGATTCCATACATCACTCCATGTGTGGATCTTCAGGACGGCTCCGGCGAAACTCCACGACGTGGAGAACAGGCCTTGTGCCTGGCCACGCGTGTACGGCGCCGACCATGTCGTATCGTTCAAGCTGTTATCGTGGGATCCGATTCCTGTGCGACGAGGTGGAAAGTCGGAGCGTCATGGGCTGTGGCTGTGCTCCGCGAGCAGGCCATGCAGGATGGTATCGGTAATCACTGAAGCCTGTTCTTCAAAAGTGACAGCACATCCCGCGTAGTAATTGGTGAAGATTGTTCCAAAGAGAAGGTTTTCAATGAGATCAAGAGTGGCATCCACCGGGACTGGCCGGAAGATTCCTTTTTCGATTAGTTGTTGCAGTCTGTATTGGGAGCGTTTGCGCAATTCGTTGCGGTAATGCAGATAGCTGGGCGTGTCGCGATCCTTGAACTCCGCACGCTCCTGAATGAGCATTTCTATGTTTTCCGGATGCGCGTCAAAATAGGCAAAAAAAGAGCGAATGCCTTTTCTGAAAACGTCAAGGGGATCATCATCTCCATCAAAAGCCGTGGCCTCCAGAATGTCGCGCATGACCTGGTCCATGGCCGCGCGAAACAACTCACGCTTGCTGCTGAAATAGTTATAGATGGTACCCTTTGCACAGCCCGCGGCCTCGGCGATCGCTCCCACCTCGGTATTGGGAAAGCCCTGCCTGGCAAAAAGCGACACCGCGTGATCAAGTATGGTCTCACGCCGTTGCCGTGTCATCTGGGGGTCACGAGGCCTTCCTCTCCCTCTGTACTCGCTCTCGACGCTGCTCATCCACTGCTCCATTTTTATGGCTGACCGGTCAGTCATTAAATGGTGCACAGCGCATTGTCAACAGCCCGGCACGTGGCTGATTCGCGTCCGCGTCCGGCCGGCTTCAGCGGATCGCGACCTCTCCCCCTCAGACATTCCGGAATAGTTACGTGCAGCGCATCCTCGGTGACGCGGGGCGTTTCCTATCCGCCCTCCCCACGAGCGGCCAGCAGCTCCAGGAGGGAGCGGCCCGTCTCCGCCTCCATACGCAGGAGGAGCCGCCGCGCTCGATGGAGTCGCCCGAGAATGGCCTCACGGGCTTCAGGGTCCTGGCCGTGACGCTCCAGCACCTGAGCGTAGCGGCGCTCCAAAGGCATGCACGCGACCCCGCCCACAAGCTTGTCCGCCATGAACACCACTTCGCGCTCGGTGATCGGCTCGTGGTCCGCCAGGCCCAGGTCCCTGTGCGCGGCCACGATGTCCGCCACCGCGTCGAAACCCCGCTCGCGCAGCAAACGCGCGCCCTCTGCTTCATGGTGTCGCCTGCCCTTGGCCAGATCGTGCACCAACGCCGCGGACTCCAGAATATTCAGATCAAGTCTCTGCCGTGGCCTGTGGGCAATGTTCAAGGCCCTACCGATGCACAACGCCGCCTCGGCCACAGCTATGCAATGGTCACGAGTCCTGGCTGGAAGGTTCTGCTCGTCCCACAGGGCACGGCATTCTACCGTGGTGGGCACACCCAGGCGCGAAGCCCTGAACTCCAGGCCGCGGAAATCCTCCTCCGTATCCATGTCCAGCAGTACACCTTCGTCAGGCACCGCGACCTCGATCACCGCCCCAGGGCGCTCGGTTTCGACGCCATGTAGCACCGAACGCAGCCCCCCGCGATCCTCGGCACCAAGAATGATGCCCCGCAGCCCTGCCGTGAGGAGCGGAGGGTGTCCACGCCGCCCCAGGAAGGTCGGGGAGGCGGCAAGGGCTCCTGCCTGGCTGAAGGCACGCACGAGCTGCTGGATCGTCCACTCCCGGACCAGGGGGATGTCCACGGGCAGGAGGAAAAATGCCCGACAATCTTCGGGCAGGGCCGATATGCCGGCTTGTACCGATCCGAACATGCCCCGTGCGAATTCGGGGTTGTACACGGCGTTGGCGCCGAGTGCTCGCGCAGCCGCCGTGGTAGCATCCGCATGCGCCCCGGTGATCACGACGACTTCTCGTGCTCCGGTGCGGTTGAAAAGTTCTACACAGCGGGCAAGGGGCGATCGACCGGCAAGGGAGACCAGGGGCTTGAAGTCCCGCATGCGCGAAGACAAACCAGCCGCCAGGATCACCGCGTCGAAGTCAAACACGTTTCCTCGTCCCACGCCTGATGGCCCGCGCCCGGACTAGTTCGGCCACGATGCTCACCGCGATTTCCTCCGGGGTTTCCGCGCCGATGGGCAGACCAATGGGGCAATGGACGCGCAGCAAGGCCGCATCGCTGACCCCTTCGGTTCGGAGCGCGGCATAGATCGCGTCACGCTTGCGCTCGCTGCCTATCATGCCGATATAGGCGGCCTGACTGTCCAGAACCTGGGCCAGGACTGTCTTGTCGTACTGGTGCCCCCGGGTGACGATCACCACATAGCTTTCGGCGTCGATGGCCAGGCAGCGTTTCAGGTCCGCTTCGAAGTCCGGCAACACGGCGATGTTCTCTGCCATAGGGAAGCGCTCGCGATTCGCGTACTGCTGCCGGTCGTCCGCCACCACCACGCGGAAACCGACGCGACGGGCGGCTTCGGCCGTATGTCGGGCCACGTGCCCCGCCCCCAGTAACAGCAACCTACCGGTCCGCACCAAGGGCAATGTCAGATAGCTCCGACCCAGATGCTCGAAACGTTCCGCCCCTCCTTTGCGCAATGTGTCCAGGACACGGTCAACCAAGTCTTTTGAAACATCTCTTGGGATGGAACCTTGGCACAGCGCCCAACCCGCCTCGACCCGTTCCTCTCCAGGCACCGCTCCCAGGTCGAGAAGCATGATGACGTCATATCCCGCGTCGAACATGTCTCCGGCCCCGCGGTAGAGGTGCATGGTCTCCGGCACTGGAGTCAGGAGCTGTAGGAAAAGCTCCTGCCTGCCACCGCAGATCATGTCCGACTCGGCCGCGTCGCCAGCGCTCAGGTCAAAGCGTATGAAGCGCAGGGAACCAGGGGGGGCGCCAAGCAACTCCCGCCCCGCGGCCTGAACTTCGGCTTCCATGCGTCCTCCACCCACCGTGCCCACGGCGGTCCCGTCCTTAAAAAGCAGCATGAGAGCCCCGGAGCCGCGGGGTGCGGAACCTTCATGCCCCAGCACCCAGGCCTTGACCACGCGTTCGCCCGCCTCCAGACGCTCTACCAGCGTAGACAGCAGATTGCTCATGATGGGCGTCGCTCCTCCAGGATTCGTTTGCCCGGAAACACGCCGATGCGTTCCCAGGGTTCTACTGTTACCGCCACTGCAATCTCATCTCCCCCCTTGTCCTCCAGATGTGCGCGAAGGCATCGACGGGTCAGGGTGCACAGGCTGTTTTCCATGCCTACGAACACGGCGAGATGCAGCCACAGCAACTCCCCTTGCGCGTTGCCTTCCAGGCCTGCACGGAAGTCGAGAACACCTTCAAGACTGAATAGTGTTTCGTCAAGCTCCCCCATGGACAGACGCACGCCATTCGCTGTTTCCAGCCTGTTGGACATACGAGCAAGGACCTTGTCCAACCGCCGCAGTGGGTTCCCGCAAACACACTCTCCCCCCAGCAGGCGGCCGAGATCGCCGGTCAGGCAGCGGATAAGCGGCATGGCCTCACGGACTTCAGGGTGGTCACGACCACTTCACCCCACTGCCCCAATCCCAAGGGGCGACTGCCCAGGGGCTCGACGATTTCCACAAACAGATCGGCCTCAGGACATGGCCCTTGCGAAACGCGGGCCCCTTATACGTTTCGAGAACTGCGGGTCCGCTCGTTGCACAGGACCATGCCCACGACTTCATCTACCGGGACGGACTTCATCGGCAGGACCTATACTCCAGGGTGCGGCGTCGTTTCTCGATGTCATCAAAAAGTGTCATACTTTGGAATTATCAATCGCTCTTTTTTTACATTAATGTCAATTACGCTTTGTTACGTACCACAAACACCTTTCCATTTATGTCTATCTAGGCATAGCAAGTCAAGGTCATCCTTTCCACTCGGGCCCTCTTCCCAAGGTCAAAACCCCGCGGAAATTTTTGGGAAACACGCAGGCAGGAGCGTTATCACAACACACCACAGCGCCACGCTTTCAGGCGGTTGAGCCTTATCTCTTTCATGACGGCAGCCAAGAACTTGAGGACAAGCAGGGGGGAGTCGTCTATACTCTTCGCGGACGGCCGCGCCCTCCCGAATCCACGATGCGCATGGAACGACTCCGCTGTTACGGTGGGGGCTTTGTCACTTGTTCAAGACGGCATACAACCAACCCGGCAGATGCGCATGGCAGGACAATGTAAGCGATGCGGCGCCAGGAGCGCGGACACGGACAGGTTCTGCGCTCAATGCGGGGAGCGGCTCCAGGCACTTGATTTCTTGTTTGAGGACACTCCAGGCACTGCATCTCCGGAAGATTCCGGGTTCACCTTTTCCGAGCATCCTGATTTCGCCTCTTCCGGGGTTCCTGCTTTCATCTACCATGAGGGGCCCAGACCCGAGGACGGCACGCCCGATGGGCCGCGATTCTGCTCCCAGTGCGGTACCGGCGTGACTCCGGACACCTCGACCTGCCCCAGGTGCGCGGCTCCCATCGTGGATGTGTTGCTCATGGCGCATGCCACGGCCTCGCCCCATTCTACCAGGCGTGCTGACCACCCTCCAAAGAACACCCCCTGGCCGAAACTCGAAAACATGCCTGCCGCGGGGCGTGGGTTCCAGTGGAAGTGGTTCGTGGCCTCCGCGGGAATCATCCTGCTCGCGGTGGCCCTGAGCATGCTGTTGCTGGGGTTCGTGCTGGCCGGCCTGAACATCGAGGATGAAGCCTTGAGCGGGTTGCTGTTCTTCCTGTTTGTCGCTGCCGGCGTTTTTGCAGGGGCGTTCAAGGCGGCGTTGCGCTCTCCGGGGCGAACCGTCCGCGAACCGGCGTTTGCCGCAGGGATCCTGGCCGTGGGCATCAGCCTGGCCTTTGGTGCCGATCTTGCGGAGAGCGCCGTGGGTTCGATCCTGCCCCTGTGCATCGGCCTGTTGGGGGCTTGGCTGGGAGAGAAATACCAGGCCGCGAGGCTAAGGATAACGAAGAACCCATGATCATATTCATCATGGTGGTGCTCACCGCGGGGCTCTGGCTCAGGTACGTCTACAGGCTCGACAGGGTCGAGCCCGAGCCGGTGGGGCTGCTGTTGCGATTGGGCGTGCTCGGAGGGCTTCTGAGCGGATTGCCCGCCGGCGAACTCAACGTCTGGTACATGGAGACCAACGGCCTCGGCTTGGAAAACACGTTGCCCCTGTGGGATGCGTTCGCCTTTTCCACCTTCGTGGGGTTCAACGAGGAGCTCTGCAAGCTGCTGGTCACGATGCTGCTGATCTGGCGTTCGAAACGCTTCAACGAACCGGCGGACGGCGTGGTCTTCGCCACGGTGGTGGCCCTGGGTTTCGCAGCCTTCGAGAACCTGGACTACGGCCTGGCCGAGGGAGCGGGAGTCCTGCTGGTACGCAACGTCACCGCAGTGCCTCTGCATCTGGGCCTGGCCGCGCTCTGGGGATACGGTCTGGCGCGGTGGAAGTTCATTCCCGGCGCCGGCCCCATGAGCCTGCTACCCTGGTACCTCCTGGCCTCGCTGATCCACGCGGTTTACGACACAGTCATTTTCGCCACTCCCTCGGACTATGGCATCTATTCCCTCGGTCTGGCCCTGGGTTTGAGTTGGAGTCTGATCCGCCTGATGCGCAGGCGCCTGGTGCACTTGGTGGCGCAGTCGCCCTTCGTGCGTGCCGGCTACTGCACCAGGTGTGGCGCCTTGAACATGCCGGGGGACGCAGCCTGCGCCAACTGCGGCAACGTCCTGGTGCAGGAGTTCTTCCGCCCCTGCCTGGGGTGCGGCGCCAAATTGGGTTGGAAGATGCGCTATTGCCCCCGCTGTGGTACGCGGGCCTGACCTGACGGAGGCGCTATGCCGTCTGATCCCGCAGTCGCACCGTGAGTTCCCGAAGTTGCGTGGAGAGCATATTCAACCTGCCGATGGCTTCCTCGGCCAAGCCCATTCCCTGGGCCGTGATTTCCGAGATATCGTTTATCTCGGACATGGTCCCCTCCATGCGGGCCGTGGTTCCCGACTGCTGTTGGCTGGCAGCGGCTATTCCCGCCACCTGGCTGGAGGTGGTCGTGACCAACCCGAGAATCCTGTGCAGGGCCTGACCGGAGCTTTCGGCCAATCCCGTTGCTTGGCGCACCGCCTCCTGGGCCTCGTCCATGCCCTGCCCGCTCTTGCGGGTTCCTTGCTGGATGGAGGATACGGCATCGCCGACTTCCCGGGTGGCGGTCATGGTTTTTTCGGCCAGCTTGCGCACTTCATCCGCCACAACGGCGAAACCGCGTCCGGCCTCGCCTGCCCGGGCGGCCTCGATGGCGGCGTTGAGGGCCAGCAGGTTGGTCTGATCCGCTATGTCGTTGATCGTGGTGATGATCCGCCCTATTGCCGTGGCCTGGGAGGATAGTTCCTGCATGTCCCTGCGCAGACGTTCGGAGGTCTCCGCCACATGCTGGATGGCCTCCAGGGCGTTGCGCACGACCTCCGAACCTTCCTGGGCCATTCCTCGGGTCTGGTCGGCCTGTTGGGCAGCCTCGGACGCCCCCCTGGTCACTTCCTGGAACGAGGTGTTCATCTCCTCCATGGCCAGCGACGCTTCCCTGGTTTTGGCTCGTTGACTCTCCGCCCCACGGCTGGCAGTGGCCACCTGCTCGGTGAGACCCGACAGGGCCTGCCCCACCGCCAGGACGATCTCTTCCACCTCGGCGGCTGCATGGCCTATGGCCTCTTTCTGGGCAAGGATTTTCGCTTCCTGCTCCCGGATGCGGGTCAGGTCGAAATAGAGAGTGAAAACCCCCAGATGCGCGCCCTCCAGGTCGAAAATCGGCGAGGCCACGACATTGAGCCGGAGACGGCGTCCTGAATCCGTGGTGTAGTCGAATTCCCCTTCAACGCGGGTGCGCTCCACATTGGCTTGATACGACCGCGTCTTGCGTGACGGATCATCAAAGAAAAAATCCCCCACCATGCGCCCGACGTAGTCCTCTCCCCTGCCTTTCTTGTCAAACAGCGAAACCAAGTCGTCATTCATATATGTGATTCTGTTGTCCGGATCCAGGACAAGACAGGGGTAGGAAATTCCGTTGAGGATTCCTTGGGCGAAACCCAAGCGGATTTTCAGTTCCCGCACCATCTGCGAGACCTGGTCTGACAGCTCGCCAAGTTCGCCGCTAAAATCTCCGGACAGCGTCTGCGCCATGTCACCGGCTCCCACCTTGCGGGCAAAGTCCACCACGCGCCCTAAGGGCCTGATGACGCTCCGGCTGATGAACGCGACGAGGACAAGGGCGGCCAAGAGTGCCGTGCCCGTCGTGGCCAGGGCAATGACCCGCTTCAGTTCCTTGTCCGCGATGCGCACGTCGAGTAACAAATCCAGCTGATCCACCGACTTGAACCAAAGGTCAAAGGCCGACTTCCGTGCCGCGCGCCCAAGATCCAGGACATGGCCCATGTCCGCGGCCCCGCTACTGGCCAAGTCCTCCAGAGCAGCGAGAAAGGCACTGGTGGCGCGATCGTACGTGGCCATCGCGGGTGGAATCTCCTTGTGCAGCGAATCCAGAACCGTATAGAAGTTGGGATCCTCGTTCAACGCGGTCTGAAGACTGGCCATGACGCGTTCGTAATCCGCCTCGTGCAGCAAGGCCTTGTCCACCCGAATCCGGCCGCGTTCCTCCTCACCCAGAGTTCCGGATTCGCGCAGCGACTGGAGGAAGTCCAGCATCCGTCCCAGGCGGTCCATGGTCTGCGGCAGGGCCAGAAGGGTCACGTCCATCATGTAATAGCTGTCCAGATCCGGGTCCAGGATCAAGTTGGAGGTGTCGCCGGCATGGGTGACCATTTCCCGCACATCGGCCAGGATGTCCGCGGCGCTTTGGCGTACGGCATCCATATTGTCCCGAGGAATGACCTCGAGCCCCTGTATCTTGCGTCTCAAGGTCTGGGGGCGCAGGTGCTCACGCTTACGCAGCGCCAACCCCTCGGCGGTGAACTGCAAATCCTGACCCACACGCGCATCCACCTCGTCCAAGCGGTTCAAGGCGGTGTCCAGCTCTTTTTTCAGGCCAGACAGGGCCTGGGCAGGGCTCCTTTCCCCCTCTGCCACGAGCACCCAATCCGAGACCAGGCGCAACAATTCAATCAAGGGGCGTTCATAGGCGTTTCCATAGGTCTCGAGTCTGGAAAAGCGTATGTCTCCGCTGACCTGGGCAACGTGAAACCACAAGAGCACGGCGATGGGCAACGAGAAGGCCGCGCTGGCCAAGGCCAGCTTGTGGCCGACGCGCAGACTGCGAGATAGAGGACGCATGGGCAAACTCCAAATGGCAATTTTTACAAAAAAAAGTATTATCAATGAAGTTTCATTACGGTTGTGTAAAAATATGCTAATTCAAAAAAAGCGCAAGAGGGTCCACCTCTATCAGTGAAGCCGCATCACCCCTTGTACAGAACCTGGCGCACATTCCGAGCTGCCCCGGCTCCCTGCGGCGTTACCCCTGGACAGCGCACATGGCTTCATGGTGGTATCGATCAAGAACACCAAGACCAGTGACCTTTGCCACTCTTCCGTGTAAGCTTCTGTCGGCAGCGATGGGCCGGACGCCTGCAATACGTGGTTGGCCCGGAGGAGGCGCCCCTCGAAAGGGCTTCCCTCACTGCGAGACGCATTCCAGGTGGACCGGTCATCCTTGTGCCGCGAGGAGCCCTTCGTGCAGATCCGCAAGTCCTTTTTCTCCGAAATACTGCTGCCAAGCCTGCTGGTGTTGCTCCTGCTCGCGGGCACGGTCTTTTTCGTCATCCTGCCCTTTGTGGAGCAGTCCCTCATGGACCGGAAAAAGGAGTTGATCAGGGAGCAGGTGGCCACTGCCTTCAGTGTCCTGGAGCATCTGTACCGCCTGGAAGAGGCTGGGGAGATGTCCCAAGAGGAGGCCAGGAGCGAAGCACTGGAACGTCTGCGGCACCTGCGTTACGGTATCGATAATAAGGATTACTTCTGGGTCACGGACATGCGGCCGGGGATGCTCATGCACCCCTGGCGCCCCGATCTGGAGGGACAGGACCTAACGGACTTCCGGGACGCGACGGGTAAACCCCTCTTCGTCGACATCCTGCACCGCGTCCAGGTCGAGGGCAGCGGCTTTGCCGACTACATGTGGCAGTGGAAGGACGACCCGCACAAGATCGAGCCCAAGCTCTCATTCGTGCGCCACTTCGCGCCGTGGGACTGGATCGTGGGCACCGGTGTCTACGTGGAGGATGTGCATCAGGAAATTCGGCGCATCACCCGGCGCATGGTCTGGGTGCTCAGCGGCTTCACCATGCTCATCGGTGTCATTCTCGCCTACTTGACCCAGCGCAGCCTGCAGATCGAGCGGGAGCGCTTCAGCCACGAACAGAGCCTCAAGGAATCGCGGGAGCGCTACAAGGCCTTGCTGGAGTCCACCTCTGAGGGCGTGCTCCTGGTCAGCAACGGCCGCCCCGTGTATGCCAACCGCACCCTGTTCCAAATGCTGGGCTATACCGAGGCAGAACTCGCCGACCTCGATCTCACCCAGCTCTTTGTCGATACCAAGAGCGAAGCAAACGTGGGGTATCGGTTCTTCATGGACATGCTCGCCGGACGCGAGCACCCGCCCCAGTTTGAGGCCGTGCTGCGGCGCAAGGACGGCCGTGACCTCGACGCGGTGCTCTTGTGCTCCCCCATGACCATCGGGGAGCACGCCGGCGTCTCGGTGATCATCCGGGACATCTCGGCCCAGAAAACCATTGCGGAGCGCTTTGCGCAATCCTTGAGTTCCTTCCAGTTTCTGGCCGAGAACATCAACGTGGGCGTGCTACGCCTTTCCACAGGTCGTGGAGGACGTGTGGTGGAGTCAAACAGCGTGGCCCGGGAAATCCTGGGATACAACGAGGAGTCCGCGCTCAACGGCCAGAACGTACAGGAGTTGTTTCCCCGGCGGCAGGGAGCCGAGGACCTGCTTGGGCATATCCTCGCCGCTGGTGCGGTCAAGGGGCACAATGTGGCCTACACCACCCCGCGGGGCGAGGACAAGACCATCGCCATTTCCGCCGTGGCGGTCCGGAACGAAAAGGGCTTAGCCCCCTATATTAACATGGTGGTGGAGGATGTGACCGGCCGAATTTTGGCCGATCAGGCCCAATCCCACCTCATCGCCGAGTTGCAGACCGCGTTGCAGTTCCTGAATCTTCCGGTGGGGCGCTTGGCCGCCCCCTTGTCTACCATCGAGGCCACCGCCGACGTCCGCCAGAGCGCCACCCGCATGGTGGAGTCCGGGTCCTGCCTGCTGGCGGTAACCGATCAGCAGGGGCGGATCAGCGGCACCGTCACCGAGCGGGACCTGTTGGAGCGGGTCCTGACCGACGTGACGTCGCTGCAACTGCCCGTGACCACGGTCATGTCCGAACAGAGCATTTCCCTGCCCGAGTCCGCCATGGTCTTCGAGGCCACGTTGCTCATGGGGGAGCACGACATCGAGCAACTGGTGGTCACGGACGCCGCGGGCAAGCCCTTCGGCTGCGTGGGGGCCGCGGAGCTGCTGCAAAACCAGCGTTACTCCCTGGCCTATCTCATGCATTCGGTCCAGCGTGCCCAAAGCCCGGAGCAGGTCATCCAGGTCGGCCCTCTGCTGCAAACCCTGATCCTGGCCCTGGTGGATGCGGATACCGATCCCCGGACCACCACGCGCATCCTGGTCACCGTGTCCGAGGCCATCACCCAGCAGTTCATCCGCTTGGCCATCGAACGGTTGGGCCTACCCCCGGCCCGCTTCGAATTTCTGTCCATGGGCAGTCAGGGGCGCTTCGAGCAGACCATCAAGACCGACCAGGACAATGCCATTGTTTTCGAGGATGTGGAGCCGGAACGCACGGAGGCCGTCCGTGCCTACTTTCTGCAATTGGGGCAGCTGGTCTGCGACTGGCTGCACACCGCCGGCTACCAGTACTGCGAAGGGGACGTCATGGCTAAAAACCCCAAGTGGTGTCTGCCCCTGGCTGGCTGGAAACGCCGGTTCGAGAACTGGATCAACGAGACCATTCCCCAGAACCTGCTGAACATCAAAATTTTTTTCGACTTCCGCAGAGTCTACGGCACGGACTGGATGGCCGAAGTGCTGCACGACTTCATCGAGCAGCTCCTCAAGGGGAATTCGCTGTTCTTTTACAATCTGGCGCAGAGCAGCCTGGAGTTCAAGCCACCCCTCGGCTTGTTCAAGTCCCTCCGCACCGAGCCCATCGGCGGTAGCGGCAAGGGGCTCAGCCTCAAGAAAGCCATGACGCCCATCGTGGATTTCGCTCGCCTCTATGCCCTGCGTTACAATATCCGCGCCACCAATACCCTGGAACGACTGCGGCTGCTGCGCGAGGTCGGTGCCCTTGGCGAGGAAGCACGGCGGGAGCTGGAGAGCGCCTATGCCCAGCTCATGCGCATCCGGCTGCAGGCACAGGTCTTGTCCCTGCGCAAGACGGGACAGCCAGAGAACACGATGGACACCAAGGACTGTACCCAGTTGCAGATGGTGCTGCTTCGGGAGGTCTTTACCCAGATCGCCTCGTATCAGAAAAAGATCGGCATGGACTTCATGGGCTCGGTCTGAAGAGGCTGCGCGGCGAGTAGTTGCAAGGACACCCCATGCGTGTGGGTAAGGCACGCCACAGTGCCTGCGCTTTTCGAACCCTGTCACCGGGTTGTAACACGCTGTTTTACAAACCAACGTTGATGGCAAGCCAGGGACAGACTCACACCTTGCGCCGCCGCGCCCCCAATAGAAGCCTAACGAGCCCGGCCACTCCCAAGGCCAGAAGGAGGGCACCGCCCCAGAACTTGGGGGTGCCACCCTCGCTGAAGAAAATCACATCCTCATCCACCCGCACCCCCACTTCCTGGGCCAGCTTCATGAGGTTTCGGCGGTTGCTCTGGGCCCTGGCTCCCGAACTCACCAATCCCGTGCGCGGGGTGCGGCTGTGGAAGATATTCCGGTGCTCCTCCAGGTAGGCGGCGCGGGCAGCGTCGTCTTCCAGCACAAAATGGTAGACCTTGAAATGGTGGATCAACTCCGGGTCGCGGGTTTCGAGCAGCAGCCGCAACGCTCCCACGGTCCGGGCGCCCTGTGCCGGCGGCTCCGACAATACCGGAACCAGCAAGGCCTCGACCTCCAGGCCGCCGGAGGTGGAAATGGCCTCTCGCAGGTCGAGAACGCCCCCCTCGATACGGAGCCAGTCCGCCGGAAGAGGTCCCTGGTGCAGCTGCCCCACATCGATGGTAACAGGGGCGGGATTGCGCAGGTAAAACAGCAGATCTGCCGCCCCAAGCCAGACCAGCATCAGGCAAACAACCACAAGGGTGTAGCGAAACTTCATGGGCAGTGATCCTCGATTCCCTGGGGCAAGGGGCCACACCGGCCGTGGCCCCAGTGTCCAGGCGGTCGAATCTGTCAGGCCATGGCCTGTGCCACCTCGCGCTCGGCCTTGGTCAGCAGGGAGACCACGACCAGGGCCAGGAAGCTCAACGGGATGGAGATGATACCCGGGTTGTTCAGCATGTGCGGCGCCTCGGACGGCAACATGCCGTAGCGGATGTACATGTCCGGTGAGGTGAGGATGATACCCAGGGAGGCCACGATCCCGGTGAAGATGGAGGCGGCGATGCCCTGACGAGTGGTTCGCTTCCAAAACAGGAGCATCAGGATGGCTGGCAGGTTGGCCGAGGCTGCCACGGAAAACGCCCATCCCACCAGGAACGAGACGTTCATGCCCTGGAAGATGATGCCCAGGTAGATGGCCACCAAGCCCACCGCCACCGAGGCCAGCTTGCCCGCCAGCACTTTCTTGGCATCGGTCATGTGCATGCCCAGGAAGTTGTCCATGAGGTCGTGGGCCACGGCCCCGGCCGCGGCGACGATCAGTCCGGATACAGTGCCGAGTACCGTGGCGAAGGCCAGCGACGAGATGACGGCAAAGAGGAACACCCCGAATGACAGGGCCACCAAGGGCGCGGACATGTTGTCGTCCAAAAGGTTGACCACCCCGTTGGTCATGGCCCCCAGCCCCATGTACATGGTGAGAATGTAGAAGAAGCCGATGGCGGCTATGGCCACGATGGTGGATTTACGGGCCGCGGCCTGGCTGGGCACCGTGTAGTAGCGGATCAGGATGTGCGGCAGGGACGCGGTGCCGCAGAACAGGGCCAGCATCAGGGAGACGAAATTCATTTTCTCCGTGGCGGTGGCGTTGTCCACCTTGAACTTCAAGCCAGGACGCAGCACCTTGCTGCCGGGAGTGGGCTTCTGGAAGTAGATCACCACAGTATCCTCGCCGTCCTTCAGGTACTTCTTGCCCCACAGGGTGATGGTGCTGTCCTTGATGGCCGCCAGATAGCCCCAGGGTCCGATACTTCCGGACTGGGCCACTGTCTCGCCGTCAACCACCAGTTCCTGAACGTGCCCCACGGGGTAGAACAGTCCCTCCTCTTGGGGAGCGCCGTTGTAGAGCACACTCCCATCCGCCATGGTCATGACGAACTGCGTTTCTTCGAGGGTGTAGCCGCCCTGTGCTTCGATCATACGCCAGATGGAGATGCGGCCGTCCTTGGTCAGCTTGACGAAGCCTTCCTTGCCGTACGCGTTTTCCGCCCAGTCCGCCGGAGCTGCATAGGCAGGGTCGTTGAGGAGCAAAGCGCCGCTCGGGTCCACTGTGGCCGTCATCGTTGCGAAGTCGTGATAGTTTTTCCGACCCCCGGCGTCCGGCGTGGTGCTCAGACCACGCCCCAGGATGCCGATCGTGAGCACCAGCGAGCACACCAGCAGCAAACCACCCTTCAGGAACTGCACGTAGGTGGTGGACGTCATACCGGCGGTGGCCACGATGAGCGTCACCACGATGCCCACGATGCAGACCCCGGCCCAATGGGGCAGACCCAACAGCGGCGTCACCAGCACCCCCGCCCCCACCATCTGCGGAATCAGATAAAAGAGGGATATGACCAACGTACTGATGGCAGCCATGAGTTGGATGGCCTTGGAATTGAACCGACTGTCCAAGGCGTCGGTGAAGGTGAACTTGCCCATGCGCTTGAGCGGTTCGGCCACCAGAAACAAGGCCACCACCCAGCCGGCCAGATAGCCGATGGAATAGAGAAAGCCGTCATACCCGGCCGTGGCGATCATGCCGCAGATGCCCAGGAACGATGCGGCGGAAAGATAATCCCCTGCAAAGGCGATCCCGTTCACCGACCAGTGGATCCTCCCGCCGGCGGCATAATACCCGGCCGAGGACGTGGAGCGGCGTGCCAAGTAAAACGACAAGCCCAGGACAAGCAAGACGAATAAAACGAACAGCGCAACGGCTAGGAATGAAGTGGTGTAGATCATGGCGCATCCTTACATATTCATTTTGTTCTCTGCTCTGGTGCAGAGATGATTGTAGATGAGCGCCTGGACCATTGCCAAGACAATCAGGCCGAAGCCATAGACAACCGCGAGATTCACCCCAAGGACATCCAACTCCATTGTCTCAGGACTGTAGAGGTTTATGAAGACAAAGCCACCATAAATCACTGTGTACACCAGGAACATGTAGATCCCGACTACGGACTTATACCCTGTAGCGAGATCCTTGCCGAGTTTTACTGCTGGACCGTGTCCCATCCCGCGCCCCTCCTCCTGTCAACCGGTTTTTCCACGAACAGAATTATCATTGCCGGGCTGCTGTCCAATACAGTCCGTACACACAAGATAAGTGCCTCATACCGTGCGCGCCACCAATAAAGCACGCATCGGCGAAGCCGGCAAAACAGGGCGTTCGCGATGCGATGTGAAAACACAGGACAGTCGTGCGCGACACCTTGTCGGTCAGTCCCGGATTCAGTTCACCCCTGGCCTCGAGGAAATACCCCTTACGCTTAAGTCGCAAAAAAATCAGCCCCCTGGTCACCAGGACCGGAACTGCTGAAACCAACCACACTCTGTGAAGATTTATTCTTAATATTCAACTGGATATGTACTTGCCGCCACCTTCCTGTGCGGGTCTGGAAGCTACGTTGGCGCATGAGCATTTTCATAGAACGTGAAAAAAATGTCAGGATGCAAGTACCGCCAGCCGGCAATTCGGTTTGCATGGTCCAAGGCTGATTGTTTCCGCACCTGACAGAAGAGGCGGGGCGTGGATCGTGGCAGGATTTTGGACACGGAATGTGGGTACGCGCTCACGGGTCTAGACTTTTTCTTGAAAATGCCTATTGCTAACCGTATGGAACCAGAAGATCTTGAAACTTTTCC
>CAZSRS010000052.1:0-22950 GCA_964609625.1 uncultured Desulfovibrionaceae bacterium
ACGAGGCGTCAAGCGCAGGGTGTTCAACCAACTGGACAACACCAACTTTGAGCTGATCATCCTTCTCGTCGGAACAGGCCGCGACAGCCTCCGAAGAGCAGTCCGCGGCCTCGGAAGAGATCAACACCGCCGTGGAGGAGGTCACCACCATCGCCACCCAATCCGCCGAGGACATGGACCGCTCCCTGCATGCGGCCAAGGAGCTGGCCCGGCTGGCAGAATCCCTGAAGGAATTGATCAGCGAACTCAGGAACTGAGGTGACGTCCCTGCGCAATCTGCAAACCCTGCTCCTGGCGGTGGTGCTCCTCGCCCTGCTGCCGATGCTGGGTCTGGGCATTCATTCCGGCCTGAGCTACCGCGCCCAGGCCCTGGAAACGGCGCAACAGAACACCCTGTTGCTGATCCGTCTCCTCGTGGGTGAACAGCAGCAAGCCGTGAACGCGGTGTCCATACTCATGCAGGTCCTGGGCGAGGGACAGCAGGCCGAACACCAGAACGGCATTGTTGCCAGCGCCCGGTTTGCCTCCCTGCTGCGGCACTTTCCTCAGTTCACGAACATCATGACCCTCACGGCCCAAGGCATGGTGTCAGCCTCTGCCGTCGAGGACTATCAGGGCATGGATTTCGCTTCGGACGAGGCCGTTGCCCTGGCGCTCTCCACCCGTTCCCTGGCCCTGGGCAGCTACCATGTCTGCCCGGTCACTGGGAAGATGATCGCCACCTTTGCCCAGCCTGTGCAAGACGCCTCCGGCAACATCCACGGCATCCTGGCGCTCCATTTCGACATGAGCTACGCGGGGAACCTCATCCGCGCCGTCGGCCTCCCACCTGGTGCCACCTTTGTCATGAGCGACAGCCAGGGCACCATCCTCTACCGCTTTCCCGATCTGGAACACTGGCAGGGCAAACCTGTCCAAAGCTCCCTGCACGAAATCATGCTGGAACAAGGCGCGGACGAAGGAGTGTTCCGGGCCAAGGGACTGGACGACATTTCCCGGCTCTATGCCTTCAAGTTGTTCACGATGGGACAAGTGCAGCATGACATCCACATGCGTATCGGCATTCCGGTTTCCGCCATACTGCGGGGTGTGGACAACCTACTGTTGCTGCACATGACCGGAGCTATTGTCGTGGCCGCCCTCGTACTGCTCCTGGCCAGGGTTTGCTGTGTCCGCCTGCTGTTCAGGCCGGTGTCCCGGCTCATAACCACCGCACAGGACATCGCCAAGGGGCATCTGCATGCACGCACCGACCTACCCCATTCAGAAGACGATATCGGGCTCCTGGCAACAGCCTTCGACTCCATGGCCGCAGCACTGCAACGGCGTGAACAGGAACAGAAAAAGGCCGCGCAACGGATATTCGAAAGCGGAGAGCGCATCAGAGCCATGCTCAACGCCTCCTCCGACGCCGTGATTCTTGCAGACACAGCCGGAACCATCCTGGTCGCCAACCCCATCGCGGGCGAACGCAGGGGCAAGCACCCGGAAGAAATGGTCGGCACCAGTCTCTTCGATGCCCTGCCTCCAGATTCCGCATGTCTCAGAAAGGATAAGATGGCGGAAACCATACAACGCGGCGCCACCGTGGGCTTCGAGGAAAAACGTGGCGACCGGTGGTATGGCAACCGCATCCACCCCATCCATGACTCCCAGGGCGCCGTGGTCCAATTGGTCAGCTACTCGCGGGACATTACCGAGCGCAAGCTCGCCGAGGAACGCCTCAAACGCCAGGCTTTCGAAGACTCACTCACCGGACTGGCCAATCGCGCCCTGTTCGACCAGGAACTGGAGATGGTGATGCGCGAGGCCCAACGCTCTCCCAGTTGCCGCTATGCAGTGCTCTTCCTGGACCTGGACAACTTCAAACTGGTCAACGACAGCTTCGGCCACTTGGCCGGCGACAGTCTGCTGTTACGGCTGGCCAAACGGCTCCAAAACGCCGTGGGGCCGAAGCACCTCATCGCCCGTTTCGGTGGCGACGAGTTCGCCGTACTTGTGCCCCAAGTGGTGGACTCCTTCGAAGTGCTGCGCTTGGCCGATGCCATCCACCAAGCATTGCAACCTCCCGAGCATGTACATGGGCTGGAGATCCATTGCAGCGCCTCCATCGGCATCGTGTACGGAAAGTCGGAGTACACCATGACGCAGCATGTGCTGCGCGATGCGGACATCGCCATGTATCAGGCCAAGGCCCGCGGCAGGGGGCAGACGGAATGCTTCACCCTGGACATGCGCGACATGGTCAACAAACGACTGCGGCTGGAAAACCAGCTCCGTAGCGCCCTGGAAAACGGCGAGCTGTTGCTGCACTACCAACCATACTACTCCTTGCCGGAGCAACGTCTGGTCGGCTTCGAGGCCTTGATCCGCTGGCAGCATCCCGAGCAGGGGCTCGTCCCCCCGGCCCAGTTCATCCCCATCGCCGAGGAAACCGGACTGATCCAACCCCTGGGCGCCTTTGTCCTGGAAGAGGCCTGCAAGGCCATCAAGATCTGGAACCAGGCCATACCGCAGCCCGCTCCCCTGCGCATCAACGTGAACCTCTCCCCCAGGCAGATGTTCCATGGAGATCCCGTGGCCCTGGTGCGCGACACCCTGGTCCGAACAGGGCTTGAGCCCGAACTCCTGGTCCTGGAGATCACCGAGACCTCCCTGGCGGACGATGTGGAGCACGTGGCCGACATCCTCGAGACCTTGCAGCACTTCGGCGTGCAGACGGCCCTGGATGATTTCGGCACGGGCTATTCTTCCCTGGCCTATCTGCGCAACCTCCCCCTGGACATGCTCAAGCTCGACCGTTCCTTCATCCAGCGCCTGGACCGCGACAACAGGGACACCGCCATCGCCGCCCGCATCGTGGATCTTGCCCATACCCTCGACATGAGCGTTACGGCGGAGGGTGTGGAGAATGCCGCGGTACTGCGCCAACTGGAGCTGATGCGTTGCGATACCGTCCAGGGCTTTCACCTCTCCCGCCCCCTGACCGCCGATGCCGCACGCAAACACCTTCTGGCGTTCCTGTCCTGACCAAGTTCGAACTTGCCCGCGTCCGAAACCTGAAAATCGTTCTTCGTGTTCCCGACAAGCGAGTATCGGCGCATCCGGCTCCTATGCCGTGGTCTGCCCCTTGTTTCAATTCGCGAGCAGGGGTAACATAAGTGTCCATGAACAGTTGCACGGCTCCCGCAGAGATCGTTGTACGGCTGCCCAACCAGGAAGAGTATCAGGACGTTTTCACCGCGGCCCTGGACAACGCCGCCGGGCTGTTCGGACTGCACGACCAGAAGAAGGCGGCCCTGCTCCAGGCCGCGAACCTGCTCTTCCAGCTTTGCCGCCACGCCACCAGCCCCGAAGAGCAGGTGCAGGCCGTGATCGCCGGGCAAGCTTGGGGCATGAGCTTGCGATTTTCGCTGAACGCGGCCAACGGCAATCTGTCCACCGCCATCCTCAGGGCCCTGGAGTGCAGCCCCGCCGCCGGCCTTCAGGACGCCTGCTGCATCCCACTGCTGCACGGGGTGGACCGCTTCCGCTTCGAGCGCCAAAACAGGGAGAGTGTGGTCTTCATCCTGGAGCAGCATCGCCACTATGCCGACACCCCCTTGCCCCAGGCATCGGAAATTCACCCTCCTTTCACCGCCCTCCCGGCACCTGCCCCGGACGCGCTGCGCGATGCCTGCGGCCGGGCTCTAGCACTTGGTGGCCATGATACCCTGCCCGCATTTCTGGCCAACCCCGACCGCTTCGTGGATCTGGTCATTGGGGGGCGCATCCAGGCCTGCCTCACCGTGGACGCGACACGGCAACCCGCCCTCCTGCTCTGCTGGGAGCGCTACGGCCCCCATCACGCCCTGTTCTTCGGTCCCCACCTCTGCGGGTGGGCGACGAACGAAACCGCCCGCAACGCCGCAACCGTGGTGGTGGAGCAGTTCCTGAACACCGTGAGCGCGAGCCGTATGCGCGGGGTCATCGGAGGCTTGAGCACCCCCCTCCTGCCCCAGGAGTATTTCGACATCCTCGGCGTGGTGCACTACGGACTGGGGGCGGGGCAACGCATACCCGTCACGGTCCCCTACCGCCAGCTACAGGAGGACACCGGCGCCACGGTCTGGGCACCCCCGGAACTCGAGAACTTCCTGCGCCGCGAGTATCAACGCCTGGCCTTTGTCCGCGAAATCCGCCCCCTGCCCGAGCGCTGGCACGACGTCCCGGCGCATTCCGTGTTTTTCCTGGACATCCGGCAGGGACTGCTAGAGGCCACCCTCACGCCCATCACCGCCGGCAACGACGGGCCGCAGGGTATTGCCCGGCTCACAGACTCCTTGCTACGTAGCGGCATGCGGGACATCTTCTTCCACCTCGACCTGGCCGAGAGCAGCCATGCGGCGCTGGCACCGGCGTTGCGAGACGAGGGTTACTCCCCGGTGTTCATCGTGCCCGGCGCCTACAGATCGGACAGCGTGGTCTTCCATCATGCGCTGTTTTGAGCATGAACTGCGCGCCCCCGACTATGTGCGCTCCTTCGTACCGTACCAGGCCACCCTGCCCCAGGCAGAGCTGGAGCGCCTCGCCGGCCGCCTCTTGCAGCGTCTGCACAACAACGAAAACCCCCTGGGACCGCCCCCCGCGGTGACGCGGGTGCTGCGTGATGCGCGCCCCCAAGACTTGGCCTGCTATCCAAGCGGCGACGCCATGTATCTGCGCCGCGCCCTGGCGGAGAAATTCGATAGGAATCCCGAGCTGTTCCTTCCTGGCAACGGCTCCTGCGAGAGCATCGCCCAGGTGATCAAGGCCTTCTGCCGCCCCGGCGACAATATCGTCACCGCGGACAAGACCTTTGCGGTCTATGAATGGGTGGCCCGTACCGCCGGTCTGGAAGTACGATTGGTGCCGCTGCGAGAGCATGGTTTCGACCCTCCGGCCCTGCTGGATGCCCTCGATGGCCGCACCAGGGTGATCTTCCTCTGCAACCCCAACAACCCCACCGGCGCCTATTGGAGCCTGGAGACCCTGCGGGGCTTCCTCGACGCCGTGGCCGGCAGGCAGGTAGTGGTTCTGGACGAGGCTTACGCGGAATTCGTGGAGCGCCCCGACTATCCCCAGGGCATGGCCCTGTTGAACGAGTATCCCAACCTTGTGGTCTTCCGGACCTTTTCCAAGATGTACGGTCTGAGCGGCCTGCGTGTGGGCTATCTCTGCGCCGCGAGCCGCCTTGTGGACCTCTTGCGCCGGGTGGCCATCGCCTACTCCGTGAACACTCTGGCCCAGAGCTGCGCCGTGACCGCCCTTACCCACGACCAGGAGCACATCCAGGCAACGCGGGCCATGGTGGCCGCGTCCCGCGACTACCTCACGGGAGAGGCCGCGCGCCTGGGCCTGCCCTGCATCGTCGGCGAGGGTAACTTCCTCATGCTCGGGGCGCCCATGCCCGACTCCACGCTCTTCCGCCGCCTGCTGCTCCAGGGCTACTGGGTGCGCACCATGACCGACTACCGCTTTCCCAACTGGGTCCGCGTCTCCCTGTCCCTGCCCGAGGTCATGCGCGGCTTCGTGCAGGCCCTGGAGGAGGTCTTGGCTGGCCCGATGCGGGAGCCCCGGACGTGACCCACGCGCCCCGCTTCGATGCCACGGCCAAAAGCGCTGGCCAAGAGCGATACGCCACGGACCTCTACCCCGAAGGGCTGCTCTGGGCCGGGGTCAAGCGCGCCGGCGTGCCCAGCGGTCGGTTCCTGGGCCTGGACATTTCTCCTGCCCTGACCCTGCCGGGCGTCCTGGGCGTGTACACCCACGTCGACGTGCCCGGCGCCAACCGTCAGGGCATCGTGCACAAGGACATGCCCGTGCTGGCCGAGGACATGGTCCGTCACGCCGGCGAAGCCGTGGCCCTGGTTCTGGCCGAGGACAAGGCAACCCTGGCCGCCGCTCTGGCCGCCCTGAAGCCGCACATCCAACCCTTGCCAGGCGTGTTCGACCCCCTCGAGGCTTTGGAGCCGGATGCGCCCCTGGTCCATGCGGGGCGCGTCCAGGGCAATCTCCTGGCCTCGACCCTGCTGGAGCAGGGCGATGTGGCTACGGCCTTTGACCGCTGTCACGCCGTGGCGCGGGCCGAATTCCATTGGCCCATGCAGGCCCACGCCTTCCTGGAGACGGAAAACGGCGTGGCTTGGCTGGAGCCAGACGGCCGGCTGCTGCTGGCTGTTTCTACTCAGGCGCCATTCCGCGACCGCCAGGAGATCAGCCACGCCCTGGGACTGCCTCTGGAGCGCATCCAGATCCAGGCCCCGCAGCTCGGCGGCGCCTTCGGCGGCAAGGACGGCGTCACTGTGCAGTGCCTCCTGGCCCTGGCCGCTCTCAAGGCCTGCGGCCGCCCCGTGAAGATGCACTGGTCCATGGAGGAGCACTTCCTGGCCGGATACAAGCGCCACGCCGCGCGCCTGCTCTATCGCCTGGGCGCTTTGCGCGACGGCAGCCTGCACGCCCTGGAGGCCGTGATCCACTACGACACAGGCGCCTACGCCCACCTCGGCGGAGAGATCATGGCCCTGGGTCTGGAGCACGCCACCGGCCCCTACCGCATCCCACACGTCCGCATCCAGGGGCACTGCGTCTACACCAACAACCCCGTGGCCGGCGCCATGCGTGCCTTTGGCGTGCCCCAGGTGGCCGGTGCCGTGGAGCAGCTGGTGGACATGCTGGCCCACCAACTGGGGCAAGACCCCCTGCGGCTGCGTCGCCAAAACGCCCTACGCCCTGGCGATACAGCTGTCAGCGGCGTCCGCGTCGAAGATTCCGCCGGCCTGCTCCAGTGTCTGGACGCGGTGGCAGCCCACCCCCTTTGGCTGGAGGGGCGACTCTGGACCTCGGCCGCGCCTCAGGGGAAAAAGCGCGGCCTGGGCCTGGCCGCTGTGTTCCACGCCATGGGCTACGGCCGCAACGTGCCGGACTGCGCCACGGCCAAGATCGCCCTGCTGGAGTCCGGCGCCCTACGCATCTGGTCCGGAGTACCGGACATGGGGCAGGGTAACGCCGCGGCCTACGTGCACCTGGCGGCCTCGGCGCTCAACCAGCTCCAGGAGCGCTTCGAGTTGGTGCATCCCGACACCCGGCACTGCTTCTACTCGGGTTCCTCCGCCGCCAGCCGCACCACGTCCACCTTTGGCAACGCTCTGCTCCTGGCCGCCGCGGAACTGCGTCGACGTCTGCTGCACCGCGCCGGCCTGCTCCTGTTCGTCAACGATCCAGACGAGCTGGAACTGCGGCCCGGCGGTGTGGTCCATCCGCCGAGCGCGCGGGAACTGCCCCTATCCCGCCTGGCCGCCCTGATGCACCCGGAAGAGCGCACCTGCCTGGCCGACTTCCGGGCGCCCAACCCCAAGGAGCCGCCGGCCACCGGAAGGGAGGTTACCTTCGGCTACCCGCATCTGCACTTTGCCCACGCCGTGCACCTGGCCAGGGTGGAGGTGGACGAACTCACCGGCGCGGTGCGGGTCCTGGACTACCTGACTGCCACAGAGGCGGGCAGGATCCTCGACCGTAAGCGCTTCGAACAGCAGATCCAGGGCGGCGTGGCCCAGGGCCTGGGCTACGCGCTCTTCGAGCACTGCCAAGCCACGCAGGGGTGCTTGATCGCTCAGAATCTCGACACCTACCTGCTGCCCACCAGCCTGGACCTGCCCGAGATGACCTGTCTGCTGGTGGAGACCGACGCGCAACATACACCCCTGGGCCTCAAGGGCGTGGGCGAGATCGGCTGCTGCGGCCCCTTGCCCGCCGTGGCAAATGCCCTGGCTCAGGCACTGGGCGTGCGCATCCACACCGCGCCCCTGACCGGGGAGCGCGTCCTGCGTGCCTGCGGCACAAGTGAACGCCGGGAGACGGACCAATGAAGCTGGTCTTCAGACTGAACGGCCAAGACACGGAGCTGGAAACCGCCGCCGACCGCCGCGTGGTTGATCTGCTGCGCGAGGACCTCGGCCTGACCGGGGTCAAGGATGTCTGCGGCACGGGCTCCTGTGGCGCCTGCACCGTACTCCTGGACGACGTGCCCCGCCTGTCTTGCCTGCTGCTGGCTGCCCAGATCCAGGGGCGCTCCCTGACCACAATCGAAGGCCTGGCCCAGGAGCCGCGTCACCGCGCCCTGTTGCATGCCTTTGCCGAGCACGGCGCGGTGCAATGCGGCTACTGCACGCCGGGCATGGTCACCGTTGCCTCCGCCTTGCTGGATGCAGAGCCCGCCCCGGACCGGGAGCGCGTGCGCCAGGCCCTGAGCGGCAACCTCTGCCGCTGCACCGGCTACCAGACGATCGTGGACGCGGTGCTGGCAGCAGCCAGGGGCGCGCAACTCCAGAAGCCTGACACGGAGGAGACGTGAGCCAGGTCTTGCTGCCCGACTCCCTGGACGCGCTCTGGCCCCTGCTGGAGCGCCCCGGCGTGGGTATCTTCGCCGGCGGCACCGACGTCTTTCCCAGGCGCCGAGGCAATCCCGACGCCCTCACAACCCTGGTCGGGCTGGAGCGCATCGAAGCCTTGCGCGGTGTCACCGAATGCAGGGGGGAGATGGTCATCGGCGCGGCCACGCCCCTGTCCGAGGTGCTCGCGTCCGGGGCAGTGCAGCGGCGCGCCCCCGTACTGACACAGGCTCTGGCCTGTCTGGGCTCGCCCCTGGTGCGCAACGCCGCCACCCTTGGGGGCAATCTCTGCACCGCCTCTCCGGCCGGCGACAGCCTGCCCCCGTTGTTCGTGCTCCAGGCAATGGTGAAACTGCAACACCACCAGGGGAGCAGGACCCTGCCCGTGTCAGCATTCATCCTCGGTCCGGGGCGCACGGCCCTGGAAGCCGGCGAGATCGTCTCGGCCCTGCGCATTCCTCCACCTGCCCCCTGCGCCCGACAGGTACAACACTTCGAGAAACTGGGGCTGCGCTCGGCCATGGCCATTGCCGTGGCCAGTCTGGCCGCGAGCATCGAGCTGGACGACGCGGGAGTGGTCCTAAACGCCCGACTGGCCTGGGGCAGCGTGCATCCGGGCATCCTGGTCTGTCCCGAGGCCGAGGCTGCCCTCCTGGGCGCGCCATTGAACCACCAAAGCCTGGAGCGGGCTGGCGCCCTGGCCCAGGCCGCTGCCCGCCCCATTGACGACCTGCGCGCCACGGCCCACTACCGCCGGGAGATGGTCAACCGCCTGTTGCTGCGCCTCCTCCCCAAGGGGGCGTGACACGCTGCCCAACGGCCGCGCCATCTTCTTGAATTTTCCGCCTCCTGCCCGTATCAGGTATCAGTTCCCATTCTCGACTTGAAGGAGTCTCCATGCTTCCTTATCGGAACATGACCGAACCCATCCTCGACCACACCCTGTCCCGCCTCCCACACCTGGCCGACAAGGTCGTGCTGACCTGCGGCAGCCGTTCCTGGACGCACACGCAACTCCGGGACAACGCCAATCGCTTCGGCAACCTGCTGTTGGCAGCGGGCCTGCGCCCCGGGGAGCGGATGGCCATTGCCATGCCGGACAGTTTGGCCTGGGCCGCGGCCTGCCTCGGCGCCATCCGGGCTGGCATCATCCCGGTGGCGGTCCATGCCGTGTTCAAACGCTTCCAGGTGGAGGACATCCTGCGGCACAGCGACGCCGCGGCCCTGGTCACGCTAGAGACCGTTCCCTCTGCCGGGGCGTCCGCATCTTCCCTGCGCACGGTGCTCCACGTGGACGACGACCGTCTTGAAGAGTTCCTCGCGCCGCACTCACCGAAGTTGCAACCGCATCAGCCGACCCCAGAGGATGTGGCCTTCCTGATCTATACCTCTGGCAGCACTGGGCATCCCAAGGGCGTGCCCCACCTGCACGGAGACTATGCATCGCTCTTTTCCTCGCTTCCCAAGGCGCTGCTTGGGCTCGGACCTGAGGACATCCTTTTTTGCCCCGCCAAATTGAGCTTCTCCTGGGGGCTGGTCAACAACCTTTTCCACGTTCCCGCGGCGGGAGCCCGCTGCATCCTGATCACCGAGCCCCTGACACCGCGCATGGTGCTGGATGTCATGCTGCGGGAAAAACCAACGCTATTCCTCACGGTGCCCACCCTGACCAACGCTCTGCTGCCCTTGCTACGTAAAGGCAGCCCTCTGGAGAATCTGCGCCTCTGTTGCAGCGGCGGCGAGCCCATACCCGGACCCGTGGCTGCAAGATGGCAGGAAATGACCGGCCTCCCCATCCACAACTGCCTTGGCACCTCCGAGATCCCGACCTGTTGCATATACGGACAAGTGGACCAGAGACGTCCCGAGGTCAGCGGCACACTGAACAGCTTCTGCGAGGCGCGGGTCGTGGACGAGAACGGCAACGACGTACACGACGGAGAACTAGGTGTCCTGCTGCTGCGTAGTCCACCCATCGCCCGGTTCTACTGGAACGACCCGGAGTGGAGCCAACGCTCCATGCTCGAGGGCGGCTGGTGGGTCTCGGGCGACGTGGTGCGCAGGGAAGGCGATACCTTCATCTTTCTGGGGCGCAACGACGACATGCTCAAGATCGGCGGCATCTGGGTCTCGCCAGCGCAGGTGGAGAGCGTGCTCCTGGAGCACCCGGGAGTGCGCGAATGCGCCGTGACTGGCGTTCACATGGCCGGCCTGATGCAAGTGCGCGCCCACGTGGTGCCTGGCGAGGGCCTTGCGCCCGGCCCCGAGGCCGTGGGCCTTCTACGAAGGCACGTGCTGGAGCGTCTGCCCAGGTACATGTGCCCCTCGGCAATTGTATTTTGCGAGGAACTGCCCAAGACGGTCTCCGGCAAGATCCAACGCTTCATGCTGCGCCATGAAGCCACCGACGATGCGGCATGAGTCCATTCCCCCCCTTGTTCAAAGGGCCTTTGTTTCACCAGCCAATTGTTTTTGTTTTTCGATGGGGCTATGGTCGAGTATTCATGACTTCGCATGACATAGAGCCGTCAGCCTGGGAATTCCAACTATCTGGAGGTGAATCATGCTGCCCTACCGGAACATGACCGAGCCCATCCTCGATCACACCCTGTCCCGCCTCCCACACCTGGCCGACAAGGTCGTGCTGACCTGCGGCAGCCGTTCCTGGACGCACACGCAACTCCGGGACAACGCCAATCGCTTCGGCAACCTGCTGTTGGCAGCGGGCCTGCGCCCCGGGGAGCGGATGGCCATTGCCATGCCGGACAGTTTGGCCTGGGCCGCGGCCTGCCTCGGCGCCATCCGGGCTGGCATCATCCCGGTGGCGGTCCATGCCGTGTTCAAACGCTTCCAGGTGGAGGACATCCTGCGGCACAGCGACGCCGCGGCCCTGGTCACGCTAGAGACCGTTCCCTCTGCCGGGGCGTCCGCATCTTCCCTGCGCACGGTGCTCCACGTGGACGACGACCGTCTTGAAGAGTTCCTCGCACCGCACTCACCGAAGTTGCACCCGCATCAGCCGACCCCAGAGGACGTGGCCTTCCTGACCTATACCTCAGGCAGTACAGGGCATCCCAAGGGCGTGCCCCACCTGCACGGTGATTATGCATCGATCTATGCCTCGTTCCCCGAGCTCGAACTGCGGCTCGGACCGGAGGACCTCGTCTTCTGCCCCGCCAAGCTGAGCTTCATCTGGGGGCTGGTGAACAACCTTTTCCACGTTCCCACGGCAGGCGCACGCTGCATCCTGATCACCGAACCCCTGACCCCCCCCCTGGTGCTGGAGGTCATGCTACGGGAGAAACCCACGGTATTCCTCACGGTGCCCACCCTGACCAACGCCCTGCTGCCCCTGCTGGATGAGAACACCCATCTTGAAAACCTGCGCCTCTGCTACAGCACCGGCGAACCCATGCCCGGGCCCGTGGCGGCCGCGTGGCAGATCAAGACCGGGCTGCCCATGCACAACTGCCTAGGCTCCTCCGAGACCTCGACCTGCTGCGTCTACGGCCGGGTGGACCCCCGGCGACCTGAAGTCAGCGGCACCCTGAATAGTTTCTACGAGGCCCGGGTCGTGAACGAGAACGGCGACGACGTACCCGACGGGGAGCCTGGAGTATTGCTCATACGCAGTCCGTCCCTGGCCCGTTTTTACTGGAACGACCCGGAGTGGAGCCGACGCTCCATGCTCGAAGGCGGCTGGTGGGTCTCGGGCGACGTGGTGCGCAGGGAAGGCGATACCTTCATCTTTCTGGGGCGCAACGACGACATGCTCAAGATCGGCGGCATCTGGGTCTCGCCAGCGCAGGTGGAGAGCGTGCTCCTGGAGCACCCGGGAGTGCGCGAATGCGCCGTGACTGGCGTTCACATGGCCGGCCTGATGCAAGTGCGCGCCCACGTGGTGCCTGGCGAGGGCCTTGCGCCCGGCCCCGAGGCCGTGGGGCTACTGCGGCGGCACATGCTGGAGCGCCTGCCCAAGTACATGTGCCCCTCGGCCGTTGTCTTCTGCGACGAATTGCCCAAGACGATCTCGGGCAAGATCCAACGCTTCAAATTGCGCCAGGAGCAGACCGACGATGCGGCATAAATCCATTCCCCCCTTGTTCAAAGGGCCTTTGTTTCACCAGCCAATTGTTTTTGTTTGTCGATGGGGCTATGGTCGAGCATTCATGACTTCGCATGACATAGAGCCGTCAGCCTGGGGATTCCGACTATCTGGAGGTGAATCGTGCTGCCCTACCGGAACATGACCGAGCCCATCCTCGACCACACCCTGTCCCGCCTCCCACACCTGGCCGACAAGGTCGTGCTGACCTGCGGCAGCCGTTCCTGGACACATGCCCAACTGCGGGACAACTGCAACCGCTTTGGCAGCCTGCTTTTGTCAGCCGGCCTGCTCCCCGGCGAGCGCGTGGTCCTGGTCCTGCAGGATAGTCTGGCCTGGGCCATGGCCTTTCTCGGCACCATGCGCGCCGGGCTCATCCCCGTGGCCTTGAACGCGCTGTTCAAGCGCTCCCAGGTGGAGGAGATCATGAACCACTGCGGCGCCACGGCGCTGCTGACGCACCCCGCCCTTGAAGGAAGCGCCGCGAACACCTCGGCACTGCGCACCGTCATGCATCTGGACGACGACAGCCTGGGCCAACTCCTGGCGCCGCATGCTCTGGAGCTGACGGTCCACCCCTCGAATCTGGAAGACGTGGCCTACATGGTCTACACCTCGGGCAGCACAGGCCACCCCAAGGGTGTGCCGCATCTGCACGGCGACTATCGCCCCATGTATGAGACATTCCCCCTGGACGTCCTGCATCTGACCGAAGACGACGTGTTGTTCTGCCCCTCCAAGTTGTCCTTTGTCTGGGGGCTGGCCAACAACATCTTCTACCCTCCCACCGTGGGGGCGCGCAGCATCCTAAGCACCGAGACCGTGACCCCGGCCCTGGTGCTGGAAATCATCCAGCGCGAGAAGCCCACCCTGCTGCTCACCGTGCCTACCCTGATCAATGCCCTGCTGCCCTTGCTCGACAAGGACACCCGCCTGGACAACCTGCGCATGTGTTTCAGCGCCGGCGAACCCCTGCCCGGCGCAGTGCTCGAGCGCTGGCTGGAGAAGACTGGCCTCCCCCTGTACAACTGCTACGGCACCTCCGAGGCGTCCACCTGCTGCATCGCCGGCCTGCTGGACAGACTGCGCCCCGAGGTCAGCGGCCGGCTGCTCCGCCACTACCAAGCCAGAATTGTCGATGACAACGGCCAGGACGTGCCCGACGGGAAACAAGGTGTACTCGCGTTGCGCGGCGAAACCCTCTCGCCCTACTACTGGAGCGACCCGGAGTGGAGCGAGCGCTCCCACATCGACGGCGGATGGTGGATCTCCGGCGACCGCTTCCGCAGGGAAGGCGACACCTACATCTTCATGGGGCGCAACGACGACATGCTCAGGATCGGTGGCATCTGGGTGGCGCCAGTGGTGGTGGAGAGCGCATTGATGGAACACCCCCAGGTGCGTGAATGCGCGGTGACCGGCATGACCATTGGCGGCCTGATGCAGGTGCGCGCCCACGTGGTGCCCGGCGAGGATCTCGAGCCTGGTCCCGAGACCGTGGGACTGCTACGCCGGCACGTGCTGGAGCGCCTGCCCAAGTACATGTGCCCCTCGTCCTTTGTCTTTTGCAATGAACTACCCAAGACGGCCTCGGGCAAGATCCAGCGCTTCGTGCTGCGCACGGCGCCTGCTCCGGCCCAAGGAGACGCCACATGAACCCAGCCCTTGGAGCCTCCCAAGCTATTGACCAGTGCATGGGCACGATCCTGACCCTGATGCGTAAGACCTACGTCAATCCCAAGATCCTGGAAAACCTGGACCCGGACCGCCCCCTGGTGGAGCAGGGCATGGACTCCGTGGACCTGCCGCTGATGGTGCTGGTGACACAGGATCATTACAAGATCGAGTACGACGATGCGGAGTTGACCGACCTGAGCACCCTGTGGGAATTCGCGACCCTCACCGCGCGCAAGGCAGATCTTGCATGACCAGGGGCGAGGCCATCTTCCAGCTCCGGGAAGAACCCTTGGCAGTGGAACCGGGGCAACGTGTCGCCATCGAGGGCTTCGAGCCCGCGGACGCCTGGGGTGTGGCGCGGTTGTTCCACGCAGTCTACGGCGACGGCTACCCCATAGACACCTATTACATTCCCGACAAGCTGTGCGAGGAAAACGCCTCTGGCAGGCTCTACTCAGTGGTGGCGCGCACGCCCTCGGGTGACATCGTGGGACACATGGGCATGTACTCCCACGCCCCCTTTCCGCTGTTGCTTGAAGCTGGCCTGGGACTTGTCCTCCCCTCCTACAGGGCCACCTTCGTCAACGTGGCCTACCGCATGAGCGCGTTTCTCACCGAGGAGCTGGCGCCACACACGCCTGTCCAGGCCCTGATGGGCGAGGCGGTCTGCGCCCATCTCATGATCCAGAAGATGGCCGTGTTCAACAGGCTGCTCCCCGTGGGCCTGGAGCTGGGGCTGATACCGGCCGGAGTCTACGACAGCACCGGGAACAGAACCACCTGCCTGTTGCAGTTCAGGAGCTATGTCGATGCGCCGCAACGTGTGTACATACCCGCGCTCTACGAGGAGCACGCCCGGTTCATCTACGCGGGGCTTGGCATCGAACGGGAATTCGCCGTTGCCGAAGCCGCACTGCCCGAGGGGCGCTGCGAGACCACCGAGCAGACGTTCGACTCCGCCGGGGTGGCCCGTTGCAGCGTGGCATCCCTGGCCCAGGATTTCCCGGCCATGCTGGGGGATTTCGAGTCCCGGACAGCGGCTTGCGCTGCCCGGCAGCTGTTTCTCAACCTGAGCCAGCCACAGGTGGAGGGTGCCGTGGATTACCTACGCGGCCAGGGCTGGTTCTTCTGCGGCTTCATGCCGCGTTGGTTCGACAGCGACGCCCTGGTCATGCAGAAACTGGCCGCACCCACGGACTACGATTCCGTGCAATTACTGGAAGAGCGCTCCAAGAGGATCCTGGAGCTGGTGCGCGAGGACCGGCGCCGATGCACCGACGAGGCGTGAGCTGCACGCGGGTTCACGCGAGGTCCTTGCGCACGTCCGAGGCCAGCACCAGGATTATTCCCACCAGGGGGGAGAGCAGCAGGGAAGCGAAGAAATACCCCCAGAAACCCAGCTTGCGGTTCATGCCCAAAAAGGCCACCACAAGACTCGCGATCAGGTACGCGATGTAGATCATGGCCATCTCCCGCATCCACGCCGGGACTTTCTCCGTTGCGTGGTCATTTGAGGTTCCGGTCCGCCCCCGGCAAGGGCGCCTGCGTCTGGAATTCCCGCGGCAAGGGGTGCGCCGGCAGTTGCGCAGCTGACTGCCCGACCGGCTGTTCTGCGGACTGCTCCGTTGAGGGAACATTCGTCTGAGCCGGCGGTTGCCCAACCCGTAGCGCCGGGTTCGGCTCCTGACTCTGCTCCGACTGCTGCTCGGCTGCCAGCTGGTTGGCCGCCGCGGACAACTCCGCGCCCTCCATGTTCAGGATCACGGGCAGCCCGCCCTTGCCGCTGCCGATGATCACCACCTTGGCGTTGTTCGAGGCCGCAAGCTCGGTGGTGGCGTTGATGCCCTTCCAGGTGAGCAGGTCGCCGGTGATGCTCTCGCGAACCCGTATGTTGTAGCGGGCGATGCCCTCGGCCTCGAGCATCTTGCGCTCGATCTCCTTGCGCTCCGCCTCCAGCCGGAATTCGTAGGCCAGCATCTGCTGCTGGAACAGGAGCTTCTTCTCGATGGCCTCACGGATCAACGGCGGCAGCAGGATGCGCTCGATGACCAGGGAGTCGTAGACAATGGGCACACGGCCGGTCTCCTCCACCACTTGCTGCAGTATCTGGTCTTGCATGCGCTCGGCCGCGGTGGAGTAAATCTCCTCCGGGGTGTACTTGCCCAGAACCTGACGCACCGAGGAAATGGTCATGGGGATGACCACCTTTTCCAGGTATTGCGGCCCCACCCGAAGATGCAGTTCGGGCAGTCTCTCCATCTCGGGGCGGAAGCGCACCGCCACGTCCACTTCCAGGTTCAGGCCGTAGGACGTGAGCATGTACACGGTCTGCTGGAAGCCCTGCACTCGGACGTCGTAGCGGTACATCCTGTCCCAGGGGAAGATGACGTAGAATCCGTCAGGGTAGATCTTATCGCGCACGGTGCCGCCAAAGAGCCTGTTGAACTTGACGCCCACCTCGCCGGGATAGATTGTGATGAAGATGCTGGGAAAGAAGAAGAGCAGCAGGAAAAGCAACAGAAGCGTGACAACGGCAAGCACGCCCTTGTTGCGGTGGTAGAACCCTTTCACTCCGTCTGCTACGCTCATTGCAATGGCCATCCCTGTGCTGTGAAGCGGGCGAGCTTACCAGAACACCTTACCCGCGGGGCGGTAGAAGCCTCTCCAATGCTGGTTCAGGCAATACTCCACGCAGCGTTGCTCCGTGGTGATGCATACTTCGTGGAACAGTTCATGATTGTCTCCCATGCACATGTTGTGCATGATGGGGCACAAATGAACGCACTGGAGGAACGGAGCCTTTTGCGGCAAGGAATCAAGTGATTTCCCGACCTGTTCCATGATGGCGAAGGAATACTCCTGTGTACAATACCTCAGCTCCATGCCTTTCAGCTTTGCCTGTCCAAAGCATTGCAGTCTCCGATCGATGATGGGCGTGCAGGCCTCTGAAGTCAGCGTCAGGGGCGATTCCTTCACCTCATGGTACATGGCGATCAGTTGCCGCGCAAGGCTGGGCTCGATTCGCTCATGGGAGACCATCCCAGTGTACAACACGTAGAGTAGGAAGAGCCAGCTCACCAGGAGGAAGTACCGCAGCATGGCTCAGCCTCTGCCCTTTGTAGCTTCATCCCCCGCCCCAATGATACGCCCGTACTCCAGACGCAGGACGCGGTCGGCAACGTGGAAGAAGCGGTCGTCGTGGGAGGCCACTACCAGTGTCGCTCCCCGCGCCCGCAACTCCCGAAGGTAGGTCTCGTAGAAGTAGGTGCGGAATTCCACGTCCAGCTCCGCCGCGGCCTCGTCAAAGAGCATCACGGGCCGGTCTTCCAGGGAGGCCACGGCCAGGGCCAGGCGTTTGCGCTGCCCCGAGGACAGGTGCAGGTTGGTGAAACGCCCCTCGCGAAAGCTGGTGCGCCCCGCTATCTGCATGGTGTGCAACAGACCGTCCAGGCGTTCCTGGTCCACTTCCACGAAGCCGTAGAGGCGGTCGAAGAGGTGGAAGTCCGTGAACACGGCGCTGAACAGGTTGCGGTAGCGCTCCAGATTGTGGGGCGCGATGCGCGTGCCGTCCAGGAACAACTCCCCGGAATGGGGGGCGTACAATCCGGACAAGACCTTGAGCAACGTGGACTTGCCGCTGCCGTTGCCTCCGGCCAGGATCAGCAGCTCCCCCTGCCGCAGTTCCAGATCCAGAGGCCCGAGGGTGAAGGCGTCGCCGTTGCCGTGGTTGCCGTACTGGTAGAGCATGTGCTCCAGGTGGATGCAGCCAAACGCCGCGCCGAGATGGGGGGGGGCATCCGGCCGGCTTTCCTTGGTCTCGTCCGCCGCGTCCAACTCCTGCTCCAGTTCCTGCAGCTGGGCAATGGCCATCTCCGCCTTGGTGACGAAGGGTATGCCCAGGAGCAATTGGAACAGGGGCGCCACGGAGAAGAGTACCACGGCAACCACGCTGGCCGCGGTCATCATTTCCAGGTCCTCGAACTGCGGTAACACGAAGACCACGGCGGCGATGAGCAGGAAGAAGAAGCCGCGGGTATGCAGAAAATTGCAGTTGGCGCGCACCTCCACGATGGTCTTGAGATCCCGGGTCTTGCGCGAGCGCGCCGCGATGTGGTTCTCGAAAAGGTCGTCGCTGCGCGCGGTGTTCAGCTTCACCTCCTTGAAACCGTCCAACAACTGTCCCACCGCCGCGAGAAAGGAGCCGTGCATGGCCCTGACCTGTTTGAGGTCGTTGACCACCGCCTTCTGAGTGCGCAGGAACAACCACAGCCCTACGACTTGCAGGGTGATGACCACGAAAAAGGCCTTGAGGGACAGGGAGGCGATATAGATGCTGGAGATGAGCAGCATGGTGATGTTGGAGATGCCGTCGGCCAGGTAGCGCGTGGCCTCGATGATCACCTCGGTGTGCTCCATGAGTGCGCTCTGCACCCTGGAGCGCTCCAGTCCCTCGAAATGCTCGAGCTTGACGCGCCTGATCTTGTCCACGAGGCGGACCTGGACATCGTAGATCCAGCGACCCACGGCACCCAGTGCCTGGATCAGTACGTAGCGGTCGCCGATGATGTACAGTCCGATGCTGATGAGGAAGAGCCCCAGGAAGCGGAAGTTCTCGACGCCGCCGGAGATGTTGCTCACGGCGCCGTTGATGAACACCACGGACAGTGCCTCGAAAAAGCCGGACATCAGGCCCATGAGCACGATGACCTTGAGCCTGGGGCCGGCCAAACCGGCCAGCAGGGAGATGATGCGTGACTTGGGAAGGATCATCGCACAAAGCCACCACTGCCGACGCGGCATTCCCTGCACCTCGCTCGCTCCTGGGGCGGCGAGGCGGGAGACGCTCCCGCGTCATTGGTGGAGCGGAAACGGTCTACGCTTGGCCCTTTGCCGTTGCCGCCTTGGCCTTGCCTTCCTCATACTGCTGCTTGAACTCCTCTTTCGAGGCTTCGACATCGAAGTCGAACAGCGTACCGCCAAGGCTGAAGTGCTTGGTGAACACCTTGCCCAGGGCGTAGGTGCAGGCGCCCCCCACGAGACTCATGCTCACCGCCCCAGTGGTGTAACCGATGACCGGAATGAGCTTGAGCAGGCTGGCCAACGGGGCGGCGGTCAGGGGCGGCACCACGCTGCCGACCATGGTGGTGATGATGGTCTTGCCCAGGTCCTTACGGAAAGGCACATCGTAAAGCCTGGCCAAGCGGGAGAGCATTTCCAGCTGCACGGCCATCAGCCCGGCGAAGTCCACCACTGGAATGGGTACGAGCCCGATTCCCAACGCCCAGTAGACACGGGTGCGGACGATATCCTGGGCCTGACGCAGCAGTTCGGCCTGGGATTGGACGGCTCCGGTTTCCTCGCATAGGGCTTCTTTCATGGCAGCGCTCCTTATTGGGGAAGGAAGATTGTCCCACCTCGGCTCAGAAGCGGAACGATATGACCAAATGATTCTCCGCAGGTTTCTTTTCCATATTCCTGATCTGCAAAGGTTGTCAATCCGCGACTCGATTCATTCACACCAATCTGAAAAAACTACGCCTAAAACGCGGACCTCGCTAGACAAATGTCGTTCCTGTACAGTACTCTGTCATACCAAGGGGCGTGAAAGATTCGGGCAAGATGCACAACAGTCCCACTGACCATTTACACTGAATACCGGCAGGGAAGCATGGCAAACAGCGAGCAGTACCTACAATCCCTGTTCTCCGGAGGCCCGGTTGTCTTCCTCGTTTGGAGGCCCGATCCCGGCTGGCCACTGGAGTACGCCTCCCCCAACTGCCAGGAGCTGTTCGGTTACATGGACGGCAGCATGACCACTCCCGGCTTCACCTATGCCGAGCTGCTCCATCCCGAGGACCTGCCACGCGTGACCGAGGAGGTACAGCGACACGTCGACGCCGCCACTCCCACCTGGGAGCAGTACTACCGCATCCTACGCCCCGACAGCCAGGTACGCTGGGTCCACGACTACACCATCGCCCAAAGGGATGCGCAGGGCCGACTCCTGCACCTCAGGGGCTATGTACTGGACCAGACCAACCAAGTGCTCTCCGAGCAGGCCCTGCGGGAGAGCGAACTACGCTGGCAATTCGCCCTGGAAGGCGCCGGTGACGGTCTCTGGGACTGGAACGCCAAGACGAACAAGGTATTCTTCTCCAAACGATGGAAGACCATGCTCGGCTACGCCGAACACGAGATCGGCGATACCTTGGACGAGTGGGACAGTCGCGTCCATCCCGAAGACCGCGACCGTTGCTACGCCGACCTTGAGCGTCACTTCTCGGGCAAGACCGAATACTACCAAAACGAACACCGCATGCGTTGCAAGGACGGCAGTTACAAGTGGATACTGGATCGTGGCAAGGCCATCCAGTGGACAGCCGAGGGCAAACCCCTGCGGGTCATCGGCACGCACACGGACATCTCCGCCCGTAAGGCCATCGAAGATGCCCTGCGCGAGGCCGAAGTCCGTTACCGCACCCTGCATGAACTCATGCCCGACGGTGTGCTGATCATCGACCCAGAAACCGCCCTGCCCCTGGAGTTCAACGCCACCACACACGAGCAGTTGGGCTATACCAGGGCCGAATTCGCAGGCCTGCGTATCACGGACTACGAGGCTGTTGAAAACCCCGCGGAGACCGCGACCCACATCCGGAAGATAGCCGAAACCGGTCGTGACGACTTCGAGACTCGCCACCGCCGCAAGGATGGCTCGATCATGCATGTCATGGTCACGGTGAAGCGCATCGAGTTGCATGGAAAGCAAGCATTACTCACCGTTTTCCGAGACATCTCGGCAATGAAGCTGGCCCAGGAGGCCCTCAGAAACGCCAACGACCAGCTGGAACAACGAGTGCGGGAGCGCACCACCGAACTCCAGCAAGCCCTCGAAGAACTGCGCGAGGCCAAGGAACGGGCCGAATCCGCAAGCCGGATGAAGACGGATTTCCTGATGAACGTCAGCCACGAACTGCTCACACCCCTCAACGGCGTGCTGGGCATGTTGCAACTCATGGACCAGTCACAGTTGAATGCCGAGCAGCAGGCCTGCCTGGGGGAAGTGCGTGCCTCGGCAAAGCGCCTCCTGAAGATCGTCGACAACGTCCTCCTCGTCACCCGGCTGGATAAGCACATCCTCACGATCGCTCCCGTGGGCCTGAAGTCCCTTTTGGACGCCTTCACCCACAGTCTTGGACCCAGATTCGCGGAAAAGGGTCTCGAATTGCGTGTGGAAAACTCTCCAGACTGCCCCCCGGTCCTGCTGACCGACATGTCCCTGCTTCAACTCATTCTGGGGCGCATCGGTGATAACGCACTCAAGTTCACGGAATACGGGACTGTCCACTTGTCTGTCACGTGCCGGGAGGTACAGCCCGGACAAGTCGAGGTCTGCTTCACCATGGCCGACACCGGCATAGGTATTGCCGCGGACAAGCTGGACGCCCTGGTCTCCGGGCTGGTCCAGGGCGATTCGCCCTTGTCCCGGCGCCACGCCGGCCTCGGGCTCGGACTGGAGACGGTACGCAAGGCCCTGGCCTTGCTTGGGGGGCGTTTGGAAGTCCTGAGCGAACCCGGCAAGGGTTCACGGTTCCGCATTTTCATCATGGCGCGGTATTGCAGTATGGACGAGCTGGATTCCTGCGTACAGACCACCTGAAAAACCGCAGCGCAGAAAGAGATGGACCCAAAATATCGGACAACGTGCTAACAAGATGGATTCCACAAGCAGGGAGGAATCCCCAGGATGTCCAAGAGAAGGAAGTCGTCGGCAGAATTCAAGACCAAGGTTGCCTTGGAGGCGGTCAAGGGCGAATAAACCATGGCCCAGCCTTTAGCCTGGATGCCCATGGACGTAGTCGGATCGCTCCTTGCACTAACCGTTTGATCTAATTGGACTTTGCGCGAAGAAAGAGACGAAGAAAACTGAAAACGGGGCGGGGGCGAGAATCGAAGAAGGACGATAATGCCTTGTTTTAAATAGGAAAGATTAATCAAATATTTCTCACATACTCACAATCCTACTCACATCTGGGAACGCTGGTTGGTCCTATTCGTGTCCGTTTTTGTCGTAGGAAATTGCGGGGGCGAGGGTATTTGCAGCATCCGTCTTTTCTAGAGCTGGCTCCATCGGTTTGATCTCATAGCCCATGGCCCTGTATCCGCGCTGGCGTTTGCTCCACATGCGGGCAAGTTGAGACTGGTCGGTCTCTGCGTAATCGTAGATGCGCACATCCTGCTTGTGGGCATGTTCCCGGTGTAGGCGGCCGGCATACTGCTGCAAGGTCCCTTTCCAGGAAATAGGCATGGCCAGCACAAGCGTGTCCAGCGGTGGGTGGTCGAAACCTTCACCGATCAGGCGTCCGGTAGCAAGCAGAACTCTCGGAGCCGACTCACCCAAAGCATCCAATTCAGCGAACACCGCCGTCCGTTGTTTCTTCGACAAGCGGCCATGCAAAACAAAGCAATGTTCGACCTTATCTCTCAGTGCCTCACGCAATAGCGACAGATGGTCCGTCCGTTCGGTGAGGACCAGCACCTTGCGTCCTTCACCATAGGCGGCAAACACATCCCCGGCGATACACTCGTTGCGAATCTCATCGTTGGCCAGGATGCGGAACACATCCTGAATCGCTGAATCCGGCGGGATATCCGGGGCTAGTAGCACCTTTGGCCAGACTTCCAGTTGCGCCGGAGCTGTTTCCGGGTAAGCGATCACGGGGTCTAGACTTTCTCTAAATAGTGCACATTTTTTGTCTA
>CAZSRS010000053.1:0-21991 GCA_964609625.1 uncultured Desulfovibrionaceae bacterium
CGAACTCAGCCCCTATGGCCTGCACTGGGAGGAACTCGACGAGGACATCTCCATCGAGGGGCTCTTGGCGGGGCAGGGCGACCTGCGCTCCGGCGGCATGCGGCAGGCCGGCTGACATCGCACCCCCAGACCAGTTGACACCGCACCCCCCCCAGACCAGTTGACGCCGCATGCTCCATGCCGGCTTACGCCGCACGCCTCTGGTCGGCTGACACCGCACCCCCCAGACCAAGTGACGCCGCACGCCCCTTTCAGAGTAATCTGGGCGAGCAGGGGGCTCACACCCACAAACAGGCCACCTGTCTTTCCCCTACCGCTCGCAACGCCGGACGCGTGCGCAGGCAGTCCGGCCCGGCCTCCGGGCAGTACGGGGCGTAGTGGCAGCAAGCACCCTGGTCCGAGGTTTTGGGCGTGTCGGGCCTGTCCGATCTGCCGCGCCTGTCCGATCTGCCGCGCTTGTCCGATGCGTCGGGTGAATCGGGTGCATTGGGTGACGTGGGCGAACCGGATACCACGGGCGAGCCGGGCGTTGTCGGTCCGGCATATGTCAGGGGCGTGCGCTCCGCTCCCAGCAGCAGAAGGACCTCGAGCACTTCCATGCTCTGGTCGACCGCACGCCGGTGGTCAAGGAGGCGCTCAAGGCCCGCAAGGAGTTCATGACCTACCTGCTGCGCTAGGACTTGATGAAACACAAGCTGCTACGTGCTCAAGGATGACGCCAACGCCTATTTCCACCATCAGGTGCTGGAGTACATGAACCAGCTGCAGAGCGCCGGAGTGGGCTCCAGGGACATGCGCACGCACACGAAGGGCTGGCAGATCGGGGCGCAAGGGATACGACTTCGGCGGCATGACCCGACTGACGGTGCGGGCGGCAAGGAAATCAAGAAGCGGACAAGGGACTGATGACCAGCCTCATCAACGGGGCACTGCAACGCAAGCAGCCTATTTTCCCCTCGGACGGTCTTGAGGTGGAAGACCAGTTCACCCCCACACCTATACACCCTGCGGGACGGCACGATCATCGATTCCAAGGGCAACGACCACATCATCGACGCTGTGCGCTGCTATCCAGAAGGAAAGCAACCTCGAACCGGTTAGTGAAGAGGTGGTCTCGCTCAAGCCCGCGCTGACTGAGCCGATTTTTTACTTGACGGAAACGTTTCCATTGACTTGTTACGGTCGTTACAATATATTCGTTCCATGAAAACTAACAACTGGCTTTTGCTCACATATAAAGTCCCTGCCGAACCCGCCAAAAAGCGAGTCGCCCTCTGGCGTCGGCTCAAGGGCATGGGGGCCGTCTATTTACAGAACGGTGTTTGCCTGCTGCCTAAAACCGATGACCACGCCCGTCGCCTCAAAATGATCGAGAACGAGATAGCCGAGATGACGGGCGAGTCCGTCCTCCTGGAAACGATTGCTCTGGACCAAGCGCAAGAAAACAAGGTGATTGGTCGCTTCAAAGCCGACCGAGACGAGGAGTACGTCGAGTTTCTCGGCAAGTGCAAGGATTTCGAAGCCGAAATCGCCAAGGAGACGGCCTCTCGCCATTTCACTTATGCCGAGCTTGAAGAAAACGATGTCGATTTGAAGAAACTTCAGTCATGGCTGGAGAAGATTCGCAAGCTTGATTTCTACGGCGGGACCCTGGCGGAAGAAGCCGTGCAGCGCCTGAAGAACTGCGAGGCATTGCTCGATGGCTACGCCCAGCGGGTTTTCGATGAGCACGATGAAAACAAATAACCATGCTCGGAGAACGTCCTATGAAACTCACCGTCCTCACGTACAATACCCTTTTTGCCGGACGCGACGGCAGCGACGACCGTCGTGCTCGATTGCAGATTGGCCTGATCAACGACATCAAGCCCGACGTGTTTTTGATGCAGGAGGCCAAAGACTACGATGCCAACGGCGGGGCTTGGCTGTACGCTCTGGAGGCACAGATCAGCATGCGGGGGTTCCTGGCTGTTGCACCGCGCACCGGGCAGAACCTAGCCATCTTCATTCGCGAGCCCTTGCGTGCGGTGAGCTTCGAGGCGGACGGCGCGCATTTTCACCATGCGACCGCTACGCTCAAAGTGGCATTGCCCGAAAGCGACAAGCAGATCACTTTCATCAGCGTCCACCTGTGCCCGAACGGCCCCGAGGTGCGTCGTCGCGAGGCCGCTTACCTCGCGGTGCAGGCGGCACCCGACAAGCTAACCCTGATTACCGGCGACTTCAATTCGGCCTCGCCGCATGACCCAGAACCCGAGGACTGGCCTACACTGACCTCACACCACCGCACCCGCTACCTCGCCTACGACTTGCAGGGCATTGACCGCAGCGTACTGGCACATCTGGAGACCGCTGGATGGGTTGACCTCGGCCATCAACTGGACTCGGACAAAACGCCCACTGTGCCGACCGTGGCCTATCGCGACGCGGAGTTCGCCACCATGCGCTGCGACTACCTGCTGGCCTCCAAGGCGCTTGCATCGACCGCCAAAATGTACCGAGTCATCCGCAACGCCGACACCGATATGGCTTCCGACCACTATCCCGTGCTGGCCACGTGCGAGGTGTCACAATGAGCAATACAGATAAATACGCTGTCGCAAGTCCAATTGAAGCACAACAGCCCAAGGGCTGGCTTAACCGTACCGTGGTCGGAGCGGGCATCACCAGCGCACTGGGCGATTTCTGCTACGAAACCACCACGGTGATCCTCCCCGGCTTTCTTGCCGTGCTTGGTGTTCCGGCAGCAGCGCTCGGTATTATCGAAGGCATCGCCGACGCTGTGGCCAGCTTCATGAAAATGGTTTCCGGTTATGTCGCTGACAAACTGGGTCATCGGAAACTGCTGGTGCTGGTTGGCTATGGTTTGACTCCGGTGGGTCAGATGCTGATCGCCTTGGCGGCAGGCTGGCCCCTGGTGCTAATGGGACGGGTGGTTTCATGGTTCGGCAAGGGCCTGCGCGGCCCCTTGCGCGATGCCATCGTGACCCAGTCCGTCATCCCGGAAACACGTGGACGGGCCTTTGGCTTTCACCGGGCAACTGATACCATTGGTGCGGTGGCAGGCCCTCTGTTGGGGGTCGCGCTGCTCGGTCTGGCTCAGGACTGGCATTGGGACGATGCCGCCGGACCCTTCCGCTTGGTGTTGTGGCTTTCAATAATCCCCGGCCTGCTTGCAGTGCTGACGTTTCTGACCCTGGTCAAAGATCCGCGGCATTCACCAAATCCAGCACTGAAGTTTTTCAGTTCATTGAACGGGTTACCGGGAAGATTCAAGCGCTATCTGGGCTCTGTCGGTCTTTTCGGCATCGGCGACTTCTCGCACAGTTTGCTGATTCTGGCCGCCACGACACTGCTGACGGCTTCACTGGGGGTCGTGAAGGCTGCCCAGGTGGCTGGACTTCTTTATGTGTGGCGCAATGTCGTGCAGGTCGCGATGTCCTATCCGGTAGGCATCGTGGCTGATCGCGTCGGACATTTTACTGTACTGATTGCTGGTTATGTACTGGGAGCGTTGACAGCGATCCTGGCTGTGCTGGCATTTTGGTTCGACGTTGACAGCATTTCCTTGCTGACCGGTATCTTCTTTTTCGCCGGACTTTATATGGCTGTGCAGGAAACGCTGGAATCGACCGTAACGGCGGAAATGGTTCAGCCTGAGACCCTTGCGTTGAGTTATGGCGCTCTGGGCACCGTCAATGGAACGGCGAAATTCATTTCGAGTTCCTTGGTTGGTGTGCTGTGGACCGCATTTTCCCCCATGATCGGCTTCGGCGTCGCCGCGCTCTTCATGGCCGCCGGAACAGTGGCTTTGATTCGGCTTACCCCTCGATAACGCATTTTTCACGGCCTGCATTTCGCGGTGTTACCCATTCGTTCCATAAGACTATAACCAGAGAAACTGACGCCAGTCATCTTCCCCTCTGTGTCAATGGAACGTGAGATACCTACCCCTTGAGAAATTACATTAGGGCGGGGAGGAGGCTGGGGTGACCTCCGCTTAGGCGGCATGCCTGCGACACCACACCCTTAGATAATCTGACACCTCACGCCCCTAGCCGGCAGACATCGCACCCCCCAGACCAGTGGATACCGCACGTCCCTGGCCGGCTGACATCGCACGCCCCCTTCAGTATGCCGGCGAAACAGGGAGCAAGACGAACAGCGGGGCTCACACCCGCAAACAAGCCACCTGTCTTTCCCCTATCGCTCGCAACGCCGGACGCGTGCGCAGGCAGTCCGCGTGGGCCTCGGGGCAGTACGGGGCGTAGTGGCAGCAATCGCCCAGGTCCGATGCGTCGGGTGAATCGGGTGCATTGGGTGACGTGGGCGAACAGGCTGCCACGGGCGAGCCGGGCGTTGCCGGTCCGGCATATGTCAGGGGCGTGCGCTCCGCTCCCAACACAAGGTGCGACGGGTCCGAGGCGATCAGGCGTCTGGTATATGGATGGGCGGGGGCGTCGAGCACTGCGTGTACCTCGCCGCTCTCCACGACGCGCCCCTTGTAGATGACCGCCACGCGCCCGGCGATGAGGCGCAGGGTGGCGATGTCGTGGGAGATGTAGACGTAGGACACGCCATCGCGCTCCTGTGCCTGGCGCATGAGGCAGAGGATGTGCGCCTGCACCGAGCGATCCAGGGAGGCCAGGGGTTCGTCGGCCACCACCAGCCTGGGCCCCAGGGAAAGCGCGCGCAGGATGCCGATGCGCTGCCGCTGCCCCCCGGATATTTCGCTGGGGCGGCGGGAGAGGATCTCCGGGGAGAGCCCGGCCAGATCGAGCAGCCGTTCGGCTTCACAGCTCCCCTTGCTGCCGTTGCTGATCGTGAGCCCGTGCACGTGCAGGGGTTCGAGCAGCAGCTGCCTGACGCTCAGGCGCGGGTTCAGGGAGCCGTCGGCATCCTGGAAGATCATCTGCACGTCGCGCCGGAAGGCCGGCATCGTGCCGTTGAGAGAGCGGAGGTCACGCCCCTCGAACAGGATGCGCCCCTGGCTGGGGAGCGTCAGCCGGGCGATGAGCCGGGCCAGGGTGCTCTTGCCCGAGCCTGACTCGCCGAGGATGGCCAGGGAGTCGCCGGCATCCAGGCTGAGGTCCACATTGTCCAGGGCCACGGTGTTTTTGGGGCGGAACAGCCCGGAGCGGAAGCGTTTGACCACGCCCTGGAGTTGGAGCAGCGGGCCGACATGGGCGGTCAGGCCAGATGGCATCGGAAGCTCCCGTGCATTTCCGGAGGAAGGTGCGCGCACTGCTCTCCGGCCTGGCGGCAGCGCGGTTGGAAGCGGCAGCCCTCGGGGTAGTTGATCATGCTTGGGGCGCTGCCAGGGATGGGGCGCGGCGCAACGCCGGACAGGGCGCCGAGCAGGGCCTGGGTATAGGGGTGGCGCGGCGCTCCGAAGACCTGGGCCGAGGGGCCGGTCTCCACGAGCTGCCCCGCGTACATGACCGCCGCGTTGGAACACAGGGTCCGGGCCACGTCGCAGTCGTGGGTGATGAGCAGGAGCGCTGCGTTGCTGTGACAGACGGTCTCGTGCAGCAGCTCGATGATCTGGGCCTGCATGATCAGGTCCAGGGAGGTGGTGGGCTCGTCGGCGATGAGCAGCCTGGGGCGCCGGGCCAGGGCGATGGCGATCATCACCCGCTGTTGCATGCCGCCGGACAGCTCGTGTGGGTATTGGCGGGCGCGTTTGGCCGGCTCGGGAATCCTGACCTCCTCGAGCAAATGTAGGGCCCAATCCCAGGCCTCGCGGGGGGGCAAGGGCGAATGGGCCCGGGCCGCCTCCACGATCTGCGCGCCCACGGTGAAGGAGGGCGCCAGATAGCTGGCCGGCTGCTCGAAGATCATGGCCATGCCGCCGCCGCGCAGCGGCTCCATGTCCTGTTCCGAAATGTTCAGGATGTCATTGCCCTCGAAGCGGATTTCGCCCCGCACCCTGGCAGAGCCGGGCAGCAGGCGCATCAGGCTCAGGGCCACCACGGACTTGCCGCAGCCGGATTCGCCGAGCAAGCACCACGTCTCGCCGGGGGCGATGTCCAGGTTCACGCCGTCCGCGGCGCGCACCACGCCCTCGCGTGTGGGGAAGTGCACGAACAGGTCGCGGACTTCCAGCAGGGGCGCGTTCATCTGAGCCATAGTTCCTCCCCCGAGGGGCGGCCTGGGTTGAGCACGTCTCGCAGGCCGTCGCCGGCCAGGGTGAAGGCCAGGGTGGCCAGGACAATGGCAGCGCCGGCGGACAGGGCGATGTGCGGCGCGATGGTCAGCACGGGCAGCCCTTTCTGGAGCATGCCGCCCCATTCGGGGGTGGGCGGGGGCACGCCGAGCCCCAGCATGCCCAGCCCGGCGATGCTCACGATGCGCTGCCCCATGCCGATGGTGGCGATGGCGCCGATGGGCTCCAGCAGGTTGGGCAAGTAGCAGCGCCGCACCATGTACCAGCGGCCGGCGCCGATGGCTCTGGTGGCCTCCACGAACGTGCGCTGGCTGATGCTCAGGGCGGTGTTGCGCACCACGCGGGCGTATTTTGGCCAGCCTGGCAGGATCAGGGCCAGGGCGATGCTGCCGGGGCTCGGTCCCAGGATGCCGACGAGCACAAGAACCAGCACCATGGCCGGGAAGGAGAAAAAGCAGTCGGTCATGCGCATGAGCAGGGCGTCCAGCCCGCGCGAGAGCACCGCGGCAAGCCCGACGCTCACCCCCACCAGCAGGCAGCCCACGGTGATGGCCCCGGCCAATCCGATGGTGGGCTTGATGCCGTGCAGCAGGCGGCTGGCCACGCAGCGCCCCAGGCTGTCCGTGCCCAGGGGGAATTCATGCGACGGGCCGCTGAGGCGTTTGGCCAGGTATTGCTCCTCGGGGGCGTGGGGCGCGATCCAGGAGGCGAAGACCCCCGCCAGGAGCATGAGCAGCAGGAGCGCGCATCCCAGCGCGAACCCGGGGAGCCCGCCCCGGCGGGTATCAGCGGACAGTTTCGGCATGACGCGTTCTCGGGTCGAGCACCCATTGCAGGATATCGACGCCCAGGTTGATCAGGACGTAGAACACGGTGATGGCCAGGACGCAGCCCTGCACCACGAAGACGTCCCTGGAATTGACGGAATCCACCAACAAGCGCCCCAGGCCGGGCCAGAGAAAGATGGCCTCCACCACCACCGCGCCCCCGAAGAAATAGCCGAACTGTGATCCGACGTAGCTGGTCAGGGGCACCAGGGCCTGGTGCAGGGCGTGCTTCCAGACCACCACTCGCCGTGGGAGCCCCCTGGCCTTGGCGGCCAACAGATGCTTTTCCTCCAGGGCCTGGATCATGCTTGCCCGGAGAAGGCGCGAGGAGAGGGCTGCGTTGGCCAGCCCCAGGGTCAGGGCCGGCAGGATGATGCCGCGCAAATCTGTGAACCCGGCCACCGGGGTCAGGCCCAGGGATATGGAAAACACCAGCATGAACACGAGGCCCAGGAAGAAGTCCGGCACGCAACTGACGAACAGCGATCCGGCCAGGGTGGCCTGGTCCAGAGTCCGCCCCTTTTTACAGGCGGCCGCAACACCGGCGGGCAGGGTGAGCAGCAGGAGGATGACCAGGGAGAGGCAGGCCAGGGCCGCGGTGGCCGGGATCACGCGCGCCAGCTCCTGGGTCACGGGGCGGCCGGTCTGATATGAGCGGCCCAGGTCGCCCGTGAGCACGCGCCCCAGCCAGCGGACGTATTGCACGGCCATGGGCGCGTCCAACTGCATTTCCTGGCGCAGGTCGTTCACTGCCTGTTCGGAGGGCGATTCGATGCCTGTCTTGGCTGCCAGGGTGATGGTGGCCATGTCGCCGGGGCTGATGAGCAGCGCGAAAAAGGCCAGCAGGCTGACCCCGAAGAGTACAGGGACCAGGGCCAGCAGCCTGCGCACCAGGAATCCAATCATGTCGGTTTCACCGCGGTCACGGCGTGTGATGTCCAGCCGTTGCCCATGAACCAGCGCCGGACCAGGCCGTCGGTAAGCCGGTCCACGTCCGTGATCACCTCGCGCACCCCGAAACCATGTTCGGCCAGGCAGTCGGCCACTTCCTCGGCGCCGATGCGGGGCAGCTTGTCGTCGAAATTGGCGTAACAGGCATCGCGCCACCCAGGTTTTCTTCCGGTCAGGAAATAGTCCGTGAGCTTTCCGCGCCAGCGCGCCAGCCAATTCTGTCGCAGGACCCGACCGTCGATGAGCGCGGCGATGCCGCCGGGTTTGAGCACCCGCGCGGCCTCGGCGATGGCCAAGCGGGGGCGGGGCAGGGTCCAGAGCACCCAACGGCTGACCACGGCGTCCACGCTGGCGTCGGGCAGGTCCACGGACTCCGCGTCCCCCTGCCAGAGCCTGACGCGCGCATCCAGGCCCTTGGTGGTCAGGTTTTGCCTTGCGCGGTCGAGCATGTCCTCGGAGAGGTCGAAGCCCAGCACTTGGTAGCCCTCGGCGGCCAGGATGGAGGTGATGAAGCCCGTGCCCGCGCCCATCTCCAGGACCGTGGCGTTGGAGGGCAGGCCCTGGAGCATGCCGCGGAGCAGGTCGCGCCAGCCCCGCTCCCTGGAGAAGAACCTGTAGGCGTCGTAGGCCTTGGCGTTGGGAGCGTTCCAACGCTCCCAACGCATGAATTGCTTGACGTCCTGGTGGGACATCATTGTACCTCTACGGTTTCCAGGCTGAAGGTCTGCTCCGTGGGGTGCATCCTGTAGCCGGAGACCTTTTTGGAAACCAGGTCGATGTTCACGTAGTAGTTCAGGTAGGCCATGGGCAGGTCTGTCTCGAAGATGGCCTGAACCTCGTCGTAGATCTTCTTGCGTTCGTCCTGGTCGAAACTCTCGCGCGCGGCCAGCAGCAGTTCGTCCACCTTGGGGTTACTGTAGCGGAAGGCGCCCCAGCCGTCCTTGACGGTGTTTCCGGAGTAGTAGTCCAGCATGAGGTTGTCGTCCGGGTCGGGCACGAAGAGCAGTCCCCTGCCCATGAGGTAGAGGTCGAAGTCCCCGGCGTTGCGGCTCTGTTCCGCGGCGTTGAGTTGCAGGGCGGCGACGTCGCAACCCATGCCAACCTTGGCCAACTGCTGCTGGATCACCTCGGCCATGGGGGGCAGTTCCGCGCGTTCAGGATAGGTCACGAGCCTCACGCGCAGAGGCTTGCCGTCCTTTTCCACGATCCCGTCGTTGTCTTCGTCCTTCCAGCCGGCCTGGGCCAGGAGTTCCTTGGCCGCTGCCTGGTCTAAATCGAAGCCCTTGAGCGCGGTGTTGGCCCAGGTCACCTGGGGGGGAAAGAGGGTTCGGGCGGGTTCGCCGATGCCGTCGAGAATGGCGTCGACGATCTCCACGCGGTTCAGGGCCAGGTTGAGCGCCTTACGCACCAGGGGGTCGGCAAAGGGCTCCCGGGTGAGGTTGAAGGACATCATGCGGCAACGGGCAATGGGCATGGTGTGGATGGTGAAGTCCTTGGAGCCGGCCAGGGACTTGGCGGCGTCGGCGGGCATGATCTGGGCCAAGTCCAGCTCGCCGCCCCGCAGCATGGCCAGGCGGGTGAGGGCCTCGGGGATCGACTTGTAGACGACCTGGTCCAGCTTGGGCTTGACCGCGCCCCAATGGGCCTTGTTGGGCAAGAGCACGATCTGCTCCTTGATCGTCCAGGAATCGACCATGAACACGCCCGTACCCACGGGCTTGACGATCTCGCCGGCCGCGTCGAAGGACGCGGGTGCCAGGGCGCCGGCTTCTCCCCTGGCCAGATAGGCGGGCAGTGGCGAGAAGGGTTGCGTGGTTTTGATGACCAAGGTCAAGTCGTTCGGCGCTTCAATGGAATCCAGGGGCACGTTCTTCAGCAGTACCCCCTTCTCGCGAAGACGCTGGAAGGCATCCCGGTAGACCGGGGCGGTGAGGGGCGTGCCGTCATGAAAGGTCACGCCGCCACGCAGGGTGAAGGTCCAAGTCAGTTTGTCGTCGCTGATTTTCCACTCCGTTGCCAGGCAAGGGAGCACGTTGAGCTTGTCGTCCACGGTGGTCAGCCCCTCGACCACGCCCAGGCGGGTGAACATATAGCCGTCGATCTGCGGGTCCATGGTCTTGGGCGACCAGGGCGCCCCGATGCGCAATATCTGTTCAGCGGCCCAGGCGGGCCCGACGGACAGGCACAGCACGGCGACAAGCAGCAGCATTCGCGGCAACAAATGGTTCATTTTGGGATCTCCTTGTGTGCTCAACTTGGTCGGTATTTTAGTTGCCTATTATCGCAATTCGTGTCACTTTGCAAGTCACTTTTTGTTATTATATCATCGAGTTGGTTTACAATCAAAAAATAGGAGCGCTTAATCCATGAAAGTTGACTGGGAAAGTGCCTGGCGTGAGGCGATGTCCAGAATGAGCAGCATCAGTCACGTGGGCTACTGGAACACGCGGGCGAATGACTACGACGACTTCATCCGCACCAGCGAATTCGCCTATGGCGAAGCCATGACCGAGGTACTGCTCCGAGCCGGGATGCTCGAACCGCAAAGCCGAGTCCTTGAAATCGCCTCGGGCGTGGGGGCCGTGACCCTGCCGCTGGCCGCGCGCTGCGCCGAGGTGGTGGCCATCGAGCCCGCGGACCAGATGGCCGATCGGCTTGCCGGCAACGCACGGGCGCGCGACCTGGCGAACATCGAGATCCGTCGCCAGACACTGGAAGAGGCCATGGGGGGCATCTCGGAGAATTCCTTTGACTTCACCTTGATGTGCCATGCTTCCTGGCAGTTCCCTGAGATATTGGACGTGGTGCGTTTCATGGACGCGGCGAGCAGCAGGGGGGCATGCCTGGCGGACACGGCAGGGTTCGACGACCAGGCCCACGGTGAAATGTACAAGGCCTTGGGCATCGAGGCGGATTGCACCGATCGTTTCCCCTACCTCTTCAATCTCCTCTATGCCGAGGGGTATCGCCCCAACGTGTGGATGCTCGACTATACCATGCGGCGCTCCGTTGACTCGGCCCTGAGCATGTGGCAGTTGCTGCTGGGCAAGTATCGAACCCCCACAGCGGAGGACCTCGCGTTGATCCAGGAGCACGTGGCACGGCGGGCCAGAAACGGCCTGTACGAGGTGCCCTCGGTCATGGCCGTGATGTGGTGGGAAAAGCGCCCAGGTTCCATGTGATTCAAGAGGCACTGGCCGGTGTCGAAAAGGCGGCCGAACTCTGTCTTGTCGTCCTGCCGCCCATGCTGGCCGGGTGTCTTGCGGGCAGCGCTTTCGCCAGCTCCAGGCTCGGGCTCAAGTGCGGGGCGTTGTTCATGCCCCTGGCGCGCATGGCCGGTCTGCACGGACCCTTTGCCTTGTACCTGGCCCTGTGCTTCCTGAGTTTTCATTCCGCCAACGCCTACTTGGCCTCGTTGATGCATCGGGGCATGGTGCACAGGCGCATGATCCTGGGCATCTACCTCGTGGGGTGGCTGCCAGCGAGCATGAACTTCTACGTGTTCTTCACCGCCCCCGTGCTGCTGCCGGGCCTGGGGCTCAAGGCCGCTGGCATCGTGCTCGGGTTGTACATCCTGGCGAGCGTGCTCATCTTCTTGTCTGGCGTGTTCATGACCCGTGGGGAGGCGCGGCGACACCCGGAATCCCCGACCCCCCTGGAGCAGGGATTCTCCGGTTGGCCGGTCTGGCCCGGCTGGCGTCGCGTGGTCCGCGAGGGCGCGGCGCAGTTCCGGGACATCGCCTCCGTGTTCGTGCCGTGCATTGTCGTGGTGCAGATCCTCCTGACCATGTCGCCGGCGCGTGCCCTCATGGACGGGGTGGGGGACGTGCTGTTGTTGTTCGGTCTGCCCCCCGCGGGAGCGCTGGTGACCGTGACCGCCCTGCCGAGCGTCATGGGGGGCTTCGCCACGGCCATCGCCTGCCTGAATGACGGGCTTTTGCTCCACGCGCAGATGCCCAAGGTGCTGATGATCGCCGCCATCGGCCATGCACTGTTCTCGGCGTTCTCCTACTTCCTGCCGGCCAACGCAGCGGTGTTCGGCCCCCGGCTCGGCGCCAGGATCACCTTTTCTAGCCTGGTGGTCAGGATTCCCTGCCTGGTTGCCGCGTTGGTCGCGGCCTGTTTCCTGACGTTCTGACGTCCCCCCCATCATGGCGCGCCGTGTTGGCCTGCAATGCACTTCGATTGGAGTGCCGAATGCATTTGGCCTCGATCCATCCAAATATATTATTTGACATTTTGGCACCTTACCTCCACGAAACTGTTCATGGAAACACCTTTTTTCGATGCTCGTTACAAGCAGCGCAGTGCCGAACGTATCTATCGGGAAGGCATAGAGCAGCGGGACGCCGGCCGGAAAATCTTCGGCGTCTATTGCGCCTTCACCCCCAAGGAGATCATCGCCGCGGCAGGGGGCATCCCCGTGGCGTTGTGCTCCGGAAGTGCCGAGCCCATCCAGGCCGCGGAGGCGCATCTGCCCAGGTTGCTCTGCCCGTTGGTCAAGGCGACGTATGGGCATGCCTTGAACCGCACCTGCCCCTATATGGAGGAGGTCGAGTACATCTTTGCCGACGCGACCTGCGACGGCAAGAAGAAGATGTTCGAGCTGCTGGCCGAGATCAAGCCGTTGCATCTGCTCTCCCTGCCCCAGGAGAATACGAGCGAAAGGAGTCTGGCCTGGTGGTTGGAGGAGATGGAGCAGATCAAGGCCATCGTGGAGCGCGTGACCGGCAACGAGGTGACCGAGGCCGGGTTGCGCGGGCAGATCGCGCTGTACAACGACCTGCGGGCGGCCGTGGAGGAGATATATGCGCTGAATACCGGGCCGGTGCCCCTGCTCATGGGGCGGGAAATCGAGGCCGTCTGCGAGGTAGCGGCGGGTTTCGAGTGCAACCTGGAGCGACGCGCCGCCGAGCTGCGTGTAGTGGCCGAGCACATTCGCGGGCGGGCAGGGGACCGCGAATTCCTGGACACGATGCGGCGAAGGCCACGCATCCTGCTCACGGGATGCCCCACGACGAATTCCAAGGTGCTGGACATCGTCGAGGATGCCGGTGGCGTGGTTGTGGCCATTGAGAACTGCGGCGGACTCAAGACCACCGCGCGGGTGGAGGAGCGTGGGGACCCCATGCACGCCCTGGCCCACAAGTACCTCTCCACACCCTGCCCGTGCATGACGCCCAACCGGCCGCGCATGGAACTCATTGGCCGCATCGCGCGGCAATACAACGTGCAGGGCGTGGTGGAGCTCACCTGGGAGGCCTGCCACACGTATAATGTGGAGGCCTACAGCGTGAACCGGTACGTCACGGAGGAGCTGGGTTTGCCTTATCTGCAGATTCGCACCGACTATTCCGAGAACGACAAGGCGCAGATTCTGCTGCGCGTGCAGGCGTTCCTGGAAGTGCTCTAACAACACAGAGACAGGGAGATGCAAGCGATGAAGAAACTTTGGATGTTGCTGTTGACGGCCGCGTTCGCGCTCACGGCGCTACCCGGCTTGGCTGCCCAGAAGCCCTACAAGATCGGCATCGTCACGCCCACGCTTTCGGCCAGCGAGGACGAATTCCGGGGCGCGCAGCGTGTTTCGGTCAAGTATCCCGGCATGATCAAGCATATCTCCCTGCCCGAGAACTACTCGGAAGAGCAGGAGACGGCCATCACCCAGATCCTCAGCCTGGGCGCGGACCCGGAGATCAAAGCCATCGTCATCTGCGCCGGCTACTCCGGTATCCTGCCCGCCATCCAGAAGATCAAGGAGAAGCGCCCCGACATGGTGGTCATCACCGCGCCCATCTGGGACGACCCGGACATGATGGCCAAATATGTTGACTTGGCACTGGACACCGACTGGGTACAGCGCGGCATCACCATCCCCACCAAGGCGCAGAAGATGGGTGCCAAGACCTTCATCCACTATTCATTTCCCACGCACATGGCCATGGAAGTGCTGGCAAAGCGCCGCGACATGATGCGCCAGACCTGCGAGAAGCTGGGCGTCACGTTCGTGGAGGTCTTCACGCCCGATCCAAAGACCGGCGCTGGCCCCGCCCCCATGTTGCAGTTCCTGCAGGAGGACATCCCCCGGCAGATCGCCACCTACGGCGTGGATACGGCCATTTTCGGCACCAACTGCCCAATGCAGGACGTGATCATCGCCAAGGCCCTGGAGCTGAAGTTCATCATGCCCGAGCAGTGCTGCCCCACACCGACGCAGGGGTATCCGGCCGCCATGGAACTGGAGATTTCCCAGGAAGACGCCGGCAATTTCGATAAAATCAACGCCATGATCAAGGAAAAGGCCGCGGCTGCCGGCTGTACCGGACGGCTCTCCACCTGGCCCGTGCCTGTGGGCTATTTCTTCCCCGAGTTCTCCACCGAGGTGGCCATGCTGATGATCGACGGAGGACTGAAGACCCTGGATATCGCCTCGCTGGAGCCCGTGTCCAAGCAGGTGGCCGGGGTGGACGTGTTCTTCGACAAGATGAAGCCTGAGATCGACAACTATTACCTGATCATCATGGACTCCATCTACTATTAAGCGTTGTGCTTCCAAGCGGGGCGGGCTTGGTGGCACTGGTCCGCCCCGCCAGGATACCATGCTCGAGATCAACGCCGTCACCAAACACTTCGGCAGTCATACCGCCCTGGATAAGGTCTCCCTGGCCGTAGCGGCCGGCGAGATCCACGGACTGGTGGGGCTGAACGGCTCGGGCAAGACCACCTTGCTGAACATCCTGTTCGGCAGCCCCGCTATTTCCGCGAGCGGCGGATTCCAGGGCAGCCTACTCCTGGATGGCGTGCCCCTGAATCCAACCCGACCCAACCAGGCCATGGCCGCGGGCGTGGGTATGATCCACCAGGAATTCGCCCTGCTGGACAGCATGAGCGTGGCCGAGAACGTCTTCATCGGCCGGGAGCCGATGCTGGGTTTCAGCCGTAACCTGTTTGGCCACCGACTGCGTTCCGGCTTGGGACTGGTGGACCGTGGCGCCATGCGGCAGGGCGCCATCAAGGCCCTGACCCGGCTTGGCCTGAACCTCGACCCCGATTTGAAGCCGCCGTCACTCTCCGTCAACCTGCGCCAGTTTGTCGAAATAGCCCGGGAAACCACCAAGGACGGGCTCAAGCTGCTGTTGTTGGACGAACCCACCGCCGTGCTCAACCACGCCGACGCCGCGATACTGTTGGACGTAGTGCGGCGCATCGCGTCTACGGGCACTGCGGTACTCTTCGTCTCGCACCGGCTTGAGGAAGTCACCTCGGTCTGCCGGCGCATCACCGTTCTGCGCGACGGACGTGTCAGCGGCCGCTTCGAACACGGCACCGCCCCTGCAACACTGGCCCTGGCCATGGTGGGAGGCGAGGTGGTCAAGACCAGGCGTCATCCCGTGATCGATCCCGACAATGTCGGCAACATCATGCTCAGCCTGCGCGAATTCAGCGTGGATTTGCCGGGAGAGATCTTGCACGGTGTGAACCTTGACGTGCGGCGGGGCGAAATCCTGGGCCTGGCTGGCTTCTCCGGTCACGGCAAGATGGCCCTGGCCCCTGGCGTGATGGGACTCTGCCCCAGCCAAGGCAGTGTGCACCTGAAGGGCGGACCGGTCTTGAAGCCCCACCCCGTGACCATGATCGGCCACGGCCTCTACTACATGCCCGAGGACCGGCGGGCCATGGGTCTGCTTCTGGATCATTCGGTCATGGAGAACATGGTCCTGCCCGCGGCCTGGAGCACGGGGCGCTTTCTCTACCCCCTGCCGCTACGTTGCCTGCGCCCCCTGCATGTTTCGCGCGGCGAGACATACGCCAAGGAGCGCGTGCGGGAGTTCCAGATCAAGTGCCGCTCCGTGCGCCAGAGGGTGGACGAACTCTCGGGAGGCAACCAGCAGAAGGTGGTCATGGCCCAGGCCCTGGCTGTTCGCCCCGACCTGCTCTTTGTCTCCGAACCCACGCGCGGGGTGGACATCCAGGCCAAGGAGCGCATCCTGGAACTGTTGATCGGCATCAACCAGACGCACGGCACCACCATTGTCATGGCCTCCAGCGAGCTGGAGGAGCTTCGTCGCGTCTGCGACCGCATCGCCGTTGTGCATGGCGGCCGCATCGAGAGCATACTGCCTCCAGAGCGCTGCGAACGGGATTTTGCCCTGGCCTTTTCCGGGGAACTCGAAGAGCAGGAGGCTACCCCCGCGTGAAACCCAAACTGCACATCCCGCAGTTGTTCATCATCTGCTTTCTGTTTCTGCTGATGGTCGCGGCATGGCGCCTGGACATCGTGCTCTCCGCCATTTTCAGCGACTCCTTGGTGCGTCTGGTGATGAACGGGGTTTTGGTACTCTCGTTGGCACCCATGCTCAACGCGGGGGTGGGCATCAACTTCGGCCTGCCCGTGGCCATTTCGGCTGGGCTGCTGGGTATGTGCATGGCCGTTGACGTGCGCTTGGCCGGCTTGGGCGGTTTTTTCGGCGCCCTTGTGCTTTCGCTGCCCCCGGCTCTGGCTTTTGGCTGGGTCTACGGCCGGATACTGAGCCGGGTCAAAGGCAAGGAGGAGATTGCGGCCACCTTCATCGGTTTCTCCTTCATTTCGGTGATGAATTTTTTCTGGGCCACCGCGCCCTTCAGCAATCCGGCCATGCTCTGGCCCATCGGCGGCAAGGGCATGCGCCCCACCATCGGACTCAAGAGCTATTTCGGCAAGGCGCTCAACGACCTGCTGAACGTGAATGCGCTGGGGCTGAAAGTGCCGTTGGGCCTGCTCGGGTTCTTCGCCGTGCTTTGCCTCCTGGTCTGGCAGTTCTTCCGGACCAGTCTCGGTCGGGCCATGCTGGCAGCTGGGGAGAACGAGGGCTTCGCCCGATTGGCCGGTGTGCGGGTGGAGCGTGTCAGGATACTGGCCGTGATGCTCTCCACAGTGCTCGGGGCCTGGGGGATCTGCGTTTACGCCCAGAGCTACGGATTCATCGAACTCTACGATGCCCCGCTGATGATGGCCTTTCCGGCTGCCTCGGCGGTGCTTGTGGGCGGCAGCCTGGGCCGGGGTACCACCGTGCTGCACGTGGTCTTGGGCACATACCTGTTCCAGACCACCTACATCGTCTCCGGTCCCATTGCCAATGCCATGCTGGTGCCCGAGGTGGCGGAGATATTCCGCATGTTAGTCTCCAACGCCATCATTCTCTACGCCCTAGTATACGAGGGGTTGCGGAGGCGGCGTGCGACGGCTTAACCCTGTTCCCTTCGTGTTCGTGGCGCTGTCGCTCGTGGGTGTCTACTTTTCGCAGATGCCTCCGCTGTTCGTGGCCAACGAGGTGGTGGTGCGCTTCATCCGCGACGGGGTCCTGGCCCTGGCCCTGATCGTACCCGTGGTGGCCGGCATGGGTTTGAATTTCGCCATCGTGGTTGGGTCCATGTGCGCCCAGGTGGGGCTGGTCCTGGCCGTGGACTATCAATTGTCCGGCGCCAACGGGCTGCTGTTCATCCTGCTGGTGGGACTGCCCCTGTCGGCGGGCGCGGGCTGGCTCATCGGGCTCACGCTCAACTGCGTGAAGGGCAAGGAGATGATTACCACGATCATCATCGGTTTCGTGGCCACCAGTATTTACCAGCTGGTGTTTATGGTGGGCTACGGCACGGTCATCACGCCGAACAACCAGGAGATGATGCTCTCGCGCGGGATCGGCATCCGCAACATGGTCGATCTCGAGAGATTCCGGAACATCATCGACAAAATCTGGTTGCAGGACGTCCACGGATTGGAATTGCCCCTGTTCATGATCCTGCTGGTGCTGACCGTGGCCGGGGCTGTGGTCTGGCTTTTGCGTACCCGCCTGGGGCAACAGTTCCGGGCGGTGGGCGAAAGCCAGGAAAAGGCGCGATTGGTGGGTATCGATGTGGACAAGGTGCGGATCAAGGCCATGATGGCCTCCATGATGCTGGCCTGCCTGGGCCAGGTGATCTACACCCAGAACATCGGCATGCTCAACGTCTACACGGCGCATTTGAACTCGGATATCTTCTCCTGCGCGGCTCTGCTGGCCGGCGGCGCGACCATCCGGCACGCGCATGTGCGCCACGCTCTGGTCGGTGTTCTGCTCTTCCACACATTGTTCATCGTCTCGCCCCAGGCAGGGCAAAACCTTTTCGACAACGCCGCTCTGGGTGAATACTTCAGGACATTTGTGGCCTACGGCACCATCGCCGTGGCCCTGGTGCTGAATATCCACCGCCAGGAGCGGGGAGTGGAGGCAGCGGAGAAACTGTAATTGGATTCCATCCGTCGGGGTGAAATCCACTTCATGGTCAAAGGAGGAGCACTGTTATGCAACGAAATCTTGCTGTTATCACTGTCGTACTTGTCTGTTGTTTGGTGTCGATGTCGGCGTTTTCAGGTGAACCGGAAAAGACGAAGCTCACCTATCTCGAGCCGGGGCGTTACCTCATCAAGCTGCCCGTCATTTTGGCCGGCGCGGCGGGGTATTTCGCCGAGGAAGGTTTGGACGTGGATGTCCGCATCGCCCCCGGCCAAAGGGTGTACGAGGCCCTTATCGCCGAGGACGCTGATATCATCGCCGTATCCTACGGCTCGATGATGAAGATCAACCAGCAGGGAAAGGCCATTGACTCGGTAACCAACATCACCCGGAACTGCCTTTTCCACTTGGTCGCTCAGGAGAATGTCAAGTCCTTGCAGGAGTTGAAAGGGAAACGTATCGGTGTTCCCAAGGTGGGGGAGGAAGTGACCGCCGTGATCCGGGCCGCGCTCAGTCGGCAGGGTATCGATCCGGACAATGACGTGAAATGGGTCTCCGTGGGTATCGAGGGCACCATGGTCGCGGCCATGAAACGGGGCGAGATCGACGCGGTGGGCGCGGTGGGCGAGTGGCGTGACCACTTGCTGCGGGCAGTGCCCGGAACACATGTGCTGATCGACTATTCCAAGGCTGCGGACCTGAAACAATACCTGGGTGCCGAGACCTATCCCTTGGCCCATGTCCAGATGACCAGGGAGTTTGTCGAGCAGAATCCGGAAACCGTGCAGCGCGTGGTCAATGCGGTCATGAAATCCCTGCACTTCATCAACTCCCACACGCCCGAGGAGTGCATCGATGTGGTCAAGGATAAGTATTGGGCGGACGCGGACCGCGACGTACTGGTGCGATACCTGACGGAAATCAAGGACGCCTTCAGTCTTGACGGCATCACCACAAAAGAGGGCTATGACATCGTGGTCCGGGTGAACACCGAAGCGGACTTGCTCAAGGCTCCGGCTCCCGCCTTCGAGGAGATCACGAACCTGCAATTCGTCGAGGCCGCGAACAAGAAGCTCGGCATCAAGTAGCTTCGTGCGAGTGATTCCGATACTGATCCTTAAGTTGGGTCCGCAGCTGCTTTCAGTCTACTGGGCGGCTGCGGACCTTCAATAAGGGTATGAAATCATGAATCGTCAAGAATCCACCATCGCCATCAGCAACAGGCTTTTCCAGGACGTGGCCGACCTGATCGCCTACGGCCGCGAGAACGATTGTATGGCGGTGGACTATTCCTTTTCCAAGCTGGCGCGGATTCCAAAGGACATCACCGACGAGAACGGGAGCATTCAGGCCCTGTTGGGCGAGGGTTTCCTGCTGCGCTACCATACCCCCTTCTTTCATCAGGAGATCGCCTCGGCCGACCCAGCCAAGGCCGCTCACGCGGTACGCATGCAAAAGGAGTGCATCGACATCGCCGCCGCCATGGAGGGCATGTGCATTACTCTGCATATCGGACTAGGCATGAAGTCCATCGAGGATCTGGACTATCATACCGCAATCGGCAATCTTTCCCGGCTGGTTGATTATGGCGCGGGCAAGGGCGTGACCGTCTGCCTGGAAAACCTGACCAAGGGTTTTACGGCGGATCCGGAGTGTTTTCTGGAGATGCTCGAAAAGTCCGGGGCCACGGGTACCTTTGATCTGGGTCACGCCAATGCCTGCCCATGGGTCGAGCAGGGATGCGGCTCCAGCATGGATTTCCTCGGATATGTGATTGATCGCATCCGCAATGCCCATGTCTATGAAATCGAGTTGACGGATCCGGAAACCGGGCTTGGCTACCATGTGGCACCGGAAAATCTCGACCGTAATCGCCCCCTTCTGAAGGCCTTGCGGGGCTCGGGATGTGACTGGTGGCTGATCGAACTCAACGTTCCCCAGGACGTCGATCGTTCGTTGCAGTTATTGCGCGACTTTCTACGCGAGACCACCGTCTGATCAGGAGGAGAGGTGATCCAGGCCCAGCGCGTCGAAAAGACTTTCATACTTACGGACGGAAAGACCGTGCCGGTGCTCGGTGGGGTGGACCTGCAGGTGAAGCGCGGGGAATTGGTGGCCGTGGTCGGTCCCAGCGGCTGCGGCAAGACGACCTTGTTGAAGATTCTGGCCGGGCTCAGTTGTCCGGACGGTGGCAGGGCGACCATCGAGGGTACGGATGCCTCCGCGTACAGGGCCCAAGGGCGGGTAGGCTACATGTCTCAGGCAGACTCCCTGTTGCCCTGGCGCACCGTCTTGCGGAATGTTGCGTTGGGGTTGGAGCTCAACGGTGTGTCGTCGCGAGGCCGCGTGAAGAGGGCTCTGGACATGATCAGGCGCATGGGCCTGGAGGGCTTCGAGAGGAGCTATCCCTTCGAGCTTTCCGGGGGCATGAAGAAGCGGGTGGCCATCATGCGTACCCTGGCCTACGACCCGGAAACCATCTTCATGGACGAGCCGTTCGGGGCCCTGGACGTGCAGACGCGGGATTTCCTGGTTGATGACATCCTGCACATCTGGGACGAGACCCGAAAAACCATCGTGTTTGTGACCCACGACCTCACGGAGGCCATCTGCTTGGCGGATCGCGTCCTTCTGATGACAGCTAGGCCGTCGAGCATTAAACGCGAGTATGTAATTGACCTCCCCAGGCCGCGTAACAGTGAGATACGCATTACACAACGCTTTGGCGAGATATTGAGGGAATTGTGGAAAGAACTGAGCAGCGAAGTGGTGAAGTGGCCTCCGCTCAACGTATGGCGGCAAGGATCCGAAGCCGGAAACGACTGATCACACTCCTTCGTTTTACCATCATTTCCTTGTTCTTTGTCGGCTGGGAATTGGGATCCAGAACCGGGCGCCTAGACACGTTCTTTTTTAGCAGTCCGGTTGAGATCGGCCTGGATTTGTATGGATTGATCTCAACCGGCAAGTTGTTCCCCCATTTGTCCATGACCATGCAGGAGGTTTTCATTGGCCTGATCCTAGGAACGTCGTGCGGTGTTGTCGTAGGCGTCGTTTTGGGAAGAAACGAATTCCTGGCCCGCACCTTGGACCCGGTGATCATGGGCTTGTATGCTGTCCCGAAGATCGCCATTGCCCCCTTGTTCATCCTCTGGTTCGGGCTGGGCATCCTTGGCAAGATCGTCTTTGTCTGGCTGGTGGTGTTCTTTCTCATTTTTTTCAATACATACGCCGGGATACGCGCGGTTGATCAGGAATTGGTGGATGCGGCTAAAGCCATGGGCGCCACTGCGTGGCAGATACTGTGGAAAATCTCGGTGCCCAGTTGCATCCCCTGGATCATGGTGGGGTTGCGTGCCAGCCTTGGGGCGTCGCTCATCGCCGCCATTGTGGGCGAATTCGTGGCTTCGGACACAGGACTCGGGCATTTGATCATGGAGGGCCTGACCTTGTTCATGACGCAGCGTGTTCTGGCTGTTGTCCTGGTCCTTTCACTGATCGTCATTCTCATGGACCTGGCCCTGCGTTATCTGGAACGGCGTTTCATTGCTTGGAAAAACCCTCGTTCGGGTTGAGTCCCTTTGTGGAAGGACCAAAGCTCCAAACGGTCCCCTGGCCGCGGGTTGGTGTTTCGAGACAGTCTGCGGAGCGGCGTTTTGCCGCGCGATATCAAGTTGCGCTCGAGCCAACTTGTCCTGTGAAGCCGAGTAGTGTCGTCAGCGGCGTGGACAAACAGGAATCCACCTTAGTCGCCATGTCGGGCAGGACACCCCGATGCATGAAACATGGTTATT